>JAYZAL010000028.1:0-20483 GCA_036339735.1 Candidatus Poribacteria bacterium
CGTCTGACACCAAAAGGTCGATTTCGGCTTTTGGTGGTGTATTATCTGCTATAATTCGTCTCTTCACCACGACCTGGTCATTTGTAAAATCCTCCACTATTAACTTCAAAGTGTACTGACCTTCTAATCCCGTAGCATCCCAGTTAAAAAGAACATCTGACTGGCGAGCAGTTTCGCTTCGAGTTAAAACTTGCCAGTTGGTCGGCGTAACTCCTATACCTAGCTCCAGTTGATAGCTACTGAAGTTTTTGTCATTAGCAGTTCCAATAATGGCCAACCGGCCATTGACATATTGATCTTGGCTAGGAATTAATAGTTCTGCTTTCGCTTGTTGGTTATCCAAGATTAGTTGCGTCTGATGTTCACTACTCAAGCCTGCCCGGTCAATTACTGTCAATCGAAGAGTATACTCATCATCATCAAGACGACTAGTATCCCATTTATTTAACAAACCGTTCTGTACAAAACTGGTCGAAGCTGTTGCTATAGGTTGCCAGTCATCAGGATTAAATCCTAATCCATATTCGAGCCAGTAAGATTCGAAGTTTTGATCGGAGGCCGTACCTTCAATACTAACCAGACCACTGACAATCCATAGCTCGTTGATAATTTTTTCGGGTGTTTGGATCATGGCAATTGGGTGGCTATTATCAACTTTTATTGATAGAAAAATCTGTGATTCATACCCATTACTGTCTACGCCACTAAGCCGTAGACGGTAGTTTCCATCTGGTACTAATGTCGTATCCCAAGTTCCTAGCTCACCAAAATTAACTACTGTAGTTTGAGAGGTAATGGTGGTCCATTTGCCCAAATTTTTCTGCTCTTCAATATCTATTTTATAGTTGGTTAGGGTGGAATCGCTAGCCGTACCTTGAATCCTAACTAAGCCAGAAAGAACGGAATCGGCCGTTGGATTAGTGATTTGAACTGTGGGTTTGGCTTCTAGATTGTCTAAATCTATGGAAATTTCAGTTGTTTGCCAATTTCCGGCGTGGTCTAAGACCGATAGGCGTAATAGAGCGAGGCCAAAAACATCTGTACTATTCCAAGTCTCAATAATTTGAGCTGTATTAGCTGACAACAAATTTGAAGAAGTTGAAATGGATTTCCATTTACTCTTTGAAGTCAGAGGGAAATCTTGGGTGTATTTCAATTGGTATTGTTTTAAGTTCAGGTCACTCACATCAGCAATAATTTTTATATTACCACTCAATTTTTGACCATCTGCAGGTTCTTTCAAAGAAATAACTGGCTGGGTATTATCCAGAATGACGTTAACTTGACGAATTGTTCTATGTCCCAGTTGATCGATAGCTTCTATCAGCATCTTGTAATTTCCATCAGGCAAGGATAAGGTGTTCCAATTTCCCAAGACAGAAGAAATCTGAGGCTGATCACCAGTCTCAATCAGTTGAAACAAGTTGGTTCTTTCAATTCCTTGACCGCCCGGAGTACCTTTTGCATTATGAGGTCCATCCAGACGAGGCGGGGGTTGAGGTGCGCTCTCATTTTTGTCCTTCATGTCAGGAAGACTTGGTGGTGAAAGGTATCCTATGTGAAACTGAGACAAATCATTATCCAGTATAGATCCACGAATGGCTAATTCTCCTCCTACTATCTGGTTAGAAATAGGATTAGTGACCAGCACAATTGGCCGAACAGTATCAACTGAAAAATCGAAGTTAACAACCCTACTAACATTACCGTCATAGTCAATCGCCCTTACCGAGAATCTATGCTCACCATCTTCTAAGACAGGTGTAGTTATTTTCTGGGTGAGTTCTGTCTGCTGAATTATGCCGTCAGGACTGAGTGTTTTATCATAAGAACTAAAAAGATTATGTACCCATTTTTGGTCATCGATTTTATATTGATACCTCATGTGTTCATTTCTAGTTTCTATATCATCCGCAGCCCACTGAAATGTCACCACCGGCCGTCCCGTTAAATAGTTATCAACGGGTGGCTGATTGTCAACTGACAAAATTTTGACAGTTGGTAGATTAGAATCTGGTGCATATTGAGCTAACCCACCTAACCCCCCAAACCAAAGGATACCGTCCGAGGTTTGGTATATTGTTGAAACACCATTATTAGGTATTCCAAGCGATTGGTTGTATGCCAACAAATCATAATTGAACCATAATTCATCATCATCACGACCCGTTTTACGCCAGATAGTACCCATCATCTCGCCAATCCATAAAACACCATCTGCATCCTCAAATATAGCAGAAACACCCCCTGTGACATGTATTTCCTTGGACCATTCTATCTCACCACTTTTTTTTCGCCAGAGGCCAAATTCTGCTCCTAGCCAAATCGACCCGTCTTGGGTTTCGTAAATAGTCATGGCCCAACCAATATCTTCAATAACCAATTCCCAGCCTGTCCCATCTTGTCGCCAAAGTCCACTTTCTCCATGGTTATTATCCACTGCCACCCAAAGTTTTCCGTCTTTACTTTCATACATAATGGGAGTTTCGCCAGGCAAGTCGGGAATTATTCGCCAACCTATTCCGTCTTGGTACCAGAGCCCTTCACCCGTCCCCAACCATAGTGTATTATCCTTAGTTTCATAGATAAACTCTATCCAACTGTTTACTTCATGAACTATTTGCCAGCCATTACCATCTCGACGTAAAAGTCTTGAAATATCTTTATCTGTCAGTTCTTCCCAAGTAGTTGTTGTCAGCCAAAGGGTACCGTCTTCGGTTTCATGAAAAGCAGAAAATTCATCGTCACTACTAGAAAGCTCAAGAACCATTTGCCAACCATTACCGTCCTGACGCCAGAGGCCATTTTTATCGAAATTGTCTTCCTGCTTTTTGAATGTTCCGGTATTGGCTACCACCCAGAGATTGCCATCTTTGGTTTCATAGATACCTTTGCTAAAATTATCAAACTTCTTAATAGTCTGTTGCTGCCAACTGCCTCCCTTCTGATACCAGATTCCATTTTGAGCTTCCACCCACAAAGTTCCATCTTGACTTTCAAAGAACGTATCCCTTGGCATGATTGGTCCGATTTCAACTTGAGCTTTTTTCCATCCTAAGTTAACCTGGCGCCAAAGGCCATTAAACGTGCCCACCCACAAAGTTCCATCTCGACTCTCTTTCATAGCACTGACTATAGAAGATGGCCCAGAGTCAGACAATGGCAACCAGCTATTATTGACCTGATGCCAGACACCAGTCATAGTTCCTAACAGTAGATCCTTATCTGCTGTTTCATAGATACTAAGTACCCAGCCGATGTCATTAGAAACTAATTGCCAGCTATTTTGCTTCAATAACCAAAGCCCAGTCTCAGTTCCTAACCACAACCGATTATCACTAGTTGTATACATAGTACGTGCCCAGCCAAACTCCTCGGGATATTGTTGCCAAATATTGCCCTCATTATCTTCATGCATAAACCCATCTGGATGGACATATCTCGTAGTACTGTCTGCTCTCGAAACTGACGGCGGTAATCGGTAAGCGAGGAACTCCCCTTCTGCGATCATCCAAAAAGTTCCGTCTTCGCTTTCACCCAGCCCCGTAAACCACCAATCGTTTTCTTCCTCGTCTTCAACAATGACCTTCCATCTATTTCCATCTCGACGTAGCAGTCCAAGTTGACTTCCTACCCAAAGTCCTTCTTCATTTTCATAGATCGCAGATACTCCACCGTAGTTGAAGCCTTCGGGTTGCTGCCAACTGTCTCCTTGTTGGTACCAGAGGCCATCTTCATCCCCTACCCAAAGAGTACCGCTTTCGCCTTGATAAATAGCACCGACCTCACCAAACCCATCAATGCGACGCCAAATCTCTTGATCCTTTTGCCATAGGCCATTTCTAGTTGCTAACCAGAGAATACCAGAATTATCTAGGTACATGGCTTCAATATCTAGATCTTCAAGGACCAGCCTCCAATCATATTGGTCTTGTGTATATCCCGTTCCGCTGACTGCCGATATCAACAAAAATAAAAAAATTAGTATCTTCAACTTTTGACCCGAGTACGACTCCAAATGAATATCTTGATAAAACAAACCGATTTTCTCAGTATGGTTTTAGATTCAAACTATGACAAGCAAGCATAATAACAGATATCTATATACGGAGATAAAATGATCTTGATAGGGTTCAACGACCTACACTTTTTTACGCCTGATAATTTATTTACCATCATCAGGGACATTATAAAATCAACTTGAAAACTAAAGGAATAAAATACGTTTTTACTTCTCCAGCTCCATGCGAGATATCACTGTGTGTCAAACTATGCTAAGTAATTCCAAAAATAAAAGAAGGAAATGGACGACCAACAACGAATAAACTACCACAATACCACAGTTATATGCGAAAAATTTGCTGTGATTTTTCTTCAAAAATAAACTCTTTGGCATTCTTCTTAAAACAGCGTTATCGTCTTCTTTCGTATTTAACTAATTATTCTCTTTGGGCACCATCTCACTGAATACAAGTTCCAAATAGTATTAATTCTACTTTTAATCTTTATCTCTGTTTACCTTAATAAAATATGGCAAGGAGAAACTAATCTACGAATACAGATAAAATTCGGCTGACAAACCGAAACTTTTTAATCCTGACACTTCACCTTTACAATTAATAAAATCGTTGTTATATTCTGCTGGACTTCATGCACGAAAAGCACATCTTATATTGATCAATCACTGACTTCTAGAGAGGTATAAAAATTTTGAAAATAATTTATAAAATGCTAGCCGTATCGTTTTTCACTTTACTAATTAATTTACCGAGTTTCTCAGTCGATAAAAAAGACGTGATTGGTGCTTGGCTTTTCGATGAAGGAAAAGGTGATGTCGCTAAAGATAGTTCAGGAAATAAAAACGATGGGAAATTAATTGCCAGCCCAGAATGGGTAAAAAACGGCAAATTTGGTGGATGTCTTCAGTATACTGCAGCTAAGCTTCATAATGTGCGAGTTCCTGTGACACATAGCGACTCGTTAACAGTTGCCATGTGGGCTAATTATGAAAATTTAGCTTCTAACAACATCGGTCTTATTCACATTCAGGCCGGCGAGCTAGATGGTGGAAACCCTGATACCAAAATCGTAGGAATGTGGGTAGAAAACTCATCAACACTCTGGGGGCGGATCATTCCGTCTGGGGCAGGGAAAGTTAACTTCCCTAAGAACGAGAAGCTCAAAGCTGATACTTGGTACCACATATCTATGGTGATTGACTCTGAAAAAAAGAAAGCAACTCAGTATGTTAATGCCAAATCGGTTGGAGAAGTTGAATATAAAGGTGGAAAATTAACCAAGTTCGACTTTGCAAACATCGGTCGTCAAGGAAGCGAAAGTTGGGACGGGCTACTAGACGAAGTTATCATTTTCAACAAGGCGGTGAGCACTGACGAATTAAAGACAGTAATGAAAGGAATTGAACAAAATGTATTATTAGTCGAGGCCACTGACAAACTGGCTATCACTTGGGCTAAAGTGAAACAGTAAAAATGTCGAATTAGGAAACCTTCTTCATATTTACTCAAAGTGAAAGTTAGTAGTCGATTGATACCAGCTTTCACTTTTTTCCCTTTTCTGATTTATCCGTCAAAAATTTTTAGGTCAAATTCCCAAATATTTAGATGTCAAGTACTTAAGTCTAAAGTGGACGTCTTCTGATGAGGTCGAAATATGATTCCAATTGCATTACAACTCTATACCGTTCGAGACGATCTAGTTCAGGATCCAGTCCGGACTATTGAAACTGTGGCTGAGATTGGCTACCAAGGTGTTGAAGGTGGAACACCAACCGGAATGTCTAACAAAGATTATCTTTCGTTGTTGAATGATAATAACTTAACTCTGATCGGTAGTGGTACTTCTACTACTGGATTGAGAGATAACTTGCCGCAAACTGTTGAAAACTGTGCGGAACTCGGTATTAATACACTGATGTGTGGTATTGGTGGAGAATTGCGCCAGAACGATGGCGACTGGAAAAGAGTTGTAGCTGAACTGGCCGAAGGCTGTGCCAAAGCATCAGAAGCTGGACTTCGTATCTTGTATCACAATCACGCCTTTGAATTTGAGGACAAAGTGGATGGTCAATATGGTCTTGACTACCTATTTGACACGATTCCCGAGGTAGATATACAAGCTGAATTAGATACCTATTGGATAAAAGCTGGAGGTGAGGACCCAGTGGCCTATATTAACAAATATGCAGGTCGTCTACCGCGTCTACACATTAAGGATCAGGCTCCGGCAAACGAAGAATGTCCATTTGCTGAGATTGGACATGGTATCTTAAGTTGGGACGAAATATTTTCCGCTGCATCTTTAGCAGGTATTGAATGGTATGTAGTTGAACAGGATCGTTGTATTCGTTCACCGCTGGAATCAGCCCATATGAGCTTAGAGTACCTTCGTTCTCGTGGCATGACCTGATAAAACTGACAGATGGCGATGTCCTCAATCCCAAAATACGGCCACCGGCTACTAGTCCAGCCTAACAATAGAGTTGAAATTGCCAACTTTGAGATTGAATATCCTTCCAGACAGCAAGTATTAGTCCAGACGCATTCTACTCTGATTAGCGCTGGAACTGAACTGGGTACCCAAGAGCAAGAACGCAAACAACCTTTTATTCCTGGATACTCAAATGTAGGGACTATTCTGGCCCTAGGCGACGGTATTGATGGCTATCAAGTCGGTGATCGAGTCTTATCACTAGGCCAACATGCTAGTCATGTCAATGTTCCTGCTGTTCCACAATATCTAGTAAAACTACCAGATAAGGTTTCTTTCGAAGCTGGCTCTTTCGGTGTGTTGGGTAGTGTATCTATACATGGCGTTCGAAAAGCGAAGCTTGAGTTTGGTGAACATTTAATGGTTACCGGTATGGGCGTAGTTGGCCAACTAGCGCTGCAGTTAGCTAAGTTGACAGGTTGCGATCAATCCATAGCTGTTGACCTAATAGACCAGCGGCTGGAAAAAGCCATCATGTCGGGGGCTACCTCTATCCTAAACCCAACTATCTCTGATCTTAACAATCACGTTGAGCAGTTGACCGAAGGTCGAGGATTAGATGTAGTAATCGAGGCTTCCGGATACCCAGATGTACTCCCTAAACTGTTTGATATGATGCGGATCGGAGGGCGCATCATACTACTAGGATCGATATGGCATCGAAAGGTGGAACTAGACCTTATGTCATTTCATGAAAAAGAACTGATCATGATCGGTGCTCACCAACCCAAATGCCCTACCACGCCAACAGCAGTTTTCCCTTGGACTCAACAATACAACCGAGCGCAGATCTTAAAATACATTTGTCAGGGCACACTGAATGTCAACCACTTAATATCACATCAACTTCCCTATACTGAAGCCGAAACTGCTTACCATTTATTACGTACCCAGCGCGATCAATCGATGGGCATCATTCTAAAATGGAGAACTTAGAATTGACAACAGAGAACTATGGATCGACAGTGAGAACTGCATTCAGTTTATTTTAGTGGTAAATTGAACCACTTCAGTATAATTAACTTCCTTGTTTCAGTGTAATCACCAGCTCTTAACTGATAGAAGTAAGTCCCATTAGATGCAGTTTCACTAATCTCGTTTTTACCTTTCCAGTAAGCTGATCGACTTGGATGTCCACAAATACCGTTCTCTTTCAGGCCAAGATTTACCGTATTTTTCCAGTAACAGAATAAATATGGATGGAAACTATTCTGCTCTTCGACATTTGAAATGATACCTAGGTTCCAGGATTGAATGGATTTGGGCAGTTTTACCAAAGTTTGGTCTATTTAAGCCGTATCGTAGTCTAAATAACTTTCCATTGTTGTAACTAAACTTAGGTCTGAGATGAGAAAATAAATCTAGTCTTGAAATCAAAGATGTTGATTGGACTATCGACCGCCACATCGACTACGTCGCTTCCAACCGGTGATAAATCGTTTTTTACTTAACAAAACAAAAAGATTACTTCGTCTGTAACTATTTAAAGATAAGTATCTGATCAAGGCAAGAGAGGTTCATGATTAGTTGGATACCTTAGAATCATTATCTTTCAGGCCTTAGTTTCATCAACCCAAAATTGTGTTGCTTCATTACACCAACGGTGTCTGAGTCAGTAAAAATAACAAAACCGCCATCATTTGTTAGATTGATGTATTCTGCCGCATTGTTCCCATCGGGGCTACCATACAGCCCTTGCCATTTCAAATGGCCCTTTTTATCTGTTCTAATTATATAAGCTAACCATAAGTCGGACGGGCCCAGATTATGGCCAGATTCACTGTATCCGTACTCATCCCCCGTCCCTCCTGCAACGACGAACCCGCCATCAGGTAACTCTTTTACTCCATAACTTTCGTCATGAATATAGTTGGCGTTATACCCTCTTGGCTGACCAAAAGTTTGATGCCATTCTTCTTCAAAATCCTTGTTGACCTTAAGTAGCAAAAAGTCCCAATTAACTACGCCATAGGATAGCGTATGCCCGGCAAAGATAAATCCGCCATCGACTGTAACTGAAAAATCGAAGACTTGGTCATTCTTTTCTCCACCATAAGTTTTACTGAACTTCTCATTACCTTTTGAGTCGGTTAGAATTAAACATAACTGCTGATGTTCTTTCGTCGAATTTTCAACCCATACATTAGCACCAATCGCCAAACCATCAACCGTTTGTTCTACTCTAATACCATGGGGAGTAGAAGTTAATTCTTTGTCCCAAATTAGGTTGCCGTGTTTATCTGTTTTTAAGACAAATCCTTTTCCGTCATCTGATATAAACTGGTATCCTACTTGTTCGCTATCAATAAATCCAGTAGCAATAATACTATCGTCATTCAGTAAGCAAAGGCCTCGAATAGAGCTATTTTGCGACGCAGGAAAGATTCTTTGCCAAATAATACTTCCATCGAAATCAAATTTCAGCAAACATCTTCTTTGCTGGTTGTCCACATTTGTGGCACCAGCTACGATAAATCCTTTTTCGGCTTCGAATGAATCTCCAACTTCAATTACAAAAGTCGCATAGTCAGACCGAGATCTATGACCTAAGACTTGTTTCCATTCTAGGTCGCCGACCTCGTTTGTTTTTATCGCTAAAATATCAGATCCTGTTGATTCATTGTTAGTCTCACCCACCATTATGTACCCACCATCGCTAGTTTGCATGCCGTAATGGACGTGATCTCCAGCATCAGTACCATACCCTCTATACCAACCTAATTCTGGGGGTTGATCATTTAAAACTTGATTTGGTTGTGCAGATAAGGAACCTAAGTGAATAACAAAAAACACTAGACACACGCGCAAAATGTACAAAATCAGACCTCCAATCAGAATTAGTACAAAATCCAATTTAAGAACTTATCGAGTGTGGTGGCTAATCAGTTGGCAAAAACAAAATTTCGAACAGAGCATATTACTTTTCCCGCTTCGTAGTATACAAAGAAATCAACCGAGTCATAAAATCGCTATGTACAGAACCCCCCTACTAGTGCGCACCTTCACTGAATAGAACATATCAACTGTCTACATTTTGAAAATCAAAATTGAGTTAATCGAGCAGAGGTTGAAGCAACACGATGATTAATTAGATTAATAAATCGGACGCATCTCATCATAGGAAATCCCAGTCGTTATACAATTGTCTTGGCGATGCTCTAAAAGCAAAGATTGAGTTCAATTTTTAGATTGTTTACAAAGTTCCCATGGTTCCTCCTTCATAATCTTGAATAGCTTGGATGATTTCCTCTTTTGTATTCATAACGAAAGGTCCATGAGCTACCATAGGTTCTTCTATCGGTGTTCCGTTTAATAATAATCCTTTAAAATCTTTTGAAGATCTAAATGTTAGAACCTCACCTGCTTTATCAAAAATTAGAATTGAGTTTTTGGGGTATTCATTTTTTGATAAAGTTACCTCACCATTTAAAATTAACAGGATGGAATTCGTCCCTGAACTTAAACAAATTGAAATTTCATCTTCAGACTTGCTAGATAGATCATATAGATTTATCTTTGTAAAAGTTGAGGCTGCTCCATTCTCATTTTCATATTCACCAGATATCAACCTGAGCATAGAATTCTTTCCAATTTCTAGAATTGGAATATCCTCACTTTTGATACCTTGGTATTTAGGATTGGTCATTTTATATTTTTGGGGAAGATTTATCCACAATTGCACCATTTCAAACATTCCACCCACTTTCGAAAACTCTTTCGAATGAAACTCCTTGTGAATAATCCCTTTTCCTGCAGTCATCCATTGAACATCACCCGGTTTAATAACTCCACCACCCCCCGCAGAATCTTGGTGTTCAATTTCGCCTTGATATACAACAGTCACGGTTTCAAAACCTCTATGAGGATGAACATCTACCCCTCTTGGAACGGAAGTACTCGAAAACCTTCTGGGACTTGCGTAATCAAGTAAGATGAATGGACTGATGAACTCCTTCAATTCTTCAGTAGAACGTAACAACCCTCGAACATAAAATCCATTGCCAACCCAGTGCTGATTTGGAACATTATTAGATACTAGAACTTTCTTGTTTTTCTTCATAAAGACCACTACCTTAATGGATGTATTCCTGCCTCTTGCTCACAAACTTAATAGTGAAATTGCTATTTTTTATTTGGGTATAAGTAGACAAAGAAATTGTACTTTACCACTTTGTTAAAAGCACTTAATGTCTGTAAACTTCTTAAGAAACGATTCTTTTTCTCTCGATCTCATTTGCCTTTTGATTGAGCAATATTTACTACTTCATGTCAGATTAGCTTTGATCAAGATTACACTATTACGTTTATACGGAGCTAGTGGTTAATGATGTTTGTCACAGATAAAATTTCCCTACATCCAAAAAAATCTTGGAAATCTGAAAGTAATTTAGATTTAGTCTCCTTTTTTATTTGATATGTGGATTCGACTGCAATTTTTCTTCACTATTTCTAATAAATAAATGCAAAGATATGTCTTCATTTGTCTGATACTTGTTCGAGTTTATCAACTCAGAACGATGGAACCTTATACCTCTTACTCACTAATTTTGGTCTAACCTCAATCATACATATACCTAATCAATAAATATCTGTCGAAAATTCGTATTTTCGGTCTTGGTATGTGCACTTAGCTTGCTGTATCTTACTCTAGGCAAACAGAACTATTTCATAATTGAACTCATGGGTTTGAGCAGATACCATAAACAGTGTACTAAGCAAAAAGTTGAACATCTTTTTTTGAATTCCAATGCAAACATAGTCGTCATCATTGTACTATATCATTGGTCCGTCTTCTCAAAACTCTAATCGTTTTTAATAAGCTACAATCGAGTGAAACGAGAGAAATTCGACTTCAAGGAAATATTTAAGAAAAATTAAAGGGAAAGCCAAATTAGGTAAGTTACCTTGAACTTCTAGTTGTATTTTCTTATTAACTCTATCTGTGTAAACGTTGGGTATTTTTTGCCGAAACAAAATTCTCTGATTGAGTACTAGTTAAATCAATTGAGTCAAGGCTTGTGTTCAAAATTAGCCAAACTAAAACTGAGATAGCAACCCCATAAATCTCAGAAAAGTATCATAACAAATTACTCCATAAAACTGAGCATCTATCGATTATCTTTTACTTCTAACTTGAATGTACACGATTCAGACGTTTTTTGTTTTTAGACAATTTTTATCGAGCACGTAAAAATCAAAAGGGAAAAAGTGAAAATTTTAATATCTGGTTCCAGTGGATTAGTTGGCTCTAGTTTACTCCCATTTCTCAATGACAATAATCATGAAGTGTTGCGCTTAGTGAGATTTCAGCCCACTGCAGAAAATGAAATTCAGTGGTTACCTGATCAGAACCAAATTGACCTGAATTCTGCCGGCCAAATTGATGCAGTTGTCCATTTGGCCGGAGAATCTATTGCAGATCGATGGAATGAAGAGAAAAAAAACAAAATTAGGGAGAGTCGGATAAAAGGAACTAAATTAATATCCGATACGATATCTCAATTAGAACAAAAACCCAAAGTCTTCATTTCGGCCTCAGCTATTGGTTATTATGGAAATCGTGGAAATGAAATCTTAACAGAGGATAGTGTGCCTGGAGATGACTTTCTGGCTCGCGTTTGTCGTGATTGGGAAACAGCTTGTCTCCCTGTGTCAGATAACGGGATTCGTAGCGTTCAACTTCGTTTCGGTGTTATTCTAAGTCCTAGCGGTGGAGCTTTAGCGAAAATGTTACCCGTTTTCCGGTTGGGTCAAGGAGGTAAATTAGGCCACGGTCGACAATATATGAGTTGGGTTAATTTAGAAGATGTGACTAATATTATTGATCACGTTTTAAGAACCGATACACTTCATGGACCGGTCAATGTAGTAGCGCCCAACCCGGTTACAAACTCTGAGTTCACAAATACACTAGGGCGAGTTCTAAGGCGCCCAACTATAGTACCGGGTTTCTTAGGCCAGTTAGCCACCTCAGTTTTATTTGGTCAAATGTCAGAAGCTTTACTTCTAGCCAGCCAACGAGTCGAGCCTACTCGATTGAATGACAGTGGTTATAATTTTCAGTATCAGACTCTAGAGTCAGCTCTTAGGCAAATTCTAAGTCGTTAATAATCATTAAACTTGATCGTTTTTTGTAGGAAACTAACTGAATGTATATACAACCCCATTTCATTAATCCCCAAATCACTTGATAAACTAAGGAGAAAGGTGACTAGCTTAGTTCTATTCTGACGGTGTGACGATTGCAAACTATTTTTCTTCCACACCTTTGCCCTTTTCGTCTACTCCCATTGTTCAAATAAGCATCGGACGCTAGAATGAGATTGATCTGATCTAATGTTTTGGAAATACGATTATGCCGAAGAAATCTGCCAAAAATCAATATAAGAAACGAAAAATGAAAAAAGATGAACCTCGATTAAAAGGGAACGAATTAATAACCTATTTGACTATGGCTAATTCTAAGGATCCTAAAGACCGTTTGGAGGCCATGGAAAATCTATGTCCTTGTCGATTACGTAAACGGGTTGATGCTGCATGGAACGCGATCTACAAAGGACTTCAAGATAGCGATCTGAGAGTTCGAAAAGCTGCTTGGCATACACTGGAAGAAAACCATGGAGGTCAGCCAAACTCCCCTAAGCTATATCCCCTAATGTTAGAAATCTCTGAGACTGAATTAGATTCGAAGTTGAGGGAAAAGGCTAAGTCTATTGTCAGAAGAGCACAATCCGAGACACAAAGTATAAAAGGAAGGAGTAGTGATCTTCTTCTCAAACGAAGTAATTACTTTCAAGGTAAATGTGACTGGTGTGGGGATAGATCTATGACCGTCGATTATATCTACAACAATGAGTTTCAGATTGGCACTACGGTTCGTTTAGCACAGGCCTGTGACCAATGCCGATTGGACCACCGACTCTAGTCCATAGTCAATAACCAATTCTATTTAAAAGTCAATCTCATACTGTAGACTCAAACTTCTACCGGCTTCGGGCATAATATCCTTAATCCGCGATAGATGGTTATAATATTCGGCATCGAATATGTTGTTCATGTATAAGGCAAGTCTATGACTCGTTCCTGAAATTGTATTTCCAAAATTATAAACACTATGCACATTGACTAAAACGTAAGGGGCGGTTTTGGTTTCGAATATACCCAACCTATTTTGTCCAAAACTCCTTTCAATTTGAAATTTAGTCAAAAATCCTTTTGGATTGAACTCGATATTTAATGTTGCTTTTGGCGGTGGGATCAATATTAGCGGTTTATTTGTATCTAAATTGTGTCCCAAAACGCTTGATAGATTACCACTTATTTCAGCATACTTAGAGGAGTACATAAAATCTGCCTCTAATCCTGTAATGATAGTTTCTGCCCCAAGCATCCGGTACTTATAAAGCCACCCAGCCGAACCACTACCCCACTCGATCCAGTCCGCACCAGGTTTGTAGCCATCCCCCATTTTAGAACTTATTAGGAAATTAGGGCTGTAATTCAGGTAAGAGCTTAATCGAAACCAACCTTTGGACAAAACATATTTTGCATTAGTTTCAATGCCGATGGTCCGTTCTAAACCTAAATTAGGATTTCCTATTTCGTAGGAATAGGTTCCCAAGTGTGGGCCGTCGGAATACAATTCTTCAATTTGAGGAGCTTTGCCGGTTAGCATGGTCGATATCGATGTCTCTAAATCTGACCAATTCTTAGAAATCTGGAATGCTGCTGACAGAGAGCTGAAGTATCGCCTAATCACTTCAGAAGATTTCATATTGGATAAACGATGAGAACCAGCCTTTGGATCAACCATCAAGAATTCAGACCTAAGTGAGGCTTGGGCAGCCCAGTCAAACATTCTTCTTTCATATAAGGAAAATATAGCGAAATTAATTTCTCTTGTATCTGGAGTCCAATAAAAACCGCTAGCCATAAATTCACGCAACTGGAGTAGCATTCCGGCTGTAATTTTCGGTCCAGTAAGCTTACTCTGGAGGGCAAAGATTTTCTGATTCAAGTTGACTGAGGTCTCAGTTCTTTTGGTCACAAATTCAGAATGGTCATAATGAATATAAGATTGGTCAATGTCAAACTTCTTGAAAATTTTCGACGATAGATACCGGAAGTAGTGGAATCTCTGCTGAGATTTGCCAAGATTTATTGTAACACCAGTAATATGCCCGCTCTTAGTTCCGGGTATACCGTAGTTCATCCCTAATAAATCGAGCGAAAAATTGCTGCCAGCCCAATCCGAAGAATCCACAATCCCTACTGAAAATTGGTACTTATCTAATCCTGTATTTTGTAGTAATCCATTTGCTGTTTTCAAATTGTCAGTTTTTCTTCTAAGCGAATGAAAACGAAGTTGTTTTCCGTTAAACGGCGCTTGTAGAGCAAAACTCCCAAACGCACCATTATTGACTGACTGATACCCACTTTTAAAAGAATATTTACGCTGGCTAGCTTGTTTATATGAATCAGGCCATTTTCGAATATCAATAACACCGGCAATGGTATTTGAACCGAAGATTAAACTTTTGGGTCCTCTAACTATTTCAATGCTTTCAACACCTACCATGTCATTGGCTACAGCATGATCAGCAGAAGTCTGGGATAAATCGCCCAAGGTGATTCCACCTTCTGTAATTTTGAACCGGTCTCCAGAATATCCTCTTAAAACTGGACGTGTGGCATTAGGTCCCATTGCGCCTTTGGTTATACCAGGTAAATCTGATAAGGAATCAGCTAAATCGGAGTCGATAACTCCATCCTCATTTGGAACCAAATCCAATGATGATAGAGAATGATGGGTTTGCATAGAAGCGTCATTAACCAAGATTTCATCTAGTTTGATAATTTCTGATGATAAAGTCACCAAACCAAGATCAGATAGCTCTTTATATAGGTGCTTTTTCAAATTTAATTCAGTAAAACCAATCGACGAAATTTTTATATTCACCTCAGATTTTGGAACTCCTAGCAAGATAAATCTCCCATCATCCTTTGATTGAGCCTCTATTTCACCTGGACTTACAAATACATTTGCGCCTCTGATAGGTTGTCCTCTTTGAGCATCAATGATCCGTCCTCTTATTTCCGCCGATTTGATCGATATTGATGACGAAAGGAAACAAATTAAAGAGATCAGTTTATAAAGACTATTCAGCCTTAACTGATATTTTTTGGATTGTCGGATAATCAGGATATCCCTTTTGTAAGTTACTCTTAGTTTGGTGAAAGTAACTGCAGCCCGTAAATTACGAACAAACACCGGATAAAAATAAATATTTTTTGAAGCCCAAAACTGTCCATAGTTTCGATATTTGTACTGATATATGTTGAAAAAATCTTACATTTGAGAACAGGTAATTTTAGTTAAGAATGAGAAACTCCACTTATATGTGTTAGATAAAAAATTGACCCTAAATTTAATTTTTGATTTCTTCAATCGAACATTTTGTCACAATATGCCCCCAGCCAAAGCAAACCACATCATGTTACATTATAACATATCACAATTTAACAAGAAAACCGGATCTAAATTGCGAGCGATCGAGACTAAAATTGGTTACGGGATTACAAATAAACCAATTGAGGCATGAGTTCCAAAGGATTTGGAAGTGGAAAGATTATGAGTGAGCGTGAGTTAATAAGGTCGTCGCTAACAAAAATGGTACCTAGTAACAGAATTATAATTCTGTTACTAGGTCTTTCAGGGATGATACTGCCAAGGATGGTGTATATGGATATTGAGCTAAATCGTGGGGTTGAGTTGAACCACTATAAACCAACACAGTACGGTAGCCCATTTGTAGTCCTCCCAGAATATCTGTGTCCATTGTGTCACCTATGACCGTTACCTCTTCCGTTCTCAAATCGAGTTCTTTACGTGCCATCCTCATCATGATCGGACTAGGTTTACCTAAATTCAAAGCTTTTCGGTTAGAAGCAGTTTCTAGAAAAGCAACTGTCGATCCGCAACCAGGTCGCATTCCACCATCAATCGGGCAATTGGGGTCTAAATTGGTAGCAATCAATTTTGCTCCTTCCATAATAAATTTTAACGCTTTTTCCAGTACTTCAAAGTTGATTAATCGTCCCTCACCTACAACCACGTAATCAGGATTAGTTTCATTAATAGCATAGCCATTTATATGTAGAGCATTCAATAAACCAGCATCACCAATTGCATATGCTGAGCCAGATGGATTTTGCTGGGCAAGAAAACGGGCAGTAGAAATAGCACAGGTAAAAATATGATGTGTTTCAACTTCAATTCCCAGATTAGATAATTTCAGAACGACATCACACCGACTGCGCTGGCTGTTATTAGTCACAAATAAAAATGGGATCTGTTTTTCCAACAACTGTTTTATGAAGTAATCAGATCCAGGGATTAGTTTGTTACCACGATAGATAACTCCATCCATATCGATTAGGTAGCCACGTTTGTTATTGTTAATCGTTGAATCTAGATCCACCCTACCGTGTATAGAATCAGAATCCTCAAATTTTGCCGAGTTCGTCATGTTACTAGCCCTTAGAATTAATATTTAGATATGAGATTTAGGTTTTATAAGTGAGAACTAATTTTACTGGTGTCTGTTAAAGCCGAGGTTAAAAATGATCTGTTACTCATTTCAAATGCGAAAAGTATTATAGGAGTACAGATAAGGTGCGACTCTTGCAAGATTGCTTTCGTTATATTAAATTCATTGATTAGAACTTTTCCCAATTCAACATCCCTAAACTGTCGCAAATCCTTTTGTAGTTTGCCAATGATTTTCCGCGACTTTATGTCCGCTAAACTGAGGTGTGGTAGCTACCCTTCACCTTCTAAAGAATAGAGTGGAATCTGAGTTACATCTTGGTGAAATCTTTCCTGTAAATGATTGATAATTCTATCGTCATCGACTTCACAAATAACAAAACTACCCAAAGCGTTAATTCCTTTTAACAATACTGTAAAAGAGGACATCCGGAGGATGATATCTTCGGTTTTCTTTATACTTGAGCCAAGTATTTCTGTCGTGATATCGTATTCCTATTACTTCTGATCAACCAAAAACCCTATCCATTTGACAGTGATATGATAGTATTCCTCAAGCATGAAACAGAGACCATCGAAACCAACTAAAAACGAAGAAAATTGCTAAATTTGATTGATTATTTCAGAGTGTCGAATGGGTATATTAATAGCCAAACTGGTTTTTCGCCCCTCAAATCCAGCTACTTGATTGGGATCATATGGATTCGGGGAAAAAACATTTTGGAAATGCTGCCAGATTTGATCAAACTTCTTTGCATGAATGTTTATTAACGAAGTATCCGTTTTAATGTTTTGTTTTGGCATTTCGAATCAAAGTATCTTATTCTTATCACCCATACATAATAGAAAAATAGAGCATAATGATTTAAATTTGTTACTCAGCTATAGATCACGAATTTTGGCCAGAGATATTCTGATCAGTAATTCTGGAGGAAATAAGCACAAGGTCTATTGCGAGATCATTTCGTTAAACAAGCCACACATCAGCACCAATTATGCCAAAAAGTAAAACTAAGATATGGGTAAGGAACTGACCTTTCTATCTCATAAGAGTCAGTTTCTTATACCCATCCAATGCAACAATTATTAGCAGAATGGTGAATGTTATTTCATCAAGTATCGTAAATCATTCTGTGTTTATTGTAATAGAAAGATAGCGGCCCCAGCCTAATTCATCTATTCTCAATTACCAGCTGAATACTTAGGTAATCGAAAAAAACTAAACACATTTCAATTAAGTTGATAATGCTTAATTATAGATAATCATCACCTTTGAATGCTTCAGTCAAGTGAACGAGAATTGTTCAAGAAAATAAAGGGTTATAAAACATCTAGAAAATCAACTGGTCGGAAGACACAAATTCTAGATGAAACGACCTGTCGAAAAAGTGTGAGTTCCCTATATGGTTAGCAACTAGACGGACATTAAATTGATGTGAAAGTAACTACAATAGTGAAAGGTGTTCAATAAGCTATTTAGAACAAGGATTTAAGCAAACAGAAAATCTAGCCTGAAACATAGGATTACGTTATTACCGTGGCAGCTTAATTCAGCAGATATGTCTACTCTAATCGAAACACCAACGAACACAACAGAGCACATCGATCCTTTTGTATACAGTAAACTTGTAAGAATTAGATCAGATCAGACGTTACTTCAGATCTTTGCAATTTGTTGTGGAGTTAAATCGACTTTATGATACGAAAAATTAGTTTGATTTTACTGGTTCTGTCGCATTTATTTGGTTGTTCAGAAAATGAGCAAGATCTTGGTGGAGTGGCTATAGTTAAGCAAACTTCTCCTATTGTCGGCAGTGAAATTAATCCAAGTGGGTTTATTATCATTAGTTTTGATAATGATAATAATATCGAAAATGGAACTGTTTTTGTTAACGGTCAGTCATTAACTCTTTCTATAAATCGGGCCAAGATCGAATATGCCAATCTGCCATTAGGTCAGGTGACAAATTTCATCGTTTCATGGAAAAACACAGATGGTAGTACTGATTCCTTTAATGCCAGTTTCCAAGTGGTTGAGGTTGTATTGACAAGGAAAAGGATCGATACGCCGAAAAAAATAACGTGGGATAAAGATAATAAAGGAATGGTTCTAATCTCATCTGGCTCATTTGAAATGGGGGATTCGAAAAATGAACCAGATGGATTAATGGAGAATGCACAGCCAGTACATGTAGTCGATCTAAATGCCTTTTACATAGATATTACTGAAGTGACAGTCGGTGAATTTAAGCAGTTTTTGCTGAAAAGCGGATATCAGTATAATGGGAATTGGGATAATGTAAACCTTTGCTCGCCGAGTGACGATCATCCAATGGTCTATGTTAATTGGAATGATGCCATAGCGTATGCTGAATGGTCAGGCAAACGGTTGCCGACGGAGGCCGAATGGGAAAAAGCGGCTCGTGGTAATTTAAAGGGCCAACGTTATGTTTGGGGTGACGAGCTTAAGTTTGCTAATCATTATGCTAATTTTAATGGTAAGCAAGGTAAAGATGAGTGGGATCAAACAACGGCCCCAGTCGCAAGTCTATCTCCTAATGGATATGGATTGTACGATATAGTAGGTAACGTTAGTGAATGGTGTGCTGATTCGTACAGTAAAGATTATTACTTGGATTCCCCGAAGAAAGATCCAAAGGGACCAGCATCAAGCCCGAAAGGATTACGAGTTACACGAGGAGGGGCTTGGCTTAACTGTGCCTATTATTTGCGTGTGGCTTACCGTAGCTTCAATTTCCCGCAAGTTAAGAACTCCTACTATGGTTTTCGGTGTGTCGTAGGGTTACCTTAACCACTTATTATCATAGGTTTTGTCAGGCCTTTTTACCGTTCATAAAAAACCACAACAAAAAAATCCCACATATGTCGAAAGACGAAAAGGAGAAAACCCATGAGGCCCGAAAGAATCCCCATTAACAGTGTGATACCCGCCGTTTTGACGCCATTCAATAAACAAATGGAAGTTGACTATGACGAATTCGGTCGACATGTGCAGGATGTATGCTCCGTTGACGGTGTCACTGCCATCATGGTAAACGGCGCATCGATGGAGGACAATACCCTCACGCGGAACGAGAAAAGAGTTTTGATCGAAAAGGCCATTGATGCCTCTGGTGGCAAAATGCCAATCATCGCCGCAGTTCGCGAATCCAAAATCGAGTCGGATCTAGGCCTACTGGCCAAAGATGCAGAGGAGGCTGGGGCCGAAGCCATTTTGGTCATGCCGATTAACAATAAAGTTTACACAACCGTGAACGGAGCGCTGGAGCGATTCGGAAAGGTGTTTGATAATTGTGATCTGCCCGTTGCTTTTTATCAAGTTAACCCCGATGGATTTGGTTATCCTGTTGAAACAATGATGGCCCTAGCAGAGCAAGAACGTATCTTTGCCGTCAAAGAGGGC
>JAYZAL010000029.1:0-11794 GCA_036339735.1 Candidatus Poribacteria bacterium
TACATCTTCGGGTTGCCCAGGGCGGTACATAAAAATGTAACCTTTATCTGCAGCCTCAACGTAATCGGGAACTCTCACCCTAGCCAAATCTGTGTCAGTAACACCAGCATCAACACCATTGACTTTGATACCTTCTTCGGCGAGCCGTCCTGCGAAAGTTCGCATACTCATTTCTAAACCTGATTTAGAGATACAGTAGGCAGCTCGATTGTCAGAGGCCACTTGGCTAGAAATAGAAAGAGTGAAAACAATCGCACCTCTTATACTGTGATCAATCATATAATTGGCTACACGCTGAGTGAGAAAATGAGGCCCCCTCAGATTGGTATTCATTACAATATCGTAATCTGCAACTTTTTCCGCTAATATGTCAGAAACTCTAGTAATACCAGCATTATTAATCAAGATATCAACTGACCCCAATGTTTCAACTGTGTATTGAACTAATTTTTCGTGATCAGAAATCTTACCTACATCGGCCTGAATAATTTCAGAACGACGTCCCATTTGATGAATAAGCCGCTGAACTTCGATAGCCGCATCTCGGTTGCTATTATAATTGATCAGCAAATTGCAGCCTTTCCGAGCAAGTTCTAAGGCGATGGCACGGCCAATGCCACGGCTACCACCAGTCACGATGGCATTTTTCCCGGAAAACGACACAGGATTTGCAAAAAACCCCAAATCACTTGACATATAATTACCTCATCTGGGCAGAATTTCGACGACGACCCGTCGATAGTTATACAGGCAAGGCTTTCCATTATCCTTGACTTCCAAGACAATATGTATCGTCTCAGGTTCTTGAACGGAAGGTGCCATAAAGCTAGCCTTAATTTCGGAGTGATTTTGAATGTCAATCTTCTGC
Source organism: Candidatus Poribacteria bacterium (assembly GCA_036339735.1). GTDB lineage: Bacteria > Poribacteria > WGA-4E > WGA-4E > UBA9662 > TMED15. The sequence goes on from JAYZAL010000029.1 coordinate 869, forward strand.
TTCAGACTACCAACTTCTTGGTATTGAAACCAACAGGCGGCAATGGCGTCCCCATCTGGGTCAGCCGAGCCTTCAGCACTTAGCTCAACCATTTGACCTGATTGAACTGTCAAGTGAACTACGCCGCGACTAACATCACCAGCGAAACCTGCGATTGGGTTATGGTTCGCTGATTCAAAATTATCAGTGTTACTCCAATCAATACGAGCAGCAAAATCGTGTTGGTACGCTTCTCTCCAACGCCAGATGGTAGCCTGGTTGGTTTGGTATATTTTACCGTCGTGGCCAAGTACCTGATCAGTGGTATCCGTCCATATAGGACGAGTTTCTTTCTGGTAATGCCATGGCATTTGATCAGGGGTATACAGTTCATAACGCCCTCCCCAACTTCCATAATTAGGCAATTCTGGTACACCTAAACCATTTGGAATTAGGTACAAAAAAGTAGGAGTATCCCCTTCCATCAAAAATTTGGTCTGTGGGTGTAAGGCTCCCAATGGTCCGTGATTATATCGGATATGTTGATCTAGCCAGAGGTTATCGACAAGCTCAAAGTCAGCACCAGAAAAACGTCCATGAAATTTATCTCCGGAGATACCCACCCAAGTTGAATGATGATAGCCACCTGCACCATTTTCTTCGTAACCTGGGCTAACTATATAGAACAAATTAGGAAATTCTTGCCGAATCCAAGGCGCACTATTATCTTGATCCGAGATCGTATAAACTCGTAATTTAGCAACAAACTTGTCAACTTCTACAACAGATCGTGTTTGACGAATTTCCCATAACGCCTGGGCTAAACAATTAACTCCTCCCCAAACACAAATCCACACCGGTCGTGGATCTGGTTTATCGACTGCATCGATTATCAGTTGAGAACCTGCTGATGATTTACCTTGGCCAACTCCATCCATACCGTAGATGGGAATTCCCGTCGTAGTGAGGTTTAACAGGGATGAGGCTGTTGGGTAATATGGAGCATGGTGTAGCAAATTGTCTCTTACTTGCCCATAGGCTTGAATTCTCTCTATAATTTGCTCTGGCGCAACTCGGTCCCGAAGCCAACAGGAGGTTGTGGCTACCAGCCCCTCAATATCAAACTCATTAGAGTAACATAGGAAACGAACCATAGATTGTTCATCGTCAGGTTCATTAGTAATGTCAGTTAAGACAATTACCCTAGAGCGTTGGGTTTGTTGAATCTGCATTTTTAAATATTCTAACACTCTCTTTTGGTCCTTGGATCACTAAATTAGACGACGAATGTTCTTTCTACTAAACTCATTCAAAGAAGTAAAAATACAGGTTTAGGGATAGAGGTCCAAGGTACTTAACCAACGGGTTTTATGATCATTTGTGATACTTGACCGAGATAGATCCAGCGGTCGTCCGCGTGTATCTACCACGAGTCCAACAACTCCACCTGTAACTACTTTTTCCACGGCTACACCTCCACCTGCACCTAGGTCAAAATGTCTATCAGGTTGTAGGTGTACATGCGCAGTTTCTCCAACTGGCAGTGGATAACAATGGATTTCGTTGGCGGAAATTTCTTCTTCCACTTTACCACTCGGTAAATCAACCATGATTTTCAGCTTACCTTCCGAACCAATTGGGGCAATACAAGATCCTAGGTGGATTAGGCAGTCTTGCTTAAATACTTGTGTTGCCGCTTCGGGGTTCACTTGTGCTAATACACCCAATTGAGGCATCATAAAGATACTATCTACGGCTAACTGGGTAACTCCTTCTGGTTGGAAGGCATCCATCATAATGATCATGGCTTGTTGTCTACGTGGCGCGTGAGATAGTACACCACCGCTACCTACTAACAGATCTAGCGCCATTAGATCAACTAATGTTTGGCCTGACTCGGTCTGGTCAAATGCATCAGAGATGGTCCGTTGCTGCTGAACTCCCCGGAGCTCGACAGCTAAGTCTTTATGTTGCTCAAAAGCTAGGCGTAGGGCCTCTCTAGCTATAGCTTGTTCCAAAATCAGATCAGAAACGGTTTGGGGTATGGTAGTCGGTCGAATCATCTTGTTCTTAATTTGGTTGCCAATTTCAGTAGAACCCGCTTCGACATATTGAACTGGTAACCAGCGCAGGATTTGGTCTAGTCCTGCCTCAGCAACCACATTAGAAATGCTGTAACTCATTCCCAGATTAGCACTAACTGTTCGATTGAAAACGGGAACATCATCACGGTTACGGAAAACCGAGAATACGTCAGTTGTAGCACCACCAATATCAACTCCAACCACCTGAATGTTATCTTGCTCAGCGATAGTCTGCATGATTGAACCAACTGCACCTGGTGTGGGCATGATCGGCACATCAGCCCAAGACATCAGCTTTTTATAGCCAGGAGCATGTGCCATTACATGCTCCAAGAATTGATCTTGAATCTTCATACGAGTTGGCATCAGATTTTCTTCTTCCAATACAGGTCGCAGGTTGTCAACCATTTCCAAGGACATCTTATCTGACAAACTTTCAGAGACAATATGTCGGGCATCTTTATTGCCGGAGTAAATAACAGGCAACTGATAAGAGAGACCTAATCGTGGTTGCGGATTAGCCGCTGATAATATTTCTGCCATTTCCGCAACGTGTGTGGTAGTGCCACCGTCGGTCCCACCTGAGAGTAAGATCATGTCTGGTCTCAACTGGCGAATTCGTTCAATTTTCTGGTAAGGCAAACGTCCATCATTGGTAGCGATTACATCCATTACAATGGCACCAGCGCCTAAAGCTGCGCGTTCTGCGCTCTCAGCTGTAAGGTTGCGAACAACCCCGGCGACCATCATCTGTAACCCTCCCCCGGCGCTACTGGTAGAAATGTAAAGATCTACCCCTTGGTCTGCAATTTGCGGTTTAATAATCTGTTGATTGTCATCAAGTATTCGTCGACCAGATAATTCTTGTACTTCGGTTATGGCATTGATCACACCAACAGTCACATCTTCTACCGGAGATTCGACTGTGGTGGGGGCCTCACCGCGAACGGATAATTGGTAATTACCATTCGCCTGCAGCTCGATCAGAATTGCTTTCGTCGTTGTACTACCACAATCAGTAGCTAAAATTGACTGGATGTTATGGTTCGTGGACACTGTGGGTTTGATTTCTGGATTTTACGAACTAGAAGAATCAAACTGATTTTCTCTATCGCTTTCTTCAATCAACTGAATTAGTCGTTCTATATTATTGTCTTGCTCAATGATAAGAGCAAATTTTTGAAAGTCGGCGGTGTTAAATATGGCTTGCACAAATGGATTGAGTGCGATCATCATCTGGCCTCCAATTAGGTGTAAGGGTTTACACATCTCTAGAGTCAGAATAGCAGGAGCAGTGAGTCTGCGACGAACAACAAAAGTTGCGACTTTTTGCAATATAGCCTGTTGTTCATCTAGTGGGATTTCGTCAATGATGAATGGAGTTTCCATTGGAATCCTATTTTAGGATAATCATCTTTTTCAACCGATTATCTGAGCTAGAATTATCCAGACCCATTGAGGATGGATAATCCACTACCTCAATTTGGTAAAAATACAAGCCACTACTAACTTGTTCGCCCTGACCGTTGCGACCATCCCAGTGAGCTGCTCGATCTCTATTGTAGTAAGTTCCTGCGACTTGATGCCCAAGCCTAAGTTGTCGGATCGGATCTCCATCAGAATTGAAAAGGTTCATAACCACAAAACCATCATTAGCTAATTGATAAGGAATCCAGGTTTCTGGGTTGAACGGGTTAGGATAATTCTGTAGTAGACGAGTCTGATCAGGCAAAGGCTGCCAGCTTACGGAATGGTAACTGACTGCACGTTGTAAATCCTGATCTGACAAAATGACTGTAACCGGTTCGAAAGCCGTTCGACCATCATCGGTTAAAGCGCGAAGTCTTATTTGATCTCCAATTGCAACTACGGGGCGTCGATTTAAATCAACAAAACTTGCTAGAGCACGAGATCCACTATCAACAGGCAAAATCAGGTTTTGGCTAGTTCTTAAATTGGTAACCTCAATGGCTGACGCAGACATTAAAACGTTTGTGTCCAATGCCATAACAAATGCCCAAAAAGGTTGACTAAATTCTTTGTCTATCCAAACTGGAGCTGCTGCCGGTTTAGTAGAATTATCCCAAACCGTTCCGGCAAGCGTCATTTCTTGTGTAGCTAATACGTTGACAATGTAACCAACACCACCTTCTAAGTCAAAAGACTCACTGACTGACAAGCCGGGGATATATGGAACAAACGTTTGGGCATCCACATCAAATCTCATGATCAGAGTTGCATTGATTTTTTTTGCTAAAATCTCAGCCGTCATACCATCAATCGGTTGAACAGGAAGGGATATAAAATTTAGCCCTTTTTGTAATTGAATAGTAAACTGACCAGTTGGCTTTGTAGTAAAATAGGATTCCTCAGAGAAGGAAGACCACATACCTTCAGCATCTTGATAACGAACTCTCCAGTAATAAGTTTGATTCAGCTCGATTAACTTCTTAACGCGGATCTGAACTAAATTTTGAGTATCTCTGCCGCTATCGAAAACGAGGACCTCGTAGTTGCCAGGCATAGACGTTATTTGCCATTGAGATGCTCGGTGTTGGTTGAGTGGGTTCGGGTCAGAGAAATCCGACCCTCGTAGTTGAACGCCCTCACCACTTTCTAGTTGTAAGCGGGCTACTTGGTGGTCCCTGAAGGGCAGGCTGATCGGCCTGTTAGGTGGTCGTGCTAGCTGAGCTTCAGCTGGCGTTTTAAACAAATTCGTTCTCTTAACTGAAGTCGTTTGGTCATTTGCCGTAGCCCGTAAACGAAGGGTATAGTTGCCATCCGGCAGCTGATCTGTATCCCAGATAGCTAACGGAATATCTGAAGAAACATTAGCTTGTCCATCAATAATAGTAGTCCAACCATCTGTTGCATTAGAACCAGGAGCAAATTCCAATAGCCAATTGATTACACCTTGGCTCACCTCAGCTACTCCCAGTACTTCGATTTTTCCCATTAGTTGGATGTCATCAACAGGAGCAACTAAATTTACAGTTGGCAACGAAGTCATATATTTGACTGTTTTACTATCAGATATACGAATATTTCCAGCGTTATCTGTGGCACGTGCACGGAAATCTAGCAAAACATCGTCAGTCGGTGGAGTGAAAGCATACTGCCAATCAGTTAATTGTGGATTGAAGTTGGGATTACTAGTATCATCAACTAGGACCCATCCAAATCCACTATCGATCTCAATCCTTCTCACACCAGAAAAGGTGTCCGCCACTTTGCCCGACAAGTAAATTTGACCTTCATGAAAGTTTGCTCTAGAGGCTGGGGATAAAATTTCGATTCTTGGGGCATCATTGTCAATAATCAATGTATTCGAAGAAACTGTTGAATAGTTGCCAGTTTCATCCCTAATCTCTAGGTTAAGATAAGTACTTGCTACACCTGTAAAGTCCCGTCCTGGGATATAGCCACTAATAGTGCCATCAGCTAAGACTTCAACTTGTTCGGTAAATTTAACTGCCAAGTCTCCTGCGTATAATGTTATCGCTGTCACTTCAGCTCCAACTTCTGTAGTACCACTTACCATCATTTTTGCATCATTTCGGATAAAACGAACACCTTCATCGTCGAAATCTGACTCTAGGCCCGCACCAGAAATAATTGCTGAGGCCTGAGGTGGTGTGTTGTCAACCTTGACATTGATACTTTTCACGACAGTTATGACATTAGTGTCAGTTACACGGAGTCGTAGCTGGTAGTCTCCATCTACAACTTGAGTTGTGTCCCACTGACCCAATTGACTCATTTGAGGCGGTTGGTTAGAAAATTGAATCGGGGTGAAATTTGCTGGTTCCAATCCGGCCACAGAATAGTCAAGCGTCCAGCTTTGAAGATTGGATCCTTCAGCCCTTCCAAGAATTGTGACTACACCGAGAATTCTCCGAATTTCTGTTGTTTGTTTCGCTTCATCTTCGATACTTTTCTGATCAGGCAGACGAATTTGAGATTGAATGTGATTGGCTAGGACGACCGGTTTAGAGATAGCTGTATCAGAAAGTCGAGGTAAAATGTAGGCTTCTACCGATTCTAATACGGCCTCATCAGTTGAACCGCCAACTGCGTAGATAGTACGACCAATAGAAACAAGGCCATGATACCGTCGGGCGGTCGGCATAGGAGCTGCTGTTGACCAGGTATCAGTAGCGGGGTGGTAGACCTCAACGGTGTTCAACACCCTCGTTCCATCATGCCCACCAATAACGTATATTTTATCCCCAACGACTGTTGCAGCAACTCCGTATCGTGCTGTGGGCATTGACTTGATTGTTCTCCAAACATCCCGGTTGGGGTCATACATTTCCACAGTTGCCAAATAACCATTGCTGTGTCCGCCGATAGCATAAATTTTTTGCCCCAAAGTTACAGCTGCAAAAGATTGACGTACCGTATTCATTGGAGCTTTAGTTTCCCAAAGGTCTTGTGCTATATTGTACGCCTCATTGCTGCGAACCAGCGAGCTGCCATCATCTCCACCTAGTACATAAATTACATCGTTGACTAGAACTGCGGACAATGCTTTACGAGCGGTCGGCATGGGTTGTACCATCTGTACCGATTCAGGTTGGAAAGATACAAACTCGTTAGTTGTTAGTCGGGTTTTTCCATCATACCCACCAATCAAGTAGATGCCGCTATTATGAGTAACGGCAGCCAAATCGATCCGAGCTGAAACAGGCAAGGCTGTTGCTGGCTGCCAAGTATTTACTGTGGGGTTGTATTCTTCACTGTTAGCCAGTTTGCCACGATTATGGCCACGAATAGCAATTATCTTTCCGTTCCAGACAACCACATTAGGAAATGCTCTGGGGTTTTCTAGAGGCGCTACGGATTGCCAAGTCCCCCCCAAACCAATTTCTGTATCATAAACCTGCATGCGAAATAGTAATGCAGGAAGGTATGCTCCAGATGGACTGTTGAGACCTAAGCGTGTATCCCACTCTAAGATATGCTGACCCGCTGGCTTCGGCGCATTGTTGAAAATAGCAGTTTCATCGATTAGTATCCAAGTAGCACCGCCGTCAGTACTATACTTCCAACCTCCTGTCGACAACTGCTTTCCTTCTGCATCAGCAGTTGTATAATGGATTTTCAGGATCCCATTATTTCCTTCGATACGATCAATAGTCAATAATGGCACATCCGAAGCATCAGCTTCCGGAGTGAAAAAGAAAAAAAAGAGTCCTATGATACCAACAGTAAAATAGAGCCAAATTGTAGTTTTTGCAGAATTGTCCGCCCTCATCGGTTAAAAATCCCCAAATTTAGAGTCAGTTCGCCAGCAAATTGTATCGTCTTTAATTAAACTTTCTGTCGGAAACATACGGGCCTACAATAGCATAGTTGGTTCGTTTTTGCAAGCCATTAGCCTCTCCACTGCCCTCGGTCTTTTTGTTGATATCTATTACTTGTTTAGAATGTGAAACAGAAAAATAGTTGGCCTGTAGCTTGGGAAAATATTAATTAAAGTGGAGAGTTACACGAAGGTAAATGCCCTGAGCATAACATGAGATAGGTAGTTATTTGATGCAAGATTGGGAGTGGCCTTAGAATAAGAACCTCAATTTTAATGTGATTCTGATTGGTCTGGTGAACTGGTACAAGTTAGTGCCTCTTGAATTTGAGGGAAACTTTGAGGTCGCCCCCGATCGTTTAGCGAAGTCGCCGTAAAAATAGAACTTAGTATCAAACGCTGATCGTTACGATTGTAAATATCTTGGTGAAATTGGTAGCGGATCTTGGATGTTTGATGTATATTGAGGCCAATCCAGAATTGGTCTCCGGATTTGAGTGGCCAACGATAATCAAGCTCTGCGCGGGTGACTACCAAGGTAATGCCTTGTTGGAACAGAAGTGAAAAATCTAAACCAACAGTTTTAAGAAATTGATGTCGAGCATGTTCTAGGTAGTTTTGATATACTGAATTGTTTACAATCCCTTGTAAGTCACACTCATAGTCTCGAACCAAGAAATCAATCTTAAATAGGTAATTTTTCATTATCTAAACATCCATCACTACGATCTAATTTTCTCATATTTAGGCTAAATCTTACCAGACAGAAAAAGTAAATTTCCAGCTATGCGTTTGGGGGGTGTTAATCGCTGAAAACAAAATAGCCTTGGTTATTGAGGGGATTTGTCATATGAAAACACACAGACATACTTGACGATACAAATCTAACACGCTATTATTATTTTTGTTAATTATGGGGGTGTCACGGTTTCGACGGAAGCAGTTGAGATTAAGGTTGCATGTCGAGGATTCCGCAGGCCTCGTTAAATGGGCGGAAACAATTTAATTGCCGATAACCAATTGGCTTTAGCCGCTTAAGCGGCTCGCTCCGTTAATCTGTTGCCTATCGGATTAACCTGAGCGTCAAAATAATAGGCTTTGCTGGCCTGAGATGTTGGAGGGCAGGTTGGCAAGATTTACTCCATCTAGCTTCGATTGAATCCGGCATCAGGGAGTTATGGTAAGCGAACGAGGATTAAGAGTCCAGAAAATCTGATGACAAACATGTAGTAGCTTTTTTTGAGATGTTTTCGGACGCGGGTTCGACTCCCGCCACCTCCAATTTCTCTTTTCAAATCCTTTAGTATCAAGGATTTAACCGCTTTTTGATACATTTTGATAGTGGGATGACCATTTTAGTCACATTTGAGGTCACACTTCAATCATGTCAAAAAGTAACTCTTATCTAGTTCATAGAAAAACTGGAAGTTCCTATTTCTTCCGTTCCATTATTCCCAAAGACCTACAACCCAAGTTAGGCAAAAGAGAATTCCAACTTTCTCTCAGATGCGGAATTCTCAAACAAGCCAAATCTCTATCTTTTCAACTCTTTAATAAAACTCAGTTGATCTATGCTTCAATTAGAGATGAATCTATGTCTAAGCATATCTCAACTCAACAAATTAAGGAATTACTGAAGCAAGAATTAGATCAAAATAACTCTCAACAGTCTCAATCATCTAACCAAGAAAAGAACAACTTGGCTAATAATCAAAGCAAACAAAAAATAAGACAAAAATCTTCTGAAGGTGTTTCTTTGGTCGAATTATGCAAGAAATTTACAGAATCAAGACTGGATAGAGGTTTTAATGAAAAAACTATCAATGATTATCAAGATTCAAATAATCTGTTGCTGGAGTTTTTTGGTAATGTTCCTATTGATACTTTGACTCATCAAAATGGCAGGGATTACATCCAATTGCTAAAACATCTACCTACTAATCGGAAGAAAAAATATCCGAATAAGACGATAAAACAGTTGGTTGAGCTAAAAGATGTTCAATTAATGAGTCCCAGGACAATCAGTAAACACACCGAAAGAATATCGGCTTTGTTTAATTGGGCGACTAATCAAGGCTACACTAATCAAAACGTGTTCAGGGGCAAATTAGAACCGATTAGAAGCCAGCAGATAATAGAGAAACACTTCACTTCAGATGAAATGAATCTGATTTTAGGTGATAAGTTGATATCAGAATCATTAGCAATTAACAAACCTGAAAGATACTGGGTAACTTTACTATCAGCTTATTCAGGAGCTAGATTGAATGAGATTTGTCAATTGAATGTTTCTGATATTGAAAAGATGGATGGAATTTGGGCAATCAATCTTAATGCTGATGGTGAAGATAAAAGTATTAAAACTCAAGCTGGTAAGAGACTTGTTCCTTTACATGCGAAGATTCTGAAACTTGGTTTTCTCGATTATGTGGATCAGATTAGGAATGAAAGTCACCTAAAACTATTCCCAAATTTGAAAAAAATGAAAAGCACAGGTTATGGCACAATGATTAGCAGGTGGTTTGCTAAATATTTGAAGAAACTTGGAATTAAAAAGAAAGGTAAAAACTTTCATTCCTTCAGACATACAGTAGTAAATAGACTAACCAATCAGAAAGTTTATGAACCATTTATTAAAGAGCTAATTGGACATTCTCATGGATCTTTAACAATGGACGTATATGGAGGAAGAAAACCATTGGATGTATTGTTGAATGAGTGTGTGATTAAAATCTGAAGGATTTGGACATTGAATGGAAAAGACAAGGTAGAAATTTAAGCAGGTAATTTTCTCTTATATAATATAAGAAGATTTTACCTGGTAACTTAAGATCCCAATCTGTGTTATTTTTGTCTTGATGTTCAGAGCAAGTAAATAATAGAAACCTTTGATCTGATTGACTTAATTGATTTAGTTTGTAAGTTAGAAGGTACTACTAAACATATACCATTCAAGCGGGGAATTCGCACTATCTAGTAGGAATCTTGTTAATCATTCAGAATCTAGTTGAAGGTCTGATATCAACTCAAAGGTAATGTCTGGAATTCTCTCATTTCTCATTTAACCTAAGATAACAATTAATTAGATTTACAAATGTATTTGTTTATCTTCAGGATAGGTAGAGCACTGGAGAAATGTAGACGGTTCAATTTAATAATGAATATGATTTACAAATTACTGCCGATTCAATGTTAGTCAATGCATATGCAGGATTTAACATGAACATGGCAGTAATATAAAAGATCCTGTGAAAACATGAAACACAACATTGATTTAATACCACAGGAAAGGAAGTGTTGATATCTTTGAATTTGCAGGATTGGTGTTTTCATGGCTACCTAATAATAAATACTATAAGGTGGGTGTGAAAACGTTAAATCAAGATCTAAAGGATTTGCACACAAAAGATAAAGGCAAATTCAACCAGGTAATTTCCTCTTATATATTATAAGAAGATTTTACCTGGTAACTTAAGATCCCAATCTGTGTTATTTTTGTCTTGATGTTCAGAGCAAGTAAATAATAGAAACCTTTGATCTGATTGACTTAATTGATTT
>JAYZAL010000030.1:0-46781 GCA_036339735.1 Candidatus Poribacteria bacterium
GTCTCAACAAGATTCAATTCTGGTCAGACCAAACGCGAAACTGAGATAATAAACCCACAAACCAGTTCAGACACTGAGGAATATATCCAGCAAGGCTTAGAAGCAATTAGGAACCTCGATAACCAAAGGCTTGAAGATATATTGATACAAGCAGCAGTTGAATTGAGTCGACCGCGACTATTAGAAGAAGTTATTACGCCCCTGATGGATCAGGTTGGCAATGGTTGGCGTGAAGGTACGATCCGAATATCGAGTGAACATATGGCTAGTGAGGTGGTTAGAAGTTTTCTCGCAACTATCAAATCTAGATCTAGAACACGACACCGAACTGGTCCCAGTATTGTAATTGCCACACCTTCGGGTCAATATCATTGTATCGGAGCTTTTACTATCGCAGTAACGGCCGAATCCGAGGGCTGGCAGACTAATTATCTTGGCGCCGACCTACCAGCCGTTGATATTATACAAGCGGCTACAAAAAATGATTCTCGAGCTGTTGCCCTAAGCATTACTTACCCACCAGATGATCCACAACTTTCTCAAGAACTACAGACGTTACGCGCAGGATTGCCACCTAAAACTGAAATTCTGATCGGTGGAAAATCAGCTTATGCTTATGACGAAGCAATAAGAGGTGCTCGCGCTTTGCACTTAACCTCCCTCAAAAGTTTTCGCGAAGCACTCAGAAATATTCGTTCTTCAGAAGAAATAGAATTTTAATTTTCCTTGATAAGACAGTAATGGTGTCAACTCTGAGTTCTTAGATCTGTAACAAAATAACTTTCTCATCGTATTCTTCTCGAGAAATTCAACAAAGCTACTTAGATCTAATAAAGTAAACTTAGCTACCGCTCTGTGTGGAATGGGCGAGGAGTCCATCTTCACCAGGGTTCTTATTAGAAACGAGTGAAAAAGCAATCTGAATTCCTTGCTCCTCCACTATTATGCCAACAGTAGGGTCTTTCCCCACATAATCCTGCAACAAGGATCCGACTTCTTTGAAAATACTAGGTGTCAGATGATCTGCAGAAATTATAATAGCCACACCGCTACCGACATCCTGTGCTTTAATCTTCACTCCCCCGCGTAGACCAAGTTCATTCATTTGGGTCGATACAAGGACCAAGCAGCTGGATATAATACTTATCGCTAATGACTTCTTTGTAACTAATAAGGGATCATGTTCTAAGTGAGGCAAGGGTGCTCCACCTACTTGTTTATAACAAGGACGCGCTAAATCTTGTGCAGATTTCAGCGTTTCTGATAAGGTAATAGCTTCATCATCTATTAAGACACCTTCTAATGCTGAAACTGATTCTCTAACATCTTCTAAACTAACTTCAATTTCGGTGATTGCTTCTTCTAAATCAGTCAATGCTGTCAAAGCCTGAGAAAGACCGTTTCTCATTGCATTCGGTGTTGAGGCCCCATCAATTTGAAGATGTTCCACTAGGCGTATAAACGATCGCAATCCAACAGAAGCCATACGACTCACATTGTTGTTGTAATCTAATAATTCAAGTGATTCCCTGATTTCGGTAAATCCGGAGGATGCGGCCAATTGAGTCAATGAGAGTCTCGGATTGTCCCGTTCTTGGTTTATTTCCTCAAGCCTTAGGCTAACTTGGTTGGCTAATTCAGACAACAGACGTTGATCTTCAGATGAAAATTTTCTCGGTTTAGTATCTATGACACAAAGTGAACCTGCAACGTGTTCGTTGATTTTTATAGGTATACCCATGTAGGCTCTAATTCCGTATTGGCGTACTAGTTGCTGCGGAACACGATTATCATCTTTTGCATTTTCAACTTCAAACGCTTCTCCGTCACGAACGACAAATTGACAAAAAGAAACATCTCTTTCTGTAGAGCGCAAAACCGCTAAGTCGGTGGGAAGACCATAATGAGCCTTAAAAAACTGTATTTTTTCAAGAACCATTGTAACCATAGCCATCGGAGTTGAAAGGTTATTAGCAGCTTGACTAACGATTTCAGCTAATTTGGGGTCCTCAACTTCCGCTAAGATCTCTTGAGAAAAGATTTTAGATCTTTCAGGTTGATGTCCTAATGCGTCATACTTGTCCATTTTAATAATTCACCCAAAATAAAATTGATGTAGTTGAAAGTAAGATTGAATTTGTAAAATTTCCCTTACTCAAGAAAAGTTAAATAATCCACATTTTCTCTTTACTACAAGTTATTTCCCTTTTTGTCCCTGTTAAATATAAACAGCAAATTGATCCTTTGGCTAAAGTTGCAAGCTTTCAGTAACACCTAATTACCTCTACTATCTTAGTTTTCCATATACTCTTTATTTGTATTTCTATACTTCACGCCATAAACTACAAAAATGTCTACTTAACAGAAGACAGAGATTATTCTACTATAAATCACGACAGGAATCCATGAGTCATTGGCTTCGGATGCCTAATCTGGTTTTGGAAAGGAGGATTGCTCGAGCCATATTATCTAGTAACCGCATGATAGCTTGACGTACCCACCAAATTGCGTAAGTGCTAAACTTGAAATCCTTTGTATAATCAAACCTTTTGTCGCTCTCGTACAGCCTAAATATTCTTACCTCATAAATCCTTTAATTAATTTAGTAATTACCTTACCTAACTTCCTAGGATAAACATGCAGAAGATCGACATGTTCCCCCTATACAAGCTGTTTGTCTAAATGAACCCTTGTCTAGGAAAAGGTGGGTAACTTAAGCAGGAACTGCCTCTCCCCCCCTGCATGTCTAAATAAAGCCCAAAAAAACCCTTGACAGCAAGTTAGACAAAATGTATTATTAAGCATCAGGCCTAGACATATTTGTCTAACAAAGAAGGTAGCCCAATGAAATTAAGCATCCCTATCATATCCAACTTGAAGAATCAACTCACTAGATTCACTACACCGATAGAAGATACCAACGTAACCGTTTGGAAAATCTCTTACTTCTTAAGGATTTACTAGAGATGATGACTAGAGCTCTAATTAAAGAAAGCAGTAGATCCTAGCTTCAACATCGCCAAAATCAAAATCCCGTTACAATATAAAAAGGAACGTACCATGACACAAATTTTAGTAGACAACAACAAAAGTGAAGCCCGTGTATTTCTAGACGAAGAAGTGAATTCAAATGATTTGACAAACGTTGAACATGAAGAAACAGACCGAGATATGGAAAATTCGATCTCAGAAGAAGTGAATTCTTCCGATGAAGAGACTGAAACATACAGCAAGAGTTATGAAGGTGTTATTCCTCCTTGGTTATCTAAACTCGGCCAACACCGAATCCTGAGCAGGCAAGAGGAAAGAGAAATCGGGAAAAGAATAAAAGAGGGAGACGAAGATGCATGTAACCTTCTAGTTACACATAACTTCCGCTTAGTTTTCTCAGTTGCCCTAAAATATAAGGAACTAGGCGTTCCACTTGAAGACCTCGTTCAAGAGGGGAGTGTGGGCCTCATGAAGGCGGCAAAAAAGTTTGATTATACAAAGGGTTTCAAGTTTAGCACTTACGCAATTTGGTGGGTACGTCAAGCTATCATGCGGTTACTAGATAATATGGCTCGAACAATTCGCTTACCTTCGTATCTAATTGACAAATCTTACTTGCTAGACGACGTACATGGCCATCTACAGAAAAAACTAAATCGGGACCCAAGTTTCGAAGAGATTGCGAACGAGCTAGAAATTGATACTGATCAAGTGGTCGCCATAACTACTTTAAAGAAAAGCACAGTATCTCTCGACAAGGGGCTCAACTCGACAGATGATGTAACAATAAGCTTAATCGATACTGTTGAAGATCCATATGCTGACCCTGAACAAACATATATCAGTGATATGGTAGATAAGGATCTAGTGGATAATCTTCTAGATAAACTATCAGATAAACAAAGCGAAGTCCTTAGGCGTAGGTATGGTATTGGTAAAGAAGGCAATGTCGAAACTTTAAGAGAGCTAGGTGATATGTTTGATTTAACTCGTGAACGTATAAGGCAAATCGAAGTTGATGCCCTAGAGAAGTTGCGTAATGTGTACGACGAAAATGGCGAATCACGGTTGGCTGTAAATATAAATATCTAGTCCCACTAGATTCAAGTTTTCTATCTCATTTCATACGAATTTGTACATTTGAGCAGATCGGGTATAGTCAATATCACTATCGGGTAAAGCCGGAGTAATGGATATACCCAAAATCTGTTCAAGAAAAACTGGTAGGAAAGAAAATATTGTACCTGAGTTGAGTAGAAGAGGTTACTAACAAATCCATTAGATTATAATAGAAAGGAGATAGGCAAAGGATGAAGCATGTTTTCCGTGTTCCATTTCACCGATTAGTAACGTTTCTGAATGACCTCAGCAAAGGAATTGCAATTTGCCTACTCTACTGTTCACTTTTTTGTATGGCCTATGCTCACCCAAACCATAACAGGCCAGTACAATCGACAATCGAGGGTCGATTGTCATTAAATGCAGCACTTCGTACCGGTCAGGTAGGTACTCTGGCACTTTCTTACGAGACTAAGTTAAATCAAACGGCTCAGGGCCAACTCGAGTTTAGGCTGCCAAAGGGTATAACGCCACTCTCCCCAACAACTTTTGGTAGCATTTATTTTGGCGCTCAAGAACAAAGAAGTCAAGTTTCTATTCGTGTTGATGCTCCTGGTCATTATCCGCTGCAAGCGTCTCTCTATTCCACCACACCTGATGGCTACCAAACGGCTGAGCACTTTTATTTGTATCTCAAAACTGACCCAAGTCAAGCCGAAATCTCTTCATATCCTCTGATAAGCTATCAACAGAACAGAGAACTCCGGTCTAAAGGCGGCCTTAGACCTGTATCAGCTAAAGATGTCAGTGTAGGAGGAAAACTCACTTACTACAACGATAATCAACGCCAAGTACGTCCTCTAGCTCGTGCGAAAGTATTATTGATTCAATCAGACATTCTCCTTGAAACCACATTTTCTAATTTGGACGGAGATTATCTGTTTCAGGGCGTAGTAATGCGGCCAGAGCAACCTAAAGCACTGCAGATTGTGGTTAAAATGGAAAATGACATCCTAGTTCTCAGAACACCAAACCGGGAGATCTACACTTTTGAGTCTGGCCTAATTCGAAATGTCGAAACCGGATATATTGAGAGAAATTTAACTCTGGACGTGAACAACCCTAATCGAGGAACAGGATATATATTCGAAAGCATTCAGAAAGCACATGACTTTGTGGAAACCCAAGTTAACACCCGTCGAACCAAATCTATAAATGTCATTTGGCCAGAACCATCTAACAGCTCATTCTATTATGCCGCGCAATCATTCGGTCGTATCAATAACGAATCAATTCATATTGCTACTGGAGCAGATCAGTGGAGAAAGAGCGTGATGTATCACGAATACGGCCACGCGTTGATGTCAGCGATGTATGATTATGATTTTGATAATATTCCTCGTGGTGAATACCGGAAGTTTCACACACTTGCCATGGTTACGGATCTAGAATTCGCCTTTAGTGAAGGGTGGGCTGAATTCTTTGAGGCCGCCGTTGATAATCGAGCTATGGATTTAACCGGATTCCTAGATGGTCGAACACCCAACGTAGAAAACAATCAATGGTGGTCTGGTAGATATAATGGTCGTGGATCTAATTCAAATGGGGCTTTGGTAGAGGGAGCAGTAGCTAGTATATTGTGGGATATATTCGACACGTCTGAATCCATTGATCTTTCTCCCAATACTGATGATGATCAAATCCAGAACCGGTTCGATCTGTTATGGAAAATTATACTTCGACAAAAACCTAAAAATATTTTGCAAATCGCCGAAAACTGGCGTGACGAGGGATATCCAAAATGGGAAGCACTACAAAGCATTTATGCCGAGCACCGTGCCTTATCCAATATCAAAACAGCACCGATCTTGACCTTCACAGCCCCTAACCAGCAGATAAATGTTCCAGTAGGTTCAAACTACGAAATATCTTGGACAACTAACCTACAAAACCGTGAAAATTTGAAAGTTGATGTTTACTATTATGATAAAAGCCAAACACCCAAAGAAGCCAATTTAATCTCACGCCAAGTAACAAGTAGTAATTTAGTTTGGGATACAACAAAAGTTCCAAACGGTCGTTATTACCTTCTGGCTGTTTTCACCAACACGGAAGGTAAAGTAGTCCAAATCCCATCGAAATTCACCGTAATAATTGATCAATCACCGCTACAACCGCCAGAGATCAATTTGTCCACCAACCCAGATATTTACAGAGTAGACATTACTAACAGTTCACCAATATTCAACCTGTCGATAGAAAAAAATGGTTCAACAAGTACCAAGGATAATATTTTCAGCTATTTGTTAGATCAACAATCAGACAGCATACCCAATACTGAAGCAGATCCTAGAGTTCTCGATGGTCAACTTAGATTTTACGAACTAGAACCAGGAATGTGGTGGTTGCATGTTCGTGCTTATGACCCATTGGGCTACTGGAGCGAGACTCAGCACTTGGGCTTCACAGTCCTTCCCACAATTATTGATGAACCTACTACTGATGTCTTAGAGTACCTTATTGAATTATCTATGTCTGAGCTAAAAGAAGATAAGTTAAAAAAGTGGACATCAGAAATACGTCTTCAGCCTTACGGATTCTTAACTAACCGAGACTTGTCCGTCCTGATTGATACAACGGTAGCTTTGAACGGATTAATGGAAACAACACAGATTCGAATTACCAAAGACAATCCAAATTTCAAAGTGTACTTTTATCCATCAGTAATGCTACGTGCAGTAGATCCAGATTATCGAATCGATAACCCGAGTTTCGTCATTAATCAGTCGAAAAAAAACGAGATCGTTAGTTCAAAGGTTCTAATCGATAGTTTTCGTACTAACCAAACACAGCGAGATCATTTGATTCGCAAATGTGTTGCACAAGGATTGGGGCTTACAATAGATGGCAATAGTTATCCGGATAGTATTTTCCATCAAAGATGGAATGACGTTACTAGGCTATCACCACTCGACAAACAAGTGATAAGGTTATTCTATAGCGATCAGGTACTATCAGGGATGACTGCACAACAACTTCTACAACTGGATACTAATCAACGACAAAATCCTAACCTAAATGAGTTAGTTGAATCAACTAGTGAAGACACTATAATAGAAGAAATAAACAATCTTCAACCTGAGACTTTAGCAGGAGATATCAACGGGGATGGAACTGTAGATATTTTTGACTTAGTGATTACGGCAGCATCGTTTGGCAAAACTGGCACTAGCCTTCTATCGGATGCGAACAATGATAATCGTATAGACGTTTTGGATTTAGTCATTGTATACAGCAACTTTAGTCTCTCAGCTGAATTTACACCTTCAATGATTTCCCAAGTTTCGTTAAGCACGGATGATAAAAAGCACATCACTTCAGCAATAGACCAATTATCATCCAGCACCAACAAGTCAAGCGCAGAAGAAATAACATTAAATATTTTAAAATCAATTCTGCCTGAAAGATTACCAGCACGCACCCGCCTGTTAGCTAATTACCCGAATCCATTTAACCCTGAGACATGGATCCCTTTCCAGTTAGCAAAAGATTCAATCATACGCATAAACATATATGATCCAACCGGTGAACGCGTTAGATTAATTAACTTGGGGCAATTAACAGCGGGAAACTATGTAGAGCCTGGGAAAGCGGTTCTTTGGGATGGAACAACAGATAATGGAGAATTGGTGGCTAGTGGACCTTACTTCTATCAAATTGAATCAGAGGGCTATACAGAAATACGAAAAATGGTCATAGTGAAATAACATATTTTTCAGCATTCATGACGTAAAAATAATTTCCACGCGAATATGCTTGAAGAATAGCACAGAAGTTGTTTCTCCATTACCTATTTGCTTGCTTAAACTAGTTTCTAGTATTCAAAATCATATAGGCCAAAAACTAGGAAACCGGGTAAGTTGACAATCAGAAATGTTGACAAAAAACATTTTGGTCCAAACTTCAGACGATCCGTTATTTTCTACCAAACTAGGTTTGGGTAGTTGATTGGCCAATTTGTAGAGTATCCACCAAATTTATTTAATCCAAATTTGGATTTATTGTGCCACTTAGTCAATTTGACAAATGTCCGATTGACAGTCGACTGATTTACCGAAATTCAGTCGATGGCGATTTTTCGCTACAATCCAATAACCAATTTTGCAGAGTTGATGTAGGATTGGTAGGCGGTAAATCCATGACACGTAGCGTTGCCAGCCAACACGTCGATAGATTTCGAAAACAGCATCAGAGCCACAAAAAACGTGTCCATGTTTGTCTATGAAACGCATTCCTTCTTTGTGAGCATATACTTTTAACTGGGGATAATCATCGGATAAGTTTGGAGTTTGCTGGGGTAAGAAATCGAACCAGCCATTACGGTCTTGTTTCTTAATCTGGTTCGTTCCGTTTATGCAGAAATTGCAGTTACCATCGTATATGACCAGAGGACGAATAGGTCGTACAGTTTCTGCTTTCATTTGGATAGACCACCCATCGGGTAGAATTGTGACAAAACAGACAGCCTCATGTCCGTGGTTGAACACATTGGCAAGTGGTTCGGATTGAATCTGAAAAACATTTGGTTTAACGGAGAGAAAATACCGATAATAGTACTTGGAACGGCTTTAAATTAACCGGGGTTATTCCTAGCAGTCGAGACAATAGACTGACCTGCTGCTGACTATCTATCCTAGCAATTTCTCGGCCTTTGTGTTTTATCACCAAGTGGAGACCAAGCTTACTTAGTACTCGGTGCAACTGTGGAGCAAGTTCTTTAATGGTTACATCAAGCAGATTCATGATATCGAAACCTGATTGCAAGCTTGGCAGGTCGATTACTATCTCTTGCTTGTTGCCGAGGATTTGGATTTTTTTGTTTTCCTGACTAATTGTCAGGTTCATGTCGATGTTCAATTTTGATTCTTCAGTTATATTTTCGAGGTAACATTATTAGTCGATCAGGAATATTATTTTTTTATTTAGAGAGTCCGATTTGTCGACTTTTGATGATTTGATAAATTCCAGTTGATAACTGCTATTTCTAAGTCATTATTGTCGGAACGAATATCTACTCTTTGCCTACTTTTAGCGAATTCGTCACATATGCGAGACAGATTGTCTATGAAAGATGAATCGCGACTTTTGTTATTTCTAGATTGACCATCAGCTAACATTAAGGCAATCTCGTACAGGTCTGTTGTTGGGTTATAGTTACAATTTTTGTCGTCTACTTTGTTTTGGTTTTGTTGTAATTTCATTGTGTTTGTTGCCGAGTTTTTGTTGTTTAACGATTGATAGAATCTTATATTCAGCGGCGCTACGCTGAACGTTTTTTCACTGAGGTTAACCTCACTAACGAATCCACTTAAAATTTACCTCGTGTTAAATCGTGTTTCAATTTTTTTTCATAGTTAATTGAATATGCAACCAAAAATCAAGAAATTACATAAAAACGTTAGCTTTTTCGCACAAGGGCTAACTTACGCTGGCAATTCATTTAGCGAATCCGGATTAGAATTTCATTTCGGCGAAATGGTGGTAAAGCCCAAGGAGAATTATATTGCGCAACCATTGGTGGTCCTATTTGTTCTAATCCTAGTTTGGATATCTTTCGAAAAAGCTTTGCTTGATAACGAAACACACGCTTTTCTGTAGCCCATCCCCCGAACCGAATGGAAGCAACTTTATCTAGAGTCCTCTCTTCTAAATAAACATTACCACGATCAGGTTTCGGGAGACTATCTATTTCGTATTTTTTCGGCATGATGAAAAGAATTTCGTGAGTTTCAACATTTTTTTCTACCTGATGAGAAATCACTGGTGCAGTCATAGCTATCTTCATATTCTCATCGTTACCACCAAAAATGTAGTTAGCAATACTACGAAAGCCTGAGTACAAGGCTGTTCTATAAGGTTGCTCTACCTTTGTCCCTGCAATAATAACCTTAGGGTATTGACGAATTTCAACAGAACCATGTCTTTCTAGAATTTCATATTGAGGTTTTTCAATAGCCATAGTTACAGGTACAATTAAAAAAAAATAGATCCATATTTGGGTCTGTATTTTTTGCATTGTTATATTCCTTATTCAAAAAATAAATGGAACAAGTACTGCTGTGTTTTTTTTATAATCTTGATAATTATCTAAATGTCCCCACTTTTTATCAGCGCTTTCTTCTAAGAGATTGACACCACTGATCCTAGTCAGTAACAGAGTAACAAAAATCGGTGAAATCAGAGTTGCATATTGCCAACCAGAAAGTACAGGTAGAGATATAATCGCCATCCCCGTCCAAATTAATATTTCACCAAAGTAGTTTGGATGACGAGAAATTGACCACAGACCAGAGACAATAAACATTCCTTGATTTTCAGTTTTTTTTCTAAAACGTCGTTTTTGTTCATCTGCAATCACCTCAAAAGAGAAACCAATAATCCAGATAGTGAGACCAACGAAAAACTGAAAATCGCCGAATAAATCAGAGTTATTGAGAATCAACGTGAGTGCGTTTGCTGTTGTTAAAAAAACCCATAACCCTGAAATGTTGAAAAACATTAGAAACGTGACAAAAGAATTTTTAGCATCTTCAAAGCGGCTATCTTCTCCTACTTTCAGAACTCTGATGAACAAAAATAAACCCAACCGCATGGCCCAGACAATAACCATTACAACGACAACTTTCGAACGAAATGCCAGTGCACCAGCTGTGCTACTCACCACATAGACTGAGGTCGAAATCATGGCCAAATAGGCTATTGTTCCGGTAATGTCATAAAATTTCTCTGTCCTCATTAGATAAGAAGGGATAAATATAACCCAGTGAATTAAAAATCCAATAGAAACAATGAACAGAAGGGCAGGAAAGCCAAGAATAGTTGGTCCATTTTGTGCCCCGGCCCAAGCAAAGACAATAGCAACCGCAACAGAAACAACCGAGCCAAGGATATCGCGCATGTCTATTTCTGGTGCTTAAATTGAATGATATGTAATTTTTGTAATAAAAATGCGATTAAGTGTCCCAAATCCATTTCGAACCATCGGTGTGCAAAATTTCCTCGGTTCGGTGCCTGATGATGATTATTTTGATATAGTTCTCCCATCATCAAAAAATCAACAGGCAGTGTATTTTGCGAATTATCATCTCTATCCTTAAAGTTACGGTACCCAACCAGATGGCCAAACCAGTTGACGATAAATCCGTGAATTGGACCCATGAAGATATGTAACGGAATCAACAAGAAATACCAGTGAGAAGGTGCAAAAACCCAATAGATTCCAATATAAAAAAGAACGAACAGTAACCTCAAGGGGAATAATTCAGTAACTCTTTCAAATTTAGGCCATCGTGGTACATTTTTGACCCCAATTTCATCATTCATAAATTGCTTAACAAGTTCGCTGTATTCTAACCAAGTTTTTTTGTTAAAATCAAAAATGTTGGTAACGACTATTGGTGAGTGAGGGTCTCGCTCAGTATCAGAATATGCATGGTGTCTGCGGTGCATAACTGCGTAGGCGGCTGGATGCAAAAAAGAGGACCCTTGAAAGATAAAAGACAAAATAAAAAAGACTTTTTCACAAGTAGGACTCATTTTATACAAATTATGAGACGCGTAACGGTGCAGAAAGAAAGTTTGAAAGAACAAAGATGAATACCAATGTGCAATCAAAATAATAAAAATCGTCATAACTAAGTTATCTCACTGGAATTAATTACTAGAGACTAAATTTTGGAATAGCTATAGTAAGGTTTTATATAATCCGTTTCAAATCAACTATTTAACAAATAAGTAATGCGAGACGCCCCACTCTTTTCCATGATTCATACTAAATAGTTCGGCACATGACATGAAGAATATTCTCCACCTTTGCCACCAAACTTTAGCATTTTCTGGGCCATACGTTGATGAAAATATTCTAAGTATAGCCGTTTTGTTTTGGTCCATTTTGCGTAACCAAGCCCAAGAAGTTTTTCCATAATGAATACCGGAAACACGCCAGACTTTTTCTATTTTCAAGTCATTTTGAAAATGTAACAACAGTCGATGGGAAGGCATTTGTCCTCCACTGAAAAATTCCCTCCCCATCCAATCACTAGGACCATTATCTTCGAAAGGATATACTAGCGATTCATGGGAAAAAATGTGAACAAATAACTTACCATCAACTTTCAGATAATTACTAATGCGACGTAATAGTTCATCATAATTACGCATGTGTTCAAACATTTCCACTGAAACAACCCTGTCGAAAGCCTCGGACGTAGTGAAATTATTCATATCGGCTGTGACTACAGTTACATTACCATATCCATTTCGCTCGCAACGTTGTTCTATGTATTTTCTTTGGTCGTTAGAATTGCTAACAGCCATAATTTTCGCATTGGGCATGCGGGCAGCCATAAAACAGGTTAGGGACCCCCATCCACACCCTAATTCTAGAATGTCCATGCCATCTT
The DNA here is from genome assembly GCA_036339735.1 of Candidatus Poribacteria bacterium. Lineage (GTDB taxonomy): Bacteria > Poribacteria > WGA-4E > WGA-4E > UBA9662 > TMED15. The sequence goes on from JAYZAL010000030.1 coordinate 12,513, forward strand.
CTAACTCTGAACGTTGACAAGTAATTTCCAACATGGCAGTTTCTGATTCGTCTAGTGTTTCCGCACCAGTAGGCCAATAGCCTGAGCTATATTTTAGGTGCTTACCGAGCACTTGCTCAAAAAAGGCCGGTGGTACTTCATAATGCTGTTCATTTGCCTTCTCTGGAACCAGAGCTATCGGGCTTTCTGACAGCTTGTCTACCCATTCTTGGTGATAGGCTTCAACAGATTCAGGGCCAACAGCCTGTGCCCATCGTAAACGCTCCCGGCATATTGATCTTATACCGACACAGATCAAACTATCAGGTAAAATGCCTTTCTCAGCTAATTGTATTAAAGGTTGTAACATGTTTGGTCTAGTATTCGATTCGAATGTCTTGAGCTGCGGGTTTTGAAAATACAAACTGATAATTTCCGATGTTTCTTTCTCTGAATCCAGCCTCACAGTAAGCGAAATAAAATTCCCAAATTTTGATGAATTCTTTTGAAAAACCTAGATTTTTGACAGCTACAATCTGATCTAAAAAATTGTTCCGCCAGATTTCGAGAGTGGTTGCATAATGCATTGTAATATCTTCTAGATGAGAAATGGATAAATCAGTATACTTTTTTATTGCTTCGGTTACCTGAGCTATAGAAATTAAGCATGAGCCAGGGAAAATGTATTTTTTAATGAAATCGACAGATCGTCTGTAATCATCAAATTCTTGATCATTAAAGGTTATACCTTGTAAGCCAAATAATCCATCTGATTTAAGAAGAGATGAAACTTTCTGAAAATAGAGAGGAACGTATTCAAAACCGACAGCTTCAATCATTTCAATTGAAACAATTTTGTCATATTGCCCTGTGAGGTTACGATAATCATCCTTCAGAAGGGTAATTTTTTCACTCAAACCAGCATCTTGGATCTTCTTTTTGGCCCAATCGTATTGAGCATCTGAAATAGTGGTAGTTGTAACATGACACTCATAATTCATGACAGCATGTATTGCAAAACTACCCCAACCACTACCAATTTCTAAAACTGAGTCCTTATTACTCAAATTGAGCTTGCGACAAATTCGGTCGATTTTTTCTATGGAGGCTTCTCTTAACGTACTAGACTGATCTACAAAGAAACCAGATGAGTACGTCATAGTCTCATCCAACCACAGCCGATAAAACTCATTGCTTAGGTCATAATGAGCTAAAATATTCTCTTTACTCCCATGTAACGAGTTTTTACGGTGCCAGTGGATAGCTATATTCAAAGGGTCAAGCATTTTTGACCATCCGGATTCTAATTTACCTAAGACTTCCTTGTTTCTTAAAACAATACGAATCAAGAGTAATAATTCATCTGTTTCCCAAAAACCCGACGTATAAGCTTCAGCTGCGCCGACTAAGCCACCACTACCTAAGAGAACATAAAATTCAGGAGATAGCACCCGCACGTTCACCCTCATTTCACTATTCCTATCCCCAAAAGAATAAACCTTGTCTCCATCGGTAAACTCAATCAAGCCTAGTGCCAAATGCTCGAACTTTTTCAAGATGACACGTTTGAAGAAAGCAGATAGAACTCCTCGATTCCTTTCAGAAGATAGCCTTCCTGCAAGTACGTCAACGCTCCGATTATTTCTCATGGATCTTCAATTTTCACCTTTATTTCATTCGGATGATCGAACACATGTGCTCCCTTAGCCCATAATTTTAAGGCTTGCCAATGAATTCTAAATATGATGCGAGCAGTCATGAAAGGGAAACTCAATGTTTGTAGAACTAGGTTTTTCAAATTAAACGCTTTTCTTTCTAGTTTTAAGGTTGCATCGAAAACTTTGTTTTGGTCTTTGATGTTTTTCATGTTGACTACTAAATTTTTCCCTGGCTTGGTAAATATCCATTCGTACTGATGATCCATACCCCAGAACGGACTAACATGAAAATCCTTACTAAAACTTGCGGTCAAATTGGATTTATCATTGAGCTTATCAGATACAATATAGGAATGTCTTTCCTTCCACGGAGTATTAGTAATTTCAGCCATAATTAACTCTACATCTTGATCTGATTTGTCAAAACAATAATAAAAACTGACAGGATTAAAGCAATAGCCGAAATAACGAAGATGAGTCAGGATACGTATCGGTCCTTTTAAAATTCTGCCTGTTTTTTGATAAATAGTTGATCGAACTGCATCATCTAGAGATTGCTCTTGGTTACCATGATAATCTTCTCGGTAGAAAGAAACGACAGAAGGCGTATTTATGTTCCAAAACCATGATTTTTTCAAAATCTTTTCTACTTTAGAAATATCAAAGTACACCATGAAAATTCGGTAGCTGAAAAAATGATCGAAAGGAACAAAACGACGGTGCCGGATAGTACCAGTGTAAATATAATCACTAACAGATAGACTCATAAAGATAACCCAAAATGGTGACAGACTTCTAACGCACTTACTACGCCATCTTCGTGGAATCCATTATGCCAATATGCACCGCAATAATAAGTATTGTTGACACCACTAATCTCTTGTTTACGTTTCTGGGCACTAACTCCCAACTCAGTAAATAATGGGTGTTCATAATCCAATTCTTTTATGACTTTACTTTGGTTCACAATTTCATTACTGTTTAGGGTGACACAGTAGGTTTTTGCAACATCTAAGCTTTGGAGCATATTCATGTTGTAGGTCATAGCTACAGGCCGATCGGTACTTTGATCCAGATGATAATTCCAACTAGCCCAAGCCAACCTTCGTTTTGGTAATACGGAAGTATCAGTATGTAGTAGAGCCTCATTTCGTTGATACGGTATAGCACTCAATATCTCTTTCTCTTGGGGCGAAGAATCAGATAACATACGCAAGGCTTGATTACTATGAGTTGCAATGACAACGGAATCGAATATTTCTTCATCGTCACTCGTTCCACTTCTTATGATTACTTTCCCTTGAGACCTTTTGATAGAATTGACTGGTGTATTTAACCGGATTCGTTGTTCAAAACCTTTTATTATTTGCTTAACATATTCCTTTGACCCACCTTTTATTACCCACCAACCGCTGGTATTTGTAGTTTTTAATAGATCATGGTTACTGAAGAAACGAATATAAAAGAGTGCTGGCATATCCAACATAGATTTAGCCTTCGTAGACCAAATAGCTGCTCCCATAGGAATCGCATAGTTTTCTATAAACTCCGACGAAAATCGGTTTTCGGAAAGGTATTGCCCTAGGGTTATATTGGGTGTCAGCCTATCTAAGTCTCTTGTTGCTTTGGCGTTAAATCGTAGAATATCCTGTAGCATTCGCCAAAAGGACGGTCGAAAAAAATTTTGCCTTTGTGCAAAAACAGAATTCAATGAATTGCCCGCATATTCGATATTTTTTGTTACCGACTTAACACTAAATCCCATACTTGTCTTTTGCCGCTCTACATGTAATTGATCTAAAAGTTTAATAAAATTAGGGTAAGTTACTTCGTTATAAACAATGAACCCGGAGTCGACCGCGACAGTTTCCTGCCCATTAGTAATAGAATGGGTATGTGTATGTCCGCCGATATAATCATTTTTCTCGAATACTTCAACTTGATGCTTCCGACTTAACAGATATGCAGCAGTTAAGCCAGAAATACCAGTTCCTATAATTGCTATTTTCATTATCCAAGAGTCTTCAACTATTTACCATCGCTGAGGCACCATTTTTATCTTTGAAAGGTCATATCCAACATTTTCTAGCTTTTGAATAATTACTTTGTAGGTTTCTTTGGGAATTTGTGGCTCGCGAGCCATAATCCAAACGAAATCCCTACTAGGATAACCAATCACTGTATAACTGTAGTCGGGATCTAGATCAATGATAAGAAAAGGCATTTTAAATGGCCAGACAAACTGCATTCTCCATTCTGCGTTTGTTTGAGAATTATGGATGAAGCCTTTTGGCCTATAAACTTTTTTCTTGCCTGAGGGGCTATCTTGAAAAAAAGAAAAGGTAGTTTCAATTTCTCCTTGATTATTTAGTTTATAAGACTCGATTGCGTTGGTAGCTCTCTTTTCAATAAAGGTAGGAATATTAGCAATCACATACCAATCTCCCATAAATCGATCGATATCAACATAGGGTACCGTTTGTAACGGCTCCCAACTTACCTTTGAGGTGCCACAACCAACCAACAAAAGTATAAGAATTAGTACAAGAATTAAAGACTTTCTTACTCTCATTTGTATTCCTAAATGACTCAGCTATTCCTAACTCTGACCTCTTTAATAACATCACGAAATAGTCCTATAATACTTCGCCTATTAATTGCATCTACCAAAAAGTCCGGTATTGATCCGCCAGGATGCATATACAACATGTAGGAAACTTTCCATTTATTCAATTCAAATGATTCCCATTTCCAAATGCCTGCGCCTTGTTTCAGATAAGTTGTATTCTTAGATTCTATCGGTTTGTTTATTTCATAGTCTGGGTCCAACAATACCCAATAACACATTGTCGTATCATCTTGATCACCAAATGGAGTTCGGTTCATTCTAAAAAAATACTCTCGATCGTCAAAAAACGGAAAATCAACTTTAATATGCTGATAACCAACTAACCCAATATCCGAACGTTCAACCACAAGACTTTTTAATGATTTGGCATCAGAAAGGAATGAATTATAATTTTCTACGTCCATTATAACGTCGGTAATTAGACTTGGATCTATCTCCAATATTTTTTCTACTTTTATGGCTTCCAGTTCGGCATCATCTAATTTCTTTACACTAATGCTTATGAAGTCATTGGTTTTTTCCAAGGTTTCCCATCCAGAGTTTGTGTTTAGAACATTCAATAATGCGTAGTTTCTATCTTGTATAACCTGACCGTAAACAACAAAATTTAATAAAAGCACTGACAAAGTCTTCAATAACAAACAGTTCACCCCAATTCTTGCTCTTTATGAAAAACACAGCATATAAATACCATATCAAGTGCTCCTAATTTTATTTTTTTGCAAACCAAAGAGGAAACAAAATAAATGTAGTTACAAACTTTAAAAGATAAGGACACACCACAACAAATATTCTGCAAGTATATGTACATGCAAAAATAACCGTATAAGATTTTGAAAAATATCCAAAACACTAAATAGTAAACAAAAAGCACCTATTATGCAAAAAAATATAATAAGTGCTTTTTATTGACGAAATATTTACTTACTAAGGCTTATGGGAACTTGAGTTGGACAACCCGAAGCTGAAGTGAAACGAAAGGGATTTATCATTGCTTATCGGAAAATCCTATAGAATACATGGTAAAAAACCCAATGTTGAGCCAAGCAAGATATCGGTTTATAAACTACTAACCATATTCAGCTAAACTCTGAAGCTATTTAGTTGGGATTTACTTTGATCATAGCTAACTTTTAGTACTTTTAGTGTAAAATGAAGTAGGATCAACTTGACTATAGTGTTTGACGAAATTGGTCGAATCGTTCTAGTACACCAGTAGATAATGGTGTGCTCGCAGCCGTTACGTTATCCAACAGTTGCTGTTTATTCAATGATCCAATATTATTACCGTGAATCCGCTCTTCCCTCAAACAAAACTGAAGCGCGAGCTGTAGTATGTCTACATCCTCATTCTCACACCATCGCCAGATTTTGATTGAGGATTCTAAGTCAGGATCATTTTTCCAACGGCCTGTATCGGATACAGCCTTCTCTAAATCTAGACCGGTTAACATACCACGCAAGATTGACCAACCATTCATTACACCAATATCGGCTTCTGCTGCCGCAGGTAATAACTGATCATTGACCGTCTGACGTACAAGATTATAGTCATTAAAACAAAGAAGAAAATCCACTTCACCAGTAGCAATAGCTTTAAGGTGAAAATCATGGGGACGCATCCCATAACCGATAAAACGGGTAAAGCCTCGCTTTTTACATTCTATCAACCCCTCTAAAGTCCCACCACTTTGTAATGTAGGATCGATCTCGGGAGGATCATGGATCATCAGTCCGTCGACATAGTCCACATTTAAAGCTTTGAGTTGATCCTCAACATCAGCGAGCACTCGCTCTCGAGAATAATCTGGACTTCCCTGACCATATCCACCCCATTTAGCAGCCGAATGACAGCAGACACGAGCAGTAATAATCACATCCTCACGTGAAATTTCTTTCATTGCCAAGCCTAGTTTACGTTGAGAGTCCCCATAGCAACGAGCTGAGTCAAAATGATTCACACCTAGACCAACAGCATATTTGATGAGTTCTATGGCTTCATCATCAGAAACTGGCCCAAAATTATTACCAAATCCTTGAGTTCCAAAGGGAACAACCGGAATCATAATCTCAGTCCGACCTAGTCTTCGTCGAGGCAAATTTACATTCATAATTGTGGTCTCACCAAATTATACATTGCAAACGTCATACGCGGCCTTCATCGCTTCCATTGGATCCCCTTTAGGTCCAAATTCATGCCCAATGTATAAGTCATAATCAGTCGCCGAAATGGCTCTCATAATTGCTGGATAATAAAGTTCTTGTTGATCATCTAAGTCTTTACGACCAGGATTTCCTGCAGTATGAAAATGGCCAATATACTCAATATTGTCTGTCAGAGTGCGGATAATATCGCCCTCCATAATCTGCATATGGTAAATATCATACAATAACTTAGCTCTCGGTGAGTCTACACCTTGACAAACCGATACACCCCAAGGGGTATTGTCACATTGATAATCAGGATGATCAACTTTACTGTTGAGTAACTCTATATTTAGATTAATTCCTTTCTCTTCAGCATAACCTATCACTCGCATTAAACCTTCAATAGTATTGTCTCGGCCTTCTTCTTCTGACTTCCCATCTCGATTGCCAGAAAAGCAGATCAGACCAGGAATTTCGTACTCGACGGCTAAATCTATATTGGATTTTAACTCATCTTCGATCCTCTGGTGGTTTTCTTTTTTGTTAAGCCCATCAGGAAGCGACGAATGACCGGAAATAGTCGCAATTACTAAACCATTATCCTTGACCAAATCCCAATGTTCTCTTGGTAGCATTTCTACTGATTTATAACCGAGTTTAGCCGCTTCTTTTATAACTTGCTCCGCAGTGTAACCTTGTCGAGCAAAACAGCCGTAGCAAGCAGATTGGTTAATTGACCCCATTATCATTCCCCTATTGACTGAAATAAAAAATATAAATTGAAACCGACGGGAGTATAGCACTTAATTAGTACACTGACAAGCGCCCCAATTAAGTATCGCGTGGCCCCTCATCTTCTTGTAAACATCGTTCCAGACGATCTAGTAACTGAGAGATACTCCCACGAAACATGCTACTGTAGTTTTTAAGACTGTGATTCAATTCATCTAACTTTCGACTTAAGCCAATCACATTTTTGAAATTCTGGTGAATATTAGGTAAGTGAATTCCCAAAGCTTCAGAACTTACAGTATCGAGCTTTTCACTTTGTCCCATGACAATCAATGTTTCTTGCCTCAGTTTGGAAACTTGACCCATTAGTTCTTCGACATTCTCAATTTCCAGTAATTTTTCTACTGTAAAACTATTTTGAATTGACTGTGATTCGACTATCTCAGCGGCCCGTTCCAAAATCTCAGCATATTCAGGATGATCACTTGCTAATTTAACTTCCCACTGCTTGTTCATCGTAATTTTTGATCGATTCTATCAACAGTTTTCTAGGTAAAACCATCTATCTCAGAAAGTTTATTTGGCTTAAAAAGCATAATCTTCGTTACCATTATACTTCTGATTACTAAGACCAGGATTGATGCCATACTAGTGTGTTTTGTTCATTATTATTAAGTAAATCCCCAACTTCCAACGACTCAAAATAATCTTGAGGAAGAATATTCTGTTTCCCATTGAAAGTTGAACCATCAGGCATGAAGGCACACGTCATAGCTCGACGATGATGGATAGTCATATTAGCTCCAGCAGCGTGGGCTGTTAGACCATTGTGCCAAACAATAGAGCCAGCGGAGCATGGAATTGGTTGAGGTGGAATCATTTTCCACTCCGGATACACCTGAAATAGTGCCCCCAAGTTTTGACCGATTCCTACATTATCGTAATTCGCTTGCTTATGTGACTCAGGGATATACCACAAACAACCATTAGCCAAGGTTACATCGTCTAAAGCTATCCAGAAAGAAAGGGCTGCTCTAGAATCGAAAGACCAATAAGGTACATCCAAATGCCACGCTGTAGGGTTACCATGTGGAGGTTTGATCAGTGCTTGGTCGTGCCAGATACGCATTCCAACTTCCCCCGCCAAAATAGTGGCCATCCGACCGATTTTGGGATCGTGAACAAGTTGGCGCATACCAGTATGGCTATCGGATAATCGCAAACACTGCGTAAAGACCTGAGCATAAAAATCATCAGGATTCATTTGGTTTGTCATTTGATTAATCGATTTTCCCAACCGTTGCGCTACAGCCTCATCTGTACAACATTGCCATTCAGTTAATTCTTCAGTTGTTAAAAAATCAGGAATTACTAAAAAACCATTCGTTTGGTAAAACTCGATCTGCTGTTCAGTTAATTCATGTCGCACTTGTTATCACCCATTACTGAAATCTGATTTTACAATTGGCCCAAGTAGTTGTTAATTTATTTTTAAGATCGACTGACTGTGGTATTTCAGGCCCCTCGACCGTCAAATTATCGAAACTGACACCAGCGTTAAAAGTCCCAACACCAACAGCCCCTTTAGGAAAAGACTTATCCTCGACATCAAATTCTAATTTGTCATCGATAAAACACTTTATATTAGAACCTTTAACCACTACCTTCAGGATATAATCTGTTTTGAGTTTGCAAGGTTTAGCTTTGTGAATTTTCAGTATCTGGTTCGGGGACTTAATTAGGCAAGGACCTTCTGCAGCTCTTTGATCAATCCGAAAATAATAGTAATTACATTCCATATCACCTTTTTTGGGATTATCGCCATTAACTCGAAAGAAAAGGCCAGCAATTGGGGCTAATGGACCTCCTTCGTCGATCCGTACGGTCGCAGAAACAGTATAATCAGTCCAATTTTCGTTTCCAATATGGCTCCGATGGTAAGTAGTGCAGTTTGCTACGCTTGTCCATTCGGTTTCCGATTGAACATATTTCTTGTTTTTTACTGTCCATTTACCCTGTAGTTCTTGCCACTCCAATCCACCGTCAATCGGAATTGGTCTTGGCTTTCCGTTAGGCTGGTCAAAATCGACGATAAATTTACCAGCTTGAACTGGTACAAAACTACAAAATAGAAAAAATAGAACTAAATAGTAATTGCGGGTACAAAAGCACTTGACTGAATTCAAGTTAATTTCTCCTTGTTCTCATTGGTAAGTCTATTACTAGGCTCAATCCACTATTGATTGGTAGGTTAAGACTCGGAATTGTGATAAAAGGGGGTGTGGATTGTTAAGTAGTTGGGTCATTAGAATAGCAATTAATTTTTCTTTTGGGTCAATCCAGAAAGTAGTTGAAGCTGCTCCTCCCCAACGGAATAAGCCTTCAGATCCCGAGATAGCTGATTCCGCCAGATTAGTAACAACCGAGAACCCCAAGCCAAATCCAACACCTCTCATTCCAAATGGGTATTGGTCTGTAACCAAATGATTGCAGGTCATCAATTCCACAGTGGTTCTAGATAATAATTGTTTATTTTCTAGGCATCCACCATTTAGCATCATTTGACAAAAGCGTAAATAATCGGCCGTAGTAGATAATAAGCCACCACCGCCAGAACAGATAGTTCGTTTTTGACCAGAGGCATCCAGACGAGCGATAATTGAATCGCTGGCTTTTTCATATTTCCCCTCTTCTGTAGCTCGGTAGAGGGACGCATAACGGTCAATTTTTTCCTTATCAACATCAAAGCTTGTGTCATGCATACCCAGAGGCGAAAAGATACGACGTTGCAAAAATTGATCAAAAGGCTGACCCGCGATTAACTCAACCAAACAACCGAGTACATCAGTTGAAAAACTATAGTGCCAAATCTTCCCTGGATGATGTACTAGTGGAAAACTAGCTAATTTCTGAGCCATTTCCAACAAGGATTCAGAATTATAAAGATCAGCTTCTTTATACATTTCACTAACTACGTTACCATTGAAATCGTAAGTCAAACCTGAGGTGTGACGCAACAAATCGTGAATTGTCATTTCACCTTTGGCTGGAACAGTTTCATACGATCCACCAGCTAGATCAGTAATAACCTTCATATTACTGAAATCGGGAATAAATTTAGATACAGGATCACTAAGTTGGAAATGCCCTTCCTCATACAACATCATAATCGCGACACTAGTAATAGGCTTGGTCATAGAATATATACGAAAGATAGTATCAAACTCAATCGCAGAGTGATCATCTTTTTGACCAAATTTACCCAAATGGGCGACTGAACCATTTCGCCAGATCATTGTTGTCAAACCCCGAAAACAACGGTTATCGATGTATCCGCTCATGACATGTTGAATACGATCCAAGCGTTGGCTGGAGAGTCCTACACTCTCAGGGGCAACAACTTCAAATGTCATTACGCAACCCTCTTCTATATCCATTTAAGTTAAAGTGAAATCAGGCTAATCATACCCTTAGTAAAGCCAAGATTTTCGTTTTTCAGTTTATCTTTCCTTCCACACACGTATTACAAAATTTTTAACACTGTGTACAATTTCCCAATGTACTAAGCCGTCATCATGTTAATTACACAAAATCCAAATCTTACTTCTTAATGATCTGCAGATGAAAACGACAACATGGCTCCTTTAATAAAACTAACAAAAGGCTAGTTTTTCATTGATATTCTCCACAAAAAAGTTGCCGTTCTTTCTAATTTCGGTGGCGAGCTGAAACTTCCCACCTATCAATGCATATGCCTCTTTCATCCACTATGTAGTAAAATTGGTGTAACGCCACTGTGGGACAGATATGTGCAGGACAAACAAACACAGGCTGACCTAATAACACATTGTCTGATGGTCTTATTTTTACGGACCAATGTTCCTCGTGTTGGGCTAAAAGCTTAGAACCATCCAGGTTCAAAATCTTTCCTCTTGGGTCCTTAGAATCAGCCGAAATTGCCTTATGTCCAAGGTCAAGCGTAGCATATCCCTCGATAGGTAAACTAATAATTCGACTCAATAATAGTGCCGCCGGAACAAAACCAAGATCGGGGTATTTTGTCGAATAATTATAATCAGAAAAGACGAAAGTTCCTGGTGAAGTTTCAATATCAGAAATTTCGGCGTAAATAGGAAAAGTCGGCGTACCACCCATCACAAGGTTAGGTAGATGTTTTTCCCCAATTTTGCGTTTGAAAATTTCGACCTGATCCAAACTATACTGACAAGCTGATCGACGTTCGGTGAGTGAACTATGGTGAATATGACCATCGTAGACATGCAGGCCCCAAGGTATCAGACCGTCAGCTCGCTGAATTTGTCGATAAAGATCTACGGCTCCGTCAGCTAAAGTTACTCCTGTACGATTCATACCAACATTAAAATCCAACATCACCTTAACTGATTTATTTACCCCTTGAATTGCTTTTGAAAGAGCTTGCATTGCTATTGGGTGATCGACTACCAGCTGAAAATCGACTTCTGGAAATTGGTTCATTAAATCCACAAAGCGCTGAATATTTGGTCCGACCATCTGGTAAGCTATTAAAACATCAGTAACACCCACTTCAGCCAGCATCTGTGCTTCTACGAGTGTAGCGCATTTGTGTTTATAAATCCCGGCAGCTAATTCTAGTTCAACAATCCGAGCTGTCTTATGTGTCTTGACGTGTGGCCTCAACTTCTCGGTTCTTCCTTGAACCATCTCAACTGCCTGTTTAATATTATTTTTGACTAACTCCACATAAACAATTAGTGAGGGCGATGGAATTTGATCAGTGCTCTGAATATAGTATTTTTGATCCATGGTCTAATGAAATCCGATACTTTGATTTAGGAAGTTGAATATTTAGTTGGAAATAGCGGTGTGTAACCGATTTTCTTTTTAGAAATAGGGTTAATAAGAATACAGAAAGTATATTCAGAGGTCATGGAAACAACCTTGCGAGTCTAGCACGTTTGAAGTTGAAGTTCAACTACAACATTGATATATTAGCTTGCAACTAAACATACATCAATTACAACCATTCTACCCCACTAATGAAAACCCGCCCTATAGATCAACTCAATCAATACTTTAAGCAAAATGCAAAAACAAAGCATAAAATCGTCGGTATCCAGACTTGGCATCTTAATTTGAATCCATTAGCTATGTCTCAGTTAGCTTTCTCTAAGGGAGCAAAAATCAATGATATGGACTTGGGGTATCATGTTGACTGGCGAGGTCCATTTGCAACGCAAGCTGGAGCTTTGATAGTAGAAATCACCACAAACAAAGGTCTAAAAGGCTATGGTCTTGGAGGTGGTGGACTTGCGGGCGAACTAATTATTGATCAACACCTACAACACTTTTTAATAGATCAAGACCCTTTAGATGTTGTCCAAATTTGGGATCATCTTTATCATATTAGTTCGATCTATGGTCGACGAGGTTTGGTTATCTACGCGCTGAGTGGTATTGATCTCGCACTATGGGATTTGTGTGGAAAGATTCTTAATCAGCCTGTCTACACGTTGATAACAGATCAACCCCGGATCGAAATTCCGGCTTATGCAACTGGCAATGATATTGTTGATTACGTTGAACAAGGTTTTAGCGCCTGCAAAATACCCCTTCGATTTGGATTGACTGAAGGTGAACTTGGATTGCAAAAAAACCTGGAAATAGTCCAAAAATCACGAGACCTGATAGGCGAAAAAATTGATTTAATGGTCGATATTTACCTGCGCTGGGATGTGGACTATACACTTCGTTTTGCTGAATCGACTACTGATCTTAACCTAAAATGGATTGAAGAACCGATAGCATTAGACAACTATCGAGGAATGGCTAAACTGGTTGATACCATCGATTCAACTTGGATTGTTTCTGGTGAACACGAATTTACCCGTTACGGATTTCGTGAATTACTACAGTGGAAAGCCGCGGATATGATTCAACCTGATGTTAGTTGGGCTGGTGGGTTTGGAGAATGTTTGCGGATTGCACAGGAGAGTGCTAACTTACATATTCCCACTTGGCCTCATCAAGCAGGTACTCCCTGGGGATTACACTTGACCGCTTGCCTACCATTACCTGCTATGGCTGAAACATTTGGTTTGAACCACTCAAGTTGGACACAAAGTATCGAAAGTGAAATCTATCACAGGTTACGACCGCAGCCTAAAGATGGCCTATTTAGATTGAATGACCTTCCTGGGTTTGGTCTAGACCTTAGTCCAGAGTTGTTGGATGCCTATGCTGTTGACACAGTTATTATAAAAAAACATAAAAAAAGAAATTAGATATGTAAACCCAAAAATTATCCGGAAATATGGTGATTGGAATCTCATGTCTTACCAAAAATCAAAAATTTCAGTCAATTTTGCAACAAGCTTGATAGTTTCTCGACTTTGAGTCTTTATGGAAGTGCTGATAAAATCATACATATCAATCGAAAAAACAAATGGTAATAATGCTCAAAACTCTACGATTTATTTCTACAATATCAATCAATCTTATGCGATGCGTAGTTGTCGTTGGAGACACAAACAGACTTTAAACAATTTAGCTCTGTATCAACAGAAAGAAAAAAGGAGAATATCAATATGCAGTACAATCAGCGATTTACAACCCTGATTTTCTTAACACTCTGTTCGTTATCGTATTTTAGAGCAGAAGCTCAGCTGATAACCAAAGGTTTAGTGGCTTACTGGCCATTAGAGCAAGGAACAATAGAAGGTAAAAAAGTTAAAGATGTGATTGGCGAAAATCATGGTGAGATGGTGGGTAATGGAAAAATCAAAGCAGGGAAGATCGGCCAAGCTTTTGAGTGTGATGGCGATGATTCGGTCGATATCCCAGGTAGTAAGACCTTAGAATTTAACGGTAAAAAATCTATGACAGTGGCTGCATGGGTCAAAGCTAAAAACAAACTGCCGGTAAAAGGTGTAGTAGCTGGTTGTTGTGGAACTATTGTAGCTCAAAGAGATGCAGATGGTTGGGCATTCCGATTTGATGGTCGAAACGCTGGAGCTGAAATAGAATTTATCACATGTCCCGGTTGGCAAGGAGATGGAGGCTTTGGCGCTCCAAAATTTGCGCCCAATGAATGGCACTATATAACTGGAGTTATCGATAATAAGAAAAAATTTCTGTACGTAGACGGTGAGCTCGTCAAGGAATCAGACTATAATGGCCCGATGAAAAGTAATAGTTCTGAAACAGAAATTGGTAAGGCACAAGATGGTGGATTTATTGGTTTGATAGATGAGGTTACTATTTACAATCGTGCTTTATCTGCGGGCGAAGTTCAAGTTAATTTTAAGGCTAAAGGACTAGCAGTTGATCCAAAAGGTAAATTATCTACCAGTTGGTCTTTGCTCAAGGCTGGACTTTAAAAATTGGGCTTGCAACACCAATGTCCTCTTTGCTTAGGCAAAAGCGGCGATGATTTTTTTCAAGATGATCGTCGCTCATTTCTTCGATGCTCAAATTGTCAACTGATATTTGTTCCACCAAATTTTTTCCTGTCTCCAGAAAAAGAAAAATCCAGGTACGATACCCACCAAAATTCACCGGAAGATCCTCGATATCGATCTTTTTTGAGTCAACTTTTTGAACCCGTCGAGAAACGGTTGTCAAAAAATAGCAAAGGTCTGGACTTCGGCTCTGGACCAGGACCTACCCTATCCGTCATGTTCGAAGAAGTCGGACACCAAATGACACTTTACGATCGATTCTATGCCTTCGAGCCAGCTGTCTTCAAAAAATCATACGATTTCATTACTAGTTCTGAAACAGTTGAGCATTTACAAAATCCAAAATCAGAACTAGACCGGATTTGGTCTTGCCTTAAACCAAATGGCATATTAGGCATAATGACCCAGTTTGTACCATCAACCACAGAATTCGGTAGTTGGTACTATAAAAACGATCCCACTCATGTTTGTTTCTTTGAAAGACAAACGTTTCGCTGGTTAGCCAAAGATTGGAATACGTCACCAGAATTTGTAGCGAAGAACGTTGTACTTCTCACTAAGCGTAGTGATTTTCTTAATCACTCAGTACGATGAGTAGCTGCACCTCTTGGGTTTTCAAATGCATCAACCCATAGATCTGACCATGCTTTATGGTCAATCAGTGCACTATCTTGTTGACTCAAGCTTCGGACCACAAAATCCGGATGTGCAGTACGACCAGTATGCTGACCCGTGGGTTGATAACGTAAATCTAGGGACCATCGGCAATAATCAGATAAGTTAGGCAATGAACGGTGAGGAGTGTAGCGACTAAGGAAAACGATATCACCACGATCACATTCTAGGTAAACTGGTTCAGAGTCTGGCATGATATCAGGAACAATCATGGTGCCGCCCTCCTTCTGATGAGTTAAATATCCTAACTGGGAAACCCCAGACAAAACTTGTAAACACCCTCTATCACGATTACTCAAAGTCAACGGTAACCAACAGGTAATGACATTAGAATTTTCAGCCTCTTTCATCATTACGGCTGCATCTTGGTGCCAAGGGACACCATGAGACCAACTGCTTTGCCCAAAATTTGATGGTGGTTTCGCTCGAACGTGCTGAATCGGATTGCAAGTAATCTCGGGGCCAACTAACGACTGAACCGCATCCAACAGGTTATCGTTACCCAAAAAATTGAACATGGCAGGCCCTCGCATATCCATAATATCCATACCACGACCAATTTCCACCGATTCCTTGAGAATTAGACCAAACCGTTGCTCAAAACTAGCCTCGGCATACATATTGGTGATTTTTCCTTGCTCAAACAGTTCTTTAGCCCGGTGATCAATAAATTCGACCAATTCATCAATGACAGGTTGAGTGTCGGAAGTATCCAATACTCCCTTAGCTACCACAAATCCGTTTTCATTATAAGCCTCAATTTGCTCTCTTGTTAATTCCATGTACACTATTCCTTATCAATTTGCTCTTCTAGATTTTCTTCTAGTAGTTACGTCATCCCAAGATTCAACGCTACAAAGATCGGCCCAGGCATCATACAAACATAACAGTTCAGTAACCACTTTAGGGTATTGAGGAGACAAGTCATTCAGTTCAGTTCGGTCTTTTTCTATATCGTACAACTCCCAATTTCCAGGATACTTAGAAACTAACTTCCATCGCCCTTTCCTGACAGCCCGATTACCTTCATGTTCCCAGTAAAGGACCTCTTTACCATTATCTTGATTGTCAAAAATAGGAACTAGACTATCACCCTGTAGGGGTTGAATTTTGTTGCCTTTATGTTCAGTTGGATATTTTGCGGATGAGACTTCTAGACAAGTCGCCATAATGTCTGTCAGTTGAGCTGGCTGATGTCTAAGTTCGCCTCTTGCCGAAATACCTGCCGGCCAATGAACAATCAGTGGGGTACCAATTCCACCTTCATGTACCCAATGTTTATATTCACGAAATGGGGTATTGGAAAGATTAGCCCAAGGTACACCATAGCTTTGATATGTAGTCTCAGGGCCAGGCATAATATTTGGATCGTTACCATGGTAAATCGGTTGGCCATCACTCGTTAAAAATGTCGAAATATCAGTATCGGATTCCCGAACTCGGGCGTTACCAGGTCTAGGTGATCCTCCCAATTCTTCAGCGCAGCCACCATTGTCAGCTAGAAACATGATAATAGTATTCTCTAACTGTCCTGTATCTTCTAAGGCTTTGATAATACGACCAATTCCTTGGTCCATTCTATCAACTTGAGCTGAGTATACTTCCATTCGCCTGCAATTCCACTCCTTAAATTCAGCTTGTTCCCATGGTAGTTGTGAAGGGTCTCGATCACTCATTTCCCAACTCTCATCTAACAGGCCCATTTGGCGCATTCTTTGTAAACGTTGCTGCCGCAGGATATCCCACCCTCGGTCGAACCGCCCTAAATATTTATCTATATCTTCCTGATGTGCGTGTAATGGCCAGTGTGGTGCAGTGTAAGCAACGTAAGAAAAAAACGGATTATTTGGTTTCGTCTCTTGATGCAAACGAATATGCTCAACTGCTTTGTCACTAATAGCATCTGTGAAAAAATAATCATCAGGCAAATCTTCCAAATCCAGTTGCTTATTGTTGTGTGTCAAAGTTCGAGGTCGCCAAAAATTAGCTGCACCAGTGATGATGCCATAAAAATGGTCAAATCCCCTTTGTAATGGCCAGCTGTGCTTGGGACCATCAGGCCCAATGTGACGACTGATATGCCACTTACCACTCATGTAAGTATCGTACCCAACGGCTTTGGTTACATCTGCGATCGTCACACAATTATGGTTCAGGTCGCCTCGATACCCTTCTAATCCATCATCCGTCATCATGTGGCCAACACCAGTCTGGTGCGGATGTAAACCGGTCAATAAAGAAGCTCTTGAAGGGCAGCATCGTGCAGTGTTGTAGAACTGGGTAAATCTTAATCCACCATAAGCCAACCGATCCAAGTTCGGGCTATGAATTTCACCTCCATAGCAACCTAGGTCCGAGAACCCCATGTCGTCGTTCAAGATCAGTAGGATATTCGGCTGTTTATATTCACTCATACTACCTCACTATTCAATCCCAAGTAGGTCAAAAGTTTATCGATTTCGGCGTAATCATTTATAATAATATCCGCACCAGCCCGAATTAGTCGATCGCGTTTATTTGCATTCATCTGATATCGGTTGTTTTCTTGGGAGGCTACACCAATGGCTATAGCAGAAACACTTTTAGCATTTTCTATCTCAACGTATCCATCACCAATAATTAGGAGCTGTTCGCCTGATATGTTGAAATCTGACAATATCTTTTGAATTACCATGGCTTTAGAAAATTTAGCGTATTCTCGTAAAGCTCCAAAGATTCCACCATCAAAATAACTAGCTACGCCTAGTAATTCCGCTTCTTTTTTTACAAATTCAATATCTGTACCACTAGCTAAATAGAGGTGAATAGAGCACTCCTGCAGTTTTTGCAAAAGTTCTATACTGAATGGAACCCGCAGGGAATCAGATTCTATGGACCCATTAACCAAACCTGCAATTCGTTGATTAACTATCGGTAATAAGCGACGATTATAAAGGTCTTTGTAGTCTAGAGGGGTTGCAGCTCTGGCCTTTCTCTTTTCAACTTCTTTAACTAATTGCATCATCTGATAAATTGTTTGCTTACCAGTTAGCCGGTCAACAAACTCCACCACAATGGCTTCTAGTTGTTGCTCAGTTTCGATTGTGGGTGTCTGAGCCAAAATTTCAACCATCATTGGTACCATTACATTCTGCCAACCATCTCGTATCAGAGAAAGAGTCCCGTCGAAATCTAAAACTGCGTGGCGGATATTCTTCCCATCAACTGCTCTAACTAACTCAATCGAAGTATTATTTAAATATGTTAAATCCATCTGGCGATTCTATCAACTAACCATAATCCTGTCAACGAACGATAGCAAAGGAGAAAATGATAAATTCATTTTGTAAATCGTAAAATTGGAGCGAATATTAGGTTAATAATAATTCGGGTTCTGATTAAATAGCACTAACCAGAATACTATTGTGAATATGGTAAAATTTTGTCTTACCTTTGAAGTAAGATTAAAATTATGTCATCATTAGGAAATTCTCGTTTGAACCTTTGTAGTAAATGAATCCTTATTTGATCATTATAATCTTAGCACTAGTCGGCGAATTCTTGGTTCGCAGTGTGGTTCGGCATCTCAACCTAAAAGCTATGAGCCCTAACTTGCCTAGTGAGTTTGACGGTTTTTATCAATCCCAAGAATACCAAAAATCTCAAAGATATACTCAAGCGAAAACTAAGCTGTCTTACGTGACCTCAAGCGTAAGTTTGCTCGCAATTCTGGGATTAATTTTTATTGAAGGTTTCAGTTGGCTCGATAATTATGTTCGAGGTTTTGGCTTACCGCCAATTCCAACGGGCCTTCTTTTTTTTGGTCTACTTTTTTTGGCCAATGATTGGCTTTCTTTTCCTTTTTCTTTCTACAATACATTCATAATTGAAGGTAAATTTGGATTTAACAAAACCACCATCAAGACATTTCTGCTTGATAAAGTCAAATCGTACCTGTTGACCTTAATCTTTGGTATTCTTATTCTCTCTGCTATTTTATTCTTCTTTATCCAACTAAGTGAATGGGCTTGGCTATATGCCTGGGGCTTGACTGTTATTTTTTCCGTTTTAGCTCCACCAATTTATACCAGCCTGATTTCGCCATTATTTAATCAATTCACTCCGTTAGAAGAAGGTGAACTCAAAACAGCTATTCAGAAATATGCTGATCAAGTAAAATTTCCTTTGGCAGAAATATTTATCATGGACGGCTCTCGACGTTCATCTCACGCCAATGCTTACTTTACCGGATTTGGGAATCAAAAACGGATTGTCCTTTTTGATACACTAATCGAAAATCATTCAGTGAATGAATTAGTAGCTGTCATCGCACACGAGGTTGGTCATTATAAAGAAAAACATCTACTGAAAAATATGATTCTGTCTGTTGCCCATTCTGGTTTTTTATTCTATCTTCTATCTCACTTTATCGACAATCCGGCTTTATTCTCTGCTTTTGGAATGCAACAAACACCGTTATATGCAGGCTTGGTATTTTTCGGCCTTTTGTACTCTCCAATTGAATTTGTATTATCAATTGCTTTGCACGGACTTTCACGCCGGCATGAGTATCAGGCGGATGCGTACGCAGTAAAAACACTTGGCATGGCAGAAAACCTGATTTTGGCACTGAAAACTTTGTCAGTGTCTAATTTAGGCAATTTAACACCACACCCAATTAATGTTTTTCTGAATTATAGCCACCCGCCAGTTTTACAACGCATTTCAGCTATGCGAGAGTTAAAAATATAACACTATTTCTCAAAGGAGTTACCAAATGTCCCTTAAGGAAATCTCCCACACCACTCCGTACATAATTGGTAAGAATCTTGGAAGTTCGGCCCTACAAGAACAAGATAATCTACCAGTAATGAATTCGGACCAATTACCGGTAATTAGTTTAAGCCAAGAGCAGAAATATACATTTGATCGTAAGGGCTGGTTGTTAATTCCCGGGGTACTCAATGGTAGTGAATTGAAAGAAATGCAGGAATTCGGCTCACAATTACGTAATGACCCTCAATCAATCCCCGAAAAAGATCGATCCGCAATGGGTGGACCTCTCCAGAAATTGGTCGATCACCCATTAGTAGTTGGTTTTATGAACGAATTCGTAGCTCATCCACCACTTTCTAGTTCCTGTTGCTACGGATTTCGGATGGAGTCTTGTGCCCTCTTTTATCGGACTCTAAATGATGGTCATTTTGGTCCCCATAATGGAAATGGGTTGTTCCGTTTTCCCGGAGACTCACATCTTTATCGTTGTATTCCAGGTAAAGCATATAGTGGTTTATCTCGGGTAGTTTGGGAACTCAATCCTGTCAAAAAGGGAAAAGGTGGAACATTATTAGTTACAGGTAGTCACAAAGCTGTCTACGCAGCACCGGAAAGTATTAAGGCCCCTAATTCGCCAATTTGGGATACTTATGGTTGCCCTGAAGGTTCAGTTCTCTTTTTTACAGAAGCCTTAACACATAGTACCCACCCTTGGACTAACACAGAAAATGACCGAATTGCCGTATTCAGTTGTTACAACACTGTCAATAGCAAATGGCACGATTGGGAACCTCATCCAGACTTATTAGCTGAGATGCCATCTATGAGACAGACACTATTCCGTCCAGTTCGAGCTGCTAACAACTTAGTTGGTGAAAATTATCAGCACTAGAAAAAAATGAGTTAAATGGAAACCCCAAAAGTATCACTGTAATTAGATGTTTAATTTATGTCCGCATCAAAACATGACTTTCTAATCTGTCATGATATTATTACTTCTCACCAGTTATACCCGTTGTGCCACTATATGAGTTTATAGATTCACTTAAGAGAAATAAACATGAAAATTATAGTTAATGGCAAAGAGTATACGATAGAACCAGACGCTGACTTGAGTGGTGCCAACTTGAGCGAGGCCGACTTGAGAAGTACCAAATTATGGAATGCTGACTTGAGTGGTGCCAACTTGAGTAATGCCAACTTGAGTAATGCCAACTTGGGTGAGGCCAACTTGGGTGAGGCCGATTTGAGTAATGCTGAATTGTATCGGGCTGAATTGAGTGTTGCTGACTTGAGAAAAGCCCAGCTTGAAGGTGCTGACTTGAGAAGGGCTAACTTGAGATATGCCAGCTTGAGTGACACCAACTTGAGTGGTGCCAACTTATGGCGTACCAAATTGAATGATGCCAGATTACAAGGTGCTAATTTGAGTGACGCTAACTTGAGTGACGCCAAATTGAGTGGCGCCGATTTGAACGGTGCTAAATTGAGTGACGCCAAATTATGGAATGCTGACTTGAGTGGTGCTTATGCGATAGAGGCTGACCTAAGTGATGCCAAGTTGGATGGTGCCGACCTAAGAAGTGCCACACTATGGAACGCAAACTTAAGTCATTCTAACTTATGGCGTACCAAATTGAATGGCGCCAACTTGAATGGCGCTAACTTGAATGGCGCTAACTTGAGTGAGGCCAACTTAACAAACATTGAATATGATGATGAAACTATTTGGCCTGAGGGCTTTAAACCACCTATGAGCTAGTGCAATAATAGAGAGATTCTTTAGCTTCTGTCTATCTATTCCTTCCACTGTTTCTAACCACGCTTGTTTTCTTTTTGTATAACTTACCAGTCATTTCCGAACTAGATTATGTATACGACTTTCGAGCCTTAAGAAATAGTCGAATTCCTAATTGGCCCTGCATTTTAGTACTCAATAATTTGGGCAAATATTCCAATCAATATATCGACGATCTAAAATTTCCACCTATAATACATACAAAAGACGTCAATGGTCCTAATATTTTCTCAAGACTTTAATGCATTGGAGCCTCATTTTTACCAATACCCTTTTCTAATCCACTTTTAGCCACTTATTTAACTAAAGATTATTGGGTTTTAATCTGTTTTTCAATTAATCATGTTTGTCGTCAGAAACTAATAGTCCATTAGCATTGACTAATTTTCTTCGTCTATTAACTGAAGGCTTCAGAATAGATAAATTATGTATGAGATAAAATAAATAAAAAACCAGGAATTAGAATCATGATTTTAGATTATTCTATGATGCAATGGGTTTTGTCCATTGTCGTTGGTATTTCTTTAAGCCGGTTTATTAATACGGTTGCTTTAATGGGTAGAAAAAAATCCCGGATTAAATTTGATTTTCTGTTGGTTAGTATCTTGTTTGCTACAACCACCAATATGATTCATTGGTGGTTTAACTCCCCAGATTACTTTAGTAACATTGAAGGTAAATATATTCCTTATATGTTCGTATTTTTGGTCATAATATTTTATGCTATTGCACTCGAGTCTCTATTACCTAGTTCAAGTGAACTTGAATCTGCAGACACAGTTGATTTTAGAGAAATTTATTTCCATCAAAAAGACTTTTTTTACTTGGCTATGGCTACGATCGGGCTGATTATTGTTGGACTCTACATTTTGTATCCTGAAGTAGAAGGTTTAGCTTTTGGTCTAGAGTCGAAAACGGTCGAAATACCAGTTTTAGTAATTGTGGGAATCATACTTCCGGTGATATTGATTATTTCAGACAATTATTATTTGCACGTGTTTCAGACAATATTGGTTCTATTAGGCTTCACATCGCAAGTAATTAAGTATGCAACAACAATGAATTAAGTAAAAAACTGTTATAGATTGCTTTAGCTCTATTTTGTTTCATTATGTTCCACCTCCAAATTTCAAGTAGTAAGACTGAATGCACTGAAATCTGAGTTATTTAAATAATTAATCACATCAATAAACATATGAGTTACAGAGGTCGAGAGACGAAAGAACTAATACCGAGGGATAGTCATGACGCATGCTCTAATAAAGATCAGATTTGGACGGCTGAAGATCCAGGATTAGGTCTTTCGAAAACGTTTAGGCGTCCCAGAGCTCAGAATACCAATGGAAAATGTCCGAAAAATGGTCTAAGGGTTAAGTAACGATACAGTGTTCATTCAAAAGTAAGGCCCGATATGGAAAAGCCCACTGGTAAAATTACTGTGTCCAGACTACTATCTTATTAAATATCGGGCGATTCGCACGCAAATCATGTTTGAGTAAAGCCCTTTTGAAAGGTGCGCCAAAATGAGAAATAAATTCTTATATCTGTTTACAGCTTTTATGTATAGCACAGTTTTCGCTTCAAACTCAAATATTGAATTTAACGGAACTTTATCCATCTTAGGGCCAAATACTGAAAGTAATTCAAAAACTTTAGGCTTAAGCCTTAGATATATACCGCTTGTAAAATTTGATATTTCATCACTGTTTGATGCTGAAGTTTCAGGAAATATATTCACCACTTTCGATTCAAATAATATCGTTGATGTAACGAATAAGCTTGAAATAAAACCATATCGTGTTTGGCTCCGCTTTGGTACAACAAAATTTGAAGCTCGGATTGGATTACAGAAAATCAATTTTGGACCAGCAAGAATATTACGCTCACTTATGTGGTTCGACCAAATTGACCCGAGAGACCCACTTCAATTTACTAGTGGCGTATACGGGCTACGTATGAGGTACGATTTCCAGAATAATACTAATATTAGTTTGTGGGGACTTTATGGAAACAAAAACCCCAAAGGCTGGGAAGTATTTGGTACAAAAGATCAAACACCGGAAATAGGTGGTAGGATACAATACCCGATAGGTAATTCTGAACTAGCTGTTAGCGGACATCACCGAGATATTCGACAGGAAGGTATTTCTGAGAATAAAATTGCTCTGGACGGTTTTTGGGACGTTGGTATAGGTCTCTGGTTTGAATCGGCAATAGCTCATATTAATTTTGAGGATAGCAATAGGATAGACTATCATTCGTTCCTTACCCTAGGAACAGACTATACGTTCGGTATTGGTAACGGAATTACTGCTACTTTGGAACATCTACTCAGATCGATAGGCAATAGAACCTTTAGTGCCAATGAGAGGTATAATACTTCTGCTATTTCCTTGTCATATCCTGTCGGCATAATGGATGCACTTTCTTTCTTTTCGTATTATGATTGGAATTCAGAAATACTATTTAACTTTTTCAGTTGGCAGAGAACCTATGATTATTGGAAAATCCAGTTTAGTAGTTACTGGACTAATATTGATAATATAACACCCATGACTAGTAGGTTGGCCAGAACAGCAGAAAGTCAAGGTCTTCAATTTATGACTATTTTTAACTATTAGATATTTCATTCCATCAAATTTAAAATACTGAAATGTGGAGGGGAAAATATGACTGATTCAAATCTAATTACCACGAGTAACTTGGTAAAAACCTTTACAATGGGAAGTCATGAGTTCACCGCCTTAAATAAAATCAACCTGTCATTCAAAAAAGGCGAATTTTCTGGCTTGGTTGGCCCCAGTGGATCGGGAAAAACTACCTTCTTGAATATATTGGGATCCTTGGATGTTCCAACCCAAGGAAAAGCTGTCGTTTTGGGCCACTCTATCAGTGAACTTAGTACAAAAAAAATGGCTGAATTGCGAAATCACCATTTGGGTTTTATCTTCCAAACTTACAATTTATTGGCAGTGTATACTGTTTATGAAAATGTAGAATTACCCTTGTTACTTTTGAAGATACCTGAAGCTGAACGGAAAAAAGCAGTACTACAGTCATTAGAATGGGTGGGGTTAACCGATAAAATAAAATCCCGCCCAGCACAACTATCCGGTGGTGAATGTCAGCGGGTATCTATTGCTCGGGCTATGGTAAAAAAACCGAAAATCGTTCTAGCTGATGAACCTACCGCCAATCTAGATGCCCGTAACTCACATAACATTCTAGAAACTATGGAAAAGCTAAATCAGGAATTAAAGACAACATTCATTTTTTCCACTCACGATGAAAAGGTGATTCAGTATTTACGGCGAACGATTGTTTTGAAGGATGGACAAGTGGTAAACGATGACGATATAGCCAACAACTAGAGAAGATTATTATGAGACTAGCTTTGAAACTAGCATATCGAAACTTGATGGGGGCTAAATTAAGAACCTGGCTGAATGTTTTTGTTTTATCTCTTTCCTTTGTGGTAATCATTTGGCAAAAGGGCATCATAAATGGATGGGATCAGCAAGCTCAACGTGATACTAAAGACTGGGAAATCGGTGGGGGACAATATTGGCAGAAAGATTATGACCCTTACGACCCATTCACGCTTGAAGATGCGCATGCCCAATTGTCCGATGCAACTCAGCAGTCAGTTACTGAAGGAGAATTGACGCCAATTCTGGTTTCACAGGCCACTATGTACCCGGAAGGACGCATTCAGAATATCCTACTAAAGGGAATTGATCCTGATCAACAGATCATAAAACTGCCTTCATCTAACCTTGTATCTAAAAATGGTGAAATTCCAGCAATAATTGGCAGACGCAACGCAAAAAGTAGCAAAATGAAAGTTGGCGACTATGTAACCGTACGCTGGCGGGATAAAAATGGGACATTTGATGCGGCGGCAGTAAAAATCGTTCATATTTTTAAAACTAACGTACCAGCTGTAGACACTGGAATTCTATGGATTCCTCTCGAAAAACATCAAGAAATGATGAATCTTCCTGATCAAGCAACTATTCTGGTCGCTAACCAAGAAACTAATTTTGATGGATCAATCGTTGGCTGGGATTTTAAGGATCATCATTTTCTATTGACCGAATTTCGGGAGATGATTGAAGCCAAAAATGCAAGTGGATATATTATGTTTTTGATACTAATGTCTTTAGCTATGTTAGCTATTTTTGACACACAAGTATTGTCAATTTTCCGGCGTCAGAAAGAAATTGGTACCCACATTGCACTGGGAATGACGCAAAGACAGGTCATTACACTATTCACAGTTGAAGGCGCTATGCACTCGATACTAGCAGCTGTCTTAGCAGCATTGTATGGTATTCCTCTGCTGTCTTATCAAGCTTCTGTCGGTTGGTCTATGCCAGCAGGAACAGATAGTCTGGGTATTACTATTGCTGAGAAAATTTACCCCGCATATAGTTTAGCTTTAATTATTAGTACAACTTTCATTGTATTGATTGTGACAACAATTGTCAGCTTCCTACCTACCCTTCGCGTATCCAAAATGAAGCCAACCGACGCTATCCGAGGAAAAATACAATGATAAAGTTTTTGGTAAATGGCCTGTTGCGGGACCGGCAGCGTAGCTTAATTCCCATTTTGGTTGTGACCATCGGCGTTTGTATCACCGTTTTTTTTCATGCCTATCTCAGAGGCACCTTGGGCGAAATGATCGATTCTACTGCTCGTTTTCAAACAGGACATGTCAAGATAATGAGTCGGGCTTATGCTGAAAATTCAGATCAAAAGCCCAATGACTTATCACTAATTGGTGTTGGACAAATTACGGCTGATCTTCAGCAGAAGTACCCGAAGATGACTTGGGTACAACGCATTCAATTTGGTGGATTATTAGACATACCCGATGCAAATGGTGAAACGCTGTCCCAAGGGCCTGTATTCGGCATAGGTGTTGACCTATTGTCACCCGGAAGCAGTGAAATCAAACTTTTGAATATTGAAAAAGCATTGGTTCGTGGTCGTTTACCTCAAAATTCAGGTGAGATTCTGATTAGTGATGAGCTAGCAGGAAAGCTAGGAGTAAAACCGGGTGGAAATTCAACCCTTTTTACTTCCACTATGTACGGCAGTATGGCAGTCTACAATTTTACTGTTGTGGGTACAGTTCGATTTGGATTTGCGGTTATGGATCGAGGAGCCATGATTGTCGACTTAGCCGATATTCGAAATGCAATGGATATGGAAGACGCTGCTGGGGAAATTCTAGGTTATATGCCAAATAGAATCTACGATGATCAAAAAGCCACCATAATCGTAGATCAGTTTAACGCTAATCAGTCAGTTGTGAGTGATGACTTTGCACCAGTGATGGGTAAGTTGAAAGAGTTAAGCAATCTGTCTGATTACCTAGCTATGGCAGAATATCTGGGCTTAATATTAGTTTTTGTCTTTGTCTTTATCATGTCTATTGTTCTTTGGAATGTAGGTCTTTTGGGTGGATTGCGCCGATACGGGGAAATTGGGTTGCGTATAGCTATTGGTGAGCAAAAAGGTCACGTATATTGGTCTATGATTTATGAGTCGATATTTGTTGGACTGACGGGGTCTATTCTCGGTACCGTTTTTGGGTTGAGCGCATCCTATTGCTTGCAAGTGTGGGGCTGGGATATTAGCTCGATGGTAAAAAATGTAACGATGATGTACCCTTCTGTTATTCGGGCTAAAATTACCAAAGAAACCTATTATATTGGTTTCTTTCCAGGCTTATTCTCAACAGTCTTTGGTACTGCTTTATCTGGAATTGGGATTTACAAGCGACAAACCGCACAACTATTCAAAGAGTTAGAAGTCTAATTGTGAGGTTGAAGATTCTCAAATACTGAAGGATTTTGTTATGAAGAAAATACTATTGGGACTAATGATTTTTTTACCGATTTCATTATGGAGTCAAATGCCCACCGGCAGAGAAATATTGATAAAGATAGATCAAAATACGATCGCTGGAAACCGTTGTGCCACATACACTATGGTTGTTCATGGCCGTCGACGGGATCGTACAATGTCAATTAAGACCTGGGTTGAAGGCTCAGAAAAATCTTTTAGTGAATACTTGGCACCAGCTCGCGAAAAAGGTACTAAAATGTTGAAGTTGGGGGACCAACTGTGGATGTACTCGCCTCAGTCGGATCGTATCATCCGCATCGCCGGCCATATGTTGCGTCAATCTATGATGGGATCTGATTTGTCTTATGAAGATATGATGGAAGACCGCAGTCTGAGGAAAACATACAACGCAGAAGTTGTGGGATCAGAAGATTTTCTTACAAAGGATTGCTGGGTTATAAAACTAACAGCGAAAGTCGAAGATATAGCTTATCATTCTCGAAAAATATGGGTGGATAAAGAAAGTATGTTGGCTTTGCGGGAGGATCGTTTCGCCAAAGGTGGAAAATTACTAAAAACAGCTGAAATTCCGGAGGTCTTCCAAGTAAATCAGCGTTGGTATCCCAAGAGGATCGTCTTTAAAGATGTGTTATCTAAAGGAAAGGGTACTGAATTAATCGTTGATTCTATTGAATTTGATGTGGAAATCCCCAAACATATTTTTTCGAAAGCGAGTCTTAGAAGATAGACTAGATGGCTATATACTATGAATCAATCTTTTTGTTAATAGTATGTGTTTTATAAATTAACTTTGTTACTTCATGATTTGGGTAACTCCCAAGTTTCTCACAATAATTTTGATTTAGAATTGTTGTTTAGTGGAATCTGATTTTAAGCCATCATCTATTCGGAACAATGGTTCAAAGGAAAAATGAGCAATTGCCACTAATCTCCACAGGTTTTTCCTTTGAACCCTAAAGCAAAATTGTCTCAAATTTACGATAAATTATAGAACTGTACATCAATCAATACTGAGATATTCCTTTGGGAGGGCTTAATAAGAAAATGATTGTAATTATGAATTCAAAAGTCACATCAGAAGAAATTGAAATAGTTATTGAACAAATTAAGTCAATGGGATTAAAAGCCGAATCGTCCCCTAGTGAAAAACAGACGATTATCAGCATTACTGGAGACAAAACTAAATTGGAAGATCTATCACTTGAATCAATGAAAGGAGTTGATTGTACGATACCTAGCCAAAATACAAAGAATAAACATTTTACATCTAAGCCTAACGCCTATGATTATTCAAGAGCAAGGCTGGAGAAAGCAAAATCGGGTAATAAATCAGGAAAGTCGGATGGTAATTGGACCGTGGGTTTCGGTGGTGGTGTTTTTTAAGGACCTTCTATAGCCCATTTCTCAAAATCCGACAATCAGAATCAATCGGCCAGATTAGGAAACAGTTATGATTATGGTCAATAAAGCTAAAAGCCCTTTATAAGTATTCTTGTAGGGATCCTTGCTCTTCCAATCTATTTACTTTTTAGGACTAGTTTCCAATTAACTAAATAACCTCATATTATCCTACCTAATCAACCCAACAACAAAGAATAGCTGATTCTGTTTAGCATTGGATAAATTAGGCAGGATTTTGGATAAGCAAGGATTATTCTACCGTTTTGATCTTACCCCAGATTGCAGTTAACTTATCTTTGGATTCTACGGTAAAAGGGTTGTCTACATCTTTGAAGTACTCAAAATGAGAAGTCAACGTACCTCCAGCAGCACGACCAATTCCAGCATAAATACCAACTTCTAACGGGTCCTTCAGATCTGACTCGTATACACCAACCATCTTCCATTTATTGTTCTCTCTTATCTTATACCAGCTTTTAAATTTGTTTTTTGTACGTTGCATCCGCATATAAATTGGTATTATACCTTGCTTGACTGGTACATATGAAGCCACCTGACCAGCTAATCCAGGCTCACCATCTCTTTCTCGGGCCTGATATTGCAACACTGCGTTATTGCCATTATCCTGACCTCGTCCCCACAACTTCAGCGTCACCCAATCTCCTTCTCTGCCTTTATTGTCTTTAGTCGTTGGAGACAGAGCAACTATGCCCTGAACTGTTGAAATATCAGCATACTCACATATCATACTAGCTTCGACATGGAAATCACCAGAGTGTATTTGATACAGTCGGTTGGGGTTGTCGGCCCCCCAAAGATCCCGATTATGCTCACCTTCAATCGTTAGCCAGCCATCTTTAGTTTTACTAATATCCCACTTCTCAGGCTCGTTGGACCACAACCAATTTGGATTTTGCAATTCGTTGCCATCAAATGGATCTCCTAATGAATCGGCTGCTTGAACTGAAATGCTGGAAGTGAACAATAAAAATGAAAGACAAAAGTATTTTATGAAATTTTTCATATAATCTAACCCACTAATTTCGAAAATTAACTAACGGAAGCTAATTTATCCATATCCTGATACTAATTTTCAAGATGAAGTGTATTCGATAAACTAATTACTAAGTAAATAGTAGAAATTAGTGACCAAGGACTACTGAGGTTAAGGTCCAACCTAAGAAGCCAATAGAGATAAAAAGCCACCATTCCAAAGAACAGTGGCTGCGGATGGATGATTGGTTGGTTTCTATTTCAGTTGTTGATATTTAACTTGGCCTGGTGTGGTGGAACGTCGTTTCCCTTTTCCTCTCAAGCCTTTCTTACCATCTCTTTCTTTCTGCGGTGCTTCTATGCCAAACCCTTTTAACATGCTATGGATCTGCTTTCGTATTTCTCGACGGTCAGTGCCTGCTTCCCGCATCTCTTTAACCTTAGCATCTACTTGAGACTTCTGCTCTTCAGTTAGCTGCTTGAATGGATTCTGGCCTTTGCTTCTCCCTTTTCCTCTTCGCTGGCTAGTATCAATACCAAAGCCTTCTAACATGGTACCCATTTGCTGGCGGATTTCACGGCGGTCAGCACCAGCTTCACGCATCTCTTTGACTTTGGCATCTATTTGAGATTTTTGTTCTTCTGTTAATTGGTCAAATGGATTGCGACCTTGTTCTCTTTTTTTACCTTTTCGTTGGGCAGGATCAACACCAAAGCCTTTCATCATTTGGTCAACTGTTTGTTTGATGGCCTCAGGTGTGGCCTCAGCTTCTTTCATTTGACTGACTTTAGTTTTAATAGTTTCCCGCTGTTCAGCTGTCAGTTGAGAGTGTTTTTTACCTTTAGATTTTTTGAATTGATGACGCTTGGTTTTGGTTTCCTGACCACGAGGGTGTCCATCTCGACCTCTGGCTTCAGCTAAGGGAGAGATTGTTAGGATGACGGTCAATAAGGCTAGGAATAAGTTCAATTTGCGAAACATAGTTTGATACCTCAATCGTATTTTTTGATCTTTACTTGGTCTGCGTTAGATAAGACACTGAGTTAATCGAAAGGTTCGAAAAAAATAAAAAGGGAAGACTGAAGGATCGTGTCGAGAGGATTCTCGACGATCTTCGATCAAGAGGCAATAACCTGAACAATGTCCGATAATTTATATTATCAGACATTATTCAACTCTCTTCTTTCTTCTCTTTACAACCTGTAAAATTCTTGCTATATTCCGTCAACCTATAACTGCATAAAAGATGAAGAACAACGAACTTAGTTATTTAACTCGTATCTGTTTTTAACAGAATCGTTCAAGTTCAAAAGTTTTATAATCTGGATTCATCCGCTTTAGTATCGGAAAGGAAAAAATAATGCCGCTTGCACCCGAATATGTAATGATGTTCGAACAGCTCGAGGAATCTTCATCTGCGGCATCTCGTATTTCTGAAATGACACCGGCAGAGGTACGTGAAATGTATCGTACGATGCGTCCAGTTAATCCAGATCTTCCGATCTATAGCATTCGACACGAGACTATTTTCGGACCGCTCGGCGATATTCCCCTTCGTATATATACCCCAGAAGGTAGTGGACCATTCGGCGTTCTCGTCTATTTCCACGGTGGGGGGTGGGTAATTGGCGATCTTGACACGTGTGATTCCGTATGTAGGGAAATCTCCACTATTGGAAATCTCGTCGTAGTATCAGTTGACTACAGGCTTGCGCCGGAGCATTTATATCCAGCAGCAGGTGAAGATTGTTATGCGGCAATTGAGTGGGCTGCGGCGAATGGGGACATTCTCAAATCAAACGGGAAACTGGGTGTCGCCGGAGAAAGCGCCGGTGGGAATCTCTCTGCAGTGGTCTCCCAGAAAGCCAGAGATAACAGTGGTCCGACTATCGATTTTCAATGTCTCCTTTATCCTGTTGTCGATCATGATATGACACGTCCTTCATATGAGGAGAACGGCGAAGGCTATCTTTTAGAAACCGAGTCGATGCTGTGGTTTTGGGATAAATATTGCCCAGATAAAGCCAAGCGCGACGAACCTGGTGCATCGCCACTCAGAGCAAAAAATCTCGCTAGCCTTCCACCAGCACTCATCGTAACCGCAGAATTTGATCCGCTACGTGATGAGGGAGAAGCTTATGCCGATGCAATAACCGATGCTGGCGGCGAAGCACGCACAGTTCGCTACGATGGATTAGTACATGATTTCTTCGCCACGGCGGCGCTCTTCGAATGTTCTCGTGGCCCATTTATCGAGACTGTAAAAGAAATTCAAAAGAGAATTGGATAAAAGCTACTATCCTCTGCATTCCTTCGTTAGATAGCCCAATAACCGTTAATAGCTAAATTAAAAGCTGTATTCGCCGCCAATTAGCCTTGTTGGTTTTCTTAAGTAAAAGTCTTAATTCGCTCCTATTTCCGTCGACGTTCCTCCATTCATTACTTGTGTCTATCAGCGTGTTTCAAATTAAGCTATTGTCGTCCTAACTTTAAGGTTGCCCACGCAGTTGCAAGTCTATCTTCAGGCTCAACGATTAAGCCGAGAACTGAGGATAGCCCGGGGGCTATCAGTGTTTGAATCTCAGCCTTCCCTAGTGCAACGTTAAACAGGGCAAGGTCATCGATAATCCCTTTGTAAAAATTAGACGGATTACCACCTTGAAAACGAGCTCCAACCAGTACTGGCGTGGCTGCATCTTTATTTTGTCCTACCCTTGGTTGTTGGCCAGATATTTCACCATTGACATACACCTTCATCTCTGACCCATCATAAGTAGCCGTGATATGAGAAAACTTGTCTTTCGGTGGTACGATTTGATCGGCAAATAATCCCCACGGAGCCACTTCCCGGTGGAACACAACATTACCTCCTCCCAGAACTTCGAGAATATATGCACCGATCACCCCACCGTTGAATTTCCCGATAATTGTGCCACCAGGCTGAGGGTTGACCCACACCGAAATAGTGAATGGCTCGACATCACCAAAGTGTAGGTCTGGCGCAGAATTTTCCAGCTCTACATAATTCCCACCGTCGAATTCTAATGCTTGTCCTGACTGTCCTTTAACCCATTTTGGCCCTTTCTCCAGTTTCCCGTGATGTTGGCCGCCGGATAAATCCTCGGCCACTTTGCCCTTTCCTTCATCAAAAAGCCATGCTCCTACAATTGTATCGGGATCAATTTGAGCATGGCCTGAATTAGTCACAAACATAACCGTATAAACTAACGAAATATAAAAAGCTATTACCACCATAGTCTGTCTGTCTAGGCTCATGTTGATTGTCCTCACAATTTGATAAATATCATAAAAATTTAAGTTTTGATATTGAAAAGTTAACTAGATTAGGTTTATTAATCCAGACGCTCACAACGTATACAATGGAGAACCGCCCTTCTCATCTATGAAAGAAGAAGTCATATACCAATTATATACTTTGATTTAGACTAATTTCAAAAATTGATTGTCTAAAAGTTTGGGGGAGAAAAATATAAAAAATCGGCAATTAGATGAATGCGGGAGACATTATAAATCTAACAAGCCTAAGAAACAGTAATAAGTTGACTCAAGACCCACCGCGAAAAACTTTGTATTGATGTTCAAAAACCTTAATTCTTGGTCATTGGTTCACCAAATTGAGTAAACGTCTTTTCTTCCTTGTATTCGGCAAGTTTATAAGATTTATCACTGTCATATCAATGCAATCCTGTACCACAAACGGTCGTCTTTTACACAAAGTATGTGATGTGAAGGACATATTAATAATGTCCGTCGACAGCAATTATCGGACCGAAACCTTCCCAATAATCAGCCAAAATCTCCAGTTTGTTCTAGTACTTCTGTCGAATGGCCACGAGCCCGATTCCTTCTGCCGATTTTTGTACCTCTACTAACAAAATCAAGCTCGCTATTCCTTGATTAATATAAATTAATTTGATAGAGTCCGAGCTGGAAAAAGAATTTACAGGGAGAGTTCATTGATGAATAACTTTTGGAAATTTGCTGCCTTGGTTTTTTTGGTATTACTCTTGAGTCCATACTTTGTATTTGCTCTAAGAATCGAATTCGATGACCCAAAAGATATCAAGGATTGGGAACTTGGACCAGGTGCCACGGCCGAGGTCTCCAACGGTCAACTCGAGTTGAAGGTCGGGGGACAG
>JAYZAL010000031.1:0-7291 GCA_036339735.1 Candidatus Poribacteria bacterium
CCACAAGTCATCGTTAACGCTCAAATCAGTGCAGTGAAAGCTGGGCTGAAGCTAAACATCGCAGACTTAGAGGCTCACTTGTTGGCTCGTGGTAATGTGACTTCGGTCGTAAATGCTTTAATCGCGGCGGACAAAGCCAAAATTGAGTTGCCTTTTCAGCAAGCAACTGCCATCGATTTAGCTGGCAGGGATGTATTTGAAGCCGTCCAAGTGAGTGTAAACCCACGAGTCATAACAACCCCAGCTGTCTCTGCTGTGGCATTAGACGGTGTTCAACTGTTAGCAACCGCTCGGGTTACAGTTCGGGCCAATATCAACCGTTTGGTTGGTGGTGCTGGTGAAGACACAATTTTGGCGCGTGTAGGTGAAGGAATCGTTAGCGCTATAGGTTCAGCAGAAACCTATGAAGACGTTCTGGAAAACCCAGATATTATTTCCAAAACAGTCTTGGAACGTGGTCTAGATGCTGGTACTGCGTACCAAATTTTGTCTATCGATATTGCCGATATTAATGTAGATAAAAACATTGGTGCTTCACTGAGAGCGGAACAAGCAGAAGCAGATCAAATCGTAGCTCAAGCTAAAGCGGAAGAAAGGCGAGCAATGGCTGTTGCCGAAAAACAAGTTATGACAGCGAAGGTAGAAGAAATGAGAGCGAAAGTTGTTGAAGCTGAAGCTCAGGTACCAAGAGCAGTAGCAGGTGCTTTCCGATCTGGCAATTTAAATACCCAACCACAGGTGGAAACCCTAACAGAATAGGAGCGAAGAATTATGGAACTTTTTACTTTTTGGCCGATTCTAGCCTTTGTCATAGTCTTATTTTTCGTTCTAGTCGGTAATTACGTTCCACTTGGGTTGTGGATCGCAGCTCGAGCTGCTGGCGTTGCTGTGCGAATTTTTGGAGACTTAGTTCCGATGCGACTGCGGCGTGTCCCACCCAAACAAATCGTAGACCCTCAAATTGAGGCGACCAAGGCTGGTCTTCGCCTGAGTTTGGATAATCTGGAGGCACACTACTTAGCTGGTGGTAATGTTGGCAACGTAGTTAGAGCAATAATTGCAGCTAGCAAAGCAAATATTCCTTTGGAGTTTGATCAAGCAGCAGCAATTGACTTAGCCGGTAGAGATGTGCTGGAAGCAGTGAAGATGAGTGTCAATCCCAAGATAATTGATGTGCCAGAAAATACTGAAAACAAGCGGGGAATCACTGCAGTAGCCCGTGATGGTATCCAGCTGGTTGTTCGGGCACGAGTGACAGTTCGTGCCGATATAGACCGATTGGTAGGTGGTGCAACTGAAGAGACCATTGTTGCTCGCGTGGGACAGGGGATTATTACCACCATTGGTTCTGCAATTAGCCACAAAGCGGTACTTGAGAATCCGGAGCAGATTACTAGGAGTGTTCTGGACAAGGGGCTGGCTGTTGGCACAGCTTTTGAGATTTTGTCCATAGACATTGCAGATATTGATATTGGTGAAAACGTAGGAGCTAAACTACAAACAGATGAAGCTCACGCAGAATTGAAAATAGCCCAAGCTAAGGCTGAAGAAAAGCGCGCACTTGCAGAGGCCCAGGCTGAAGAAATGAAAGCTTTGGTTGAAGAAAGAACAGTCGAATTAATTGAAGCTGAAGCGGAAGTCCCACAGGCTATCGCTGATGCGTTCAATACTAATCGAATGAACGTGACTGAGTATTACAACTTGCGAAACATCATTGCCGATACAGAAATGAGGCAATCAATTGCGACACCAACGGGAGAAAAGGATACAAGTCGATCGAGTCATTCGGTTGGTGTAACCTAATAGTATTACTTGCATATGGTTTTAAAGGTAAGGTAATCAGAAATGGATGGTATTATTGAATTACTTGGGTATATTGCAGTCGGGATTTTTGTAATTTTTAATCGACTCTACCGTCGAAAAAAGACAAATGAGAATGACTATGGACTGACGGAAGATGGGAAACTAAAGCTGCCCTTCATCAACGAACTTATAGAACCTGAAACTGAGCCAGTACCTGAGCAAAAAGAGCTAATCCCGGATGAAATAGAGGTGATGGACCAAGACGAAATATTGGATGATCCTATCGCTTTTGAGCCCAACATGGCAAGTTACTCTGAACAGAAATCTGATGAGTTAGAACCGAATCATCCATTCATCGATTTCAAACCAAGTAACGCTCGTCAAGCGATTATTTACTCTGAAATCCTGAGGCCACCAAAGTCCTTGCGTTGACCCGAAGTTGGATACTTGCAATCAATATCGATCACGGTATCCCTACTGAAATCAAGGTGCTAATAGCAGTGAGTCGTGTTCGTGTTTTTGTGCCCTGATCGTTTCCTCCTTTGATAAACTCTTTCACACCCTCCCACAATTCTAATGGAAGTCAGATAGTTCTTATATCGGCTAGCTCGAGTTAACAACTGAAAGAGGAAAACCTTGCACAACAATGAAAACAAAAGGCTTCATCAAGTTGATCAAAGACTCTACAACTACTTTTCAGTACCATCTAACACTCTCTTCTTTGTTTTAACCCTTCTTTATCTTTTACCAATTTGGTCAATTCAATTTTTCCCGACTCAAGATGGGC
The DNA here is from genome assembly GCA_036339735.1 of Candidatus Poribacteria bacterium. GTDB lineage: Bacteria > Poribacteria > WGA-4E > WGA-4E > UBA9662 > TMED15. The sequence continues at coordinate 2,591 of JAYZAL010000031.1, forward strand.
CGAGTCATGTATATAACTCTTTCATCCTCAAAGAATACTTTAACACCAAACAATATCCTCTCCTTCAACAATACTATGATTTGAATTTACAACCAATGCCTAACTGGTTTGGGCATATTGTCATTGCAAGTCTCATGTTCATAGTTGACCCATTGATAGCCGAAAAAATAATGTTAAGTGGTTATGTTATTCTATTTCTTTATGCAGGTCGGTTTCTGATTATTGGTGTTGGTAGGAGCTCATTTTTATCAGACAAGTCTCCGTATTCATTCTGTAGTGACATTAGCACCAACAGCTTACCTTTACTTCTATTTCCCTTTGTTTATAACTATCTTCTTCACATGGGGTTCTACAATTTTTCATACAGCTTAGGTTTTTGTTTGCTTGCGGTAGGCTATTGGTGGGAAAACCACCAAAAATTAGGTTATAAGCAGGCCATCGTATTCAACTTGATCATGGTTTGTTGCTATTTTTCACATATGGTGTCAACCGTCATTGCTCTGATAGCTGTGTCAATTCTCTGGTTGACAACTATTCGGCTAAGTAACTTAAAAAAACATTTGTGGCAAATACCAATGCTACTTCCATCTTGTGTTTTACCAATATGGTTTATTTTGTCTCATGGCACCAAAAGTAACCATATTCATTGGTCAATCCGTCGCTTGTACGAATACGTTTCAAGTCTGGAGGTTCTATTTTCATTTACGACTTTTCAGCTGAAATTAGGCAAAATTCTAGCCACTTGTTTCCTACTTCTTCTTATCCTGACCGCACTCAATTTAGTATCCAATATTTGGAAAAAACGCCACTTGTCTTTTCAATATAAAGATAGCTTTTTCCTAATTAGTTTAGTTTGTGTTGTCCTATATGTTTTGGTCCCAGACGGAATGTCTGGGGGAGGCTTTATTAGTCACCGACTAAGCCTATATCCCTTCTTATTCTTAATACCATTTTTCCAACTGCCTAAATACCAGCTGACTCGTTGGATAGTTTTTAGTATTTTAATTTTAATCGCTTTAATTAACTTTGGTTATATGATCAACTTATACCCAAAACTAGACAAAGATATGCAAGAGTTTAGATCTGGACTACATCAGATCAGTCCGAATAGCCGAATTTTACCTCTTGTTTTCGATTCTCGCGGCCGGTGTCAACGTATTGGTATGTTTCTTCATGCCATTGGTTATTATTGTGCTTACACAGGTGGAGTTGAATGGGACAATTACGAAGCTAATACTGATTATTTTCCTATTCTTTTCAATCCTTCATTCAAAGATGTTCGACCCAATTTATCTATTATCGAATCCAAACCAAGAGAGATGAAAATTGCTCCATATGTTGATTTAGTCGATTTTATCTACACCTGGTCGCTACCTGTGGATTCAGAAATTCAAAAACGTATAGAAGCCAATTATCAATTGGTCTTTGAAAAACAAAGAACACGTATTTATAAACGAAGTTTGAAGGCCAATCATATTAACGAACTCAAGAATTAGCCACTATAATCGACAAATAAGAGGGTAGTACTCTTCTAACAAAGGAAATTAGGCCATGAATCTGACTAGTGTAGCCAATCGTTTGGCGCAAGGGCTGTCGAATTTCAGGAATGAATCACCTACCCTCAAATCTACTGAACCGTCCACTTCGCTGCCTAGACAGCCCAATAAACAGACAACTGGGACCAAACCAACTAGTGTGATTGAGTATTTAATTCCTAGTTCGCCAACCGAGCAGGAATATTTATCTAAAGTTATGCCGGCCTTGAAAAAAGAACTAACCCCTAATTTGGAAAAAGCTCTGTTTCTTACCGGCCAATTTCATCAAAAACATAGTACTGTTCAGCCAGCAATCGTCGTACAAAATCTTTTCCTAAACGATAATCCCAACAAAAAAGAAGGTAAATCTCAACACAATTTTCACTCGATACACCTTTTTAAACCTCAGATCGATTCATCTTCTTCTCAACCCCTTCCTGTCCAACTGCTTAATCAAACGATCTCTTCCTATAGTAAAAAAGCCCAAATGAGCCAGTTGCATAGACCACAGGTTACCCAACCAAGCATTAATTTTCTAAGGTAGATTATGACAATATATTATTCCAATGGAAGCTAGCCAAGCGCTGACCTCAATCTAACCATTAGATCATTTGGTGGATTGAATGGTATATCGACTGGTTCCCGTAGAATGGCACTTGTGTATAGACCCAAAATAGTATTCCATTGGTGTAGAGCTAGCTTAAGGTTTGTTGCTACTGGCCGCAGGTCATCGTCTACCCAATCTAACATTGCTTTGGTTAAACCAGCCTGTGCAATATCGTTATAAGAATTTCGATCTCCTTCACTAATTTGCCCACCCCGACTTTCTAGTGGTGATTGAATCTGCCAACGTCCAAATTCTTCGAAACTAACCTGACCTAGTGTTGCATAGGCCATAATATGTGTGTGCTTGTAAATCGTTGGATCCTTTATAACCATTGGAGATGAAGTTCCTGAATGCCAAAACCCGCGAATACCATTAGCGAATACGATTTCAGCGATACCATATGCCGGAGAAGGGTAAGAACTATCCATCGGTTTTACACCACCAACATTACCGAAAACTCGGCTTACTGGCGAATCGTTGTTGAGAAACATTGCCCAATCTATCATATGTGTTCCTTGGGCTGATAAGTTCATTCGAGCAGAAATATTCAACCATTTTAGTTGTCCGAGTTGACCTGATTGCAAGGCTTTATGACATTCTAGTAAGCAAGGATGCCAGCGAAACTGTTTGGAAACTCCGAATTTGGTTGTAGATTTTTCCTCTAATTCGCACAATTGTTGCCAATCCTTTACACCATTGGCAATCGGTTTTTCTACCAAACAAGCTGGGACACCCAAATCTGAAACCATTCGTAACAGATTTAGCGATTGATCAGGCATTGTAACCAAATGTACCAAATCAGGTTTTTCTTCCTCAATCATTCGCTTGGCACTAGCATAGCTGGCAGTATTGTAGGTGTTTGCAAATTTTTGCCTTCTACTAAGATCCGATTTATTGGAACAAGCAACTAATTTAGCATTAGATATCAGCCGGTAAGCATTAGCGTGTCCGTAAGCTCGACGACCACAACCGATTATAGCTGTCCGATATGTTTTCATCTTATTGTCCTAAAAACTAGTCGATAGATATCCTAACCCCTACCATTTTCTCGAGCAAGGTCACACCTTTAATTCTCCTTGTTTAATTCTGTCAGTCAGTTGATTTCAAATTTGACAGTCACTTAAGACTGTGATAGCATTTGGGACCTTCTTTTATTAGTGAGAAACTCCGAGTAGCAATGACGGATCAACAACGGCTGGCCACTAACCTCCCACTTTTCCCTTTGAATGTTGTCTTGTTTCCTGGCAATATCCTGCCTTTACATATTTTTGAAGAGCGGTACAGAACAATGATTCATGAGTGTCTACAGGAAGATTCTGAATTTGGTATTATTTTGGCCAAGGGGGGTCGTGTAATCGGTGATTCTTATAGCATTGGGACTGCTGTAAAAATCATCGACAGTGATATTATGGAAGATGGACGAATGAACATTATGACAGTTGGACAATACCGATTCGAAGTGCAAGAGATTACATGTCAAACTCCGTACTTAGAAGCCCTTGTAGATCCCATCAGTACTAACTTACCAATCGATCCAACTCGCTTACAGGCACTAATTTCTAGGGCTTCTGAGCTGTGCGAAACTTACGAAAACTTGTTGGCAGAAACAGTAACAGATTGGGAAGTGCCAAAGAGTCTTCCCGAACGCCCATTTCACCTAGCTTGTCACATTGCTACACGTCTACAAATTACACTTATTGAAAAACAACGACTATTAGAAATTTTTTCTGTTGATCAAATGTTGATAAAAGAAATAAAGATCTTGCAGTACGAAATTCAGCGGCGAAAAGCAACTGTGATTGCTGAACGACAGTTCAAGTCTATTCCAGAGTCAGAAATCCCATTTTGGAAAAAGCATTCGTTGAACTAGTAAAAATATAAGACAATAGAAAACACTTTGAGCTGAGGATGGCCTCTGTTCAGAAAAACCGAGTTCCTTCCACTTTGCATAATTTTTCTTTTTGTGTATCACACCTATTTTACGTTAGTAACTTACTCTCGTTTCTTAGGCTTGCTGTCATCCCTTTTGTCTTTTGGGGGTTGCTGAAACACAACTATTGGCTAGCTTTCGGTCTCGGTGGCCTAGGTTTAATAACTGACACTCTCGATGGTATTATCGCACGAAAACTGAATCAACAGAGCGACCTAGGTCGGTTATTAGATCCAATTGGGGACAAGCTAGGTCTCCTTTCAACAACTCTAGCATTGATCATCATTAATTCAAATTTTCCTTTTTGGGCATTTGTTGTATTATTATGTCGGGACATGGCTGTAGTTATTTTAAAGTGCTGTCAGTTTCAAAAGACTCAGCAACTCCCTCAGCCTGATCCACTTGGAAAAACTACCAGTTGGGCCTTGGCAATAACATTGTTATTATATCTTCTAAAACACTGGCAGTTATTTGAGATGCCTATGTGGTTGCTCCAAACCTGTTTATTTATGGGACTCAGTTGTGCGCTGATTTCCATGACAAAGTACTTTTATCTTTACCATCCGAGAAGACATAAAAAAGTAATAATAGATTAGAATTGGGTATGAGGTGTGAGTTTATTTTTAGGC
>JAYZAL010000032.1:0-6234 GCA_036339735.1 Candidatus Poribacteria bacterium
CAGAGCCACCCGTAGGATGGTAATCCTGAAATAGATGGTTGCGATTTTAATTTAAAAATGGAGGTGATAACGATGTAAGGTTGGTATGAAATTCCGCCTCTACTCATGATTATTTTGCCGCAGAAATTTCAAAAAAAAAAATCGGAGGGATTTAATGAAACACTTACTTTGTCTTATACTATTGATGTTCTCAGGGTTGTTTTTCATTGGTTGTGGAGACGATGATTCTGGTCCAAGTTCTGGAACTGGAGTCGCAGGAGAAGAAGTTGCCAATGGGGATGCTCAACCAGGAGAAGGAGTTGCAGGAGAAGGGATTGCAGAGAAAAAACCGGTGGGGGACCCAGAGGTCAGTAACTTTGCCGTCAGTCTTGATGGTGTGGACTTTGAATCCTATATATCTGCCAAAGACCATAAAGTCTTCAATGAAGCTTTAGGCTCCACGTATACTATTGAATGCTGGTATAAGCCTTTCAAAACTGATGGTGAATTAATGGTTGTCAATAAGGAAGATGAATGGGAATTTGCCAACAAGGGAGGACTCTTCCAATCAGCGGTTGCGATAAACGGACAGCCATGGGCTTGGGCGGACAGTGAACTTTCGAATAACAAAGACAAATGGAACCATGCTGCAATTGTGTGGGACGGCAAAAATTTACACCATTTTATCAATGGTAAAAAGGGGAAATCCCATGAAATGCCGGGTAAATTTGTTAAACCAACTCAGTCGACTTTCAAAATCGGCAGACGTGAGCGCGGGGGTGCAACCCACTCAATCTTTGACGGATTAGTTGATGAAGTCCGTATATCGGATATTGCTCGCTACGATGCTGATTACGACGTACCCAAAACTGCATTTGTTCCTGATGATAACACATTGTATCTTTTACACCTTGATGAAGATGACCTCGATGGTGATAACATCAAGAACTTTGGGAAAATGGGACCGGATGCCGTATTGGAAGGAGCCGTTGAACTTGTTGACGCGGAACTGCCAAACACAGAACGGCGCGCTCTTGCAGTTGAGCCAGCCAGTAAGCTGGGGACGGTATGGGGACGCCTTAAGAGAAGCCGACTCTGATAACAATACAAAATCCTCATGAACTGATCTTAATTGTTTTAGGAGGGCGAGGCTGGAAATGCTCGCCCTTTCTTATTTGCTAATATCGGCGTAGTCTGTGAAAAAATGCTGAACCTAAGTATCAATAAAACTGCATTGGCAGTATAATCCGAGAAAAATCAGTACTATTAAAATTGAGGATTTGCAAACACCGACAAATATCTGGCTACCAATTCCTAGAAGTTGTTGACCCACCATCTAACATGAAGATGTATAAATACAGTTCAAAACAAAAGTGTAGATACTAACACAATCTAACAAACCCTTGACTTGCCCAAGCAATTTTTGAAGTGGCTGGAATACTTGTTGAAAGAGTTATGGCATAGACATGAAACGACGTGATTTTCTGAGAAATACTGCTCTGACTGGAGCGGGTCTAATGTCTGGATGTATGCGAAACCAACCCTCTGGTGTTATCTTCAAAGGATGGCCTTACGAACCGAATCTGGTACAGGAAAATATCGATTTCTTTACCGACCAAACGAAGATCGATGTTACATATCAAAGTATCTCGGGTAACTATCACGATAAGATGGTGGCCTTATTTGTCGGCAAGACCCCAATGGATTGCTGCTACGTCCGTGATGATGACTTTTCCGAATGGGTTGAAGCTGGCTGGCTTAGACCGTGCGACGATTTACCTGGCGCCCAACAGTACTCAGAAGATATTTTCAATTATAATTTAGAAGCTATGACTTATCAGGGCAAACGTTACGGCTTACCTTATTACACTGACTTTACTGTCTGGGTGTACAACACACAGATGCTTGAAACTGCAGGGTTTGAAAAATCAGCACGTACTTTAAACGAATTAACGGAGCAAGCAATAAAAATCAAGGAAAAGCGTCTACGTTCGCCTGACGGTTATATTATTGAATATCCAATAGTTCTTGGGTTTAGACAAGCACCAGGTATGGGGTTTGGCGATTGGTGGGCGTTGAATTATGCTTCGGAAGTAGATTTGTTTGATGATGATCTGACCCCTATCTTTCCTGATGACAAAGATCAACGCGCTGAAAAAATTCTTCAATGGATTGTAGATGGTATCCATAAACACCGGATTATCGATATTAATTCGCTGACTATGGGGCTAATTCGAGAAAACACTGCCGCTGGACGACAGGCATTTTGTTTAATCAGCAAATATGATGTTGAATGGGTGAATAACCGTCAGAATAGCGCAGTAGCCGAAGCATACCTAAAATCAAGAAACATTCCACCCAAGGAGAAAACCCATGCCAAAACACTCCAAATAGCACCAATACCAAGTTTGGAACCTGATCAAGAAGGGACACTAGGTTGGACCCGGATGTATTGCCTGACAGCACATTGCAACACCGATCAATTATTGAATACTTGGCAGTTCATGCAATTTCTCGGTGGTAAGGATACAACTGGAGACTACTTTACATCTCGTCGGTGGTTTCGTTTGAGGGGGTTGGGCTTCGCTTACAAGTCTCTGATGGATGACCCCCAAATTATTGCTCAAACAGAACAGTGGGGTGACATTGAAATCATCAAGAAACTTTCTCAGGTAGCACGTACACGTGAGAATATCAAAGCTCCGTGGTTTCCGGATTTCCGCGTCTACTATCAACCGGAAATTCAGAAAATCCTTCTTCGTCAGCAATCTCCACGTGATGGATTGGCACGAATTGCAAAACGGTGTAGAGATTTTAAGCGAGAATGGACGTAAACGATGACAGATTTGAAAAATAATAGGAGAAAATTTGGAAGAGACCTTAATTAAATGGTAAAACCAGACGAAGGAAAACTGTTCAAAAAAAGCTTAACAGTCAAAGAAAGAAGTGAACTGGTTTTTGCTTATCTGATTAATATGCCAACTATTCTTCTGATCCTGCTATTAATCGGATATCCTATTGGTGTCTCGCTTTGGACAAGCCTCCATCGCTACAATCTACGACGGCCCGGGCAATTTGAATTCGTCGGCCTAGGAAACTATCTTGATATACTTACCAGCTACGATTTCTGGCATTCGATCGGAGTCTCACTGTATTTCACCGGATTGTCGGTTCCACTAATAATTTTGGTAGCATTAGGAATTGCACTGCTGTTTAATCAGGAGTTTTTTGGACGCGGGATAGTACGTTCAATGCTATTAATTCCGTGGGCAATACCGGGAGTAGTAAATGGTTTAATGTGGGTCGGTCTTCTTGGTAAGTACGGCGTTTTCGATAAAATAATGCGAGATTGTGTCAATCTAGCAAATAGACTAACAGGCTTAGAGATTGATTATCTGGGAATGGCATCACCAATCATAGCCCTTAATGCAGCTATTGCCGCTCATGTGTGGCAGAACGTTCCATTTGCCTGTATCATCTTTCTGGCTGCATTCCAGGCAATACCATCGGAACAATATCGCGCAGCAAAAGTAGATGGTGCCAATGCATGGAACCGTTTCTTTCATATCACACTGCCATGGTTACTTCACCCCATTATGATTGTCGCCATTCTCGGAACCATGAATGGATTTCGCACGTTCGACCTCATTTTCACGCTAACTGGTGGAGGTCCTGGTGATGCCACTTATGTCATAGCCTGGCAAACTTACAAGGAAGCCTTCGGCCGTCTCAACTTTGGTAGTGCCAATGCTTATTCTTACCTGATTATGCTTATCACCATGAGTTTAGCGATTATTTATATTCGATTGCTGTACAATCGTGGGACTGTGCAAGGATGAAAACCCAACTAAAAACAAAAAATACTATTACCAAGCGACTAGCATTATACTTTCTTGTTATGCTGGCAACCCTGTATATCTTAACTCCTTTTTTATGGGTTGTGTCGGTCAGTTTTATGAACGAGCGGGAAGTAACCCAGATGCATTGGATACCACACCAACCCACACTACAAAGCTATGAAACATACTTCCATGCACACACCAAAAACCTAGACATCGGAACAGCTACAGCACGACAATTCCCTCGTGCCATAATCAATAGCCTAGTCATTGCCAGTTCAGTGATGGTACTCAACCTATTCTTTGGATCATTGGCAGCGTATGCACTGGCACGAATCAACTTTGCAGGCAAACTAGCCTTGATGTTATTCTATCTCTGCTCAAGAAGTGTGCCAGGTATAGCAATTATGATTCCCATGTATCTTCTGATACGTAGCTATGGCCTGTTAGATACACACTTAGCAGTTATTCTTGCACATGTTACTTTCACACTCCCCTTTACAATCTGGATTCTAAAGGGTTATTTTCAGACTGTGCCACTCGATTTGGAACGTGCTGCCAGAGTAGACGGGTGTTCTCAGATTGGTGCCTTATTCCGTGTGTTTCTGCCGGTGACGACACCAGGTATGATTGCCGTGGGAATTTTTTCCTTTATCTCTTCGTGGGGTGAGTTTTTTTTCGCTCTGCTATTTACTTCCACCATTTCTTCCAAGCCAGTAACAGTAGTTGCTTCTGACTTTGCCCAAGAACTACAGGTCGATTTCACCATTATTGCGGCGGGTGGTGTTCTAGTAGTACTTTTACCAATTATTTTAGCTTTTATCTTTCAGCGTTTCATAATTCACGGTATCAGTGGAGCAGTAACCGGTTAACACATTGAAATCTGATAGAAAATTCAATTGTTAAAAAATAACATCGTATCCATTCAAAAACTTTCCGATTTATAGTTAGAAAAGTAAACTTTTATGGCTAGAGTTGTCCTGAAACACTTAACCAAAACCTTTGGTGATGTGACCGCAATTGATGATTTAACGTTGGAAATTGCAGATCGAGAATTTCTCACCTTGCTAGGCCCGTCCGGCTGTGGAAAGACAACAACGCTCAACATTGTGGCTGGACTCGAAACACCAACAAACGGTCAGGTGTTCTTTGACACCGAAAATGTAACCAATGTACCACCAGAACGGCGTGATATCGCCATGGTCTTTCAAACATATGCGTTATATCCTCACATGAAAGTCTATGATAATATCGCTTTCGGATTACGGATGCGCCATCTGCCTAAAAATGAGATCGAACATCGTGTACAAGATGGCGCTAAAGCGATGGAAATCGAGCATTTACTGGAACGTAAGCCACGTCAACTTAGCGGAGGTCAACGCCAACGAGTTGCCTTAGCACGCGCAATTGTACGTAATCCATGTGTATTCTTGCTGGATGAGCCACTATCAAACTTAGATGCAAAACTACGCGTAACCATGCGAACGGAACTTAAAAGGCTACATGCCGAACTAGAAAAAACGTTTATATATGTAACTCATGATCAAGAAGAATCGCTAATTATGTCTGACCGAATTGCAATTATTAACGAAGGGAAATTACAACAATTAGGTACTCCAGAAGAAATCTACGATCAACCCACCAATATGTTTATTGCCGGTTTTGTCGGGAGTCCACCTATGAATTTTTTTCAAGGCAAATTGAACAACAAAAATGAAACATGGCAAATTGAAGGTGCAAACTTTGTATGTGAACTGACACCAGAAATAGCTGACCGCTTGTCGTCAAATACTCCTAACGAGGTCAGCCTTGGAATTCGTCCGGAAGATATTGAGGTATCCCCGACTAATAAACCTACAGCACACGCCAAAGTAGTTGTACGCGAACCATTAGGTAGCGATTTGTTTCTGACATTAGATCTGAGTAGCATCACCTTCAAAGCCCGAACTCGCTCAAACGTTGGCTTTAACCGTGGTGATTCCATTCCCATCTACTTCAATCCGACTAAATTGCATCTGTTTCATCCAACAACAGGCAAAACCTTGCTTCAATCCACATGAAGTGTTTAGCATGACCATACCAAAGTGAGTTCAAATTCAATACCTCTGTACATTTTCTAGAAATCGTATACTGAACCAATACCAATCCATATACCCACTTAGTTTTCCGAGTGGCCCATGTGCCACTTGTTGAAAGCAACCCCCCTTCTCCAATTCACATATGCCATATTCTTCTCCTAATCGACAACTCTCGACTCAGAAAATCACTTGGCGAGCCATACTCATTGCACTGTTACTTCTACCAGTAATTTATCGATGGCATATCGAGTGCGAAGCCCTCCGATACACTTTTCCAACGCTCATGGCACCATTTTATAGCGTCGTCTTTACAGTCTTACTGATCACTTTCTTAAATC
>JAYZAL010000033.1:0-4211 GCA_036339735.1 Candidatus Poribacteria bacterium
TAGCGATGACGTACAAACCATAAGTTTAGCAGCTTGGGTTATAGTCTGTAATACACTACTCAATCTGGACGAAATGTTTATGAAGCGATAAGGAGCAAAAATGCATCCTCAATTTGAGAATATTCAGAATTTGACTCGTCGGCACTTCCTCAAAGACATTGGTCTCGGTTCAATTGCTCTGGCAGCACTGATGGAGCCAACTATAACTGCCTCTCCCACTGTGAACCCAATGAGAGTCAAGCCGGCACATACTAAACCTAAGGCTAAGCGAATTATTTACCTACATATGACTGGCTCACCACCTAATCTAGATCTTTACGACTACAAACCAGAACTAGTGAAACGTGATGGGCAAAATTGCCCGAACGAATTTTTGAAAGATCGTCGCTTTGCTTTTACGACTGGCATACCAAAATTGATGGGTACGCGCCGTCAATTTGCTCAATATGGAGAAAGTGGACTCTGGTTGTCAGACGCAATTCCTAATTTCCGTTCAATAGCCGACGAAATGTGTATGATTCGTTCAATGTATACCGATCAGTTTAACCATGCTCCTGCGGAATTGATGGTTTATACAGGTTCACCTCGCTCGGGCCGTCCTTCTATGGGGTCCTGGGTCACTTATGGCTTAGGTAGTGAAAATGAAAATCTACCAGGTTTCGTTGTTCTAATTTCCAGTGGAGTTCAACCTAACGGCGGTAATAATTCTTATGGGAGCGGTTTCTTACCTTCTGTTTACCAGGGAATACAATGCCGATCCAAGGGAGATCCGGTACTCTACACTTCTAATCCACCCGGTGTAGATCGAAGTGTGCGCAGACAGAGCTTGGATACTTTGCAACGATTAAACGAGTTACAAGCCAAAGAAATGGGGCACCCTGAAACTTTGACTCGGATCGCACAATATGAGTTGGCATTTCGAATGCAGGTCTCAGTACCAGAAGTGATGGATATTAGCAGGGAACCGGATAAAATTCTAGAAGCATACGGTGCTGAACCCGGCAGAACAAGTTTGGCTAATAACTGTCTACTAGCTCGTAGGCTGGTCGAGTCAGGTGTCCGCTTTGTGCAATTGTTTGATTGGGGCTGGGATTTTCATGGCACAGGCCCTGATGAAGATATCAGAGATGGTTTAACTCGGAAGTGTGCTACCATGGACAAACCCATTTTAGCGCTGATTAACGACCTAAAATCTCGTGGTCTACTTGACGAAACTTTGATAATTTGGGGAGGAGAATTTGGTCGTACACCGTTTCGCGAAGGACGAACCTCCAACGGTGAAATCCTAGGCCGAGACCACTATCCGGACTGTTACTCAATGTGGATGGCTGGGGGTGGGGTGAAAAGTGGATTAACCTACGGAAAGACAGATGAACTTGGCTTTTCTATTACCGAAAACCCAGTTCATGTTCATGACCTACAGGCTACTATTTTGCATCTTTTGGGTTTAGATCATGAAAAATTAACCTTTCGCTTCCAAGGACGAGATTATCGATTGACTGATGTTCATGGTGAAGTTATTCATGATTTAGTTGCTTAACTAACAATCATTTGTTTGATCCTCCAAAATTCCTGACGCAGCATTCCCTTACGTTTTGATTTGGTGGAATATACTGAGCTAACCAAGTTAAGATGGTTGGCTCACTTTAGATTTCAAACACTGACTTAATTGGCCATTCGTACCACAAATCACATAAAAATTAATTGCTTTGGTCCCTAAAGCATCCATATAAAAAATTAGCTGCAATGACGTACTTGTTTCATCTGATACTTTTTGTTTTTTTTACTTTTCCATTGTTTTCCCAGAAACTACCAACCGAAATCCCCAAAAGTCATCAAAAAATGATTCAAACTTTAAAAAGGATCGCTGATCAAACAACCGAAAATAACCCTTACCTTGGTTCGATCCGAGTTAAACAATTGCAGAGGGAACTCTATGAACTACCGTTGGATACTCCTGTCCGTCGAAAATGGGAACTTACCTTTCAACTGGCACAGGCCGAGCTCAATTTGGGACTAGAAAGTAAAGCTATCCAACATTTCACTCAGTCTTTATCCATCATTCAGCAGAATGGCCATCCTTCTGTGATTGTTGGCACTCAATTTTATCTAGCAGTAGCCCATATGAGGCAAGCTGAGACAGAAAATTGCTGTCTTCAGCACAAGGCAGATAGTTGTATCTTACCTTTACAGGAACATACAATTCACACTCAGAAAGAGCCCGCACGACAAGCTATTCGTTATTTGACTAAAGTACTGGAAATGGGGCAAGATAACAATCCTTTTTATTTTAAAGCTCTTTGGCTACTTAATATCGCTTATATGACGATCGGTGAGTATCCAGAATCAATCCCAGTTGATTGGCAAATACCAACCCAAACTTTTGTTTCTGAGGAAACAATCCCCCGTTTCCGAAATATTGCTCCAGAACTAGGTCTCGACGTCTTTGATCTATCTGGTGGCGCAGTCGCGGATGATTTTAATAACGATGGCTATGTGGACCTTCTGACCTCAACTTGGGATCCTTCGGGGCAAATTCGTTTTTTTTCTAATAATGGAGATGGTACTTTTTCTGATCAAACAGAAATAGTAGGCCTGACTGGTATTTTGGGGGGACTAAATCTAGTACAGGCTGATTACGATAATGATGGAGATCTCGACGTTTTAGTCCTACGTGGTGCTTGGTTGGGTGCTAATGGGCAACATCCTAACTCATTACTCCAGAATAATCTTCAAGCTAAGATCATTACCTTTACTGATGTAACCTTCTCAGCGGGTTTAGGTGATGTTCATTATCCAACCCAGACTGCATCCTGGGCTGACTACGACAATGATGGAGACCTTGATTTGTACGTCGGTAATGAGTGTAATCAACTTCTACCTGACGCACCTAACCAGCTATTCCGTAACAATGGGAATGGTACATTCAAAGATGTAGCTTCCATAGCAGGTGTACAAGATTATGGTCCGACTAAAGCCGTCATATGGGGAGACTACAACAATGATTGTTGGCCAGACATTTACGTTTCCAATCTAGGGGATGCTAATCGCCTTTACCATAACAATGGAAATGGGACTTTTGAAGATCGAGCAGGTGAATTGGGTGTGATGGGCTACGAAGAGACCTTTCCTGCTTGGTTCTGGGATGTAAATAACGATGGTATTCTTGATTTGTACGTGGCTTCTTATATTGCCGATATTGGCATTTTAGCAGCCGACGCTAAAAACCTCGGAGTGCCTGCGGAAGCTCTACCCCAACTCTATCAAGGTACTGATAGTGGCTGGTTTGAAGATGTAACTGACCAGTTTCATCTCCTACACCCTACAGCTCCTATGGGATCTAATTTTGGTGATTTTGATAACGATGGGTTTCTCGATTTTTATCTTGGTACCGGTAATCCTGACCTCTGGAATATCATGCCTGGTATGATGTATCGTAATCAAGGGGGGAATAAATTTTCCGAAGTTTCGTACTCTGGTGGATTTGCCCACCTACAGAAAGGACATGCTGTTTGTTTCGCTGACTTCGATAATGATGGCGATCAAGATATTTTTGAACAGATGGGTGGTGCCTTTCCAGCGGATCGGTACAATAATGTACTGTACCAGAATGACGGATTTGGTAATAACTGGCTAACAGTTCAGCTAATAGGAACAGTATCCAATAGATCAGCAATTGGTGCTAGGGTTCACCTGAAAATCGTTGAAAATGGACGACCTCGTTCAATTTTTAAGCACGTCAACAGCGGTGGAACTTTTGGAGCCAATCCACTGAGACAGACCATCGGTGTAGGACAAGCGAAAGTCGTAGAAAAATTAGAGATCTTTTGGCCAACTACCGGCCAAACCCAAGCCTTCAGCCAAGTCCCCGTTTGTCAGTTTATTCGCATTATAGAAGAAAAATCTCAATGGGAACCAATCCCAATGCAGGTGAAATAATTTAAGATAAGCTCACCCAATTTTGTTCATATACGACGAAACACCATATTAATACTAATCTATAGATCATCTGTAGCAGAAAACGATATTTTTAGCGGGTTATGATAAGTAGTATGCCACTGGCAGCTAACAATACACCTAATAAATAGCGCCAAGATATAGGCTCTTGCAAAACTGTTAGACCGAGTAAACTTGCGATCAATAGTCCTAATATGCGAATAACAGGAGATGCGATTGTGATCGGTGCGCCCGAGGCAAAGCTCGCATATAAC
>JAYZAL010000034.1:0-5259 GCA_036339735.1 Candidatus Poribacteria bacterium
GCATGAATTGATACATGACGCTTCATTCCTTCTAGTTCACGGGCAAATTTCATTACCTCTTCGTTCTGTGGTTCATTAGCGGCTTGGCTAAATTCTGTTGAGTCTTCTAGTGCTTCGTTGAGTGTAATTCCAGGTGTATTAGGAATTAACTTGACTACGCGGTCAACATCCGATAGTGGCATATCTAGTGCTCGTCCTACATCGCGTATTGCTTGCTTAGCACCTAGACTGTTAAATGCCGCTACATAACCCACCGATTCTTCACCATATTGATCGACCAAGTATTTAATAACTAAATCTCGATGCTCAGGTGCGAAGTCGATGTCGATATCCGGTAAATTGACTCTTTCTAAATTCAGGAACCGTTCGAATATACAACCGTATTTGACCGGATTGAAGGTTGTTACTCCCAAAGCATAGAGCGCTAAACTACCACCCGCTGAACCACGAGCATTCAGGGGGAAACCTTGCTGGCGTGTGTAGTTACAATAGTCCCAGACAATTAGAAAATAACCGGCATAACCGGTTTGTTCAATAATAGAAATTTCATAGTCTAATCGTTTCTGAAGTTCGGTAGTGACACTTTCTACTTTTTCCTCTAACCCTTCTTGGCAAATTTGTTTCAGATAAGAGATTGGCGTGTGTCCCTTCGGTACTGCAGTCTCAGGCATTATGCTATCGTCATAATCAAGCTTCACCTGACAACGATTGGCTATTTCTATAGTATTTGTGATTACCTCTGGGGGATAATCTGCAAATACTGATCGCATTTCATCGATATTTTTCAGGTAAAATTGGTTGTCAAAGCGCAGACGATTCTGGTCATGGAGATTTTTTCCCATTTGTACACAAAGCAAAACATCATGCATATCATGATGCCCTTTGGTTAAGTAGTGAGAATCGTTTGTACCAACTAATGGCAAACTAAATTCCTTTGCAATTTCAATCAAGGTCGGCATAGCTTCGACCTCTTCACTCAGGCCATGATTCTGGATTTCTACGAAAACATTGTGTTTCCCCAAAATATCGATTAATGTTTTTAAGTTCGCACTAGCCTTATCTTTATTATTTCCAATTAAAGCTGGTACAAACCCATTAATACAGCCTGTCAAGGCAATAATTCCTTGATTGTATGCTCGTAGAATTTCCATATCAATTCTTGGTTTAGAGTAAAATCCTTCTATATAGCCCAAAGACACTAACTTCATCAAATTTTTATAGCCGACTACATCTTCAGCTAGAAGTGTTAGGTGGTAGGGGCGTTGTCCTTTTTCTCTATCGTTTCGACTTCCTGGCGCTACGTAGACCTCACAACCCAGGATCGGATTTACGCCTTCTTTTTTTGCTGTTTTGTAAAATTCGTAAGCTCCAAACATGTTTCCATGATCGGTTAGAGCAATAGCCGGAGCAGAACTTTTGAATGCCCAATCAACCATTTCACTAATTCTACAAGCTCCGTCGAGTAAACTATATTCACTATGATTATGTAGATGAACGAATGCGGACATAAAAACTCCCTAGAAGTGAAGTATGGCTAAACGTATCTGAAATTACCTGAGGGGTGGTTAAGGTTGACTATATTGATTGGTCTTAGTAAGTGAATTGTATTTCCATTGAAATTCGGATGACATGGGATGAGGAAGTTGTTGTAGTTGTCTATCATTCGAATCAGCGAGAACTAAGTTAGTGAATTCGAAGTATTCCGTAATCTTATGACTTTTATTTAATTGGTTTTCGGATAAGGAGGTTGGTAAAGTGGGAAGCTGAGAATGAAGAATGATTCCTATTACTATACTGAGGCTGACTATTGATAACCGTATTATCTTCCGATTGCTACTAAAGCAAGGCAGAAAATAATTAACTGCACTAACAAACCGATCAAACCAAAATTTGCGTGATTTTCGCTGCCTTTTTTTGATCTGTGTACGAACATTGGTCAGGAATTCAGATGAAGGCGAGAACGATTCTTCTCCACGTAGAACATTATCTACTTGTCGAAGTTGAATTAGTTCAAGACGACAATCGTAGCAACTCTCCAGATGAGCTTCTACCATTTTCATTTCTGGTTTAGGTAATTCTTGATCTAAGTAAGACGAAAGCTGATCAATATAGCAATCTGAGATTTCCAACTTTTTTGACTCAAATTTTTGCATTATAACTTTCCTCAACTCCTAGTTCTATAAGTTTACGTTTGAGGCTTTGCCTAGCTCGATGAACCAAAGACTTAACTGCACTGATAGAACAACCAATAATAGTGCTAACTTCTTGGTAGCTAAGTTCTTGATAGGTTATCAAAATCAAGCTAAGCTTTTGATTGTCGGGAAGGTTGTTAACTTGCTGGCGAATCATTTGTTGGCGTTCTTTTTTTTCATATAATTGGTCAGGTAGATAACGAGTATCGCTCAAAAGATTCTCCATAGTAGAAACAATATGATCTGTTGAGTGTTCGTCTTTTTCTAGATCTAAATCAGAAAAAACATCGGTAGACTGACGCTTTCTGTTGCGAATCTCGTTCCGACACAGATTGGTAGCAATCAGGTACAACCAGTTTTTAAAGTGGCCTTTGGCTTGGTATCGCTTTACGCTGTTAAGTACTCGCAGAAAAGTTTCTTGCGCTAGGTCTTCAGCTCGGTGTTGATCACCAATGACACGGGAAATATAGCTGATCATCTGACTCTGGTAACGCCGAACGATGAGTTCAAAAGCTCCCATGTCCCCTTTTTTACATCGGATCATTAGTTCCTCATCAGCAAGAAACATACTATCATACTTCCAAGTTGGACAATCTTTTTGGTTGGTTAGAGGTAATTCCTTGCACTCCACTATCAACTACCTCTTTCATTCGTTCTAAATCGTCAATAGTCCAAGTCCATAAAGTTACACCACGTTTTTTGATTTCGTGGGCCAACAAACTTGTTATCAGTTTTTCGCTTAAATTTAGTAACGGCACGCCCATTACTAAAACCTGTTGAACCAGCTGTGCTGCTAATTCAACATCATTCACATGTCCTTTGTCGCCACCAAGTAAAAAACCAGTTGATAGTGTTGAATCTAGTTGACGAACCTGCTTTAGGACCATCGGATCAAAAGCAATTACCACTACACGTTTGCTAGTATTAGTTCGGTGAATATCTTTCACCACTTGATCAGTAATAGCTGCATCTTTAACCTCAACCACAGCCATAGCCGAAGGGCAAATTAAGTCGAGTGCTTCGGTCAAAGTTGGTATTTTTTCTCCAGTGAACTTATCGTCAAACCACCTACCCGCATCTGCTTGACGAACCCTATTCAGTGTTTGCTGATTAACAAAACCTGTTTGGTTAGTAGTCCGATTCAATGTTTGGTCATGAATGGCTACTACTTTTTTATCAATAGTTCCATGTACATCAAGCTCTACACAATCAACATTGAGTTCTAACGCTTTTTGAAAAGCCACCATTGTGTTTTCCGGAGCTATGGCAGAAAAACCACGGTGGGCAATTTTAACTATCATAGGTTATTTTTTGTCGCCATTGTTGTAGTTTTTGTGCTACTTGAATGAGTGGCGCGGTCAAAATGGCTCCTTGCTCTTTCTGCAAAAAACGGCAGAGCTCTTCAAACTCACTGGTTTCGATAGATAGATGCCCTTCTCCGATACCATGAAAAGTGAAAATATTCCAACCACCTTTTGTTTCTTTTGTCATTGCCAGCAAATCGATTAGATTTGAGGCCGTTTGGTTTTCACATTTCCAAGAAGTTAAGCAATGTAGGTCTGCATGGTAGGGAGAATTGGTCAGATTTGACATTTCGCCACCACCACGAGCTGCAAAGAATCGTTCAGCTACTAGCGGAACATAACTTCTTCTTTCTAAACCTCTACCCACAAATGTATTGTAGCATGGATAACAAAAACTCGACAGTGTAGTTTGGGGAAATGCGACCTTGTGCTTGGTCATTGATTGATCAAGTTCATTAGCTAGTTGATCTAACGTAAGGTACTCCAGACCTGTTTGGTTACTATTAAAATTAGCTGAACAACTACACCAATGATGAATTGAGTGGTTACCGACTTCATGCTTGTTTGAAGCTACAGACTGAAATTTCTCAAGGCTAGGTGAAATTCCACTTTCATCCGTGGAGTCATCTTCAGCAATAGGGTAAAAGGTTCCTCGAAGACCGTAATCTTCCAAGATAGGAATAGCCGTATCTAAATGGCAGTCCATACCATCGTCGAAAGTGAGACTGACTGCTGAATGATATCCATCAAGCCAATCATCAACTCTATTTGAAACTGTATCAAGACTATTACTAGGTGTTTTCATCTGATGATTCATGTTTATATTGCTCAATCATATTCAGTGTGATTACCAAGCCAAGAGAGAGCATTAGACCAATTACTCCACCCATTAAAACAAGAAGTTTACGATTCGGTTTTGACCTGGTAACAGCTGGGATCGCAGGATCTAACACTGTAATACTGATTTCGTCGCTAGCTTCTTGGATTTTTGCCTGCTCGTACTGTTGCGCTAGTAAAGCATAAAGGGTTTCTTGCTTGACTTGCTCGCGCATCAAGTTTTTTAATTCCCGCTCAATTTTGGGAATCTCGTTCAGGTTTACTGACATACTATGGCCAGAAGTGTCCGATCCAGACCTGATCGACTTCAGCTTGTTTTTTAACGCTTCAACCTCGTAGTTCAAAGACCTGCGTTTAGGATTATTTCTAGCCACGTTAACATTATCTAGAACCGCTAACTCGATTTCCTTGGCGCTAAGGGTACCTTCTAGTAAACCAATTTGGTTGACTAGTCCCTCAGATTGAGCTTCTATCGCAAATATACTGTTCTGTTCTTTAAATGCCTGTAGATCCTTATCTATCTTAGCCAGAGTCTCTGTCGATTTTCTATATTGTTTTTCTATAAATATCCGATTACGCTGAGACTCAGTAGCGGTATTTTCAGCCAAATAATTTTTCAGATGCTTGACATAAGTATTGGCAATGTCAGCCGATAGTGAAGCTGAAGTAGTATTACAACTGATTACAAGCAGACCTTTTTTATTATCACTAATACTAACTAATTCACCTTGCATCGAACGAATCATTTGTTCATATGTTTTTGGTAAACTTTTTTCCTCCTCTGACAAACTAGGATAAAGCTGATCTATTAAGTTGAGTTCTTTGGCAACTACTTCTGTTATCGTACGACTATTTAAAATATTGATAAATCGATTCACATCCGCTTCACCTTGACCCACTGGCAAGTTAAACCCTAGTCCTGCAGG
>JAYZAL010000035.1:0-7247 GCA_036339735.1 Candidatus Poribacteria bacterium
AGCACGTATTCTTCATTGAGGCGAATTCTAATGATGAAGTGACTGAATTACTACAAAGTTTACCCTTTTGGGCTGAGCATCGATGGGAAGTTGTTCCATTAGAAACATGGAGTCATCATTTAGATTATCTAACTAAATTAAAGGAAAAGCTTGGCTTGTAATCAGCAAGAGATTGAAATACTCCAAGTGCCAGATTGGTTTCACAGCCTGTCAGAAAATAAACTGACAGGCGTTTGTTATATTTGTATGGAAAAACACGGAGCAATTATGGCGCATGTCCTCAAGACACAGTTATATAAGGAGGAGTTACAATGAATGAAAACTTGGTGAAAGCCCGAACCGCAATCAGGCTTATGGTTTAGGCAGGGTTGTACATAAGTTTTAACTTAAATACATGTATAAAAATCTAGGCTTTTGTACAACACGATCTAGCTATAGCTGGATTCTTACTGCGACTCAAATCTATATGTATTAAACATTGAAACTTAAATACAACAAGCCACCATAAAACCATCAGTGACAAAGATGGAAGGACAGTAGTCAACAGGTAGTTGACCAGCTCGGTAGGAACACCAAGATCCAAGCAATTGAACGAACTTATTGGCTAACAGAATATATACAGGCAATTAATACTTAGAACCTTACAAAAAGCGAAGAAACTTTGGAGAAAAGTCAAAACAAATTGATTAAACGAGGAAATTCCAAAGACTATAATCGAGACATACTACCTGTATCGATTGGTTAACAAACCAGTGTTGTCTTTAGCAAACCGGTCAAACTCGGACTCTGAGAAAGGGCGTTTCTCAATAATCATCCGGCCTGAACCTGACGATCCAGGTCGGACACTTCCAAGTTGAAGAGGAGAAAAACGGGCACGGGGTTCGAGAAAGTCTTCAGTTGAAGCATTAGGATTCTTTCGGACACGAAGCCCAACAACTGCATTTTCATGCTGTAGATCGCTAACGAAAATCGAATCCGACCGTTGGATTTCAGTGGTCAGCGCTGTAGGCTCTGGTTCCGCTGGCAAGGCAATTGCGTTCAGTTTCTCAATTTGCTGTCTTAAAACATCCAAACGAGCATTCAAACTTTCGCTGAAGTCTTGAATCGCCCGATCATCTAAAATCTGACTCAAATTCAATGAAGCTGAGGACATAGAATCAGTTGTAATCGCAGGATCGCGTGCTGAAAACTCACCAGACAAAGATCTAGATGGTGACAGCCCCCAAGATTTGGTGGCAACATCTGTATTACCGTTGAGCCTAACCCTTGTTTCCGAAAGATCAGTAAGCTTACGACCCCCAAGGTTCACATTTATTGTGTTCTTTCCCGTTGCATAAGCAGCCACATTTAAACCATTAGGATCAATTACTATACTACTAACTTGCCCCGTATCCTGCAAATCTGTGATTGATGTTCCTGGGAGATTTACACTAATAGCGTATATATTATCGGAACCATTAGCTACTGATGATTTCATAAAAGGAAAGTCTCGCAATTCCAATATTAACCGATGCAACAAATCAACGCGAATACCCAACTTATCTCTAGCAGTTAGACTATCGGGAGAAAGACGTGTTTTAGGGCCATAATCACTTGAATCGAATGTATCAAGCTCACTGATAATTGAATCGATAATACTACCATCTTCCAGAGAATCAGAATTAGCCCCCCCACTATTAGTTCTATTATAGCTCGCCATCTGATGTTGCAATTCAGTAATAAGTTGATCCTGAACACCAACAGTAGGAAGAATACGCTCTAAGTTAACAATCAATTGATCTATCTTATGGCGAGTTGAGCTCAGTAATGAATCTTTCAAATTATCAGCATCAAAATTATCAATTAGCTTCTGTAACTCAACAAACAAAGTATCCAAAGTTTCAAACTCTTCATGAATATCCTCATCAACAGCAGCGATTTCGGAAAGAAACCGCTCAATATCCTCAACGGACGAGATCTCAGGTGCTTTCCTCTCGGCAGGTAGCTTTCTACCTCCCTGACCTTTACCATCACGAGCCGCACTAATCGAGTTAGTTACCAAACCATCATTCCGTACTGTCTTGCTGAAACTGGAGGCAGTATAAGAACTAGTCAAAAACTCCGTTTTGAGAGCAGAAGTCACCTGGGACTGCGCATTGGTAACACGGGCAGTGGACTCCGGCAATTTCTCCGCAGGACCAACATCCAATTTAGGATCACGGCCAAGGTTTTTAATCCATTGGTGGTCGCGATCACGAAGGACACTCGCTAGTCCACGAACGTTAGTTAGGGTCGTTAGGTTAGTAGGCAATTCTCTATCCTTTTAACATTGCTAAAACAATCCCCAATCATATCATTGGTATTTCTTTTTGTCAAGCTCATTCAATTTTTCTTCAACAACTTTCCAGACTTCGCTAACTGTAATAAGACGCATCATCTCGCTGCCTTTTGACCTATCAAGAGAATCACCATAACGAATTACCGTATGCATGGGATCAAATGGTCCAAACTTCAAATGATTAGTGACACCGAATAAAACAATGGTAGGAATCCCAAGCGCCACAGCTATATGAGCAGGTCCAGTATCATTAGAAACAAACTGATCACAGGAACTAATTAAGGCAGCTAGCTGTCCAATCTGCAAATTAGTTCCAAAGAGAATTGGATCAGTGCGCATTGAATCGCGTACTTGACCCAGCAATTCAGCTTCTGATGGTCCTCCAAAAAGTAGGATCGAAGCATTATATTGTCTCACAATGCGATCAGCAACCTCTGCGAATCTATCAACAGGCCAGCGTTTGTAATCCCATGCGGCTCCAGGAAAAACCCCAACTTTCAGCTGACCATTCAGTAACAATTTGTCACTTAGCAACTCATGAGCGAAACGTTGATTTGCTGTGTTAACATAAAATTCTAGACTTCTGTCATTTGCCTGAATTCCAATAGTGCTAAGTAACTGAAAATGATCATCTATAGTATGAGTATTGGGTGAGTAAGCATCCCGCCTAGATCCAATTCGCTGCCCACCGCCACTTAACCCAGAAAGTAATCGGGTGCGGAACTTACCATGGAGATCAATAACCAAATCGAATTTCCTCTTACGTAACTGTCGGACAACCCGAATGGTCTCAGAGGGTTCTTTTCCCCTTCTATCAAAGGTAATAATCTCATCCAAATAAGGAATTTCAGATACGAGATCAATATACTCCAAGCTAGTCAACATCGCTACATGATGGAGAGGAAAATACTGACGAATTGCACGAATTGCTGGTAACGTCAGAATGATGTCACCAAGTGATGTCATTCGTATCAATAAAATGCTGCCATGATCCTGAGTCATATCACCAAGATATCAGAGGTCGTTCGGAAATGGAGTTTAGCAACGTTTCGTAGTTGCTGTTTGCCATAACTTTGAACAAATTCCCTTCCGGGATCAACAACATGTACAGCACCTTTAGGAATTTTCAGACCATAAGTGTGAGAAAGATTCTCTATCCGTTGCAAGAAAAAATAGCGTGCAACAATTGACGCAGCCGCAACGGCTATATCGGATTCAGCTTTCGGCACCTGCAGTAACTGTGCATGAGGCAAAATTTTCTCAACACGCTTCCGCAAAACTACCTGATTGGCAAATCGATCGACAATAACATTGAAACAGTTTGTTTCATTAATTAAAGTCTGAATAATACCCGAATGTAAATCAGCTAACATATCATTCAGATTCTGACCGTTTTGCTGCAGAGTTTCGTAACGCTGATTGTAAGCGGGAGGGTCAAGCTCTACCCATGCCATCTTGTTGGCATGAGCCTCGAAAATCCGTGGCGCAATATCTCTAATTCGTCGATCAGATAATTTCTTGGAATCAGCAACCCCAATAGCTCGTAACTCGTGACAAGCCTCCTCATCAACAAAAACACCAGCCACAACAAGTGAGCCGAAATAATCCCCTTTACCTGATTCATCAGTACCAATCCAATTTGTCCACCGATGATATTCTGATAAGCTCATGGCAAAACTCCTAACACATCATTGAAATACCTGTCAAGAATATTTTGAGTTATCCCACTCAATTTGATACAATCTTAAATAAGGGAGAACAAATTGACCAGAGTCAAAGTTTGCGGCATTACCAATCTCGAGGACGCTTGGACGGCAATCGAAGCAGGTACAGATGCTCTGGGCTTTGTGTTTGTACCCAATACACCACGCTACATTGAACCAGATGACGCTAACGCAATTATGAGGCAGATCCCTCCTTTAGTTACCACGATTGGTCTCTTTGTGAATGCAGGTAGCACTCAAATTCGAGATGTTGCCAAAAATTGTCGTTTGGACGCTATCCAACTCCACGGCAATGAATCACCAGAACTTTGCCATTCACTAAATCTAAGAATAATCAAAGCTTTTCGCATAAAAGAAAGTGAACCTCTGAATATACTATCTAAATTCCAAGTCGACGCTTATCTACTCGACACATATGTCAAAGGCAAACTAGGTGGAACCGGCAAAACATTCGACTGGAACTTGGCATGCCATGCCAAAAAATACGGTCAAATCATATTAGCAGGGGGACTAAATCCATCTAACGTATCAACTGCTATTAATCAGGTTAAACCGTACGCAGTAGATGTTAGTAGTGGTGTAGAAGCAGAACCTGGACGTAAAGACCCAAAAAAAGTCAGGGATTTCATCCGAACCGTTCGTGAGACGGACCTAAGTTGACAAAAAAAATTGATCTCATCTACAAGCGTTTACCAGATAACATAAATCATTTCGAGCAACCGCTACTCTATGAAGACCAATCCGTCATCGTTACCACACAACAGATCACACCGTCAACACCAATCGTAATTGAAGATATAACTGTACTAGGTTCAAACTTCTGGGCTATTTGGTTTATATTCGCTAAACGATGGTATGATCTTGGAAAAATTTATAATCCTCAAGGCGAATTTACAGGCTATTACTGTGACATTATAAAACCAATGCAAAAAAGTGGGACTCAGATCGAAATTACCGACCTTTTTCTAGACTTATGGGTAACTCCTGAACTGAGTTATCAAATCCTTGATCGCGATGAGTTTGTATTCGCGAAGCAAAACGGGTGGATCGAACCAAGGCTGGCCAACCAAGCCGAACAAGCACTAAATCAATTAATAAACACTATAGAATCAACCCATTTCCCACCAGCGCCAGTGAAATTGTTTAACTTGGACAGCATTTTTAAAGATACCAACCTAGTATAACAGACTTTGACAAATCCGACCTAAAACACAAATTCCATGATAACTTTTCACGATTGTTTGCCTATCCCAAACTGTAGAAAAATCAGACTAGTAGGAAAAGAATTAGGGTTACAGCAGAATTCAAAACCACCAATTGCAGAGCTCGATCTTAAAAGCCACACCAGTAAACCATCAGAGAACCCCTTGACCAAACAACGATAACAAATATAACAGGGATTAGAAAGAGTTGACACCTAGAAACATAATAAATCCAGCCAGCCAGAATAACAACTTTGTAATACATTCGACATCCAGAAAAGCGTACAGAACGCCTTTTTATGACCAGCTTACCGGCTGGCCAACCACTCCAATTATCCTGTTCAATTAAAAAATACTGCGTTCGGTCCTAAGATTCGAAGCCACAAATTAATCGTCCTATAATCGAGAATAATTATATATCCTAACTAAACAAAACGATCAAGCTTTGACGCAGGAATCCATATTCTGATAAAATACATATTTAAGTTATCCTAGACACTTGAAGGAATTGAAATCAAATGCCACTTTACGAATATCAATGTGAGAAATGCCAGAATCAGTTCGAAGTTTTACAATCAATAAGTCAGAGTAACGATACCGAAAACCAAGTAAAATGTCCAGAGTGTGGCAAAATTGAAACGAAGAAAGTCTTTTCAGTTTTCAGTAGCCAATCGAATCAAAACGGAAGTAGCCAATCATCTTCCAACACCAGTTCTGGATTCAACTGAGCAATTTAACAATCTAGCCAGTTAGGCTTTTCGACAACATAAAATATATTCAAAACACTATCCGATCTTCAGTCAAATTTTGACGAATTAGAACTGATCCCCGAAGTAAAAAGGCACGGAACAAATAAAGGATGAGTTCTTAATATCACATCGTTTGCTAGGCAATAGTGTGTCCAAATAATTGTTATATCTCGGAGTAAATTTAGCTGATGTTTAAACCCAGCACAACTTTTTTTTTGCTATTCATAATCTTAGGCTCAGTCATAGCCGACGTTTTTGAATCTGACTACATCCTAGAATTTCAGATAACAATTGCTCCCAAAAACTGGGAAAACATGCAGCCAATGCGTTTCAACCAATTCCCTCCAGAACCACCGCCTAATGATGCCAATGATCGCCCGTTTCGGCCTCCACCTCCGCCCATAATGGTCGAATTAGACACTGAATATGTGCCAACAGATATTCGATTCGATGGTCGAATTTGGAAAGATGTTGGTGTACGGTTTAAAGGAAACTCGTCACTCAAATCTACGCCGAGCGGTCTGAAAAAACCGTTCAAGTTTGACTTCGATCGGTTTATTGAAGGACAGGATTTCTTTGGCTACCAAAAACTGAATTTCAGCAATGGTTTCAAAGACCCATCCTTTTTGAGAGAGAAGTTAGCCTACCACCTTTTTCAAAAGCTGGATGTACCTGCACCAAGAGCCGTTTTTGCCAAACTGTATCTGACAGTAGATGGTGTATACGATCAGGAATATCTGGGACTATACACAATGATTGAGCAAGTAGATCGGGTATTCTTAGTTGATCACTTTGGCAACGACGATGGACTACTGGTTAAACCGGACAAAATTCCTGATTTAATTCCGCTTGGTGGCCGTTGGAAAAACTACGAACAACGATATACCTTAAAATCAAGGAAAAAGGACTCTGATACAGGCAGGCTCATCTCATTTTTGAAGTTCTTACACAAGTCGGATGATGCTCAGTTTGTCGAGCAGATCGAACATTATTTTAATGTCGATTCATTTTTAAAATTGATGGCAATCAACACAGTTTTAGTCAACTTGGACAGCTATTTTGGGACAGGGCACAACTACTACCTGTATCACGACACACGTACCGATCAATACAACATGATACCGTGGGATCTTAATGAAGCTTTCGGGAATTTCCAACAAGGACAGACAAATCGACTACTGGATATGGATATCAATCACCCCTCGATGGGGCGACGAATGCTGGTAGAACGACTACTGATTATCGAGGATTATCG
>JAYZAL010000036.1:0-197473 GCA_036339735.1 Candidatus Poribacteria bacterium
AAAAAAAAACAAAGCACTATTTAAGTCTTGCAAAACAAGCAGGCCTATACAATCAGGCTTAGCGCCACCCCTTGACCGCCACAACAACACCAGCTAAAATAATCCCATAACAACCACATTTATCTGGCGCAAGCCCTTAATGAGCCGAGAAGGTGATAGAAATGGCAGAATATAGACAACCTAAAAACACTCTTAAAAAACAGGTCAGCCTCATGTTGCCCACAGAAATATACGAAGGAGCTAAGCGAGACGCCAAGAAGTACAATAGATCAATGGCCTATCACATCGTAGAAACACTACGAATAACCTTCTCGGAAGCTATCCAAGAAGTCCAAACAGAACGGGAGCAAGCAGCTAAAATCAATATATTGGAACAATTTAAAGTACAAGCTCAATCCGAAGGACGTAGCCAAAACTGGCTTACGCTCTTAGAGAGTATCTTCTGGAAGTTCGCTGAATCCAAACCGGCAGAAGATCTAGGACCTGATTTCTTGCCTGATTTATTTACTTTTGTCACTATCATGGAGGAGAGCCATAAAACTTAGAAAAAACCTATCATTCTAGGAAAGAGGGCTAAGGGAGACTTTTGGCAAAATAAGTTAATTAGTTGAACGGAATACAAAATAATACAGATCAATTTGTACCTATAACCAGTCCTTAAGATATAATTAGTTTGGTGATACTTAGATCATCATGGACGAACTTAAACTTGATTCAGTCAAAGGATGGCATCAAATGAGTGGTAAGTTTATTACAACAGAGCAAATGGAACGGGATACTCTAGATTGGGGCGTAATGGGTTGGGTTAGTCGCCCATCAACAACTAACACCAAAGACTTAGTTGTTATAGAAGTAACCTTGGAACCTGGTGGTGGACACAATTTCCATAAACACCCAGAACAAGAAGAGGTTATTTACGTTTTGGAAGGAAAGGTTGAACAATGGTTAGGAGACAAAAAACAAGTATTGAGCCAGGGAGACTCAGTCTTTATCCCTGCTGATGCAGTTCATGCATCCTTTAATGTCTTCGATCAAAATGCTAAATTACTCGCTATTCTAGGACCATCGGTAGGTGAGGAAGGGTATCAACTCGTCGAAGTATACGATCAAGAGCCATGGAGCAATTTGCGTTAAAAAACAAAAACGAAACTAATAAAGGGGTAGCTGTCATAATTCTAATATGTTGGTAATCAGAATTACGTGCTTCTTACTGCTACTAGCTTTAACCCCACCGATAGAAGCGGTTGTGTTATCCCTCCGTCAGTTCGGTACTGAACTAAATAATTTTAGTGCCGAACTGGACCAGCCGCTGACGATCGACCTACATCTAGATCCCAAAGGAGAAACTGTGGTTGGGGTTTCTGTTTTCATTACCTTTAGCGGTTTAGATCTCCAACTGATTGACACAAAAAAAGAAACCGTTCACATCATCGAGGGTGCTGAGTCGACAGATCTACTTACTGGCTGGGTAACCCTTGACAATGATATGCACGGAGACCCAGGCAACGATATCGAAGATGATCAAATTGACTATGTTGCACTACTATTTAGGGGTGAAGGAAAAGCAATAATTAATCCTAGTATAGTGGCACGATTCAAGTTCAAACCACTTAGGGCTACCAAAGAGGCTAGCATTCAATTCGACCGAGATGATGGTCGGTCTCGAGTGACTGAAGTCACTTTGCTAACTAAGAATGGGCAACAAAAGCAAGCCTCTGCTACTCTAAACTCAGCTTCCCTGAGCATTCGAGGTGGACCTATAGTAAAACCTATACCGGAAGTTCGATTTCTGAATACAGAGACTTCAGCACCACTGTATTTAAACAACTACATTGAGGATGATGGTGAATTCTCCAAACAACAACTCAAGTGGTTAGATGTTCCTCATGCTAAAATCGCTACTCAGATTGATCAAATCACTCACAAAGCAATTTTTTCGGTCAAGGGAAATGACAAGAAGAATTTTTTCGGTTCGGCTATTATTGATCTGCAAGTTGCAAATAACAAACAATATACGGCTATGGCAGAAGTTCGGATTGAAGTAATGGCAGCTCCTATCATAAAGTTGTTGCCCGATAAACGACTTAAACTTAACCGAGAAGAGATCTTTGATCTTGGTCAGTTTGTTACAGATATAGATCAGCCTGACTTGAACGGCTTAACCTGGACTTGGTCTTTAACACAAGAATCGGATAATGACGCTTCGGTTGAAGTGAGCATAAACAAAAACTTAGTAACTCTGCGGGCAAAAAAAGAAACAGAAAATTCTGTCATACAATTTATAGCTAGAGATAGAGATGGCAATAAAACAGAAGCAAACATGAAGGTAACGGTTCTCCCTGATATAAACGGGCCAATTGTTTCTGATTTTCCATTATTAGTATTCACTGTGGATGGTACGCAGGTCCTACCAGCCCAAGAAATATTCAATTTGGATGATTATGTGATTGATGCTATTTCAGAAGATGAACAGATTAAATGGGAGGTAACAGGGAATCAACTAATAGAGGTCCAAGGTTTAAATAGCCGCAGGCCAACATTTCGTGCAAACACCGGAGGTATAAAGGAAGATTTTTTGATAATGGCTGAGAATCATTTAGGACAAAAATCCAACAAAAAATCGATCCTAGTGGAAGTCGTTCCGGTAGGTGTTCCTCCCCGAATAAACCAAGCAAAATTTCGAGAGGATCTACTCAATGAAAACAGTGTAGTTACTGTTTTGGTTGATCCGGAAAAAAACTTACCCTTTGAAAAAAGAAGTCGCCAGATAGTACTTAGTAAGTACGTTCAGGATTATAACAATCCTCCCGAGGAGATAACGTGGTCAGTTATTGGAAATGATAAAATTCAAGTAGTCATAGAAGAGAGGACTGCTACTTTATCAGCTTCTGTTGTTGCTAAAGAAAGTATTACATTCAAGGCCACTGATTCTGGCGGTTATACAGACGATGTACAGATAGTAGTAGAATCAGTAAAAGTTACACCACCCACAATCAAGCAATTCCCACAGACAATTAAGCTAAAAGCCAACCAATCTTGGTCCGATATAGAATTAGACTTATATATTACCGACACATTCACGCCACCAGAACAGATCAGATGGTTTGTCATTACACCAGATCCAAAGCTGCTAATGGCGAAAATCTTAGCTGACCGTCGATTAGAGCTGAAGGTAATTGGCGATTGGGTTGGTGAGACTGTTATTCTCTTGACAGCTACCAACCAATTTGGAAAAATCGCTAAACAGGAACTCAAAGTAAGAGTAACAGAACCCCCAAGTGTGGAATTACCTGAGAACATCTCGTTACAAGCTGGATGGAAACGAAACATTGCGCTAGATAAATATGTCCAAGATGGAGATAGTCCTGATGAAACCTTGAAGTGGGATATGACCCCTACATCATCCCCGGTTGCAGAATTGTATTCGAAAAACAGACAATTAAAACTCAAAGCGCCTAAGGATAAGATAGGGCAAACTTTCCCAATTCAATTAACAGTCACAGATGAAGAGAATAATAAAACTGTGACCAATATGAGAATTACAGTTTCTAGCTCCTCGGAATCACCATTTTCGTTGGCCACAGACGTTCCAAAAGAAATTTCATTTATAAATGATGAATCTAACCGTGTAGATTTGACAGAAAAAATCATTGACTCGATGAATGACCAACCTATGGATGTTGAGTTAATTTCAAGCAACCTTACATTCGATTTTGAATTTGAAAACAAGGCTAGTAACTTTAAATTTAAATGGAAGCAAGACAAAGATGCAGCTGGCGAAATATTTATTGATGCAATCGGCGAAATATTCACATTTTCAACCCCTGAGGTATCGGAAGAGTTTGAAATTCGACCAGCTGAAAATATCACACTAAGTATAAATGGTCCCAATGGGTCATCATTTGATTACTCTTTTCAATTGTCAATTTTTCCATCAAAACCAATTTTAAATAAAGAGCAACTGAAAAAGCCAATCGTTATGTACCCGGCCCTCATCAAAGAAGTTGACTTGGCAAAATATTCACAACAGAAGAAGGGAATTGATTGGAAAATTGAAAACCTTGAAGAGTTGGAACAATCAGGACTGAAAATCTCCACAGACAGCGACCAGCCAGCACTACAGTTATTACAATTTACCCCACCCAAAGACAAAGAACTTAAATCCATTACCCAAATCTTGGTTGAATACGATGATTTTTTAGAAGATGACATGTGTCCTGATCCAGAAAATTGTTTCGGATTTTATTTAAATCTAAAAGCAAGTAGAAAAGATAAGTTTAGCCAAGATAAATTACCCATTATCATCATTAAGCCTCCAGAACTGAAGCTTAACCTAACTGGACCAATTATTTTCCAGTCGGTCTCAAGTACTGATTCAAAACCAGAAGCCAAGACCTTTGACCTTCAAGATTTAATCCAGAAAGAATCCGTCTCTGAACATGAGTGGAATTTTGGCACATCATCCTCCTTATCAGCCGACAAAACCAATTGGCTATCCGTGAAATTAGAAGCGGATGATTTTCTAACCCTAACAGTATACGAACCAAAAAACAAAGAATGGATTAAATCAAATTTAAGAGAAGCAATTCCAATTAAAACAGGGACTCCATTTTTACGACTGACTCCTTCCGAAAAATTTGCAACTGGCTTTAAAGAAGGAAAATTATTGGTCTCAGCAACTGATATCTGGAACCAAAAAGTTACTAGAGAAGTAACTATTCAATCAATTCAGCCACCTAGTCTTCAAGGCTTTCCCAAAATTATCAATATCTTTTGTGGGCAAGCCAATTACCAGTCAGAGCTAGGAACATCGTACCTAGATCTTTACCCACTAGTACTTTTAGACCCATTAGCAAAAACTGACAAAGAAAAACTAGAATGGTCTTGGATGATCTGGGATGATAATAAAAAAATATACAGAAAGCCGGAAAAATCAGACAAGCTGAGAATTGATTTTGGTCAATCAAAGGATTCGGTACAGATTACAGAAAAGTTAATGACGATTAGTGCAATGGATAACTTTTTTATGGCGAACGAAAAAGCTCCATCCGAAGACAAAAAAGTTCGAATTGTTGTCACAGATTCTAACGAAAATGGGGAAATAGAGTCAACGACTGATATAACCCTGAGAATCTGGCGGCCCAGAGTGGGCTCAGAACGACCGATACTACAAGGTGTGGAAGATCGAACTATTTACCCTGGCCAAGAAGTAAGAGTAGATTTCACTTTATTTGATTTGGATAATTCCTCGGAGGAATTAGTTTGGACTCAGTCCGTACCAGAAACCTTGGTCGTAGAACTAGAAAGAAAAGCACCATTAGCAGGAGTTCAAAAAGGTACAATTAAAGTAGGTGTAGCAAAAGGGTTTGAGGAAGTTCGTGGAGACTTTACAGTACAGATTAAAATTAAGGATCCCGATTGCAATGAGTTAGAAGAGGAAGTGATGATCACAATCATTGATCAACCAGATAGAACTCCACCACAAATAGAAGTATTTGCTGTTCCGCATCCTTTGTTTCCCCAAGCCATTTTCATTACTATAATTTCTAATGAACCACTGGAAAAAATCCCATCAGTTACTATTGGCCAGCAACTCTTAAAGCCTGCTAAATCAAGTAGCCCATTAATTTGGAATCAGATCCATTACTTGGAAGATAATCAACAAGGAATAGTTACCGTTCTGGCTAAGGGAGCAGATTTAAACAAAAATACAGGCCAAGGAAAAACAAGTATTAAACTAGACAATGAGAGATTGGCTGCACCAAATCAAAAGCCGATGCAAACGAAATTACACCCTAATTATCCTAACCCATTCAACCCTGAGACTTGGATTCCATACCAATTAGCCAAAGGCAGCAGCGTGTCGATGAAAATTTACGATACGAGTGGAAACCTAATATGGGAAATAGACAAAGGGTGGCAAGCAGCCGGATTTTATGTAAAACCGAACAGTGCAGTATATTGGAACGGAAAAACAACCCACGGTGAGAAGGTATCCAGTGGCGTTTACTTCTGCCACATTTTCACAGACCACAAAACTGAGATCCAACCACTGACTTTACTAAAGTAAAATTCGCTCACGATAGTATGAATCGCTGATTCCGTTTTTCACATGTAAGTCAGTGGAGTCTGATGGGGAATATCATGATCGATAGACCAAAAAAAGAGCCGAACGGACAATCAGAGCAAACAACTCTAAAGACCGAACGGCCCATCAATAGTTTAGTTTAGTTTCACAAATCAGAGCAATCTACTCATTCTCATCGTCATCTTCATCAGCTTCAGTAATTAAAGCTTCTGTTGTCAGCAAAAGGCTCGCAACGCTAGCAGCATTCTGGATCGTTGATTTTACAACCTTGGTTGGATCAATTACACCACTATCGACCAGATCCCCGTACTCCAAGGTCGAAGCGTTGAAACCGAAGTTGCCCTCATGTTCTCTGATTTTGTTAATTACAACTGCTCCTTCTTCACCAGCATTACCAACAATAGCTCGAATAGGTGCTTCTAAAGATCGTTGGATAATGCCTGCTCCAAAGGCTTGGTCTGGGCTAAGCGACAAGTCACTAATCGAAGCAGAAGCACGAAGCAAAGCGACACCACCACCGACCACAATCCCTTCATCAACGGCAGCACGAGTTGCTGATAAGGCATCCTCATAACGGGATTTTTTCTCTTTCATTTCAGTTTCAGTAGACGCCCCTACACCAATGACAGCTACTCCACCAGCTAATTTCGCTAACCTCTCTTCCAGTTTTTCTCTATCATAATCAGAAGTCGTGTCAGAAATTAGTGTGCGAATCTGTCTTACGCGATCACCAATATCTTGTTGAGTACCAGCACCATCAATAATCGTAGTGTTATCCTTATCGATAATCACCCGTTTAGCGGTACCAAGCATTCCCAAGACTATATTCTCTAGACGAATACCTGTTTCTTCAGAAATGACTTGCCCATTTGTCAGTATACCAATGTCACCTAACATTTCTTTCCTACGGTCGCCAAATCCAGGTGCCTTGACAGCTGCTATTTTAAGACCGCCTCGGAGCTTATTAACAACCAACGTTGACAAGGCCTCGCCTTCTACATCTTCAGCTATAATTAAGAGTGGCCGTGAAAGTTCGGAAACCTTTTCCAGAATCGGAACTAAATCTTGTACAGCACTAATCTTACCAGTATTGATAAGAATGAAAGGGTCCTCTAGTTCTACCACTTGGCTTTCAACGTCAGTTACGAAGTGCGGAGACAAAAAGCCTTTGTCAAACTGCATTCCTTCAACGATATCTATAGTAGTAGAAGAGCTCTTTCCCTCTTCTACGGTAATGACACCATCTTTGCCAATTCTTTCCATCGCATCAGCAATAGTGGTACCAATATCACTATTGTTAGCTGCATCATTGGCAGAAATCGAGGCGACTTGGACTGTTTGGTCGTAAGTGTCAACACTTTGGCTTTTGTTAGTCAAATGGGAAACGACAGATTCCGTAGCTTTGTCAATGCCAATTTTCATTTGCATTGCATCAATACCAGCAGTAATGCCTTTTAAGCCCTCATGGATTATTTCTTGAGCCAATAAGGTAGCAGTGGTAGTGCCATCACCAACAGAATCATTGGTTTTTGTAGCTACGATTTTCAGCAGCTGAGCACCCATGTTTTCATACTTGTCTGGCAATTCAATTTCCTTAGCTACTGTAACTCCATCGCTAGTTATGACAGGCCCACCGAATGATTTTTGCAAAACCACATTTCGGCCACGTGGACCGAGCGTAGAGACAACAGCCTTAGCTAAGGTGTCAACGCCCTTTCTAAGGGCCATTCTAGCTTCTGCGTCGTATATCAGTTGTTTGGCTGGCATTTGCGTTCAGTACTCCTTCCTTTATTAAACAATTCTAATTCTTTGTATAAGCTCTCATCAACTTTCAGCGCCTACAATTTCGGCCTAAATGTATACACTAGTATAAGAGAAAAAGTCAACCTCAAAGCTG
This sequence comes from Candidatus Poribacteria bacterium, assembly GCA_036339735.1. Taxonomy (GTDB): domain Bacteria; phylum Poribacteria; class WGA-4E; order WGA-4E; family UBA9662; genus TMED15. The sequence goes on from JAYZAL010000036.1 coordinate 7,986, forward strand.
AAAGGTGAGTAGCTATTTTTAGGTTCATTTTCAATCACAAATTTTTGATGTCCCGAAAGTTCATTACTTTCATAAGCCTTATCTTGCTGTTGGCTAAGTATGTTTGGTAGAATTCCGATATGACCCGAATAAAAATATGTGGTATTACCAATTTGGATGATGGATTAGAAGCCATAGCAGCTGGAGTAGACGCACTAGGATTTGTTTTCGTACCAAATACTCCCAGATACATAACCCCGTCTCAAGCTAAATTAGTTATCAAGCAGTTGCCCCCCTTCATTACAAATGTTGGTTTATTTGTTGATAGTGAAATAGATGAAATTAAAGACATCGTTAACCACTGCAAGCTGGATGCGGTTCAATTACATGGGAACGAATCCCCGGAAATGTGCTCTCAAATTAGCCTTCAAACCAAAGTAATTAAAAGTTTTCACGTTAAAAAAGAACTGCAGGTTCTGAGAAATGAAATTGCGAATTATCGAGTTGATGCCTACCTACTAGATACGTTTATAAAAGGAAAAGCTGGTGGAACCGGGCAGACTTTTGACTGGCGAATAGCCGAAGGTCTAAGTCAGCGTATAATTTTAGCTGGGGGCCTAACACCCGATAATATTGGAACAGCAATAGCACAGCTTCAACCTTACGGGGTAGATGTCAGCAGTGGGGTAGAAAAATCCCCGGGTAAAAAAGATACGAACAAAATTTATTCTTTTGTTCGTCAAGTTCGGAAAGCAAATTTAATAATAGAGAAAAACGCGGAAATTAAACTTTGATAAAGCAAGAATGTCGATGATGCTAGAAAAAATAGACGATTACCGGTGGCGAATTCCGAAAAAATTTCAGAGAGGTATGAGAGTTGACGGTATTGTTTATGCTAACGAACTACTGTTAAAAGATATTCGAAACGAACAGGCATTACAACAAGTGGCAAATGTTGCCCACTTACCAGGAATAGTCAAGTATTCCCTAGCTATGCCTGACTTACATTGGGGATATGGTTTTGTGATAGGTGGAGTCGCAGCTACTGATCCAAACCGAGAAGGTGTAGTGTCTCCTGGTGGAATTGGTTATGATATTAATTGTGGTGTACGCCTACTGCGCACAAATTTAAATGTGCGTCAATTAAAAGGGAAAGTAAAAGATTTAGTAGCAAAAATTTTTAACACTATTCCTTGCGGTGTAGGTCGTGGTGGTCTTATACAACTAACAGAACATGAGCAAAAATCGGTGATTGAGCAGGGGTCTAAATGGTCTATTGAAAGGGGTTACGGACATGCATCTGATCTCGAATTCATCGAAGCAAACGGACATTTAGAAAAAGCCAATGCTGAAGCTGTTAGCAGGCGGTGTTTGCAAAGGGGAAAGAATCAACTAGGAACACTAGGCTCTGGAAACCACTTTTTGGAAATTCAAGTAGTCGATCATGTCTTTCATCGGAAAGCAGCTAAAGTGATGAATTTATGGCCGGGTCAAGTGTGTATCATGATTCATACAGGTTCACGTGGGTTTGGTTATCAAATCTGTGAGGATCACGTCAAAAATTGGGTTAATGTAGCAAGTAAATATGGTATTGAGTTGCCCGACAGACAACTTGCGGCTGCGCCTATCAAGTCTCCAGAGGGGCAGGACTACATCACAGCTATGGCTTGTGGTGCTAATTACGCTTGGAATAACCGTCAGTGCATTACACATTGGACCCGTCAAGTTTTCTTGGATTTTTTTGAGGCCTCGGAGGATGAACTTGGATTAGAAATAGTCTACGATGTGTCGCACAATATTGGAAAATTTGAAAAACATCTGGTTAATGGCGAAGAAAAAGAGTTATTTGTTCACCGCAAAGGTGCTACTCGAGCTTTTCCAGCGTATCACCCAGAAATTCCTAGACACTACATGGAAATTGGTCAGCCAGTCTTAATTCCCGGGGACATGGGAACAGCATCATATGTTTTAGTGGGTGGGGCAAAAGCCATGGACCAAACATGGGGAACAACCTGTCACGGAGCAGGTAGACGATGGTCTCGTAGAAAGGCTATCAAAATGACAAAGGGACAAGCGGTTAGACGAAATCTGGAAGAACAAGGAATCTTTGCCCTTTCTGAGGGTAAAAATACATTAAGAGAGGAAGTTTCAGATGCCTACAAAGATATAGATCAGGTAGCTGAGGTTGTGGATGGCGCAGGTTTATCCAAGAGAGTGGTACGACTTAGACCAATCGGTGTAATTAAGGGATAATCGTCGCACTAACCACTTTACGCGAAAGAAGTTATAAGAATTTAAAAAAGAGGACGTACTGAACAAAGACGCTTAATCTCAGATAGGGAACGAGTACAATAGGCCATCATTTCTGAGAGTTTCAGGTTTAAATCTGATTAATTATGCACAGGTGTGAAAATTTAAATTTACTAGAGATGTTGTTTTCGATTCTCGGAGCAATTTTTCGCCCCAAAAATTTTGGATATTATCAAAAAAGCAGGATAAAAAATATGTCCCATTCATTAGCTATTCTTTATCGGACTTACCGTCTAGGCTTTTGGCAGCTAATCGAACGGCTTCCCGCATGCTGACCAAACGAACATCCAGAGACGCTTCCAACTGCTGTAAGTGTAGTAGCCACGAATTTTTTGAATCACCGTCTGTCTTCCCGAAGCTATCGGAAACCGACAAACGAATATATTTCAATCGTTCTTGTTGTAGAACCTTGAGTTGCTTGTCGTATTCATCAATACCTGCCTGCAATAGGGACGACAATTCGCGTATCTTTTCCATTTTGACTCCATTGAGAAAGGGGGCGGACAACAAACCGCGGACTTCAACGAGTAACTACGTAGGGATCGGAACCGAATGCACTAAGTTTCAACCGAATTGGGCAAGTGGAATGGAACAATGGAAAAATGGTGGAGAATACCGGACTTGAACCGGTGACCTCTTGCATGCCATGCAAGCGCTCTCCCAACTGAGCTAATCCCCCAACCGTAGGTAACCGACGGAAATCACATCCGCCGCCGTTAAACTACCATAAATAAAATAGAAGGTGCAAGAGAAATTAATATGAAAATACTTGGTATTGACACTTCAACTGCAATTGGTAGCATTGGTTTGATCGATGAGGGGGGAATTATTGCTGAACAAACATTAAGCATTAGTCGACAACATGCATCAAGGCTAATTCCAGCAATTGACAAAACCTTAAAATCAGCTGAATTAAAAATTCGAGATATTGATGCGGTCGCCGTAGCGATTGGACCTGGATCTTTTACCGGAGTTCGAATTGCCGTCAGTACAGCCAAGACCATTTGCTATGCCATTAAAAGACCAATTATTAGTATTTCGACCTTAGAATCTATCGCATATAACTTAGCCTATGTCCCGAGTAAAATTTGTGTAATTTTGGATGCCAGAAAAAATGAAGTTTACAGCGCTATTTTTGAGAATGGGGTCCGTCAAAGCGATGATAGGTGCCTAACCATATCAGCAATCCTTAGCGAGATTACTCCTCCCACCATATTTGTGGGCGACGGGTTGAAGCAACATGCAACTGAAATCAAATCCCATTTCAAATTGGATTCGACCGATTCGATTTGTTTAGCAGATTCAACATTTGGATTGTCTAGAGGAACAAGCGTGGCCAGATTAGGTCTAAATAGGTTGACGAATTCAAGTGTTGATGATCCTTTCGATATTAAACCTAACTACATCCGCGCCGGAGTTTCACCACCCAAACTACCTATTAAAAAATGAAGACAAATCGAAAAAGCGAAGTGCTGAGAAATGCATCAGCTCTCTTCTCTGCCCATTTGATTGGGCGGTTACTATCATTAATTTTGACAGTTTTCATTTTGCCTCAAAAACCGAATGTCATCACTGAGTCAGACATCGGCTGCTACTTTTTAGCTGTTTTTATTGCAGGTTTAGTTGCAAGTATTGCTGAACTAGGTTTGCAGGGGCCACTGATTAGGGAAATTACTCTAAATAAAAATTTAGCTCAAGATTACATCGGGAATGCACTGATAATCCGTCTTCTGCTTTCAATTCTTGCTTTTGGATTTATCATATCAGTCAATTATTGGTTGAATTATACAGATCTAACCTTTCGGTTAATTATCTTACTAGGAGCAGCTGAGCTAATTAATGGATTGGCTCAAATTTATCGTTGTCTATTTCGGGCTTTTGAGCAGATGAAATATGAATCAGTAACAGTGATTGCGGAAAGATTAACGGTCGTTTTGGTTGGCGGTGGACTAATTTGGTTTGAAATGGCTGATTTAGGTGAATTTGGATTAATCGTGTTAATCGGCAGCGTTCTTAACTTAATCTTGAACTTAAGTATTGCCCGTCTTCGATTTGTAAATTTTATGTTTCGCTTAAATTGGAAACTCTGGAAAACTCTGATGAAACAAGCTTTACCATTTGCTCTAGGCAACATGTTCAACTTGGTATATTTTCGCTTGGACATGATTTTATTATCAAAACTGATTACAAACACTACGGAAGCACAATCAGCTAACGCATGGTACGGTTTGGCTTTCACTATTGTCAATGCATTTACAATTCTGCCTGGAGCTTACATGGGAGCTGTTTTTCCTGTGATGTCCAGAGAATTTGAACGTAAAACGGTACAGTTTCGCTATGTATATACCGACGCTATCCGTTGGATGGTTCTCCTTGCTTTACCGTTTACCATAGGCTTGGCGTTAGTTTCCGAACAGATCGCGGCTCAATTTTTTCCCAAATTAGAATGGAGACAGATTGTGCTACCACTCCGTTTATTAAGTATTTCAGGGGGGTTAACTTTCTTGACCACGGTTAATATAACGGTTCTACGAGCTACTGATCAGCGATTAGCATTCTCGATCCTGATGTTCGTAACACTTAGCACCAATCTTTTATTGAATCTGTCATTTATTCCACAATATCAACATGTTGGATCCGCCGTAAGTATGATAGGTAGCGAAAGTATACTTTTTATAATGAGTAGCATCTTCATTCATCGCTCAATATCCAAACTGGAATATATCAGATTTATATGGAAATCAGTCATCGTTTCAATATTGATGGCTATTGGGTTGTACTTTACTCCTTCTGTTTTGATCTGGATCCGTATTTTTGGTGCTACTATGGTTTATTTTGGATTAATGTGGTGCTGGGGAGAGCTGGGTTCTTTAAAAAAAAAAACGGTATATGAAGAAAAAAGCAGAAATAAGTTGGTCAGCTAAGCTTCCGACTATGGATATTCTCTTCGCTGAAAAGCGAACACCGAGAGACTGAGAAAAAAAATTGAAATCGACAAAATTATTAATACTACTATCCATTTCGACATTGGCTCAGAATCAAACGCTCTTTGATTGAAGGTCCATAGTAGTTTTTTGGAAGAAGAATCACTAGGAAGAACAGCCAATTTCAAATAGTGAATGATAGAAACTAAGCGGATATTTCCTGATAAGACCAACGTCAGCTTTTCCCAACCAAAAGCAACTAACAATCCCCACAGCACTGAATAACGAAAGCAGACACTTAAAAAGAGAAAAATACTGCCATAAGCTAGAAGGCCTAAGATGATGACACTTAGATACAGTACCTCCAACCTAAGCCCAGATAAAAATGTTATTTGGGATTTAGGGTGAGTAGCTATAAAGATGGAAACAAGTAGATGGGAGGTAGCTACTGGTATAGTTGCCCCAACCCAATAGGCCATAAATTTACTCAAGACAATACTCATCTTTGAAATAGGTCGCATCAATAAGTAAATAATCGTATTGTTTTCAATTTCATCAGATAAAAGCGTCGTGGACTGAAACAGTGCAACTAAAATGACAATGAACATCAGATAGAAAGTAACGGTTGATTCCAACAGTAAAGTGTCAATCACGCTGGCTTTTTGTGGGATAAGACGGACAACAAACATAAAAATAACAGGAATAAAGGACAAAAAAGCCAAAACGTATGTTCTACGACTTCTTAGCATCTGCAAAAAAGTTTGTTTGAAAATGACTGGCGAAATCCAAGAAATATTTGACATTATTCCAAAATAATTCAGTTAGTGTAGGGAATGGTTCCTCTCTCATCTACCGTATAACCCCACTGTCGAATGTAGTCCATTCCAGACAGAAAATTGTCTTTTCGCTTGGCTAGCTTTTGTTCAAGTTTTCGGTTCAACGATTCAGCCAATTGAACCATTTTTTGTGACATTTCTGTAGAAAAAAAGTTATTTTGTTGATATGGGTCATTCAAGTTGTCATACAATAGCCAAGGGCTGTCCAAAGTAACAACATAAGTGTATCTACGAGTTCTTAACCCACGGAATTCTCGTCCAGTTAGATGGTTTGGCCCACCATCCAAACCATATCTCCATTGACCAAAAGCATGATAACAAGCTAACAAAGCAGTGCTGTCAGATGGATTCTCAGATTCGGGATTCCGAAGATACATTGAATAGTCAATTCCTTCAACAGTCTCAGGTATAGGCAGCCCAACTAACCCCAGAAGTGTCGGCATAAAGTCTGGAATATCCATCAATACATCAGAAATTTCTCGCCCGACTAATTCACCGTCATTTCTAGAAACCAATTCAGGGTAACGTATCAAACAAGGAATTCGAATTGACTCATCCCAAGGTTTCTGTTTTTTTATTAGGCCTTGCGAGCCAAGCATATCACCATGATCAGAAGTAAAAATAAAAATTGTGTTTTCAGTTTGGCCTAGTTGATCAATTCGATCCAATAAGCGACCAAGACAATCATCCAAGGCCGTACAGTGTGCGTAATAACCTGATAAGTCTTGGCGTGCTTGATCAGCTAATGACTCAGGAACATTAGGTCGAAGCAACACGTCTTCTGGTTTGTACATATCCTGATAGGATTCTGGAGCGGTCTGGTAAGGCGCATGCGGGGGGCCCCAAGACAACATGAGAAAAAACGGGGTAGTGTCATCATTTTTGGTATTTATATTTTCTGAGATGTAATCGATAGCTGAATTCGTTTGAGCACAAGCATCATAACCATCCCAGTACAATTTTTGGTCTGAATTGCCATCGTAGTAAGCAGATTGGTTATAGTTGTGTGTGCACTCCAATACTTGCCAGTGATCGAAACCAAGTCTTTGATCTGGTGGAATATAATTGCTACGTCCATTTCCATTAACATGCCATTTACCGATGTAAGCGGTTTTATAACCGCCTTGCTTGAAGGCTTGGGCTATGCTCATAGATTGATGGTTCAGTGGCACATCGTTAACAAAAACACCATGAGACAGTGGGTTTTGGCCTGTCAAAAGAGATGCACGTGCTGGTGAACAAACGGGACAACCCGATACTGCGTGAGTGAAATTAAGACTCTGTTTAGCCAAACGATCAAGGTTAGGTGTTTGGACTACGGAGTTACCTGCGTAACCAGTGGCCTGTGCCCGCCACTGGTCACCGAAGACAAAAACAACGTTCGGACGATCCATTATTTTTCACCCCAATTTTTTATGCCCATATAAATTAACGCCTGCGTAATACGCGACAAATTACTTTTCCAAGAAAAACTAGGTTACACTTGACAAAGATTTTGTTTTAAGTGTACGATTTGGACTGGTTTCCGAGGTCCGTGGAAGTACTAAATTTGAGCCTAGAAAAAATACGTTTTAAAGAGGCCATTGAGCATCGCAAGAATGGTCATTTTTGCCGTCACTTTTGGGGGAATATTACCTACTTAGAACTCCTAACAGAGGAGCGACAGTATCACAAAATCGAGTCTAACGAAATCTACCCTCCCTTTGTTTTAACCGATCAAAGTGATGCCGTTTTATGTACAGCTTGGACCGAAACCTACATTAGTGGTGAGATATACGGCTGGAATTAGGCTAACCTCACCATCCCTTCCGCAATTTTCTATCGTATAGTAAATCTCACAGGTTTGTCAATGGTACTTCCGTAGGTTTTTGGACAAACACCTAAATGTGATCTTGACAAAGCGTGTCAGTTGCGATACCTTTTAGCTGCATGGCATTTTAAGATTTCAGGCAAGGAAAAGCCAGAAACTAGAAAGCAGTAATCTCTTGTCAGACTTCAAGTTAGTTGCCAAATTGTGGGCCGAATTTATAGGCTCCATGTTCTTGGTTATGGCATCCATCTCTCCTGTAATCTTGTTTAACCGAGTACTCGATTCAGGTATTGGAATCTCCGTGTTGGCTGATTCCGTGGGTGTCGCTTGGGTTCTTTTTGCCCTAATCTCCGTCTTTGGACCAATTAGCGGGGCACATTTCAACCCGGCCGTAAGTTTGAGCTTCGCCTATTCTGGAAGCTTACCATGGAGAAATTTTCCCTATTACGTTTTCGTTCAGATTGCCGGCGGTGTCACCGGCACATTAGCAACACACTTGATGTTTTACCATCAGGTCGATTCATTGGTAACATTATCCAGGGTTACCAGAAATGGGGGCTGCTTTCCTGCTGAAGCGTTTGGCACTTTCATCCTGGTTTTCACCATTCAAGCATTAGTTTATCAAAAATCAGATAAAGTCCCGTTGATTGTTAGCCTGCTGGTGGGTGGGCAGCTGATTTCTACTTCCAGTACCATGTTTGCAAATCCACAGGTAACGATCGCTCGAATGTTCACTTATTCAGCTGCCGGTATCCGCCCCGTAGACGGATTAGTTTTCATCGTGGTGCAATTTGCTAGTGCCATTGTAGCTACAATAATCTGGCAGTATATGTTCGAAAAAAATAAAATTCTAACTCCGGATAAATAAAGGAATTTCTTATGTCAAGTGTTGAAATGATGAAAACTCAAGTTTTCTACGAACCGGAACAGATGCTACTAGAAGAGAAACGAATTCCAATACCAGATGCAGAAGAACTTCTGATCAAAGTCAAATCAGTCGGTATCTGTGGCTCTGATGTAGCTTATTATTACGGGAAAAGTTCATTGGAAACGTCTGATGGAAGAGGTCCGTTAGTTTTAGGACATGAATTTACTGGTGAGGTAGTAGCAGTAGGAGATCAAGTAGGTGACCGGTTTTCAGTTGGTGATCGGGTCGTGCCAAATCCTGTGCAGGCTAACCCAAAATCTAAATGGTCTAAGAAAGGTCTACCCAATCTATGCAACGACAAAAAAGTTTTGGGGGTTAGTATTGATGGTGGCTTCGCAGAATATGCCATATCAGACTGTAACTGGACATACAAAATACCATCACACGTCACCTATGATCAAGGTGCATTGACCGAGCCCTTGGCTTGTGGCCTTTATGCGATCAATAATCTTAACACAAGCCCCGATCATACAGTTGTTGTATATGGACCAGGACCAATCGGCTTGATGATGGTACAAGTTTTAAAGAGTAGAAATGTTGAGCAGGTCATTTTGGTTGGTACCCGAGATTATCGGCTTGAAAGAGGCGCTGAACTTGGAGCAGACCACATTATTAACATTGCTGATAGCACATCTAATCACTATACTGACAATCTAAGCCAAGTTATTCACGAATTAAACTCCGGTGAATTAGCCGATCGGGCAATTTTGGCTACTAGCGCTTTGAATGCTATACATTCAGCTTTGGAAATTACAGGTCGTCATTCAACCATCGTCTTATTTGGACTTCCGGGCGATAACGACATAATGAATGTACCAATTTTAGAAACTATCTTAATGGATAAAAGCATTCGTTTTTCTTGGCTTGCTCCTAATACCTGGGAGGAAGCTATTCAACTAATCAGCAGTGGTGCAGTAAACATGGATCGTATTATTAGTCATACCTACCACCTAGATGACCTGATTGATGGAATTTCCAAAGTTCAAGGTCGTGAAGATAATTGCACCAAAGGCCTAATTAAAATCTCATAATATCGAAGGATTATCGAATGGAAAATAAACTACTGGCCGAATCTGTCTTTCTCAAGGCATGTCGGTGTGAGGATACTGACTATACGCCTATTTGGCTAATGCGACAGGCTGGCCGGTATATGAAAGAATATCAAGACATACGAAGCAAAGTTCCTTTCTTAGAACTCTGTCGTAGCCCCGAACTTGCAACTGAAGTCATGGTTACAGCTGTTGAGCGCTTAGGCGTTGACGCTGCGATCATTTTTTCGGATATTCTGCTCATTTTGCAACCAATGGGATTAGAGCTAGAGTACGTCGAGGGAGTAGGACCAATCCTGCATAATCCCGTCCGAACACCTGAACAGGCTCAAATGCTGAAAGAAGTGGAACCTAAAGAATCGCTAAGTTATGTTTTTGATGTGGTGAAATCTACACGTTCTGCCTTACCATCAGACTTGCCGTTGATTGGATTTTCAGGTGCACCCTTTACAATTGCATCCTACATCATCGAAGGAGGTGGTTCCAAAAACTATCAACTAACTAAACAATTCATGTATTCCCATCCGGCAGCTTGGAAAGATCTGATGGAACTAATCGTACGAGCCACGGTTAAGTACCTTAAAGGACAAGTTGAGGCAGGAGCCCAAGCATTACAAGTATTCGATAGTTGGGTTGGATGCCTTTCTCCTACTGATTATCGGGCTTTTGTTTTCCCCTATATGACAAGATTATTCGAGCAGCTAGACTCTGATATTCCCCTCATTCACTTTGGCGTAAGTACTGCCACCTTACTTAAACAGCAGAAAGAAGCTGGCGGGAATGTAATTGGACTTGACTTTCGCGTAGATATAAAGGCCGCGTGGCAGGAACTTGGTCCGATTGCAATTCAAGGAAACTTAGATCCTTGCGTGTTATATGCTGATAAAGACACAGTCAGGTGCGAAGCTCGGCGAATCCTAGATCAAGTGCAGGGGAAAAATGGTCATATCTTCAATCTAGGCCACGGTATTTTACCAACTACACCAGTTGACAATGTTATTGAATTAGTCGATTTTGTTCATGAGTACAGTCAAAAAAGGTCTTAGGTGGGTGAGAAATCATAATGAACAATAAATTAACCTTTGATTCTGTCTTACTAATTGGGTTTGGTGGCCCGACAGAAGGTTGTTGTAAGCGTAATCATCCGTGTTTAGGTTTGGGGCATGAATCACCAGAAGCATTCTGTTTTGTGTCAGAAATCCTAGCACGTCGAATGAAGGGCTCTGGCCAACCGGACCGTAACAGGGTTAATCAAGTCGTAGCACATTATACTGAACTGGGCGGATTCTCACCTTTTAACCAGTTGACTTCCCTACAAGCTTCTGCTCTGTCCAGTGAAATCGGGTTGCCTGTTTTCACCGGAATGCGAAACTGGAAACCTTTTTTATCAGAAACACTATCTGAAATGATAGAAAACGGACATGAAAAAGTATTGGGCATTATTCTGTCCCCCTTTCAATGTTTTACCAGCTGGGAAGAATATCAACAGGACGTAGATAAAGCGCTAGGCAAACTATCAACTCCAGATAACCGGGCACTCGATATGTCAATTAGCTACATGTCAGGCTGGTCATCTGACTATGGGTATATTTCATCAGTAACGGAACAAATTGTGGCTTCGTGTGCACATTGGTCTAAAGAGCGACTTAATTCAGCTCATTTGATTTTTACGGCCCACTCCATCCCAGAAGTTGCAGATAAACGTTCTCCATATAGTAAACAATTTGCAGAAACCTCTAGACTAGTTTCTGATCAACTAAGCAAAAATTTTTATCTGGCCTATCAAAGTTCTCCCGACAACTCCCCAATACCATGGACAGGGCCAGATATTAGCGAGATAATTCCAAAGCTAGACCGTTCAACTTCAACTGATATAATTGTTATGCCAATTGGCTTCGTTTGTGACCATGTTGAAGTACTATATGACCTCGACCAAGAAGCCAAAGATCTGGCTGAAGATAATGGGTTCCACTTCAAACGTGTACCAACAGTTGGAGCTTCCAATAAGTTCATTCAATTTCTAGCTCAAAAATCGTATTCTGAGAATAAGACATATTTCGTAGATGCAGTGTAAGTACAGATGGTGTTTTCTGATTGGGATCTGGCCAATCCTACTGATCGGCTGCTTAGAAAGTAAATTACCCAAATCCTTGAAAAAAGCAGAAGTACTGATCGAAAAAGGCCAACCTCAATCTGCAGTCCCAGTACTAGAAAAGTTCGTTTCCGATTACCCTTTAGATCCAGTTGGTCATATGAAATTGGGTGATACTTACAACTTAACTGGGCAGACTAAAAAAGCTATTGCTGAATTCCGGGAGGCTATCAGCCTGCTGTCTAATCGGCCCCAAAGCCAAATTGAAGCTCGTATCAAAATAGTGCGTACGTACCTAAAAATTGGAGATCGAAAACGGGCGAATCTACAACTAAAGGCAATTCTCCGTTCTGATCCGACTGACGAGATTCTAGTTCGTATTGCTGGCTATGTAACTGACGCATATCACATAACTAAGTTAACTAAGGGTAAGTCCGATAACTACTCACCATCATTCTCGCCAGACGGTAAGCAAATCGCATTTTCTTCCTTCCGTTTGGATAATGGCGAAATTTATCTAATGGATTTGACTGGTCGTATTCGACAACGTGTGACCTTTAGTACGGATTTTAACGAAACGACCCCTGTATTTTTGCGTGACCCAAACTATCTACTATACTGCAAAGAGCCAAAAGCATCCAGAGAGATTTCCGTCACTTTACAAGGCAGTGGATCTACTCGTTTTTTCGCCGGTATTGATGTTTCCCACATCTATAACAAAACTACTCAAGAATTACTACCAGTGAAGTTAGGAGTCCGCGCACCTAGTGGATCACAGACCTCCGATCATATTTTGTACGAATCAAATCTAGATGGGAATTTGGAAATTTATCGAATTGACTTTACAGGTAAAAAATTGGATGATATTGGGCAAGTCCAGCCTGAAAGGCTGACTCACAGTCAAGATTCTGATGATGGAACACCTCGCTATAATTCATTATCTGGGCGAATTATTTTTGTTGCTGGCCGTAATAATGTGCATCAACTTTACAGTTTTGACCCAAATAAAGGCTCTAAGAGCGAGACTCAACTCCTGATGACTGACTACGATTGTTATAATCCAGCTATTTCACCAGATGGAAAGCATATTGCTTTCGTAGCTGCTCGAGATGGAGACATCGAGGTTTGTCTGATGGATGCGGATGGCACAAATGTGAGGCAGATTACTAATGGAATTGGAATCTCAATCCATCCGACTTTTTCACCAGATGGTCGCCAGCTGGCTTTCGTATCTGATCGTTCTGACTCTTTCCACGTTTACTTGATGGATTTAGATCGACCCAAATCTGCCGAAATTCTATCTGATGAGTTACGTAATTTTTAATTGCTTCGTTGGCAAGGTTACCTAGCTTGTAATTGGGCTGAAATTGACTTTAATTTGAACCTTATGATAGAATCTGATCGCCTCGTCCGGTTTTTGGACCTAGTCAACTTAGATCAATTAAATCTTAGGATACTCTATGAGCGAATTCGCTGAACAGCTGAAAGAAATTCGAGCTGAAGCCGTCTCAGTTTTACAAAAAGTGTCTAACGCGAAGGAATTGGAAGCTGTTCGTGTCGAGTATTTTGGTCGTAAGGGAAAATATACTCTCACGATGAAGGCTATGGCTAAAATTCCTGCTTCGGATCGACCAGCCATGGGGAATCTTTCCAACCAAATCCGGAATGAATTGACACAAAGAATTGAGGCTATTGCCTCTCAAATAGCAAAAAAAGAACGTGAACAGCAACTACTGAGCGAACGAATTGATATCACACTACCGAGCCGCCATTCACAGATAGGCAAAAGCCATCCGATTACACAGACCTTCGAAATTATTAATCGTATTTTTCACAATATGGGGTTTCAAATTGCTGAAGGGCCTGAAGTCGAGCTTGAATACTATAATTTTGACGCTCTTAACACGCCGGCTGATCATCCAGCAAGAGATTTACAAGATACCTTTTATGTTCAAGATGGTATCGTTTTGCGCACACATACCTCACCAGTTCAAATCAGGGTAATGGAGCAAGAACAACCGCCCATCCGAGTGATAGCTCCGGGTCGTGTATACCGGCGAGACTACGACATTTCACATACACCTATGTTTCACCAGGTTGAAGGGCTACTAGTCGATCGAGATGTTTCATTTAGCCAACTCAAGGGAGTTTTATACTCTTTTGCTCAGCAGATGTTTGGTGAAAAAACAAAGGTACGTTTTCGTCCTCACTTTTTCCCTTTTACCGAGCCATCCGCAGAAGTTGATATTTCCTGTCCCTTTTGCCAGAATGGATGTCGAACTTGTTCGGGAACAGGCTGGATCGAAATTCTAGGAGCGGGAGCTGTTGATCCTAATGTCTTTGAGAGTGTAAATTACAACCCAGAAGAATACACTGGATTTGCCTTTGGTATGGGGGTTGACCGAATTGCTATGATAAAATTTGGTATTACCGATCTTAGACTGATGCTAGAAAATGATATGCGATTTTCAGAACAGTTTTGAAGAGAAGATATCAATCCGTAGTTGTCCCAGCAATAAAAATGAAATCGAAATTACTGCCTGATGGAGCTTGAGATATACACTATTGACGTTTATGTGTCGCTATCTTCTGGGAAGTCAAACAAAAATTAAAAATATATTCTATCAATCCGTTCAAGCTAATTAGTTGAGCGATAACCTGAAGCCAAAGTGAAAAGTAAATGGATAAACAGCAAATAGACCACATGGTATCTGACAAAGCAAAAGCTGCCAAATCAGGGATGAGAACATTATCCCTCGTTTCATCAGAGGTTCGAAATAGTGCTTTGCAAGCTATGGCATCGGCCATTCGAGATAATCGGGAGTCTATTTTAGCTTCAAACAAGATAGACATGAAAAATGGATTAGCCAACCGATTGGCTGACCCGTTAATGAAGCGACTAGAACTAGATGACAAAAAAATCGAGATCATGGCGGATAATCTAGTCCAAGTCGCAGCTCTCCCCGAACCTATTGGTCAGATTGATAGCATGTGGGAACGCCCAAATGGGCTCAGGGTTGGAACTGTTCGGGTTCCCATTGGTGTAATTGGGGTTATCTACGAATCTAGACCGAATGTGACTGTGGAGGTAGCGGCACTCTGTATAAAATCAGGTAATGGTGTATTGTTAAGAGGTGGGTCAGAAGCAATTTCATCGAACACAGTTATTGCTGAAATCTTACAAAAATCTGCTAAAGGTTTTGGTCTGGATCAAGCAATTCAATTTGTAAATATCACTGATCGTCAAGCTGTTCAATCCATGATTGCCAAGCACGAATTAATCGATCTAATTGTACCACGTGGAAGCAATGAGTTCATTCGGTATATAATGAAAAATTCTGAAATACCAGTGGTTGGACACGCTGATGGTGTTTGTCATGTTTTTATTGATCAAAATGCCGATCTAGAAATGGCAACTGAAATCGCAATCAATTCTAAAACACAGTATGTGGCTGCCTGTAATGCAATGGAGACTTTACTGATTCATCAAAGAGTAGCGCAAACTTTTCTACCCAGAATTCAAGTTAGATTAGCTCAGGAGGGCGTTGAATTACGAGGATGCCAAACGAGCCAGAGTATATGTCCTGACATGCTAGCGGCAAATTCCGAGGACTGGAGTACAGAATATCTCGATAAAATCTTGTCTATTCGAATTGTAGATGACTTTGATCAAGCGGTCGATCATATCAATAAATATGGCTCGCATCATTCGGATGCCATTATCACCAACGATTATGCTACAGCACAAAAGTTCTTGAAAGTCGTTGATTCAGCTGCTGTATATGTTAATTCCAGTACACGATTTACCGATGGGTATGAATTTGGATTAGGTGCTGAAGTTGGTATCAGCACACAAAAACTACACTGTCGTGGTCCTATGGGTCTAGAAGGTTTAACTAGTTACAAATATGTTATATATGGGGATGGACAAATCAGACAGTAAGGCGTTTTGACTTGACAGCCCAAATAGCCAGTGCTATCATAGGGCTCGTTTAGAGCGGGGCGTAGCGCAGTCCGGCTAGCGCACTTGAATGGGGTTCAAGAGGTCGCTGGTTCAAATCCAGTCGCCCCGATTTATCGTACTTAATCGAACGTATAATCCGGTCAATCGCCAAAGGGTGTTGACTCCTACCAGTAAGAAAGGGTTTCCACCATCAATTCCTTATTGTTTGTTATTGAAGGAGCTAGCCGGGGCTGGGTGTGCGACAAAATTTTTGTGGAGTTTCGAACTAAGTGGAAAAATCTGAAGTAAATGTTGGTCTACTTGGGTGGGGGACGGTAGGCAAGAGCGTTTCCAAAATCCTACTCAGCCAGCACCAAAACATCCTCAAGAAGTCCGGTATTAATCTGAATTTGACCAGAATTGCCAAGCGGACTATGCCTGTTGAAGGTGAAGGTATCGACCTTCCCAATAACTGCTTGACGACTGATCCATCAGAAGTTGTCAATGGTTCAGGAATCGACGTGGTAGTAGAGTTAATTGGTGGTGTTGACACTGCCTTTGATCTCGTCACTCAAGCAATGGAAAACGGGAAACATGTGGTCACGGCGAACAAAGCACTATTAGCGGAAAGAGGAGCAGAGTTATTTCAGCTAGCTAATCAAAAAGGCGTTTTTCTAGGTTTTGAGGCTAGTACTGCCGGTGGCATTCCGATCATCAAAGCTCTCAGAGAGAGCTTTTCTGGGAACCAGATTCAATCAATGCACGGCATAATTAACGGTACCTGCAACTATATCCTAACACAAATGCATGACCAAATGACAAGTTTCGATGTTGCATTAGCTTCAGCACAGGAAAAGGGGTACGCCGAAGCTGATCCAACTTTGGATATTGAAGGTATTGACGCTGCACACAAATTGTCGATTCTATCCTCTTTAGCCTATAGTACCTATTTGCCATTTGACAAGATTTACGTCGAAGGTATCACAAAGATTACCGACAAAGAAATTCAGTATGCTAGAGAATTTGGTTATGTCATAAAGTTATTGGCAATTGCTAAAATGACTGATTCAGGAATTGAGGCAAGAGTGCATCCTGCCCTGATTCCAGAAAGAAGCATCTTAGCCAACGTTAGTGGTGCTTTCAATGGGGTTTACCTCGTTGGTGATGCTGTTGGGCCAACATTATTCTATGGTCAGGGGGCTGGTGGAATGCCGACAGCAAGTGCTGTTGTTGCTGATATTATCGAAGCCAGTCAGGCTGCGGCAGGTGGTTTAGTTAACTTGAAAACGGGGGGGTGGATAAAAGAAGAATCCTCTGGAGTTGAAATCAGCTCAATCGCTGAGGTGAAAACCCGTTATTACATGCGTTTAGTTGTTCGCGATCAACCCAGCGTTCTAGCTGAAATCGGTCAAGCTTTGGGAGATTGTCAAATTAGTATTGCAGCGGTAACGCAGAAAGCCCCCCAAACCTGTGATACCGTATCCCTAGTCATTATCACACATAAAGCCTTAGAGAAAAATATGGATTTGGCAAGAGAAAAACTCAGCAATTTAGAAGTGGTCGGAGATGACTTCACTGTCATCCGAATAGAAGAACTTGATTTTGATAACACATAGTTTAAGGATAAGAGAACAATGAGTATTATCGTCAAAAAGTTCGGTGGTACTTCCGTCGGAGACACGACCAAGATTAAAAATGTTGCCAAGAGGATTGTCGGGACAATTGAAAAAGGCAATCAAGTTGTGGTTGCAGTTTCGGCCATGGGAGGGACCACGGATAAACTAGTTGCATTGGCTCACGAAGTATCCCCTTCTCCTTTAGAACGGGAACTCGACATGTTATTATCCACAGGAGAGCAGGTTTCAATAGCCTTACTTGCTATGGCAGTTTCCGAGCTCGGATATGAAGCTATTTCGCTGACCGGTAATCAAGTGGGTATATTAACAGATGGTTTTTATAGCAATGCACGTATTGTTAGCATCAATAATCAGAGGATTTTTGACGAGCTTAAGATGGGTAAAGTCGTCATATTGGCGGGCTTTCAAGGTGTAACGATTGATGGTGAAATAACGACCTTGGGTCGAGGGGCTTCAGATACAACCGCTGTAGCGATTGCTGCAAGCCTGAATGCCGATCGTTGCGAGATCTACACAGATGTTGATGGCATCTATACTGCTGATCCACGAATAGTTAAAAGTGCAAGGAAACTAGACCGAATCACGCACGATGAAATGCTTGAAATGGCAGGTCTCGGTGCGAAAGTCTTACATTCCCGCTCTGTGGAGTTAGCCAAGAAATTCCAAGTACCGTTAATGGTACGTTCCAGTTTCCATGAAGGTGACGGAACAATTATTGTAAAGGAAAGTGAAATAATGGAGCAAGTTGTCGTTAGCGGTGTAACGTCCAATAAAGATCAAGCGAAAATATCTCTCATCGGGATTGAAGACAAGCCAGGTGTAGCAGCAGAAATTTTCAACATTGTAGCTGAACAAAATATCAATATCGACATGATTATTCAAAATGTCGGCCGCGATGGAACTACAGATCTGTCTTTCACTGTGCCGGAAAAAGATCTTTCAAAAACGGTTAAAGTAATTCAAGAACTGAATGATCAAATAAAAATTGCGACGCTAGAGACAGATAGCGATATTTCTAAGGTGTCGGTAGTTGGGATCGGTATGGTGAGCCACGTTGGCGTGGCCTCTAAAATGTTTTCGGCGTTAGCAGAGCAAAATATCAATATTCAGATGATTAGCACATCTGAAATCAAAATCTCTTGCGTCATAGATCAAACCCAAACTGATAAAGCAGTAGAAGTTATTCACGATAGTTTTGATTTAGGGCAAGCTTGATCATGACCGACCTTCGATTTTCCAAAAATTTAATAGGTTTAGGGGAGTCGATTACGCGTTCTGTTCAATTTTCTAACACTGAGATTGGCTTAGACATCCCAGAGATAGGGTTTCTCCAGTTTATTGAAGGTAAAATACGCTTCCTACGGTTATCAGAAGGTCTATACTTCAAAGGAAGTCTTCAATCGCGTATTGAAATTCCTTGCCGACGTTGCCTTACCTTATACGAAACAAAACTTCATGTTTCGTTTCGTCTGGATCTCATTGATAATGTGGACTTAGCGGATCGGATGGTGGATGGTGAAGTGATTGATCTGACAGAAGATCTGAAGCAAACAATTGCATTAGAAATTCCATGCTGGCCGTTATGCCGAGATGTTTGTCAGGGATTGTGTGTTTCTTGTGGCTGTAATTTAAATAGTCAGACTTGCTCTTGTCAGTCAGATTTGACTACGTCGTCGCCTTTTGGCAATTTGGAAAATATGTTACAATCGAAGGATAGTAACACGAATAACTAAACACAAAATTATACTCACTATAGAAGAATACGAGATTTAATCGGAGGCGGAAGTGGCGTTACCTAAAAGAAAAACATCAAAATCCAAAAAAGGGATGAGAAGAAGCCATCAGGCTTTGAAAAACCGAACACTAAATGAATGTGGGAATTGTGGAGAGCTGCGTCGGGCACATAGTATCTGTCCAGCTTGTGGTCATTATAAGGGTGTACTGTTCAAGAGTGCAAGCGGTGATGGAACAGAGTAAACTGTACATTTGCTTTTGTTAGTATGCAAATGTACTTGACCGATCATTAGTTATGTCCACACAATCTCAAAACCAAATTCGGGCAGTTATTAGTGGGACTGGGGCTGACTTGCCAGAGAAAGTCTTAACCAACTCTGATCTCGAACAAATGGTGGATACCGAAAATGACTGGATTGTTCAGCGGACCGGAATTGCCGAAAGACGTATCGCGGAGAAAGACACTTCTACCTCTGATCTGGCTGCTAACGCCGCCCGGCAAGCCTTAAAAGGTGCACAAATTGATCCACTCGACATCGAGCT
This sequence comes from Candidatus Poribacteria bacterium, assembly GCA_036339735.1. Classification (GTDB taxonomy): domain Bacteria; phylum Poribacteria; class WGA-4E; order WGA-4E; family UBA9662; genus TMED15. Next base: position 27,771 of record JAYZAL010000036.1, read on the forward strand.
GATCATAGTATGTACAGCCACGCCAGATATGTCGTTTCCTTCAACAGCTTGTATCGTTCAAATGAAGATCGGAGCTAAGAATGCTCATGCTTTTGATTTATCTGCTGCTTGCTCTGGGTTCGTTTATGGTCTTGATTTAGCTGATGGCATGATCAAGTCTGGTAGGTACAAGACAATCTTGGTAATTGGCGCTGAAACATTTAGTCGAATCGTCAATTGGACAGACCGGAGTACCTGCATCTTGTTTGGTGATGGTGCAGGAGCAGCTATTGTCCAAGCAAGTACTGAAGATCGAGGAATTATTGCATCATACTGTGGCGCAGATGGTACTTATGCAGATACAGAGTTGTTAGCAGTACCAGCTGGTGGGGCAACCTTACCTGTTACTGCTGAAAATGTTAAAAAGCAACTACACAAGGTTACAATGAAAGGGCGTGAAGTATTCAAGTTAGGAGTTCGAATCATGCCTGAAGCAGCCCTTCACACTCTACAAATGGCAGGTTTAACAGTTGAAGACATAGATTTAGTTATTCCCCATCAGGCTAACTTACGAATTATAGAAGCCGTTGGTGAAAGAATCGGCGTACCTTCAGAGAAACTGTATATCAATGTGGATCGTTATGGTAATACATCTGCGGCTACAGTTATTATCGCTTTAGACGAAGCTCTACGTTCAAAAAGAGTCAACCGTGGGGATCTAGTCCTCTTAGTCACCTTTGGAGCGGGTTTGACTTGGGGAGCTTCAATCATCAAGATGTAGTTTTTAAATAATTTTTGCCGGATATAGTTCACGATATTTCCCGAGATGGTTTTTTAGGTGTCGGAAAAAATTGCTTTAATTTTTCCTGGTCAGGGATCCCAGAAAGTAGGTATGGGTCTGCCCCTTTGTAAAAGTATTCCTTTAGCTAAAGATACTTTTGATGAAGCTGACGAAATTCTCGGAAGGTCAATTAGCGATATTTGTTTCGAGGGACCACTTCAAGAATTAACGAAAACTGAGAATGCGCAGCTGGCCATTTTTACTAATAGTGTTGCGAATTTTAGGGTTGCTCAAACACGAGGAATAATTCCAACGGCAGTGGCAGGTCACAGCTTGGGTGAGTATCCTGCATTAGTTGCTGCCGGTGTGATATCTTTTAGTGACGGTCTTCGTCTGGTAGAGCAGCGTTCTAGTCTGATGTCAATAGCTGAAAAAGAAGAACCTGGTATGATGGCAGCCATTCTAGGTTTAGACAACGCTGAAGTTGAAGAAATTTGCCGAGCAGTATCAATCAGTAGCGGTCAAATCGCGCAGGTCGCTAACTACAACTGCCCAGGACAATTAATCGTTTCTGGCTCAGTTTCGGGTGTTCAGGGTGTTCTAAAAAAAGCTAAATTGTCTGGAGCAAAAAGGGCTTTACCCCTTAAAGTCAGCGGGGCTTTTCATTCAAATCTGATGGAACCTGCAAGAGTAGAATTTTCAAAACGAGTTAGTGATTTTCACTTTTCTGATCCACAAGTTGGTCTGGTTGTAAATGTTACGGGTGATTGGGCTAAGACAGGAAAGCAAATCCAACAACTCTTAGTTGAGCAAATTACAAAACCCGTGTTATGGGAAAGTTGCCTGCAAACTCTTTATTCCCATGGGATCAGTAGTTTTGTGGAAGTAGGTGATAGTAATGTTCTCGCTGGGCTGGTGACCCGGACTCTTAACAATGCTACGTGTACTAATATATCAACCTTTTTGAATTAATTTCTCGGAGTGAGCTAGAAATAAGTGGGTATTTGTATGGAGAATCAGGTTGTAGTAGTTACTGGGGCTTCTCGTGGGATTGGATTATCAATTGCTCGGAGGTTTGGGCAAGCAGGTGCGAACGTAGTTATTTGCGGACGATCGGAGCAAACAATCCAGAACGTAGCTGAGGTCCTAGTAAATGAAGGAATTCAAGCCAAAGCAAAGGCCGCAGACATTTCTAATCAGTCTGATGCTGACGCGTTGGTCAAATTCGCACTTGATCAATTTTCCAGAATTGATGTTTTAGTCAATAATGCTGGAATTACCCAAGATACGTTGTTGTTGAGAATGAAGGATGAAGATTGGTCAAATGTAATTCAGACTAACCTAACTGGCACATTTTATTCCACCAAAGCTGCCACTCGCCAGATGGTTCGACAAAGGAGTGGTCGGATTATTAATATTTCCTCTATCGTTGGGGTAACTGGTAATGCTGGTCAAGCTAATTATGCTGCCTCAAAAGCAGGAATAATAGGATTCACTAAGTCTGTTGCAAAAGAAATTGCGAGTCGAGGTGTTACCGCTAATGTTATTGCACCGGGTTTTATTACCACTGATATGACATCTCAACTATCAGAATCTACTCAAAAACAAATGCTAGAGCTGATACCGTTAGGTCGATTAGGAAATCCCGAAGATATTTCGGAAACAGCATTTTTTTTAGCTTCTTCTGGGGCAGGATACATAACTGGCCAGGTCATTCATGTCAATGGGGGAATGGCTATGAGCGGTTAGCCTTTGTAAAGCTAACCTATTTATTAATTTTTTACTATAACACATAACTATGAGGTAAATAGATGGCAATTGATTTAGATAGATTAGTCGAGATTGTAGCAGAGCAACTCCAGATTGATGCAGAACAGGTCGTACCTGAAGCGTCTTTCATGGACGATTTGGGTGCTGACTCCTTGGATACAGTTGAGTTGATTATGGCTCTGGAAGAAGAATTAGGTATCGAAATTCCTGATGATGAAGCTGAAAGTATTCGGACAGTTCAAGACGCACTAAATTATATTAATCAGAAGTAATCCAAATTAGCAGACTAAGCAAGTAACAGCTTGTCGATTGTATTGTGTATAAGACGTTAATAAACGATCTTCAGAAAGGGAGGGTTTTGTGAAAAGAGTTGTTGTTACCGGCATGGGTGTTGTTTCGGCGGTCGGCAACAATTTTGACGATTTTTGGGCGTCAATTGCGGCAGGAACAAACGGAATTGATTACATAACCCGTTTTGATACAACTGATTTCCGAACCAAGATGGGTGGAGAGGTTCGTGGATTCGAAGCTGAATCCTACATGGACAAAAAAGACGCTAAGCGCCTCCCTTTATTCATTCAATTTGCGCTTGCCAGTGCCATGATGGCTCACAAAGATTCGGGCTTAAATTTAGAGCTCATAGATCCTTATAGGATCGGTGTTGGGGTTGGTTCGGGTATTGGTGGAATTTGTGTAATGGAAGAAAATGCTCGTCTACTGATGGAAAAAGGGCCAAAAAGAGTGAGTCCTTTTTTCGTTCCTTTCGAGATTATAAATATGGCGTCTGGCCGTATTTCCATGAAACTCGGAGCTAAAGGCCCTAATTATGCTTCGGTTACTGCCTGTGCTACGTCTAACAACGCGATAGGTGAGGCATTCCGTATAGTACAACGTGGTGATGCAGATGTAATGTTTACCGGTGGTTCCGAAGCTGCAATGACCCCGCTGGGATTTGCCGGTTTCTGTTCGATGAGGGCTATGTCAGCCCGAAATGATGACCCTAAACATGCGAGTCGTCCTTTTGACAAAAATCGGGATGGATTCGTGATGGGAGAGGGAGCGGGTGTGTTGGTGTTAGAATCTTTGGATCACGCTCTCGATCGGAATGCCCAGATATATGCAGAAATTGTTGGATATGGCATGACAGCTGATGCTTACGATATGGTTCACCCGATTAGTAATGGAGAAGGAGCCGCCAAAGCAATGGAATTTGCGTTAATGGATGCTGAAATTGATTTGTCTGAAGTCGATTATATTAATGCACATGGCACTTCGACACCAGCCGGCGATCCTGCTGAAACACAAGCAATTAAGCGCCTATTTGGGGAACGTTCCTACAAAATCCCTGTAAGTTCGACCAAGTCAATGACTGGTCATCTTCTAGGTGCTGCAGGCGCAATTGAAATGATAGCAACTATTGGAAGCATACAATATAGCTTTGTTCCACCAACTATTAATCTAGTAGACGCTGACCCAAATTGCGATTTGGACTATGTTCCAAATGAGGGGCGGTCTGCGACCATTAACACCGCTTTGTCCAATTCATTTGGCTTTGGTGGACATAACACGGCTCTTGTTGTCCGAAAATTCCGACACTAGAGTTTTTATCGGAATTGGTACTAATGTAGGAGATCGGTCCAATTATATAGATCGTGCGTTGGACGAACTACGTTTAGAAGAGGAAATTTGGATAGAAGCGGTCTCGTCTATTTACGAAACAGTTCCTGTTGGTTTGCAAGATCAGCCTAATTTTCTGAACGGAGTAATCAGGATCAAAACTGCTGTTCGTCCATTGAATCTGTTGGAGATTTTGAAGCGAATTGAGGTTCAGGTTGGCCGTCAATACCGAAAACGCTGGGGACCTAGAGAAATCGATCTCGACATTTTGGTTTACGGCGACCTAGTTTTAGACCACCCGCTACTAAGAATTCCGCATCCAGAAATGCTGAACCGACAATTCGTGCTACAGCCTCTGGTTGAAATTCAGCCAGATTTAATTCATCCTTCTTGTAATCAAACTATCAGTCAGATTGTGTGTCATATGGCCACGGAAACAGAGACAGTCAGTCCGGAAAGGAAGAATTCAGACAGGCGACAATAGAGATTTCATCGTGTTATTATCAAATCAGCAAATTGAAAATTATCAGGATAACGGTTATCTTACAGGACTTGAGATTTCAGACTCAGAAGAAGTCAAGACCTTTCGAAAAGAATTTGATGAACTAGAAGTAAAAGAAGGAATTGAAAAATGCCAGATTGGCTTGGTTGATTACCACCTAAAGCACGAATTCATTTGGAAGATTGCAAACCACCCAAAAATTCTTGACTGTATCGAGCAATTAATAGGACCAGACATATTACTGTTGGCCACTCACTTCTTCTGCAAGTATGGACCAAATGATAAATTTGTGGCTTGGCATCAAGATGTGACCTACTGGGGTTTAAATCCACCGTTAGCTGTTACTGCGTGGTATGCCATTGATGATAGCGATATAGCTAATGGTTGTATGCAAGTGATTCCTAGGACCCATAAATCGGGCCTTGCAACTCATGGGACGTCAAATCGATCGGGTAATTTACTCAGTATTAATCAAGAAATTGAGGTAGACAATACAAAATCGGCAGCCGCTGTTAATTTGATACTTAAGGCTGGTCAAATTTCTATTCATCACGGACACCTAATACATGGCAGTTTAGCTAACCAGTCAAACCGGCGACGTTGCGGATTGACATTGCGATACGTGCCGCCATTCGTTCAACAAACCGAAGAAAATTCTATGGCAAGAAAATGGAAAGGGATCTTGCTGCGTGGTCAAGATAACCACCAAAACTTCCCAAATATTATTCACCCTTTTATTTAGCTGTGGGTTACTTATATAAAACCAGTAGAAATACTAGAAGAAAAATTGGCATGGTTACTAGGTGGGTTATTCCCAAGATCAGAGAATGGACAATTTAGTCTAGAAATAGGCAGGAAAATTGGTTACAATCATGGGGATATGATCGCTGTAGTAGATAATGGGAGCTGAGACGCGCATGGATTCAACAAATAAAGAAACAACTACGATAACATTGACAGAAGCAGCTGCGGAAAAGGTTCAGGCCATTATTGAGCAAGAATCATACGACGAAATAGCAGGTCTACGCATTAGTATTAGCGGACAAAAAGCAAATGAATTTGAATATGCATTAGGCTTAGAAGTTGAAGCTCGTCCCGATGATTTAGTGATTGAATCAAAAGGTGTCAAGGTACTAGTCGACCCTGCTAGTTTTAAGAATCTAGGTGGTGCTGAACTTGACTACGTCGATGATTTGAACGCAAGTGGTTTTCGGGTTGATAATCCCAATCAGCCTACTTGGGAAGATCCGAGAGCACAGGAAATCCAGTTGGTAATAGATAATCAGATTAACCCATCAGTGGCTTCTCATGGTGGCTATATTCAATTGCTTGATGTACAAGACGAAACTATTTATGTCCATATGGGAGGTGGCTGCCAAGGATGTGGAATGGCTAAAGCAACACTCAAGCAAGGGGTAGAGCGTATAATCAAAGACCATTTCCCAGAGATTAATCATGTAATTGATACAACCGACCATGCTGCCGGTACCAACCCTTACTATCAGTCTGAATTGTAAACCAACAATTCAAAATTTATTATCAGCTAAGCAGAAGTTAACACTTCTGCTTTTTTTATGCCCGAAAATAGGTTTCATCTGCAAATCTTAGATAGACAAATATCCGAAATATTGATAGGATTATGCGAGAAGAAAGAAAGCAAAAATATGAATGGTCTGTTATGGACCTTCTTTTGAGGATAATCAGACATGACCACTGAATATTACCGAGCTACTAATTTTGCTGATTCAAAAACTGAGCTATCGGCTCCGGGTGCTACACCCGAGCGGTTGGAGTATTTATCAAAATATGGTTTTGTCATCATCACTGACTTTGTAAATAATCCGTGGATACCTATTTTGAGAGAGGCTGGCCGCCGAGTGACCGAAGCTTGTTCACCTGAAAATGGATACAAACTAATTGACAGTTCTAAAGGCTATGTTCACAGGGCAAAAGAAGATGAGCCTTGGGCAATTCGAGGACTAATTCATCCAGAATTTAACGAGCCTAGTTTCGCTAAATTTCATGGATCAACTGACTTCCTTGATTTTGTCGCTTCTTGGTGCCATGGGTTGCAAGCAGAAGATTTGGTTCTAAGAGGTATGCTATTATGGTGTAACCCTAGACGTTATGAAAATGGCCCTAGCTGGCACCGAGATGTTACTTGGTGGGGAACAGGTAAAGACTACTTTTCACAAAAAGAGATTCGAGGAGAAGGCCCCGAAGCTTATTCTGAAGAAACAGAAAAGAAATTATGGAAAAAGATTCAGGAAAGAGGCGTTAAGTCAACAAAAGAGCGTAATGGGGTCAGTATGTTCCTCGCTTTAGTGGATGACGAATGTCATGAATTAATACCAGGGAGTCATTACCGTTGGAGAACCCCATTCGAACACGACGTGTTATTACCACAGACGGCAAAGGATCAAGGTATACCTTATACACCCAGTTGGAATGGAATTGATCCACTACCTGGTCAAGTAGCAATTAGGCTTAAGGCCGGAGAAGCTCTGATTCGGAATGGAGCAACTATCCACACCGGACATACTGTTCCAAACCGCGAACGAAATACATTGTCAATAGGTTGGTCAAAGTGGGATAGATCTTCTGATGAGCCATTGGTAGCGGATGCTAGGGATGCGTGGCAACTAGATCCAGCAGTGCGCGAAGGAATACCTTACTCATGGATGCAAACCGCTTGGGATCGATGGGCACAGACAAAAAAATTAGGCAACACACTTGAGGATAGATATGCTGGTTACGATATTCAGCAGATCAAATCAGGTCACGTAGTAGGTTGGAAAAGTGAACTGGAGCAAGAGGCTGCAAGGCTAGGTAATAGCTGGAAATCCTTCCAAACAGTATCTGAAACTCTGACGATCAAGTAAAAAAAGCGAAAATACGGAACAAAAACATGAATCAACCAATATACCGAGTAGCAATTTTAGGGTGTCGATCTCGTGGTTCTGCGGCTGCCAGAGTTTATAATGCACACCCAAGAACCAAAGTAGTTGGAATTTGTGACCTAGTAGAAGACCGCCTAAATAAAATAGGTGAGGAACTAGGTATCACAGCTCGATTTACTGATTTAGACGAAATGATTAGGCACACTGAGCCAGATATTGTAGCCATTCCCACTGCACCGTCTCTACATGCTCCTTTGGCGTTAAAGGTCTTAGAACACGGGGTTAATATCGAGGTCGAAAAGCCAATGGGAATGGATCTAATAGAAACAGATTCTGTCATGAGAAAAGCAGTGGAGCAGAATGTTCAGGTAGCCGTTCACCATCAATGGCGATTAAGTGGTTGGACACAAGCTATCAACCGGATCTATCAAGAAGGTGGGATAGGAGAGTTACGACACATTTATGCAAGTGGAAAAGGTTATTACGGTGGATTTGGCTTAATGGAAATCGGAACGCATTTGCTAACCCACATGATGAAGTTTGGTGGAAGTTGTCGAGGAGTTACAGCCCACGCGACTACACGTGGTAGACCCATTACACCAAACGATGTCTTACCTGCTCCACGAGGTAATGGCATCATTGCAGGTGATAATATTACGGCGTCCCTACAATTTGATAATGGAGTTACGGGAACGTTACTTCAACACAAATTCGATAGAATCAATTTAGACGCGCATGTAGTTGAGCTCTACGGTACTGAAGGGAGGTTGATGTGGCATCCACATGGTGCATGGAAATTAAATAATCCTCACGTAGTACCACAAAATGGGCCTCCGAATTGGGAAGTTTTAACACCAATCTACCCAGATAGCTTCGCTGAAGCCGTCAAACAGATTTCTCATAATAGTGATATGATAGAGGGAGATTACTGGTTTGTAGAAGAGTATGTACGGGCTTTAGATGAAGGTCGTGAACATGAATGCAGTGGGGCAGCGGGTAGTCATGTTATCGAAATCATTATGGGTATTTTTGAATCCGCGGCTTATGGAATTCATGTTAGTTTACCACAAGCTAACAGAAAGCATCCCCTTGTTCGATGGCGCGAGGAAGCTGGGCTCGGTGCACCAGAACCAATGCCAATGGCAGACGATAAATGGTTGATTGAAGAGCAAAAAAGACTAGGAGCCTGATGAATATGTTTCGCTCGAATAGCATCTTTTGCTTATATATTCGACTTGCCATCGATTGAGGTGGGTTGGATCGATGACGATAGCGGTCGAGTTAATCCGATTATTTTTCTCCCATCAACTAGTAGTTGGCGGGCCTCCACCTTATTTGGTTTTAGCTCTGAAAACTTGACAAGGTCTGCCCGTTGGAGAAAATTCTCTATCTGAGTCCAAATTGGTTTCTTTACTCCAATATCCTTCAAACTGACTACTAATGATGGCGTTGGCAATTCCATGAACGGTAGTTCGTACCGAGCTTCCAGATATCTGCGAACCACCCGAGATAGCTGCGTATAATAGGTTTTGAACTGAGCAGCATCTATCCAGTTCGAGTTTTCTATCAAATCTAAATTAGCGTAAGCAATTTCGTGTGGTAGTTTACCTACTACAGAAGTTTCTGCTGGTCTAATCGGTCTGTACCTGTAGAAGTAAAACCAGATAATTCCCCCCCCCAAAGTCAACCCTAATATTGACCAAACGACATGGATCCACCACCGAATAGGTAATAAGATTGGCGGCTTGATATCTCGAATCCGATCCGGTTCATCTGAATTATTTTTGACAGAATGAATTTTCAACTTATAGGTAGGTGTGTTAATTTTTTGCGTTCCTTGACGAATGTGGATTGATGGTAATGCATAATCTCCAATATTGAAAGCTTGCATAGAGAAAAAGACACGATACGGCCCGTTTTCAACTAATACAACTACCGGTTTATTCACAATTTCTAAACCAGAATCTGCTGGTAACCCAAATGGTGAGATAACTAATTCGTTTTCACTGTCACCATCTAACTCAAGTACTAAGCTAAACTGGTCGCCTAAAACGACATGACTTGGTTCAAAGTAGTGAGAAGAGATGGTCAAGGCACAAGTCGGGTAGACAAAAATAAAAACGAAAAAAATGCTAAACAAACAAGAACTAAAACGAGAAAGGTAAGTAAACAACAGGAGTAAGAATTCACCAAAAAAGTGATCGAAATAAATGATTATCTGCAACCGAAGATGAGGCTAGACATAACATATATTTATCGCGCAATTAAAAGCGACCAACGATGGTAGTTACCAATTTGAGACTTTGGAGTATAAGAAAAAGCATAGTCTAACTGCAAAGCAAATAAGTAGGAAACTGCTAAGCGATATCCTGCACCAATATTCCAACTAGACGCACCATAGTTACCGAGCATACGCCCCCCCCTAACAGCAATTTCTGAATCAATACGATTAAGTCGAATCCAGTGTTCAACTCCCGCCTTGACTTGAGTTGAATTAGACGTAATTACCCTAAGGATTAATGGACGGTTGCCGGAAGTTGAAGACAATTTTTCGCTAGTAATTTCAGCTGTCAATGTCGTATGGTTTGACGTCCAAGCTAAACCCATTCGAAACGTCCGATTCAAATGATTATAGTCTTTATCACTTGGGTTGAAAGAGATTCGAAGTGGACGTAAATTTTCTTGGACCAAGGCTAATTTAAGATTCGGCAATGGCCAGTAAAGTAGACCAATTGTTGGTAAAGGGTAAAAAGATTTGCGGATACCATCTGCAAACAAGGGGTCTTGGCGATCAGCGCCTAAATAAGCAACGGACAAACGTCTCAAATTCACGCCGATGCTCAATGGCAGGTTTAACTGAGTACTCAGATCGTAACCATAAGTTACTTGTAGTATCTGCTCTCGATACAAGTCTGGTTCACCATTTTGTAAAACAGCTAAGGAGGCAGTTCCATAGAAAAGATTTGGAATTGTTGTAGCTAACATTTCCGTAGAAAACGCGCCCACGGGATAATGTACACGCGTTGTTGCCAATTCGTATCGGTCAATTTGAGAAATGCCCGCTGGATTCAAAAACACAGAAGCCGTGTCGTCGGCAACAGCCACGAATGCACCAGCCATTCCAACTGAACGTGCTGAAACATCAGCATGAAAGAAGGCCGCCCGAATAGGGGTTATAGGCACCAGTAGAAGTACGAACCCAATGAACTTCAAAAAATAGTTTAATCGATAATTATTGACACTCATATAAAAAAGGAAATAAACTCAACGAGCAATAACACACACACCTTTTTTAACATCTGTATCACTAGAAGGGCGTAACCGTCCTTTTCGCTCAGTTTCAGTAAAGTTGTTGGAGTCTGTGTAACCCACGGTCAATACGTAGAAATAAGCCCCCGAAGGTAACAAATATCCTCTTTGATCTTTACCATTCCAACGAAAACGCCACCATTGGTTTTGTTGTATAGCCTGACTTGATTGATACATTAATTGACCTGATGGAGTATAGACGAAAAATTCACTTTCAGCAATCGAACGTTCGTTTTGCGATCGAAATGAAATGATGAATTGGTCGTTATAAGTAGTTAGACCAGGAGTAATAATTCGACTAGGTGGGTCAATTTGGCAAATTAGTCCACTAGCCAGTGATTCAACGGTATCAATAGTGATAGTTTGATCATAATAAGGCCCGGCTGCGACAATTTCATCGGCCCGAAGTGCAGGTAAAGGAGGTAGTTTTTCATCCTCGTCGTTGTTTTCATCATCCAAAGTAATATTACTGCTCCTAATATAACCTCGAGTTTGCCCTTCAACTAAATAGCCAAAGCCGAAGTCTTTGCTGCTACTAATGTAATACCACTGACCTCTTTTAGCGACTGCCGTAATTCGTTCATTATTAATATAGCCGATAATTTGGCCACTTTTTTCAGGTTTGGCAAATAACGGAACACTCCCTTTCGTATTAGCATTACCTGATCTCACTAGTGGATTAGTTACTTCCGAGCTGCTATCGTTTTTGTCATCTATTTCATTAGTTTCTACATTTGGAGATACGATTTGAGAGAATTTTCGCCAAGCACTACTGATCGCTGAAACAGAAACAAGGCGAAGGTTATATTGCCCGGCTTGCTGGAGGTTGGAAAGTCGCAAATCCCAGATGAATTCGGTCTTATTTTGCTGTTTTTGGCCCAATGTAGATAATGAGATACTATCGGAAGCGGGCTCGCCGGGAATCCGGATAGTTGCTATTTGCCATACTTCAGTTCCATTTAATCTAAATAGCAGCATCAAATTAGGGAGAGGAGTTGGAAACTCCTGAAAAGTTAGTTCAACAGATATTTTAGTCTCGTCAACTGGCTGTGTAGAGAATGTTTTGAATTGTGGCGTCAGACGTCCTGTGTTGTTAACACGTACTTCGCGTACGGTCTCAGCCTTCCTATTTTCCTGATCCTCAACAACCAGTTTAAGGACAACTACTTGGTCTAGATTAGCAAGGTCGTCCATACCCGCAAACCATGCAACGGTATATCGGGTATAACGTTCCATTGGAATATCATCAATACTGGAAATTTCGACTTTTTTTGTATCCAAGTCCATGTTTTGTAACACACACGGCTTAAAGTTTTCTTCAACCGTTACTGGTAATGAAGGTGCAGTTGACACAACTGATGAATCAGAAATGGACTCATTCTGGGCACGCACATAATAGAAGGCACTGACCCAAACTTTTTGAGATTCCCAATGTGCATCTGGGTCTCTCAAATTGAGCAAAATCCGACGAGTAGAGAATTCGTCATATGGAGTTGAATCAATTTTCAGACTAGCTATCACAGGTCGGTCTAACACCTGTACAACCTGAACTGTGGCCCGCGCGGTAGTTTTAGATTGACTTGTAATTCGTTCTGCAACCTGAAACTCGACGATTTCATTGTCTTTGGTAAACCAGTTAGGTTCGGCAGTGGAAAAAGTCGCAACCCCATTCTTGATCGTAACCGAAAGTTGATCTGGTTTTTTGATAATTGAAAACTTTACTTGGGCATCAACTGGCTGCTTGTTGGCAAAATCAACGCTTTCCACCAGTTTCAATAAATTAGTCGAAGAAGTTTGATCCTCTTCAAAGGTCACATTAAAATCTGAGAAAGTGATTTCATCTGGCTGAGGCACAACCGAAACATTAACAGGAATAGTTAGTTTCTGTTGCTCTGTATCTTCAACACTGAGTTCGATTGATATCTTCCGGGGTGTAGCTTCCAATCTAGAATGCCAATCCGGAGCGGGCACTAGGAAAAGTGTATGCTCTTCGATTTTGACGGTTATATTGTCAACTGAATCAGCTGAATACTTGAGTCTGGTCGGTTCGTCCTCATCATCTAGAAAGTATTCTGATAAATCAAGTTTAAAATCAAGTTGATCTTCTATAAGGTTATTAATTGCTCTTAGAGGTTTAGCAGGATTAACCCTTGGTTTCTCTGCCGTTGGTATGACTGTAACTCGAATTGACTGATTTGTTACATTCTTGTCCGTATCAGTGGCACTGATGGTTACGATTTCTGTTCCATGCCAATCGTTATCGGAAACCGAAAAAGTCAGTTGTTGTTTTGTGGGTTGATTGGTGGCCGTGATCTGTACCCCATTTTCTTCAATTTTGATGATGAGTTTATCAACTGGGTCGTTATCCCCAACAATATCTTGCCACTTTATAGTCAACTGGGAAGGCGAATTTGTCTTGTCTGATTCATCAAAACTTATAGAATCAACAACGAAGATCGGAGGCCCAGTTGTTTGTTTGACAGTAATTGTTATTTGACCTATTGCGGTCAGATTTTCTGTCCCATCTATTTCTTTATTTCTATCGGTAACGGTCACGGTGATTTTTTCGGTACCAGCCCACGCTTCTTCCTTTGCTTCAACAATAAGATAAGCTTTTAAATCGACTATATCAACAAATGCATCCAGATGCTCGCTACCCTCCACTTTCCAACTTAGCTCATCATTATATTGATCATCGTCGAACACCAGGTCGTCGGTATCAAATTCACCTTTTTCACCCTGATTTACCACAAGAGGTTGTTGCTTGAGAAACAATGGTGGTTCAGCGACAGGCATGACATTGAGAACGGCTTGAGCTTGTACTTCCCCTTCTTTACCATCAACCTTACCGACGGAGCCAACCTTAATAACAGTTGAACCATGAAAATTTTCTAGTGGTGTAAATGTAGCCAAGCCAGTATCTTTATCAATCGTTATATCGACGTCTTCATTAGCTAAGGCGAACCATTCTGTAATTGCATCAGGGTGAATTTTGTTGAGGAAAAGCTTTAGATCTAAAGTGAAGGGGGTTTCTTCCAAAACCTGATCGTTAGTCAATTGTGTACTGAAGTCCTTGGGTAGTTTAACACCATTGGTGGGCTGAGGTAATGGTGATGGGAGCTCAAAATCGAATAGTGTGGGCGCCTTTTCTTTAACCTCGATTGGTTGATCAATGACATACGGAATCAAAAAACCATCAGAATCAATCAGTTTAGCATCGATGATTTCAATAGCTGAGGTTTTGACTGCTAAAACTTCAAAGGTCAAATAAGCCAAGTTAGGCTCCTCTATATCACTAGCTTCACCTGTAGCCGAAACTAATACTCGACCTTTTTCTGCTAGTGGCTGTGAGAAACTTTCACTAATCACCTGCTCCCCATTTTTGGTTTCGACAAATTTCAGTGATTCTGGGTCGAACTGAATTAACAACTGGTACTCGCTAATTAAATCTGCGTCTAGGACATAACTCATAATTTCAAATTTCTGCCCGATTCCGGGAGATACAATACTGAGGCCAAAATCAGTTTCTAAGGCTATCAAAGGAAGAAACCCAACAATAACTTCGATCACCATCGGCTTGCTCCGTTCTCGTCCGGTACCAATCAATTTTTGGTCGATTGCAACTAACTCAAAATAACCTTCTCCTTCGTCAGAGATGGCCTCTATCGTAATTTCGTTACCTTCAACCAAAATTTCCGCCACATCTACTAAGGTATTCTCTGTAATCTCCCACTTAACTTGATCTCTAGGCAAGGGATCAGCCAATAAAGGGTTGATGACTTGAAAATTACTTAATTCTGGGTCTAAATACAATGGATCAAGAGGTAAAATTTGCGGAGATTTAGCTAATGTGTGATCAATAGTTAAGGGCACTGAAGATAACGAGATATTGGTACCAAGCAAAGCATATAATTGATAGCTGCCGTTGGGTAGCTCAGATGTTGACCATTCCCATACTTTATCTGAAACAGGTATGGGTTTTTGAGTCAAAGCTGCTAATTTGCCGGCGAAAGCATATGCAAGAGTAATGTTTTGACCATCTAGGGCTGGTCCTACCTCCCATTCGACTGAGACAATATCGTTGAAGGCTTGGTTAGGCGATGGTGAAATGAAAATCAAGTTTTTGAGCTGGAATGATACGGCTGCAACCGTCAATACCTCACCGTTAACTATAGACATAGCTTCAATTGTGTAATCACCGCTGGGAAAGAATTTAGCCTGTTTGATAGTATCAAGTGCCAAGTCCAGTTTTCCGTCATCGGTCAAAGACGATTTAGCTAACAGCCGCTTTTTTCCCCCATTGACTGTGTAAACGATTTGGAGCGTTTGGCCGACCCAATCCTCCCCATATTCTACCCGCAGCGGTATGTTACCACTTAGTTGAGATTGGTTAGAGGGAGATGTAAATAGAATTAATTTGGGAGGTTTTTCTGCAGGCAGGACAACTTGCCCAGATTGTCCGACAGTGGGTACAGGTTTGGAAATGCCATTTTCACCAGCGATCCCTGATAGCGAAGGGGAAACTAGTTTAAGGACGGATGGTTGAAAACTCAATACTTTAAATTGTATTTGAGCTAGAATGCCAGTTGTTTTATTTGTCGGTTTTCCGAATGCAGTAGCAAAGTAAGTAATAGCCCCGATTTGTTTCCCTGCGAGTTGAGAAAACGGTGGTTTAGGAGAATCCGGTAGAAAATCTCCCAGTTGAACCTCAATAAACTCTAGAGCAACCTGATCATAAAGCAAGGTAAACTGAAAACCCATCACTTGCTCGGCTTTATCGACTTTGACTTGAACCGTCAAGGTTTGTCCAATCTGAGGCAACTCGCTTGATGGAGGGTCGATAGAAATGACAGCTTGAGACCAAACTAAGGATGGTAGAAACACCAAAAACTGCCAAAACCATCTTTTTTTCCACAAAATCAATTTAATTTCCTAAATTGCCTTGAATTAGGCGTGCTGTCTCTCGAGCAACAACAAATTCCTCATTTGCCGGAATGGTTAAAATTTGAACTTGGCTATGGTTCGTAGAAATTGATGTTTCACTAAGATTTTGATCATTTTTATCTAAATCAAGCTTGATACCCATATACTCTAAACCACTACAGATCAAGAAACGTGTATTGGCACTTTTTTCACCAATACCACCAGTAAAAGCTAAAACATCTATACCGCCAAGAGCCGCTACGTAAGCACCAATATACTTCTTGACACCATAGCAGTAAGTTTCAATGGCTAGTCGTGCCTGATCATTCCCATTTTCGGCAGCTGAATTTAAATCTCGCATATCACTAGCAAAACTAGAAATACCTTTTAGACCAGATTCTTCCATAAGTTGTCGTGTGACTTCAGCCGGGCTCCAACTTTCTTTCTCCATAACATACAAAACAGCAAAAGGATCTAGATCGCCTACTCTTGTGGATTGAACTACACCACATTGGGTTGATACCCCCATTGAAGTATCGATTGATTGACCATTTTTGATTGCGGTAACAGATGAACTTCCTCCCAAATGACAAGAAACAATCCGCAGGTTAGTCGCAGAACGTTTTAGAACTTGTGGTACACGCTCCGATACCCAACGATGAGAAGCTCCATGGAAGCCGTAGCGCCGAATCTGATGTTTCTCAAGCCAGTACCTAGGAATACCAAACTCATAGGCATAATCAGGTATCGATTGGTGGAACCAAGTCTCCATCACCGCAACCAATGGAATTTTCGGAAGGATTTTCTGAAAGGAACGAATTGCAGCTAAATAGGCTCTATTATGCAAGGGAGCCAGAGGAATATAAGCTTCCAAAGCCTGAATGACCGATTGATCAATGATCGCGGACTGCCAAATATCTTTAGCAAAAACAGTTTTAAATCCGATTCCATCAATTTGCCCAAAATCTGGCATAAGACTAACGCAGTGTTCAATCGCCTCCAAATGACTTGGTGCACTAAGTTTTCCTTCAATCGAAACGGGTTTGCCGTCTACATAATTAGTATGATGAAAGTAAGACGTTGGATCTCCAATTCTTTCTACTGAGCCGCTAAACTGAAATGAAATATCGCTAGCAGATCCCAGCCAGTTACCAGTTAACAACTGGTACTTGAGTGAAGTGCTACCAACGTTAACAGATAAAATTTTCATTTTCGGCAGTTTCTAATTTGTCCGTTTTTATATTGTCAACGACTGGTAATTGAAGTCAATTTAATTTTCGAAGTTATCTCTTGCACTACAGACTTAGGTTGAGAGGTTGTGGTCGGTTGTTGCAATTCATAAACTGAGTCTGAAATTGAGTCCTTGTTCGATTCCAACCCACCGTAAGTAGTAATTGGATCCGTATTTGGTAAATTGGCACGATAACGATTAAAAATTGTAAAACGCGGATATTCTGCAGTCCATCGTCTCGCACCGTGAAACAGTGCTTCAGTAAAAATCACACAATCACCTGACTGAACAGGTAAGTTAATAACAGTGGGAGAACTATCGTAAATCGACACAAGAGTCCTATCAGGATTATTGGTCTGAGAAGGTGGTGAGAAATTCCGTTTATGGCTTCCCAGTAAACAAACAAAACCTGTCTCGGCAGGAACATCTACCAAAGAGATAGCCGCATTCAAAAAACCTGCAAAGGGCTCCCCATCAATAATTCGGTAATCTTGACCCGAAGCATGAAAGTGAATGTCATCTGAGGTGCGATAATTTTTGGTCAGAGCCGTATCTACTAACACTGGATATTGGTGTGTTAATGCAATAATAATCCGCATAATTTCGGGATTTAGTACTAACCGCTGAAAGACTGGGTCGCCATACTGAATATGATTGATCCAACGAGCAATAGTCTTTGAATAATCAGGGTGTGTGTCAGCAGTGGAAGTAAGTGGGTGAGGTAACTCATCGAGAGGCAGATTGTGCCAATAGTTACCTAGTTCTAGCATTCGTTCGATATCCTCAGGCGAAACAACTTTGGGCAAAACAATGAAACCATGATGATCAAAGTACCATTTTTCTTGTTCTGTCAGCATCTAATGTCAATCCTTCTGCTAGCTCGAGATAGTAGCACAGGATGCTTATTGCGTCAATATGGTTGAGTGTGTTTGCATTGTAGAGTCGAACTTTGTGCCCCCTGTATGCACACGAAATACTGAGTAGTAGGAATGCATACTGAAATCAACGAGACACCCGACTTTTGTGAATGCTTGTCGTCATTCATAAATGAACTTATTCTCAATATAATCGACAGTAATTAAATCACCATCCCCAAATTCACCAGACAGTAGTTTAACTGCTAATGGATTTAAAATTTGCTTTTGAATGGCGCGCCGGAGAGGTCGAGCTCCGTAGGCGGGATCATAACTTTGGTGTGCGAGTTGTTGCTTCGCATTTTGAGTTAAATTCAATTTGATTTTCCGATCCACTAATCGCTGTTGAACTTCATTTAATTCCAAATCAATAATAGTCGAAATTTCATCTAACTCTAGCCGATTAAAGATAATAACATCATCAATCCGGTTCAAAAATTCAGGTTGAAAATGTAGTTGAAGTTCCTGTTGTATTTTGATGCTTGATTCTTCCTCAGATAATTTTGGGTCAACTAACCAATGGCTTCCAATGTTGGACGTTATAATTACTATCGTGTTACGAAAGTCGACTGTTCGTCCGTGGCTATCGGTTAGGCGACCATCGTCTAATAATTGGAGTAGCACATTAAACACTTCCGGATGTGCTTTTTCAATTTCATCCAAAAGTAATACCGAATAAGGACGACGTCTAACCGCTTCTGTGAGTTGTCCTCCTTCACCATAACCTACATATCCTGGAGGTGCGCCAATCAAGCGAGCCACCGTATGCTTCTCGGAATACTCACTCATATCTATTCGGATCATGGAATTTTCATCACTAAACAAAAAAGTTGCTAGCGACTTGGCTAAATGTGTTTTTCCCACTCCGGTTGGCCCGAGGAAAATCAGTGAGCTAATTGGTCGATTTTCATCCTGCAATCCGACTCGAGAACGACGAATAGCGCTGGAAACAGTCTCAATGGCAAAATTTTGTCCAATAACTGTTTCTTTTAATTTGTTTTCCATCTGCAATAATTTCTCAACTTCACCTTCCAATATCCGAGTTACGGGAATACCAGTCCACTTGGAAACCACTTCGGCAATATCATCACTGTCAATTTTCTCCTTAAGCAATTGGTCTGACTTCTGAACCCTTTCCAGAATGGATCTAGCGTTATTTAATTGAGATTCCAAGTCAGGTAAATCTCCATACAGAATTTCTGAAGCCCGACTCAAGTTGCTAACTCTACGCGCCTGTTCTTCCTCTTGCTTAAGATTTTCGATTTGTTCCATCAGTTTTTGAATTGCTTGTAGTGTTTCTTTTTCATTTTGCCAATGCCTTTTTAATCTTTGACTTATTTCTTCCAGTTCTGATTTTTCGGTTAGTAAATTCTTTAGCCGTTCTTGAGATGCGGTATCTTCTTCTCTTTCAAGAGCTTGCCGTTCCATCTCAATTTGCAGTGCACGTCGCTCCACGTCATCAATTTCTTCTGGCACACTGTCGATTTGAATTCGTAATCTGGAAGAGGCTTCATCTACTAAATCAACTGCTTTATCAGGCAGAAATCGATCCGAAATATATCGGTTAGAGAGTGTTGCAGCAGCAATTATAGCATTGTCGGTGATCTGGATTCCGTGATGTGTCTCGTAACGTTCTTTTAATCCCCTCAAAATAGCAATGGTGTCTTCAACCGATGGCTCATCCACTGAAATTGGTTGAAAGCGTCTCTCCAAGGCTGCATCTTTCTCGATATGTTGGCGAAACTCGTCCAAAGTAGTGGCACCAATACATCGAAGTTCGCCACGAGCTAAAGCAGGTTTTAACATGTTTGAAGCATCGACGGCTCCTTCTGCGGCTCCAGCCCCAACGATAGTGTGGAGTTCGTCGATGAAAATAATGACCTCACCATCCGAATCCTCGACCTCTCTTAGGACGGCTTTGAGTCGATCTTCGAATTCCCCTCTATACTTAGCTCCAGCAAGCATGGCACCTAAGTCTAAAACGATTAATCGCTTTCGTCTTAGTGTTTCTGGAACATCACCATTGACAATGCGCTGGGCTAAACCTTCGGCTATTGCCGTCTTACCAACACCAGGTTCACCAATTAAAACTGGATTATTTTTTCTGCGACGAGAAAGAACTTGCATTACGCGACGAATTTCATCATCCCTACCAATTACAGGATCTAGGTTTCCAAAAATTGCTGATTGTGTTAAATCGTGACCAAACTTGGATAATGCTTGATATCGGTCTTCAGCATTAGGATCTGTTGCTCTTTGATCTCCTCTAATAAATTCTAGAGCTTTCAGGATACGTTTTTTTGTTGCTCCATGTTTTTTCAAAACTTTAGCCGCAGTACTAGTATTTTCATCTACTAATCCAATAAGCAGATGCTCAGTGCTAGTGTATTCGTCTTTAAGATTTATAGCAGATTTAAAAGACAAATCTAATACTTTCGTCAGCGTGTTAGATGGAGAGATTTCGGTCGCTGCTCCTTTGGCAATGGGTAGTTGTCCTATTGTTTTATCTACATCAGCTTGTAGTACATTTATTTCTACCCCCACTTTTTGTAGAATAGGTTTCACAATTCCGTCTTCTTGCTTAATCAAAGCTGATAAGAGGTGATTTGGTGAGATTTCTGGATTTTGGTATTCATTGGATAATTTATTTGCAGATTCAATAGCTTCTTGCGCTTTAAAAGTTAGATGGTTATGTTTCATTTTTTCTCTTCAGTAAATGGTGGTGTGAGTGCACAATATTATTATTTTGGGTCTAAAAGTCCTACACGAAGGTTTGTAGTCTTGCTAACCACGCTCAGCAAGATTGATACCAACAGACTGCTCTGCTAAAATTGTAGTTCTAATGATTAACCAACGAATAATACTTTTCCGGCGTCTAGACTATCAGATTAGTCTTCTAGTATTTACCATCCTAGGATTGATCTTAGCCAATTTGTCGTTGGCCAATCTACTAGGCTATGAATTTTGTGCCATTTTGGCAGTTGCTATTTCATTTGTTGCTCCATACCTAACAATTCGATGGATGAAAGACTATCCAACTGCTGATTTATACAGCCTATTCAGGGCTTTCTTCATTCATAATTGGATCTTACAAATTCCTCCTGTTATCGTAATTACTCTTAACGCGCTTCGGGTTAAAAACTGCAATTTTTCAAATGGTATTCTTCTTTTCTTATTACTACCAACCATCAGTTGCCTGCACGCAGTAACAGCAGGCTTATTCTTTGGGGCGAAATTTGATCGGTCCAACTATACAAAGTACTTATGTTATATTGCTGCTAGCTACATACTTTTATTGAAAAATATCATTCTGGACCCACCTATCTTTGCTTACCACGCAACTTTCGGTTACTTTCCAGGCCCAATTTATGACGAAAAGATTCCAATTACGAAAACGCTAATCTGGGCTAGAATTTCAACGGTCGTGCTTAGCCTAATTTTTCTATATTTGGCAAATCGGTCCTGGGCCAAATTGACAGCTCACAAACTAAATGCATACAGAGTGAGTAAAGGGATTTGGAATAGACGACCATTTTTTATCGCTTTGGTATGCGTTCTAGGAGCTTTTTATGTGTTTCGTGGGCCACTTGGTATTCGGCCCACCCGAAACTACATCGAGGAGAAATTAGGTGGGGAAAAAGAAACTGACCATTTTGTAATTTTCTACCAAAAAGGATCTATAGTAGAACAAGAAATTGAAGCTATTGCCGCGGACCATGAATTCCGCTATAAACAATTATCAGAGTACCTTCAGACAAAACCGAAACAAAAGATTCGATCCTATATTTACACTTCAGCACAACAAAAAAAACAACTGATGGGAGCTGAACATACTGCAGTCGAAGATCCGTTTGGCTATGGGTTTCATATCAACTATGCTCCCTTCCCACATCCAATTCTTATGCACGAAATGGCACATGTCTTCACTATTGATTGGCAACCTCTACTCAAAGTGAGTCCCCGTCTAGGTTTACACGAAGGCATTGCAGTTGCTGCAGAATGGAATGAAGGAAGGCTAACAGCTCACCAATGGAGCCAAGCCATGAATGAAGTAGGTATTGCTCCTTCTATTAAGCAGATTATGGGTTTTGGTTTTTGGCTACATTCAAGCCAGCAGAGTTATACCTTAGCTGGCTCTTTCGTCCGCTATTTGGTAGACCAATACGGTATAGAAAAGTTCAAGCAGGTTTTTCGTTGGGGGAATTTTGAAGACGTCTATGATCAAAGCTTGAGTAGTTTAGAGTCAGAATGGCGATTTTTTTTATCTTCTGTAAAATTGAGTGAATTGGACAAAAAAATCGCCCAGAATCGTTTTCAATCCCCTAGTATTTTTCAAAAAGCCTGCGTTCATGAAATTGCTGATTTGTCCGCCCAAGCTTGGTCTGCTTACAACGAAGCTGATTATCTTCGCGCAGAACAACTATTTCAACGTATTAACCAACATATACCGAATCACCCTAAACATCTACGTGGTTCAATGCTTAGCTTTTATCAACAATCTAAATTTAAAGTAGCATATAGAATCGCAGTTCAGATTATCTCCCATACTAAATCAACTTTAGCCTTGAAAGCAGAAGCAGAAAATTTAATTGGAAACATGTATTGGAAACAAGGAAAAATCGAATTTGCTCTTAAATACTATCAATCGGTAGCAGAAAGTATGATAAGTGAAAGGTTAAAACGCGAAGCTATCGCTAAAATTGATTGTTTGACAAAGTTAGAAAACCCAATCAAACTACGTTCAGTATTATTAGACGATATACCTGATCGCCTACGGATGACGTTTCTTCACGAAGTTCGCTATGAGATGTCGGATTGGCCTTTAGCTGACTATTTAATTGGTCGTCAACTCTACTTGGATAGTTCAATCAAAAAGGGCATCCAATATTTGTCGTTTGCTGTTTCTGATGCCACTCTTCACCCTATTTTTCGTAGCGAAGCTAATCGGATGATGGGTCAAGGAGCCTATGAGCTTAAAGAATTTGGATTTGCTCGTGAGAAATTTGAACAAATGTTACTGGATGAGACTTTATCGGACGGAAAAAGACTAATAATCGAGGACTGGGTTAATCGTTGTGATTGGCACCATCTTAGCCTGAAACCTTAGTGAGGCTATTTTTAATCAAAATTGGAGGCTATAAAGTTTTCAAGAGCTTTGTTTGACATCTTTTTCGTTTGAGCTAAAAAATAGCCCTTCACCTACAATGAAGAATTATTTCGATTCCTAGTGTGTTACGATTTGGAGATAACTGAATAACCTGTGGGTATGGTATTTTGGTAGCTACATAATAACGATGAAGATCTGTTAACTTAGGACCTCCATTATTCTTAATAGATATAATTAGCAAATCCACCAAATTAGATAGTTACCAAAATGGAATCGATGGATATGAGTCGACTGTATTCTCAGAAAAAACAAGTTATCTATACAAGTAATACTAATCAAACACTAAAAGATTCGTTATTTGGGAATTCCCTGTTAGCCAAGTAGTCGTAAAAGTCTAAGTAGAAATTTAATGCGATTCATTTTCCAATACTATCATTGGCTATCCTTAACTTTTTTTTGTCTCAATGTATATACCTATTCCAAGGCACTAAAAATTGATGGTCAACCACAAGACATCAAAGTGGCCCAAATTAACATTTTTGGTAATGATCTGATCGGTGAATCTAAAATCAGAAGTGTGATGTCTTGTGAAATCGGTCAAGTGTATCAAGAGAAATTGCTTACTGAAGATATTAATCAAATTCTCCAAATCTATCAAAAAGAAGGATATGGTTGGACTAGTCTGAAAGTAAATAAAAGTAGTTTGGATTCACAGATCGTACTAGATTTGCATTTTGACGAAATCAAAAGTGTTAGCGTAAGAAGAATAAAAATTATTGGTAATCAATTATTTAAAGAGAGCGATTTGCAATCTGTATTGGCTCTCTCTGGGGACTTAACCAGAAAACGTCTGCAAGATGGTATTGACCGCTTGTTGGAATTCTATAGTGAATATGGCTACCCCAAAACCATAATTAGATTACAAAGCTTCCAGATATCCAAAATAGAAAGAAAACCAAAAAAACATCAACTGGACTTTCAACTCATAATCGAGGAAGGTAAAAAACAATATTTTGGAGAAGTACAGATTCGAGGTCTACAAAAGACAAAGTTTGCTTTGCTAGAGAAAGAACTTTTTATCAAATCAGGACAATTGTTCGATCAACGAAAAGTTGATCAGTCCATACATCGATTAAGAAATTTGGGCTATTTTTATCAAGTAAAATACCAATTGATCAGTTCTTCAAATACCAATAACATAGATTTTGTCGCAGATGTAATTGAAGCGCGAACAGGTCGTTTAAGTGGTGTGATTGGTTTAAAGCCACAGTCTGAATCCGAAACGGATCAAACTCCTACATCAACACAATTTGTAGGAATGCTTGAGGCAATGGACAACAACTTGTTTGGTAGTGGTAGAAAGATTAAGCTTCAATGGAAATCTATCCTTCCTTCGCACTTCGAAATCGGATACGAAGAACCTTGGCTGTTAAATCGGCCAATTTCTCTGGGTTTATCCTACAGCAAAGTTTCTCGTTCATCAATTCCCAACCGGGATGAAATCATGCCACAATCACGACAAGATTTCACCCAAATCACACAACCGAATTTGGCAGAAAATAGTCAGTATTCAATTTCGAGTGGGAAAGGATTTGGTGTCATACCATCGATTGATGAGCTAACGGCAAGTGCATATCTCAAAATTCGTTTTTTTCGTCAGCTTGAATCTCAATTCACCTTAAGCTACAAAAGGATTTTCCTTCCAGCGCCAAAAAACACCTTAACGAGGAGTATGAATAAAAAGTATGCCGTAAGAGCTGGCCTTATGAGTGATACACGAGATTTTTATTTGTCTCCGTCCACTGGGCATATTATGCGAATCGCATTTGAATCATCGAAAGGTGATCTGAACTACTACAAAGGGTGGATTGATTTAGAAAAGTTCTTTCAATTGTGGACGAAGCAGGTTTTTGCAGTTGGTTCACATCTGGCTATAGCTTGGGGAGACGACCTGACACGTTTGTATTCTATTCCAACTGAACGTTTTTTTCTAGGAGGAGCAAAAAGCCTACGTGGGTACGAAGAAGATTGGTTTTCCGGTTTGCGCCGCTTCCACTCTAATTTGGAGTATCGTTACCATATTGGGTACCGATCTCAATTGTTCATATTTCTAGATTGTGGTACAGTTGCCAAGCAAAATTGGCAATTTGATACTATCAAAATTGGGTACGGACCAGGCTTAAGATTGGAATCCCAGAAAGGTATTATATTCAAAATCGATTATGGCTTAGAACCAGATGGCACCTTGACTACAGGGAAATTGCATCTAAACTTGGGAGCGACATTTTAACATTTCTGTATTCAATCATGTTGATTGATAAAGCTTACAGGGTAGCTTTCTGGTCATGATTAACTGATCACTTCCAATGATGAAAGAGGTAACTCCTTTTGCTTGCTTTTTTATCGTGAAATATGTTAAATTTCGCGGGTGGGTGGATTGTCGGCCTGTTTATGGGTGCTAGTTGTTAATTGAGCATAGAAAACTCAAAACATCGGCTGCTTAACTAGCCAGTTTACATATTCTCCGAGCCTTTCTCGGTTCATTTTGATTGACCGAGATCATCAAGAGTGGGATACTTCTCCCGCTCTTTTGTTTTTTAGGGACAGTGTCCACACAATCTTTAAAAGAGTCAATTTTTAGTCTAGTTCAACCAGTTCTCCAATCCGAAGAAGCAGAGCTGGTTGATGTGGAGTTTGAGGGGGAACCCAATGGGAAAACTCTTCGAATTCTAGTACATAAAAAGGGTGGAGTCTCAGTGGAGGACTGCCGTCACATAACTAAAATAATTCAACCGATTCTGTCTGTACATCAACTCTTAGCAGATAATTGGGCGTTTGAAGTCTCGTCGCCGGGTATAGATCGTCCACTAGTTTCACATGACGATTTTCGTCGCAACCAAGGCCAGCTGATTTCTGTGCAATATCTGGATCAGGGAAAACTTAAGCAGTCTGTAGGACGAATTGAGTCAATTGCAGATACGTCGATTTTGATAAAAGTACAAGGTACGAAGCCAAAAAGACAAAAAAAATCACCTCGAAAATCTCAAGCTCAACTGATCGAGGTTGAAATTGCCGATATTCAGAGCGCACAGATTGAGCTTGTTTGGTGATCTACATCACATCATAAGGAAACAGGCAAGCAAGAAGGATAACCGAAGGTGAGGAAAACGAATGAATGATCTAATTGCTACAGTTCGCCAAATGATGGGGCAAACTGAATTGCCGCAGGAGATTTTTATAGATGCGATCGAGACTGCGTTGATGCAAGCAGCTCGGCGAAGATACGGAACAACCGACGGGATTAGGATTATGATTGATGGCGATTCGGGTCTTATTCGTTGTTTTGTTCCTAAGAAAGTCGTCAATATCATGAGGAGTTACGCGAAGGAAATCCCGATTGAAGAAGCACTAGAAGTGAAATCAGATGCTGAGATTGGCGAAACTATCGAAGTTGAAGTAGACCTCAAAGATTTTGGTCGAATTGAAGCCTCCACTGCTCGCCAAATACTAGCCCAGAAAATTAAGGATGCAGAAAGGCAGCAAGTCTTACAGGAATTTCATGAAAAGGTAGGTGAGCTAGTTACTGGCTACGTACACAGAATAGAAAATCGGAGCGTTATCTTGGAACTCGATCGAACTGAGGGGATTCTGCCTCATAATGATTTGGCCGAATTCTCATCTTATGGCCGCCCTAACTTCCGCAGAGGTGAAGCCCTAAAATGCCTCGTTGTCAATGTGGCCGACACAAATCACGGGCCGGAAATAATACTATCTAGGGCAAGCAATAATTTGGTTGCGAGGCTTTTTGAGTTGGAAGTTCCAGAAGTAGAGGATGGACTGGTTGAAGTTAAATCTATCGCTAGAGATGCTGGTGATCGTTCCAAAGTTGCGGTCCATTCTAACGAACAGGGACTTGATCCCGTTGGCACTTGTGTTGGGATTAGAGGATCACGTGTCCGAGCTATAGTAGAAGAGTTGAATGGTGAAAAAGTCGAACTGATACAGTGGAATTCAGACCCAACCATTTTTGTCAAAAATGCATTACAACCCGCCAAAATCTCTCGGGCAAGCCTAAGCGACACCGAAGAAGGAGTGGTAAAGGTAATAGTTCCCGATGATCAGCTTTCGCTGGCAATTGGTAAAAGAGGACAAAACGTTCGTCTCTCGGCACGATTGACTAGCCACCGTATTGACATTGTTAGTGAATCAGAATCGGTCGATCAACTAAAAGCGGAAATGGCAAGTGTATTTGCGAATCATCTTAAAAAAGATGAAGCAAGTAATCTGGAAGATAACCCAATAACATCAATTGATGGGGTCGGCCCAAAAATAGCAAGCATTCTGAATACAGCTGGATACGTTACAATTGACGATGTTATAAATGCAAGTATAGATGATTTAGCCAGCTTGGAGGGGATAGGCACAAAGACAGCCAAACGGATTTACCAGTCAGCAGAAGCAGTAGAAACTGAATCGGATTAAGTTATTTGCTATAAAGTTGGAATAACCTCATGCCCAAGCATATACCCTTTCGAACATGTTTGATCTGCCGTGCAAAAAAAGAAAAAAGTCAACTAATCCGAATTTCCCTCGATCCTGATGGAAGTATTGTGGTTGGGAAGGTTCCCGAGAAGACAGGGAATAAAGTGTTTAGCACCGGGCGGGGCGTATATGTTTGTCCCCAAGAAAAATGTATTGACAAAATTACTAAATCAGTTGGTAAGTCTCGCAGAAAGCAGGCTTATGCCCTAAGTAGATCCTTTAGGCAAGTAATTAGCGTAGAAAACATGGATCAATTAGAAAAAACTTTATCTGGCTTCATGACAAAATCGGCTATATAAAAAGAAAGCGCCTTTTAGAGTAGGAGGCAATATGACAGACCAACAAATACCTCAAGCTAACCAAGGCGGACATGCAAATGTCCGTGTCTATGCAATCGCGAAACAGTATGATCTAAGTAGTAAAGATTTCATCCAGAGATTAGCCGACTACGGTGTTTCTGTCAAAAGCCACATGAGTACGCTGGACGCGAAGACTTTAGAGTTAATTGAAACAAAATTCAGTGAAAACGCCGATGTTGCCGACACAAATACAGCTAATGAGAAGGCAGAAAAAGAGGAGGCTGCAGAACTAGATTCGAATGAAACGAAGAATAAGAAAAAAGTTAAATCAAAAAAGAATAAAAAAGAAAAAAAGAACAAGAGAAAAAAAGATGTAGGCCCCTCAACCTTAAACACTGAGATTGAAATTGAAGAGGGGGTTTCGGTAGGGAGGTTAGCTAACACTTTGAACAAGCGGCCAACCG
This sequence comes from Candidatus Poribacteria bacterium, assembly GCA_036339735.1. Taxonomy (GTDB): domain Bacteria; phylum Poribacteria; class WGA-4E; order WGA-4E; family UBA9662; genus TMED15. The sequence continues at coordinate 56,109 of JAYZAL010000036.1, forward strand.
AGATTATCATGCAATTGATGAAATTAGGCGTGATGGCCAATGTTAACCAAAATTTGGATTTTGAGACTCTGACCTCTATTAGTTCGAGCTTCAATTTCGTTCCTGTGCGGCAGCTTACACTGGAGGAAATTAACCTTGTAGATGAAAGCGATGATCCTACAGATTTAATGCCGAGGGCGCCAGTGATAACTATAATGGGCCATGTTGATCACGGGAAAACCTCCTTGTTGGATGCTGTCCGGCAATCAAATGTGTTACAAACAGAAGCTGGTAGTATTACTCAACATATTGGTGCTTATCATGTCGAATTGGATGGTGGGAAAGTCGTTTTTCTAGACACTCCAGGTCATGCGGCCTTCACTGCAATGCGATCTAGAGGGGCGGAAGTCACTGATTTAGTCGTGCTAATCGTGGCGGCAGACGACGGAATTATGCCACAAACCATAGAAGCAATCAGCCACGCAAAGGCTGCAAATGTTCCGATTGTTGTTGCTATCAATAAAATTGATGTAGCAACGGCTCGGCCAGATTTTGTGAAGCAACAATTAATTGAACAGGACCTAATGCCAGAAGAGTGGGGTGGGCAAACTACAGTCGTCGAAATATCAGCTCTGGAGCGATTGGGTATTGATGATTTATTGGAATTGATCCTATTAGAAGCAGAACTGCTGGAATTAAAAGCTAACCCGGACAAATTAGCACGAGCCACCGTTGTAGAAGCAAAATTGGACCGTGGGCGTGGTGCCGCAGCTACGATTCTAGTACAAGAAGGAACACTACGAGTCGGTGACGCTTTTGTTGCAGGAATGTACTCAGGGCGGGTGCGCGCCATGATAGACGACTGGGGAAAACCAATAGAAGAGGCTGGGCCTTCCACACCAGTGGAAGTGCTGGGGTTCAATGGCGTTCCAGAAGCAGGTGATGCTTTCTACGCAGTACGATCCGAGAAAGTGGCTAAGGAAATTAGTGATAAACGGCAAGCAGAACATCGGGAAAATAAACTGGGGGCTAATAGCCGGGTAACACTAGAGGCTCTATTTGAGCAAGTCAAATCTGGTAACGTTAAAGACCTAAATGTTATTTTAAAAGGAGATGTGCAGGGATCAGTACAAGCTATTGCTCAATCTCTAATAGAACAAGGCAATAAAGAGGTTGGAGTTAATGTTATCCATCAAGCCGTCGGCGGAATTACCGAGGCAGATATACTGCTGGCTACGGCGTCCAACGCAATTGTGGTAGGTTTCAACGTACACCCCACCACGGAAGCCCTACGCACGTCAGATTCTGAAGGAATCGATGTGCGCAGTTACAATGTTATTTACGAACTTATTAATGATGTGCGCTCGGCTATAGAGGGTATGTTAGAGCCTGAAGTACGAGAAGTCGTATTAGGTCGAGCTGTGATTCGCGAAATTTTCCAAGTCCCCCGAGCTGGTATAGTTGCAGGCAGTTATGTAAACTGGGGTAAAGTCGTTCATAATCAACCTTTGAGAGTACTAAGAAATAATCGACTCATTTACGAAGGAAAAACTGACTCGCTCAGACGTTTCCAAGATAATGTTAACGAAGTCGCGACTAATTATGAATGTGGTATTTCTATTGATGGATTTGACGATTTCAAAATCGATGATGTGTTAGAGTGTTATACTGAGGAGTACATAGCTCGTAAATTGTGAGTTCCTGACTGAATTGTGTTAGTCATGCGTGTCGGCGTTTGTACCGCTTACTTGTTAATACCAGAAAGTCAATCACTAAAAGACAAGCGAAGAGTTGTTAAAAGTTTGCTGGCAAAACTCGGGAATCGTTTTAATATAGCGGTTTCTGAAATTGGCGATTTGGATACTCCCAAGAGATCAGTGATAGGTATCGTGTCTATATCCAATGATTCTCGGCATCTGAACCAAATGTTGTCTAAAGTTGTTGGGTTTATTGAGAAAATGAATTTAGCGATTCTCGTTGACTATGAGATTGATTTGAGTTACTGATTGTTAATTATTATGATACTGGGGCAAATATGGCAGGTTCTAAACGAATAGACCGAGTCTCAGAGATGGTCCAACGCGAATTAAGCTGGATCTTGCAAAACGAGATTCGTGACCCACGTCTTTCGTTTTGTACTGTCACGCATGTTGAATTGTCGCCTGATCTCCGATATGCTAAGGTGAAAATCAGTTCAGTTAATGAGTCGACTGATGAACTACTTCCGGCTTTGAAAAAAGCTAGTAAATTCCTGCGACGACAAGTTGGACATAGGCTTGAACTGAAGCATGTTCCCGAACTATTTTTTAGTATAGATGATACTGTTGATAGACTGATAAAAATCGACCAGATGCTTGCTGGACTAAGAGATTCGGATTATTGAGTTCCTTTCTGTGGATCAAGAGTTTTGAATTTAACCGATGGGTTTTGGCTCATCCTGTCTATGCTGTCATCACCTATCCTAAGTAGATTATATTAGAACCAAACTAATGGTACAAAAGTATTTTGAAGTTCTGAACCTGTTCGGCCAGTACAAACACTTTGCACTTTCGACACATTTAAACCCAGATGGGGACGCCCTCGGTTCTGAATTAGCGATCTATTCTGTTTTAAAAGAGCTAGGTAAGCGTGTTCACATTTTCAATTCTGACCCGACACCAGATAATTATCATTTTTTGCCTTTCCATCAATACATTAAATCACCTTCCGAAGTTAGGAAAGTATACTCAAATTTTTCGCCCGAAGTCTTAGTTGTCTTGGATGCGGGCAGCTTAAGCCGAATAGGCGATAAATTAGCGCACCAGCTACAGCCCACTGAGTTCGTTGTCAATATTGATCATCACCACACATCAGCCCCGTTCGGTGACATAAATATCATTGAAACTCAAGCCTCGTCGACTTCAGAGATCGTCTATCGTATTATCCAGTCTAGCGGGTTGGAGATTGGGAAAGAACGCGCTATCTGCTTGTACACAGGACTAATGTTTGACACCGGTTGTTTTCGTTATTCCAATTCTACATCTACTGCACACCAAATGGCCGCTGACTTGATTGAAGAGGGCGTTTCTGTTGACGAAGTATATCGATATGTTTATGATACAGTCCCCAAAATACGTTTACATCTATTGGGAGATGTTTTACAAACACTAGAAACGTCTGTAGATGGGAAGATTGCTTGGCTAAAAGTCACACAGAAAATGCTGAAAAAAAATGGGTGCGGTTTTAGTCAATTAGAGGGGTTTGTAAACTACATTCGAGCAATTGATTCAGTCGAAGTAGCTATCATCGCAGGTGAATTAGAAAATGGTTTTACCAAGTTTAGTTTACGTAGCAAAAATAGGGTCGATGTTAGTCGGATTTGTGGCTTGTATGGTGGGGGAGGCCATCAAAAAGCGGCTGGCTGCCTAATTGAGAAGCCCATAAATGAAGCTTTGGCTCAATTAACTGATGCTGCACAATTACAGATTGATGAATATTAAATAGCATGAATGGTATTATAAACTTAAATAAATCAGGGGGAATTAGCTCTCGGAGAGCCGTTGATCAGGTACAGAGGCTGCTAGGAATCAAAAAAGCTGGGCATGGTGGCACCCTAGATCCGACGGCAACAGGTGTTTTATTGGTTTGCCTAGGTCGTGCCACTAAACTATTTGACGCGTTACAAATTGGTACCAAGACTTACGAGGCTACGATGCTACTGGGCATAACGACCGACAGCTTTGATACCAGTGGTAAAATTCTTACAAGATCAGTTGCTGATCACATTACTATTGAGCAAATTGAACAATCCTTAGGACACTTTAGAGGTCCGATTCAGCAAACTGTTCCTATGTTTTCGGCAATCAAGCGAAAAGGTCAACCTTTGTACAAAATGGCTAGAAAGGGAATCCAGCTCGATAAACTCCCTACTCGTCAGGTCAAAATTGACCAGCTAAAACTGATTTCAGGAGAATTATCAGCCGACAATACATTACCTGAGGTGAAAATATCTGTGGTTTGTAGTAAAGGTACCTACATAAGATCTTTAGTTTCAGATATTGGACAAAAACTAAATTGTGGAGCCGTTTTATCCCAACTCAACCGAACAAGCTCTGGTATTTTTCATTTATCAGACGCTCATACTATAGATCAACTAAAAAGCAAAAACTCAATCGAACACGAAATTATCATTCCATTTGAACAGGCGAGTCAAATGTTAGGCCAGTATCGAGAACAATTTTCTTTAATAAAAAAAACGTAACGTAAAAATACATTGTGACAATCATCCAAGGCTACGATCCATCTTTCACAAGAGATGGTATTGGTCTCAGTATTGGTGTATTTGATGGAGTACATATTGGGCACCAATCTATCCTTCAAAAGTTGTATGATTGGGGGCAAGGAGCTCAATTACCAACAGCTGTGCTAACATTTGAGCCATCTCCAATAGAGCTATTGAAACCGAATCTGGCCCCTCCCAAACTGACACAGTCGAGCCAGAAAATTGAAATTTTGCAAAGTTTTGGAATCGGTGCAGCCTTTACTCTTCGGTTCAACACGGAAACGTCGAATATGTCGGCTGCTGATTTTATCTCTGAGATTTTAGTTGACCAATTAAGGACTAGACATTTGGTGATTGGATATGATTGGCACTTTGGCAAAGATCGTGGCGGAACTATCGAAACCCTAGAGAAATATGGCGAGAAATATGGGTTTAGTATATCGGTAGTTGAGCAGCGACAAATCGATGGACAATCTGTCCATAGTACTAAAATACGATCAGCTATTGCAGAAGGAGATCTGGAATTAGCCAGGGCGATGCTAACCCGTCCGCACACATTGCGAGGTCGAGTGATAAGGGGTGACCAACGGGGGCGTCAGATAGGTTTTCCAACAGCCAATATTGATGCTGGACGACAAGTTTTACCACCAAGTGGTGTATACGCGACATCGGTTGCGTTAAAAACCTCGAACTCAGAATTTTCAACAATCTATGAAAGTGTGGCCAACATTGGTATTCAACCCACCTTCGGACGAAATGATTCAAAAATCGAAGTCCATATTCTAGATTTTAATCAGGAAATCTATGGGAAAGAATTAGATGTCGTTTTGCAAGAAAAGATTCGAAATGAAATGGAGTTTCCAGACACACAATGCCTAGCTAAACAAATCCGAGAAGATATTAAGGCAGCACGATCGATATTGAGTGATTCGTATTTTATTTAAAAATGTCTACCTTTGTTAGTCCCATGATCTTTGTCAATCAATTGATGGGGATTGAAAACATATTTATGTTATAATGTGGGCTTGCAGAGTGGAATTTTGGATGTAGTTACTGAAATAAAGGAGAAGATTGATCGTGGGTTTAGACAAAAGAGAGACTCAAGAAATTCTAGAAGATCATAAAAAGCACGATACTGATACGGGCTCACCTGAGGTTCAAATTTCATTGTTAAATGCTAGGATTAAGCAACTAACCGAACATTTACGAACACATACCAAAGACCATCATTCTCGGTATGGAATGTTCAAATTGGTTGGGCGGCAAAGGCGATTGCTGCGCTATCTGTATAATGCCGATGCCCCTCGCTATCGCCAATTAATCCAGAAACTTGGCCTTAGAGATGTAATCAGTAGAAGAGGATAATCATCGATACAGCCCAGTGGACGCATGAGAAGTGGAGTTAGGAAACATAAGGAGCAAGAAATAATTGAAAGTAGAAATGCAACTAGGGAGAGAACAGATCTCCATAGAGACAGGAAAAGTTGCCAAACAGGCAGACGGTTCCGCTTGGGTGAAGTATGGTGGGACAGTTGTTTTAGTAACAGCGGTAGCAGCTAGAAGAGAAGCGAATGTAGATTTTTTACCCTTAACTGTTGATTACAGGGAACGTGGATATGCAGGTGGAAAAATACCGGGTGTGTACGGCCGGAGAGAGCCGAGACCTGGTATTCCTGAGCAATTGACATCTCGGTTAATTGACCATTGTATTCGCCCTTTATTTCCAAAGGGATATAATCAAGAAGTTCAAGTTATGTGCTCGGTACTCTCTTATGACAAGGAAAATTTAGCGAATGTACCAGCCTTAATTGGTACATCAGCAGCATTGAGTATGTCTGATATACCTTTCAATGGTCCTGTCGGTGGTGTCGTCGTGGGGCGGATTGATAATCGATTAATTGTCAACCCAACCTCGGAGGAAATGGAGCGTTGTGATCTAGAGCTTTTTGTTAGTGGTAACCAGAGTGCAGTTATGTCTGTTGAAGGACACCTACACGAAGTTCCAGAAGATGAAGTGATTGATGCTATTGTTTTTGCCCACGAACAAATCAAAGAAATTATTAAGCTACAAGATGAACTGCTTGCCGTTTGTGGTAAAGACAAACGTAAGTTTGAGCCAAAGACTATCGACAATGATTTTCGTCAGAAAGTGACTGATTTAGTCGGTGAGAGGGTTCGTGAGTCTATTGGTATAGCCGACAAGCAAGAGCGAAGTACACTGTCAGAAGAATTAAAAAATGACATCCTGGATCAACTCATTTCTTCAACCACAGATGAAGAAGATGCGGAAAACTACGCCCAAGATACAGATGCAATCCTTAAAGATTTGGAAAAGCATGAGATGAGAGAGTCAATTCTCACTCAAGGCACTCGTATTGACGGTCGAAGCGCAACTGAAGTGCGGCCGATCTCAGGTGAAGTTGCGTTGCTACCACATGCACATGGTTCATCACTATTTACTAGGGGCGAGACACAAGCTCTCTGTGCGGTGACTTTAGGCACATCACTAGATGAGGACATAGAACGTAGTTTAGCCGGAGAAAAAAATAAGCCTTTCTTTTTACACTACAATTTTCCTCCCTATAGTGTGGGAGAAGTTCGACGAATCATGGGCCCTGGCCGACGAGAAATCGGCCATGGTTCTCTTGCAGAAAGCGCAATCAAAGCAGTTGTTCCAAACAAAGAAGAGTTTAACTATACAATCCGCGTGGTATCCGAAATTTTAGAGTCTAACGCGTCATCATCCATGGCAACGGTCTGTGGTACAACAATGGCCTTGCTTGATGCTGGCGTACCCTTAAAAAAACCTGTTGCTGGTGTTGGAGTTGGCCTTGTTAAGGATGGAGATAGAGAGGCCATACTGACCGATATGGTCGGTATGGAGGACTTTCTAGGAGATATGGACTTCAAGGTAGCAGGTACGCGAGACGGTGTTACTGCTATCCAAATGGACATAAAGATCGACGGTGTCACACCGGAATTAATGAAACGAGCTATTCATCAATCTCGTGAGTCTCGTTTGTTTGTCTTGGAAAAGATGGAGCAAATCATAGGAGCACCGAGTGCAGAGTTATCACCCCATGCTCCTCGCATTAACACGATTAAAATCCCAGTTGAAAAAATTAAGGATGTAATTGGGCCACGTGGTAAGGTCGTACAGCAAATTCAAGAAGAGACTGGTGTCACTATCAGTATTGAAGATGACGGTCGTGTAGAGATTGCATCCACAGACGCAAATGCGGCTATGGCTGCGGAGGAAAAAGTTAGGGAAATAACAGCTGTCCCAGAGGTAGACAAGGAATATACAGGTGAAGTCGTTCGCATTGCCCCATTCGGTGCTTTTGTTAAAATCTTACCTAATTGCGATGGAATGGTTCATATTTCACAAATGGGTAATGGGTATGTACGTCAGGTGGAGGATATTTTAGCCGTTGGCGATACAGTTCAAGTCCGAGTTCTATCTATCGATGATCAAAAACGGGTCGATCTGACTTTGTGTGGAGAAAGTGCCGAGAAGGCAAATGAGATATCGGCTAACACACCACCGAGAGAGGACGCACCATCTAGGGATAACTCTGGGCCTCGAAGGAGTTCGAATTACCGCGACGGCGGAAACCGACGCCGAGAACGTGGCAGTGGTCGTTCCGGAGGCAATAATAGGAATCGAGAGGAAGGACAATCCAGAAACAATTCTCTCCGGGTACCAAAAGATCGCTTCTAAGTAAAAGAGAGGAATGAGAAGTACTGCTTATTCCTCTATCTTCTGTCTTTCTCATATGTTTTTTTGATGATTTTATAAATGACTGTATATTTCAGATGGAACAGAATCAACAGGATAGCCTTTTAGAAAAAACTTGGTTTACAAAATTTCTGGTGGGTGTCTTGGTTGTCCAAGTGATAGCGCTTAGTTTTTCGTTGAAGTATCGAGATCAGATTGTTGGGTATGCCCAAAAGTTACCAGCGTTGGTTCGAAATGTTATTCTAGCCGAAAATAAAAATATAAATCGCCCCCGCCCGTTTGAGTAGACTATGTTTACCGCGTCTGAAGTTTATTGGCCACAGTTGGATCGTTGTCATTTTGATGGTCAAGAGAACTCACCTTCTTTTATTCGTTATTAATTACATGTTTGGATATCAATGTTTTCGATCTGGGCAAGTGATAGTCGTACGTTCTGTAAGATAGCCAACCATGGATTCAATCATTATCGAAGAAGGCTTTGATTTTCTACATAGCACGCTGACAAATAGGCGAGTAATGTCAGTTTTGTCGATTCTAGGTTTTCTATTTATCGGATGTGGTTATGTATCAACCTCTGACTACCTAAGCCACATTGATAGCATCACCGTCACACCGGTGGATATTGAGGACCCTGACTTTACTTACGAAAGATCAACTGGTAAACTTTACGATGAGATTGTTCGTGAAGCAATGATTGATCGTTTTAGCCAAAAATGGCGAGATGGGAATGATTCTCAACTTGACTTGATTATCCGGGATTACGACATAAAAGCAATTGATTTTGATGGGAATAATCGTCCCATACGCTTGCAAATGAAACTGCTTGTAGACTACACGTTCAGAGATCAGGTTCGAAATAAATTAGTTGAACAGAATGATAGTTACCAGCAAATACACGAGTTTTTTCTTGTTTCTGGACGAGGTGAGCCACCGGAAACAATTGGCGAAGCTAAAAGTCGATTGGTCGAAGAATTAGTAGATGACTTGTATAGCTTATTGGCCGAACAGTGGTAAAGTAATTTTGGAGACTGATTGATTCGGTTAACACAGAAATGATGGTCTCATTTAGCAAGAAAAATTGTTTGTACCATTTCGTCGGTCTTTTTTGTCTATCCGTGTTGGGTTGTCAAAAAAAAGACCGTTATTTGTCTATAGCTCAATACGAAAACTATCTGTATGGTGCATTGCAAACAAATAGTGTCAAAAAGACAAAAAAACTGATTGGAGAGATTAAGCTACGTTTGCCTAAATTTGATTCTGAGAAATCAAATTTGACTGACGTCGTCGACACTTTTTCACCTTCAAGGAATCCGGATAGTTCAGTCAGTCTAGTCGATCTGTTACCCAATAACAATGAGATCGAAGGCTGGAATCATGTAAAACCACCAAAAATTTACAATGGTCGAGAGCTGTATTACGATGTCCCATTTGGTAATCCTCAACTATATTTTCGTTATGGGTTTCGGCAACAAGCTCACGTTGAATTTCAATCTCCTAAGTTGGGGGCACGTCCGCTCATTTTAGCTGAAGTCTTCGACCTAGGGACAGCTGAAAATGCATATAGTTTATTTAGTTCGACTCGTCTACCACAGGATCAGTATAGGATGATTGGAAGCAAAATGGCTGCTGAAATGGATGACCGCCTATTATTTTGCAAGGGACAATATTTAGTCGATATTGAAATGTATGAATATGCGACAGCTATAAATCAAGCTGTTACCGATATTGCGGAAAAAATTGAAGAACAAATCATAGATATTAATGATAGTCGTGTAAGTGAAGTGCCCTTGATTTCAGTTTTGCCAATTGAAAACCACGTCTTACACTCTACGTACCTGAACCTAGACCAAAATCTACCCTCTCGTTACTGGCCTCTATCGGATTTATTAACCGACATCAACCCCAAATCCGTATTTCGTACTTATAACGACAGTATCACTGAATTTAGTGATACTAATTATCATGGATTTGTAATGGAATTTGAAAATAAAGATTCAGCATCTCAGTATTTAGAATTAATCCAGGATCAGTTATTTGATCGTTATGGATCAGAGGCTACTAATAAAATGGATAACCAAGATGCTCCTGCAATTATGATGAAGTATATAACAAATCCATGAGAAGACATAGTATTATCAGGAATAAGAAATGAAAGCTATTATTATTGGTGCCGGGGAAGTCGGGTTTCAACTGTCTAAGGTTCTGCTTGCCGAAAATTACGATGTGGTAGCAATAGATAAATCCCAAGTGGCTTGCGATAGGCTTTCGGAAACACTAGACCTGATGACACTTTGTGGATCAGGATCAACTCCATCTTTACTTGAAACCGCAGGCATATCCGATACTGATTTGTTAATCGCGGTCACGAACTCTGATGAAACCAACATACTTGCTAGTTTGATTGCCAAGCAATGCGGTGTCAAAAACAAAATTGCCAGAGTAAGCAACTCCACTTACTTTGATAATAATATAATAAATCGGGATGATCTTGGTATTGATCACACGATAAATTCTGAAAGGCTTTGTGCCGCCGAGTTTATTCGCCTACTTAGGTCTGCGGAAGCACGTGAGGTAGTTGATTTCGCCGGCGGAAAAATTCAGCTTATCGCTTTTAATATCGATTCGGACAACCCACTTGTCAATTCTTCTATCGAAGAAATCTCCAGTAGGAATATATTTGCTGAACTTCGTTTTGTCGCCCTTAAGAAAAAAGGGGGGAAATCGACAATTATGCCAAGAGGTTCGAATCAAATATCTTTGGGAGACGAAGTGTTTGTGATGGGCAGTCGTAGCGCTATTTCAAACATAATGAAAGTATCTGGAATATCAAGCTCCCACAATTTGGAGAGACTAGTTATCGCTGGAGCTTCAAAAATTGGAATTGAAGTTGCTAAACAACTAGAGTCCTCGTCTGTGAAAGTTTCGATGATTGAGCCAGACATTCATAAAGCAGAAGAAGCTAGTTCAATATTAAAAAAGGCTATTATAATTCACGGTAGCTTCTTAGAGAGACAAATTTTAGCCGAGGCAGGAATACGTGAAGCTGACAGTTTCATCTCAGTAACAGGAGATGATGAAGATGACATCATGTCTTGCATCTTGTCAACGGCTGAAGGCGCAGAACGAACAATTCCTCTGATACAAGAACCAACCTATCTACCAATACTAGCATCTATAACCGAAATAGACTCGGCTGTCAGTCGGCACCTAACACTTGTTAATGATATTTTGCGCTTGTTACGAAGTGGAAATGTATTGAAAGATGTTTTAATAAAAGATATCGACGCTGAAGTCCTAGAGTTGGTAGTTACCGAAAAAGCAAAAGCCTGTAACAAAAAAATCAGTTCCATTTCCTTTCCCAGAGATGCTGTAATTGGCGCGATTCTCCGGTCCGATAAAGTTGTGCTACCAACAGGAGATGTCATCATTCAACCTGGAGATGATATAGTCATTTTCAGTCAACCTGAATCCATACCCCAAATAGAATCCTTGTTTACTTAACTCAATAAATAATCCTCCTGTGATGATTTTCCAGTCGATTCACCTCGATGTATTATTCTCAGGGCTTTACCCATGAATATCAAATTAGTCATTTTTACACTTAGCAATTTACTATTGGCTACGGCTGTCGCCCTTCTCGTGCCGCTTGGAGTCTCAATTTGCTACAGAAGCCAAGGTAGTGAAGACTGGATTGTATTTGTCGCAAGTTCGGTGGGTGCCGCTTTGATTGGTGGAATTTTGCATTTACTTACACGTAAATCTGATCGAGTAATGAGTAACAGGGAAGCCTTCGCTATTGTGTCTTTCGGTTGGATTATTGTTGCTTTAATAGGGGCAATGCCTTATTTTCTTTATCAAGACTTTTTAGGTTCAGGTATTGATAAAGAAGTTTCGGCCTTTCGTCGATTTACCGATAGTTACTTTGAGTCTATGTCCGGTTTAAGTACTACAGGGGCGACTATTTTAACAGAAATTGAACACCTACCACACGGCATCCTGTTTTGGCGTAGTTTTACCCATTGGTTCGGTGGTATGGGTATATTGGTGTTAGCTGTTGCAATCCTACCTTTGCTTGGTGTCGGAGGCATGCAATTACTTCGAGCTGAAGCCCCTGGCCCCCAAACTGATCGCTTGACGCCACGCATTCAAGAAACGGCAAAAGTATTATGGTGGGTCTATGTGTTAATCACACTCGTTGAGGTCGTTTGCCTTTGGGTAGGAACCGTTTGGATAGTGCCCGAAGAAGTTCGAGAAAGTCCGGCTGATGGCCTATTCTATGCTTTTTGTCATGCTTTCGGTACTGTGGCCACTGGTGGCTTCTCTCCTAAAAATGCTAGCATTGGGCATTACCAAAGTATTTATATTGATACGATAATTATCATTTTTATGTTCATTGCAGGTACTAACTTTTCACTACACTACAGAGCTCTAAAAGGTAATATTGGAAGCTACTGGAAAGACGAAGAATTCCGGTTTTATGTATTCATTGTTGGAACTGTAACAACTGTGCTGATGCTATGTACTATGTTACAACCAGTAGTCGTTATTAATGGTACAGTTCGTGCTGTAAACCAAGAAGAAGTAATAGAGATTGACAATCAAATTTATCCAATTGTTGATGGTAAAGTCCAGTACGAAAATCAACCCTACCCAATAATAAACGAACAAGTAACAATCAATAATCAAATTTATCCAGTTTATAAAGGTAATGTAGTATATAATTCGATTGGAAGTGCTCTTCGATTTGTTCTTTTTCAGGTTTTAGCGATTGTCACTACTACTGGATATGGAACTGCAGATTTCGAGCTCTGGCCCTACCTAGCCCAAATAATACTGATTTTTTTGATGTTCTTTGGAGGGTCTGCGGGGTCTACTGGAGGAGGAATGAAGCAAGTTCGGTTTCTGCTCCTTATCAAGCAAGGCTATCGAGAAATAAAGCATATGATTTTGCCTCATGCGGTCTTGCCAATTAAGCTTAATGAACAAATAGTACCAAAAGAGATCATGTCGAATATTTTGGGCTTTTTCTTTATTGGAGTAGCAGTATTTGTGTTAGCTACTATTTCTTTAGCTGGTCTTGGATTGGATTTGACAAGTGCTTCCACGTCTGTCGCCTCAGCTCTAATGAATATTGGGCCGGGTTTAGGTACCGTTGGTCCAACCGATAACTATGCTCATATATTACCTGTAGGTAAATGGGTGCTCTGTTTTTGCATGTTAATGGGTCGCCTTGAACTATACACACTACTAGTAATTTTGACACCAATGGCTTGGCGAAAATAACCCTAGAAGATTTAACATTGATTCGTACAAGTATGAAGAAAGTTGGATCAAGAGTTGGTTGCCTGATTGTTTGGTTTATCTTTTTTCAGGAACAATTTTGTATTAATGTTCATGCTGAAATTAATCAGTCTCGCCAAAATGCTATTGTAAATGCTGTTCAGTTAGCTAGTCCGGCGGTTGTTAACATCAGTACAACCCGAATTGAGCATGTTTACGTTAACCCATTTTTTGAGGACTTTTGGCGTTCCCCATTTTTTGATTTCCCTCGGGTTCCACAACAACGCGAACGAAGAGGGCTTGGTTCAGGGGTGATTTTATCTCCCGAAGGCCATATTTTAACTAATTATCATGTTATTGAAAACGCCGACTCGATTCAGGTAATTTTGTCAGATGGTCGCCAATATGAAGCGAAACTAATTGGTGAAGATGTTTTTTCTGATTTAGCTGTCCTAAAGATCGAAGATATGAAACAACAGATTGAAGACCTAGTCTCAATCGAAATTGGTAACTCGGAAAACTTACTTGTCGGTGAGTGGGCAATTGCTATTGGCCACCCATTTGCAACGTCGGTCGGTAATCCCAAGCCAACCGTTACGGTCGGGGTAGTGAGTGCCAAAGACCGTTCTTTAGAAACAGATAAACAGCGACATCGAAACTTAATTCAAACAGATGCCTCAATAAATCCAGGCAATAGTGGTGGGGCACTAGTTAACGCCCAAGGTGAGTTGATTGGTATTAATACTGCTATATATTCCACTAGTGGTGGCTCACAAGGAGTTGGGTTTGCCATACCAGTGAGTACTGCTGTTAAAATTTGGAGGAAACTTACCAAATACGGTACAGTTGTCGCTCCGGTACTCGGTATTACAGTACAAGACCTAACTCCCGAGCTAGCAGACAAATTAAAAGTTGAGCCATTCGGAGTTTTAGTGGCAGAAGTCAACAAACAAAATAGGATAGCTAATCTAAAGCGGGGAGATATTATCACAGAGGTTGGCCAAAATAAAATTGTTGATACTAATGCTTTTCGGAACTTCGTTAGGTTACTAGATGTAGGCGAACTTCTAACTTTACAAGTAATACGCAAAAAAAAGCAAATACAAATAGAAGTTGAGGTGACAGAATTAGAATGGGATTATCAACTCAGAGGTTGGGAAATACGAGTCAAACAACCTAACTATGGAGAAAATCAGAGCTATAATCGTAGTGGTGTGATAGTAACACAAATTGGTAAAAGGAGTGAGCTAGCGCGCCGTGGCCTAAAAAAAGGGGACCTTATATACCGTATTGCCGATACTTATGTTAGTACACTAGAAGAATTGAAGTTGATCGCAGATCAGTTGCCAAGAGGTTACCCTTTTAGTATTCGATTTGAAAGAAAAGGCCAGACTGGTGTCATCCGTAATCTTGTCATTCAATAGTTTTATTAATCCTTCTTAAGAATATTCAATTATTATGTCAAAACGGCCTTTAATTATTGCAGTAGTTGTTACTTTAGTTATTTCTATACCGTTAATCCTTAAGTTACATATATCTGAAGGATACCAGCCCAGAAGTGCTTTGAATATGGATAGTGAGGAATTTCGCGACCTTAGAAACCAGGGAAAACGGGCCAGCACAATGAAGAATTACACTCAGGCAATTACTATTTATGAGGCCGCACTTAAAATGCGACCAGATAATGCAGAAGTTCGTAATGATCTTGGGTATGTTTATTACGAACATGCGCTGGATCAAGCAGGACCTAATTGGCCCTCATGGGAAAGCGACCTAAGTAGACGTACACCAGTTGAAGTCATAAGAGAACTGGAAACAGCTCTTAAACTAATTTCTTCTGGCTATATCCGTTTAACCGTCGATGACAAGGAGTGCGTGCGCGAAGTTACAGAAAATGCCCAAGAAAGGGGCGCACAAGTATATACAACGCCTTGGAAAGAGGGGGCAGATATTCATATTTTGGTTGGAACTACTAGGGAATATCTGATGAAAGCCCGTGATAGCTTCATGGCTGCTATTGACATCAAGGACGCATATGCTCCAGCTTTCCAAAATTTAGGCTCTTTATGGATGAAAGTTGGTTTGAGGAATATTGCAGTGCAGAATTTGGAACGTGCTTATAAACTTGAGCCCCGTAACCAAGAGCTAGCTCGTTATCTAAAGCAATTGAAGGAACAACCTAACTTAATTACAACCTACGTCGGGTCAGATGATTGAACTCAATGTGGTTTACTGGTAGAAAAAACTAGTTATATCCAGTTACTCCTGTGCAATTCTCGGTTCAAGAAATCATTAATATTACTGGTGGCCAATTGGTACGAGGTCATTTAGATCAAACGGTTGGTAGAGTTTCAACTGACAGTCGGAGTCTGTGTATCGGTGATTTGTTTTTAGCTCTATTGGGTGAGCACTTTGATGGCCATGATTTTTTATCCCAAGCAGTAATCAATGGAGCAATGGGAGTAGTTGTTTCTCGAGTAGATGTTTCTCTGAAACAACTAAATGCTTCCCTAGTTATTAGAGTTCCGGATACACTCCAAGCCTACGGGGATCTGGCGAAAGCTTATCGAGAAAAATTTGATGGGCCCGTTATAGCGGTAACCGGTAGTAACGGTAAAACAACCACAAAGGAAATGATAAATTCAGTATTATCAGTCAAATTTAGTGTTTTCAAATCAAAGAAGAATTACAATAACTTGGTCGGTTTACCCAAAAGCCTGTTAGAATTACCGGTTCAAAGAGCGGATATTGCAGTGTTTGAGC
The DNA here is from genome assembly GCA_036339735.1 of Candidatus Poribacteria bacterium. GTDB lineage: Bacteria > Poribacteria > WGA-4E > WGA-4E > UBA9662 > TMED15. The sequence continues at coordinate 72,131 of JAYZAL010000036.1, forward strand.
TAGGAACAAATCGACCTGGAGAAATAGCACGGCTGACTGACATAGTACGGCCAACCGTTGGATTGATCACAAATATAGGTTTTAGTCATATAGAGTTTTTGAGAGACCTCGATGGTGTCGCCAAAGAAAAATGTGCATTGTTGAAGAATGTCAAAGTAGCGATTCTCAACAATAATGACACGAAACTAGCAAATATCCAAACAGATTTAGTTACTCATCGGGTTAACTTTGGTACGGATGGGGATGTCGTCGCCCAAAATATTCATCTCAATTGTGATGGATTAGCATCGTTTCAACTAGTGATTAATCAATTAGGTGAAACAATCCCAATTCACTTGCCGTGTATCGGTTACCATAATGTTTTTAATGCATTGGCCGCCGCCGCGGTTGGTTACTGGGCAGGTTTAACGTTACAACAAATAAAGACTGGTTTGGAAACCTTTCGAATAGTACAAATGAGGTTACAACCAATTAATATCAACGGCTTTCGAATTATCAATGATGCATATAATGCTAACCCAGATTCTGTTCAAAGTGCATTAGAACTCTTTTCTGATCTTCGTGCCAAAGGAGAAAAAATTGCTGTTTTAGGTGATATGCTTGAACTTGGAGAACAATCGGATAGGCTGCATCATCAAATAGGTGAAAATATACCGACAGATCTTGATTTACTAATTACGGTTGGGAAACTGAGTCGACAAATTGCGAAGGGAGCTAAAAAGCGTATTTCGCGTATTATCTCTTGTAATTCGGCTAAAGAAGTAGTACCAATAATAGACCGATACTTGTCAGATGGGGATATAATATTGATAAAAGGATCCCGAGGATTGAAGCTGGAACAAATAGTCGAAGAATTACGAAATCGTGAGCCTAAGGAGCTAAAGATATGAAGTTGGGTTACACAATTTGGAGCGACTATCACTATACACATTTCCTGGAAATATTACCAAAATTAAAAGAAATAGGTGTAACAACTGTTGCCATAGTTCCCCAATATTTGCTAGATAGAGATGATCGAGCGAGACTTATTGAGATTTACTTGCCAATTCGAGATACTGTATCTGCTATCAGAGATACTGGATTTGAATTGATGGTCAAACCTCATTTCGTTCCACGAGATTCTAGTGGAAAAATGCCTTCTAATTGGCAGGGCTGGGTTGGTACTGTGAAAATGAATTCCTGGGAGCTGTTGATGGGGAGAATTAGACTAGAACTCGAAAGTTTGGCCAAAGATTATCAGCCGGAATACCTTTGCCTTGGCAGTGATCTAATTGGAACACATCGCAATCGTATACAGTGGCAAGATATTATTACTAGCCTAACCACATTCAACACATCATTAGTTTATGGTAATACTTTTTGGCAGCCGTTACTACAACGTTTTCGTTGGCGCTTATTTTGGTCGGTCTTGTTTGGTAGCTATAACCGAGTTTTAAATTTGGCGTTGCCAACTAGGCGTTTTATTGTTCCAGATGATCAACAAACCGATGTTGGTCGTTCGATATACCGCAGCGGGTTTCGATTTTCTCTAGATGCAGTCGGTCTTAATTTGTATTGGCCACCGGAAGATAACAAGTATGATGATATTGAAGAAATTTGGTTTAATTATCAACAAAATGGGTTAGAAATCAATTATGTAGAGGCTACCGAAAACTGGCAAGGAGATAATCCTTTATGGATTACCGAATGCGATTTAGTCGGTCCTCATAGATCCGATATACAATATTACCAGAAGTGGTGGGAAGCTTGTGTCTCAGTCTGGGGAGGTCGTTGTGAGCTAATCATGTGTCATGAGCAAGGACCTCCACAGTGGATTGAAATGGCAAGGTCAAGTCCGTTTATTATCCAAGAAATCAAAAATTGGCAACAAGAAAAGAAAAAAAGTGAATCCGAAATGGTTTCAGGACTAGTGCCTAACTGGCAACAGAATTATGAATTATCATCACGTTCAACAAAACGTGATCGGGTAAATACTAATAATATTCCATTAGAAGAGCAGGGGACGGCTGACTTTCAAGCCGCAATAGCTCGAATAGATCAGGAGGAGAATCGTGCCTAAAGGAGTTATTAAATACTATAACGAAGAAAAAGGGTACGGATTTATCGCACAGGAAGGAGGAGGCGCGGATGTATTCATGCATAGTTCCTCAATCACTGGCCCCTATGATCAACCAAGAGTTGGTCAAAGGGTACGATTCAACATAAAGGAAGGAAAAAAAGGACTAGTCGGTCATGATATCGAGCTACTGCTAACGGCCATAGAAAAGCGATGGCTCAGTCAGGGTAAAAATCTGATTCCTCGAGAAAGTGTTTTAAATCAGCAAAATGTCACCACTAATATTTTTCAGCAGTGGATCGATGACGACAATAGTTCCGGCTCCGATCGTGGGAAAAATGACTTTGGGACTCTTTATATTGAAAAACAGATTCGTTACGAAGTACCTATGTTTTTTGCTACATATCAGCAGGAATTATTTGGTGCTACGATTTTGAATTTTACGCGTAATCCAAAAGATATAGAATCAGTATTTGTGTTAGATGTTAACGGAAAGCGTAGGGAATATACTAAGCAACAGATCAAGTACTACTACAAAGCCGAAGATGCTCAGTTAATCGAGAAACTGCGAGTATTCGAGAAAGACATCCAGGCAAACCCCGTTTCTATTCCTATTGGTAACTTGGAAGATATTATTCCTTTTGACCCTAAAGATCTACAAGAAGCCCGCCGAGGAGTTATACCAATTAAAATAGTTTTGAGAGAAGGCGAAATTTTTCAAGGCCAGATTGATTGGGTCAGTGGAGCAGAAATTAAATTGGTCTTACAAAATGGATCCAAGATTGTGGCCTGCCAAGTCGCCATCCACGAGATCGATATTCTGATGCCATAAATTGAATTCTAAATAATGGACTCATATCTTAACTTAATCGCTAACATTGGCGACGAAACCCGAGCTTTGGCTGACCAAGCCGGTAGTCTTCCATGTCCGACAAATTGTTTTGATTGTTGTCGGAATACGGCTACAATGTCAATCAGTCTTGTTGAAGCAAAACATCTGGGTATTGGATTAAAGACACTACCTCACCCAATACAGGAGCATGTGCAAAAAAAAGCAGAACGTACAATCAACAAGATTGAAAAAGAAGGCTATTCCGAAGAAGAGGTGGTAATAGCTGGCACGGAGGCTGCTGAAACAATAAAGGGGCATGTAGAATCAGAATGCCCAATGTTGCTTGGTGGTGTTTGTATCATCTACGACTATCGACCGATTATATGTCGCGTTTGGGGGTATCCAATTCAAAACAACTTGGAGATATCCTGTTGCAAGAAAACTTTTCTTGATTCTGAGGCCACATATAAGCCACTACCCTATGACCAACACTGGAATGACTGCAAGAAGCTAAGTGGCCCCCTCAAATCAAAGCAAAAAGAGGACGCCGCTCACCGTATCCCTATCTGCTACTTTGTACAGAATCTTTTAAAGAGCGGCTAAAATTTGATGAGAGCTTACTTCCTGCTACACATAATAAAAACCGGTTAAACTCAAGTTTCTCGAAGTCAACAAACTTGAGTTAGCCGGTTTCAGCGATTCTATCTTATTGGAAAAAGTCGGCATTCATCTTTGTATATTGTTCCCATTCATCCGGTACATCATCCTCGGCGAAGATAGCTTCTACAGGACATTCAGGTTCGCAGACTCCACAGTCAATACATTCCTCTGGATCAATATACAGCATCTTCTCAACATCAAATAACTCAGGAAAATCGCTGGTAGGATGGATGCAATCAACAGGGCACACGTCGACACAAGCAGTGTCTTTCACATCCACACAAGGCTCACAAATGACATAAGTCATGGTTTCAAATCTCCTATTTCTTCTACTACTATCACAACAGACTGCCGATATTCTCAATCGCACACAACCACCAATGGTATCAAATGCTATTCACAATCTGCAAGGGAAATCACGCGTAAATCAAAGTTCTGGTACTAAGCTAGGATGGTAGCCAAAGACATTTTGTCCATTGATTGTTAGAGGTACAAACTCTACTTGATCAACAGAGTTCCCCGGCCAAGTAGCTAGCCACAATTGACCATTATTTTCATAGATCAACCCGGAACCATTAGGCAACCAAACGGGTGATTTACCTCCATTCTGAGTTAGCTGGTTTTCATTTGGCTGTCCGTAGTCGTCAAACTCGATAAGCCAGATCTGTTGACGACCATTTTCTAAACGGCAGAAGGCCAACCTCCGCATATCAACAGGCGACCACACCGGTGTAGTATCATCATTTGGTCCAACGCTAATTGAATCAATTCGATTTGACTTCAAATCATAACTATATATATTACGCGTGGCTTTTCCGGTATCATCTTTGCTGCCGATTTCTCCTGTACCAACATAGGCAAGTAACTTACTTGTTATATTCCAAGATGGCATTCCCATTTCTAGAGCCACAGAAGGCACTGAAATTTCGTAATCGGATTCGATATCTCGAATAAAAATCCGAGCTCTGTCAGTTAATTGTCGAGCGAACGCAACTTTCTTGCCATCAGGGGAGACTGTAGCGTCGGTAGCAAAATCACGCCTATTTAAGAATACCGAAGCTTTTTTACCTTTTTTTGAAATCATTACTTCACCTTGATCATTTTGATATATTAACTGACCATTTAGTGATGTTGATGGTGAGTTGCCAAGACCAATCGGTTGATGAGAGCCTTCTGGTGAATAAGCCCAAATCACACCATCATAGCTATAGAAAAGATGAGTACCAATTTGTGTTAGCCTTCCCGCACTTATTTTGGATTGTTGTGTTTTTTCTGCAATAGGCTGAGCTTTAAATTTTTTTTCATCCTTAAGCTCCCAACCTAGGCGTGTTGACTCAAAAACAAACCCGATCCCCCGTTTCCAGTACCACCATTCTTCCATCAACCTACTTCCACGTTTTATTTGGTATACGTCATCTGGCTGGCCATGCTGTATTCGAATTTCAGGCCGGTGTCCTACCTCAACTTCGGTAATGTTACCTAGCTGATCGGTGAAAATAGCAGCAATCTGAATATCAATGTTAGTGATAATTTGATCTTTGTAAACGGAAACCATTTGAGGTTTACCACGGACGGGCCGCCTGGTACCAAAAACTCCGACACCATCGTTGATACCGGCTTTACGATCCCCATTGAGATCAATCACTGCCATTACATAGTAATCCTCTGGCATTAACGGAATTTTATAATAACCATCAGATCCAACATCAATTGGAATCGCAATGGCCTGTGAAAAATCGTCTGTTTTTGAGACCGAAATAATAACTTCCCTATATTTAGTTGTTTCCACTGAATATATATCATTCGTCAAGATTCGACCAGAAATACCATTTGGAATAGAATCCAAATTTGTAGGAACAGTAGGGATTTCAGCCATGGGTATGAGCTGACCATCAGCTCCATAAGTAGCGGTGAGAAGAATTTGTAGGTTATTTAGCTGTTCAGTGGAGTCTACATTTGGCAGAGTTAACGCTTGTGGTGGATCATTGACTAGGTCGAGAGTGCCGTAACCACCCACCAAGTCCCCTGTACTATATGTACCATCTTGATCAACATCAACACTGGCAAGTAGATAATACACATGGTCAGAAGGAAAAGAGAAAGAAAAGCTGCCATCTGCTCGGACTTCAGACACAGCCACAGCACTCAGTAAAGCGGGTGATGTGTACGCTAATACCAGAGCTTTCTCAATTTCTTGCTTCAATCCGATTATTTTTCCACTTACAGATATCATACTATCCGAAGCGGTTTGACCTGATAGCAGACGGGCTTTGATGGGGGTTATTCGTCCATTTTTTGATTTTCGACCCGAAATTTCAACAGTGACTCCTTCCATAAATTGATTGGGATCAATAAAAACAGGCGTAGGAAAATCCGAACGCAAATTTTGGATACCAAACGCTCCCACATAGTCACCAGTATCAAATCTATTATTCTGATTCTTATCTATAATAGCCATCAAGTAGTACTTTCCCCTCTGGATATTTAGTTTGAATTGTCCATCGTTACTAGCTTTAGTCTGGGCGACTTTGTAATTCCAGCTAGCATCAGAATAAGCCATTACTAGTGCGTTCTCGAACAAAATATGAGGGAGTCCATCTCCCCAGCTTAGTTGCCCAGAAACACCGGAAGAGATTAGCTCCAGCTGAGATTGAAACATTTGCGACTTAGAAGGTTGGTAAGAATTGACTGGCACCATCTTTTGTTTACCGTTCAGATCAGCTAACCGAGCGGTGATCTCAATTTTTATATTCTCTACGATTTGTCCACTACTGATTTCAACAATACGTTTTTCTTGTGCTGAATCTGCCCAGTCATTTACTCCGTAAATTCCCATACCATCACCGAAATCAAAAACAGCAGTTTGATTAACATCGACGAAAGCAACAACATAGTAACTACCCGTCTCTACTAATACTTCAAAAAAACCATCTTTGAGCTGTACAACACTTGTGTAGGCGATCTTCAACTGTTCATCCACATATAACTGAACGGTTGTATGTGTTAAGTCACTTCCTGGCCATACCACTCGACCTCGGATTTTAGCAGTTGCTTTTTCTTTAAACTCTTGTTGTCGTTCTTGTGTTTCTAAATCAATTGTTGGGTTAGTAGCACTAGCGTTATTAACTAGAATGCCGAGGATTACAAATAAAAATAGCAAACTTTCGGAAAGGAAAGATAGTTCAAATATGAAGGCCCTATCGAAAGTAGATTGAGAACATAACATGGATGGAGACTAAACTCTACTTTTTACCACTGGAATATGCGTTCCCCAAATCGTTCGGGTAATTAGTGTTATTCGAAAGTGATTGTGAGAGGTTAAAGTTGGAAATGGCGTTAGTAGCTTCGCTGACTGCACGATTCTTTTCGGCATCCGATTCAACTAAGTGTAGTAGATGATCGGCCCTTATAAAATCCGTCGTGTCAACTTCATCTTTATTTCCCGTAAAGATTAGTTTAAATGTGAGATCAGGAGCTAACTCTTTGGCAGTTTTAAGCGCTTCTTCAGCCCGATCACGTGATGCTGATTTTGCTATCAAGGAACCCGACACCGGTACATTATCATTTTCGTCCCATTTCCTCACCCACACAATTAACCAGCTATCAGGAAACTGTGATTGTAAACTGGATACGTCTATTTCTTTCATAAACACCTCAATGTACCAAAAACCGACACAATTGTATCATAATAAGAAAAATATCGGCAAGCTAGGTGATACAAAACAAAAAACGAACAAGTAAAAGCTACTATATTTGTTAGGATGTCTAGCCATTATATGGCTTAATTATTCTTTGGGCTTCCAAATTATAAAAATAATACGCTTGACCTAAATGCTGCAAGGAGAAATCTAGCTTTCTTACAGCAACGCTAGAACTACAAATTCATTATGAGCTTCTTCCTTAGACTTTGATTTTGGGTTTAATAATTGACCAAGAAGTGCTATTTGTTTATTGAATTGGGGACGAAGGTTTACAGCAAAATTCAGTTGAAAATTATGTACCAAGTCAAGTTTCAAATACTGAGACTAGCATAACCTATTGAATACAATAATCTGCATATAATCGTGGACATTTAAGCCAAGTTATCATCAGTTGCCACTTAACGCCAATATCAAATCTCCCAATTTGGCCGATTGTTTTTCCCAGCTATATTGTTTCATGAAATCAGCAGCTCGGTCGCCAATCCGTACTAGAGAATCTCGATTGTTATATGCAAATATCAGGTGATCTATGATCTCATCAATTTGACTTTCTCCCCATCCATCGGTACCAACATTGAAATAATTAACGGGCTTTTGGTCTTTTAAAATCAAGCAATTATCATCTTGGACCAGATCGAGATGGCCTGTATTACCAGATAAGATGACTGGTATTCCACATGCCATACATTCCATTGCAACTAAATTAGTTCCCCCCTCAGCCCGATTAGGAAACAATGCTAAATCCATTTGTCGAATTGTATTGGCAATTTGGTTGTTGGGAACTAAACCAAGGTCCATGAAGTTTTGAGGAGGAATACCATTTTGGACCAACCAATCAGATACGTTGACTTTACCATTCTGGTCATAAACAATCGGCGTATTAATACCAGAGTGGTCTAACTCTTGGGCTAAATTCTGCCAAGGGCTGTGCCATGCGGTTACTAAAACTGCGTCAGGATACATCTCAACAAATCGACTAAACGCTTTTACTACCAAATCTTGCCCTTTTCTAAATTCTAATTTCCCACCCGAAAAAACCAAAAACCGATCTGGTATCGATGAACCTCTATTTTCTGCATGAAATATGGTATGGTCGACACCTTGCATAATTGTGGTAACATTTTGGCAGCCGTTGCCTTCTAACACGCTCTGATTCCAAGTTGAACCTGTAATGATTAATCGATATAAGTTAGCTCGCTGAAAAGCGTCTAATGTTAGATTAGTGTCCTCAAAAAAAACGACTCCTGCTAGACAGGAGCTAAGTAACATTTGTTGATTGAAAGATGAGTTCGTTTTTAAACCATTAGCCAAGGCGTGAACCACTGGGAAATCCAGGTTTAGGCTTTGACCCGCTGGCTGTTGAAGTAATTGGCGTTCTAATTCAACAGTTGCTTGGTGCAAGGAATGAAATTCTGCCCGACGGATTGGGTCCAGACGAATAAGTTCCATTTGAAAAGCTTGAGAAAAAATTGGAAACAGTCGACCTTCTCGAAGCCAATTAAGTGCTAGATTGATCCCATAGACCCCCCAGCCATGTACACTCGAAGGTTGCCAGTTTAAAATACAAGAAATCGGATTAGTCATATTAGTTGGACAGGGTTGCTTAATCGGCCATGTTTATAGCTTCGGGTAATCAGGTACATCCTTGTAATTCTTCCAACTCTCTTTATAAATTTTCCATACACCATCACTAGTATCAATTGCTAGAATCAGAGTTTTAGTACCAAAATCGCGGTATGCAGGCCTATTTCCAGACGCTGGTGTATAGGCTTTGTATGTCTGCAAAAAGCCTACATCCGCGACCGCTGTGTCTCCATTGATTTGTAAATTCGAAATCAAAACCTCAATTTTGCTATATCGCTTGTTAAGTCTTTGCATTCCTTGACGTAATTGTCTTTTGTCGAGAACTCGCTTTTTTTCCATATCTTCTCTACCATTTACAACAGTCACCCTAGTGATCCTAGCTTCGTCTGCATACTGATTCATGTAGGTTTCTACATCCTTATTTTGCCATGATTTTTGCCAAAGTCCCAAAACTTGCCTGATTTTGAGTTGAGTGTCAACAGGTGAATCATTTGATAATCCAGAAGTTGCCTCTTGCACAATTACAGAACTATCTTGTACTGTTTTATTAGAGGTCTCAACCGCTACGGATGTCTCACTGCTTTGTGGAAACTCTTGCCGATCTCTCAATTCGAAATCGCTTACGAGATACCATTGTTTCCGAATACCCTTCTGAGTAATAACCAAATCACGATAGGTTCTCATCAACATTTGCCCACCTTTGAACAATCCAAGTGGTATTGAGTCAATGTTATACTTTTCTTTATTTCGTGGGTCCACGCGGTGAGAAATATTCTCGATCTGAACCGAAACTTCATCATAAGGACGAATACGTTTGATTGCTTCTCGGTACTGCGATTTTGCTTTTTCATCATTTCGTAGGACTGTTGGATCCCATAAATTTTGGAATTTTTGTTCACTCTTAGATTCAACAGCATCTTTATATCGCTTGGCAAATTGCTCAATAGTTTCCGCTTTACCAACAAAGTTCGCAGCAATTACAGACACAAAAATAATGCCTAAACACCCCCCAACAGCAAGGACTATTTGACGCTTTTTGATAATTCGACGAATCTTACCTAGTAATGTATTCCCATGCCAGTTATTTTGGTTTTGATTATTCATAACCCACCTCTGCTGTGTTTGCCATTTAGTACTTCGGTACATCTTTGTAAATTCGCCATATTTCTTTCTGGATATACCACTGCTCATTCTCCTCTTCTATCCAAACTTCACGTTCCCAGATATCATATAGAATGGGTTGTGTTTGTCCGTAACCAGAAGGTTTATGCAACCGATAATTAGCAATTAGGTTATCGCCTTCGGCAACAATTTTGGGTTTCTCTATGGAAGCCTGTTGGGTCCAAGTATTATTAGCCATCTGCCGGATAATGTCCTGCATCTGTTGATGATTTAAAGAACTGTATTTTTCTCCATTTGTTTGTATGATTGTTTGTTCAACTTGAATTTCAGGACTATAATAACCTAGGTGAGCTTCAATTCTTTTATTCCACCAATCCTGGTTCCATAACTCTAAGGTTCTTTGAGCACTGAAAATTTGATTTTGGTTTAGGGAAGTTGCCCCAGTTCGTTTTATAGGTGACGTAACCTGACGATTTTCAACAAAGGCTCTAGCTTCTCGAATTTTTTGGTCCAATAATAAGTCATGATCTTTCAGAACATTACGACCTTGGTTTAAGTATTCAATTTGTTTTGAATATTTCTCACCTTGAACAATAGCCTTATTTTTGGCTTGTTCTGAAATTCGACGTGCTAGTTCCACTTCAGATTTCGCTTTATCTAATTGCTTTTGATACTGACGTACTTCTTTCTGATATTTTTTAATTTTATTTTTGGCTTGGTCATATTCTGCCTGAATCTCGTTATATCGCCCCCGTAACTCACTCTGATTTTTTTGGACTTGTACTATGTGCGACTTACTTTGCCTTATTTCGTCAGTCTTTTCTTGAATCGTTTGTTCTAATTTTTCGATGGATTCATCTTTTTGTTGGCTAATTGATTCTATCTTTGATCGAGTCTGTTTTAATTCGACGAGTGTTTTCCGAATTTCAGCTTTAATTTTTTTAAGTTCGCGAGATCTATCATCTAGTAGATTGTTGAGTTCTTTTTCCCGTGAAACTGCCATCGCTTCTTGAGTCGCCACTTGAGCGTCAACTAACGCATGATAAGCTTTCTGAAGTGCGGTCAATCCATCCCTTTCATCTTTTGCTTTTTTTGCTGAATTTATCTGTTGCTCAGCACTTTCTACTAATTGTGGCGAATGTAGTCGAGCATTGGTCAAATAAGCTTGATCTAGGGCAATTTCCGATTGGGCAATTACAACTTCAACGTTTTCTAGGTCGATCTTTCCTATTGTTTTCCCACAAGCCATAAACATAGCACTAACAATCACTATTGTTACTGTATATATGAGCCGAGATAAATGATAGTTTCTATGCTTATTAATCTCATTCTGTTCTTTTATCACCATGTTTTCACTCCTATAGCTCTCTCAAAAGATCATCTAAATTAAGTTTCGGCTTGTTACTTTCCATCACGCAATCTCAGCTAAAAAGAAAGAAGAAAGATTGTAGCAACCGAGAGAATACAATCGAAGTAGTAGGTCAGGTTAATCTCAAATATACATACGTCTAACTAATCAATCTGTTTCTAATTTCTAACGAATAAGCTTGTGAGTAGCACCCAAACAAACTTATTCATCTGTCTATCTAGTAATTAGAGTGAAAAATTGGATACTTGAGGGATATAAGGTCTCACACTGCTAAATTCAGTTAATCTCAAGATACAACAAGTTCTGACCTTACACGCCTTGGAGTCATAACTCCATACTTTCGGATCATGTTGTGATACAACTGTATGTATTATGTTGAAAACATATTTAGGTGTAAATCATGGACCTTATAAGTACAGAAATATAGAGAATTATTTCAACCGTAAAGGAACATCACGAGTTGGAATATTGAAAAACTAACTCACCGGCAGAAAAATGAAAGCCCTGTAGCTTACCATGCCAATTCAAAAGACTCAGTCGCGTAGATTAGCTCAGCTCAAAACTAACCCAATACTATAACAATCTTGGTTAATCTTTAATCGTCTTTAGAATTCAGTCAGGCATTTATTATTGAAAAATTTGATGAGTAGATAGGACTCTAAAAAGGAAAGATCTGTTCCAATGAAATCCTAGTAATTTTACCATGTTTAGATAAAGATTCTAGATCCATTTTACTTGTGTCGCCAACAATTGAGATCAGCTTTTTCCGATCTTTAACAGAGTCCTGATGAAAATCAAGCAGTAAGCCAAGATCCGACTGTAAAGTTTCTTTGTAGCGATTACGTCTGGGGTCTACATCCAACTGCTGATACTCCCAAGAACGAACAGCACCAATCACGTCACGAAAACCCACTTTCGCTGTCTTATATCGATTTATAATAGCATTCTTAGCAATCTTAAATCGCTCTTCCGAAACTGGAAGGTCATCTATCAAATTAACGAAAGCTTCAAGAGCTTCTGCAGTTTTATCAGCCTGACACAAAACCAATGCCACCATTCGATTTACATCCCCTTTCCGCTTTCCTGTTGCATACCGGGCATAACTGGCATAGGCCAAAGCTCTGGCTTCTCTTAGCTCTTGAAATACGACCCCAGACATTCCTCCATCAAAGTATTCGTTATAAAGATTTATCGTTGACCGTTCAGCTTCGTCATAGACACCTCCACCAAAATCAAGGCGTACATATGCTTGTGCAATTTCTTTATCAAACAGATAAATTTCAGACTCTTCTGATTGTCGAGGCACAAAAAATTCATACTCTGGAGGCTCACTTAATACTCCCTCCAAAGGATTACACGAATTTAGTTGTGATCGTAATTGAGGTAGAGAAAGAGTCCCAACATAACTAATATTATGCTGATAGCTGAACAAATCCAAGATCGATTTTGTCAATTCACCAACCGTCAATTCCCGAACATCCTCATTTGATAGAAGACGAAGCCTCGCGGACTTGTCACCATAAAGATTGTACTCAGCCATGGCTTGAGCGATCGACTGGTAGTTTTTTTTGGCATCTTCTCGATTAGCCAAAACAATTTTAATTAATTCTTTCAGTGTAGATTGATCAACTTTTGGCTGTTTTATCAAACTCAGAGCTAAAGCCAATGTTGCTCCAAAATTCTCGTCCAACCCAGAAATAGTTAGAGTCGACGATTGTTCAGCGACAGAAAAATTGAAATCTGAACCGAGCTTATACCACTCTTCCTTCAATTCAGAGGCAGAAAAGTTAAATGTCCCTGATTTATCTAATAGCAAAGCCGCTATTCCCAACTTAGGGTGATGAAGCTTTCCAACATCAAAAGTGAAACTTAACTGGAATAAATCGTTTACCGGATTCGGAGTGTAGTAAAGCTTGACCCCCGGATAATGATCAATAGTTTGGTAATCTCTCTCAGGCTCAATAAATGTAGGTTCAATATCGACAGTAGGCATTTCCAGAACGGACTTAGCAAATTCCGATTGTTGACTAGAATCAATTTGTATTGGATCAATTTTCGGTTTGTCGACCTGTGGTAGTTGATGTTGGTCATCTATTCGATAACCAACCACATAATTATCCCCAAAATATTTATTGGCCACGGCAACCACGTCATCTTTAGTCAACTTTTCCATTCTTTCTATTGATCGAACGGCATAAGACCAATCTTGATCGGCAATAAATGCACTTCGCAACGCACTAACACGACGGTAGTTATCCTCAAGCCCGGATTTCTCAGATTTTTTGAAGTCATTCACAATAGCTGGAATAATCCAGTCTTCAAAATCACCTTGCTTAATCAGATCAATTTGTTCTAACAATAGTTTCTCAACTTCTTCTAATGATTGATCTTTTTTAGGAATTCCCCACAGTTCTTGACTACCATAGTCATTTTTAAATGAGGGGCGTGAACCTGCTTGGCGAAGCTTTTGCTGCTGATTTAAGTTGAGATTAATCAGTCCAGCAGTAGCATTGTCCAAGATCATATCACAAAGAGACAAGGCTGCTACATCATCATGATTTTGTGGAACAGTACGAAAAACTACCATTACATATTCTTCACCCTCGTATTGAACCTTAACTCGCTCTATTTCATCAATTGGTTCTTCAACCCATGTTGTTGGTTTAGGAATTGGTTTAGGTTGCCAATTGCCAAAGTTCTCAGCAATGATCCTTATTGTTTCCGTGATGTCAATATGACCGGAAAGGCAGATGGCCATATTATTTGGTACATAATAAGTATTGAAAAAATCGTAAATTTTAGTCAATGACGGGTTTTTAAGATGATCGACTGTTCCTAGGATTGATCTCCGATAAGGATGATTTTTATAAACTTTCTCATAGACTGCATCTCGAATTAGACGGTCTTTACTGTCCAGAGCTCGGTTTTTTTCTTCATAAACGACTTCCAATTCTGAATGAAATAGTCGGAAAATCGGTTCGCCGTACAGGCGGTGCGATTCAATTTTGGCCCATTGTTCGAGACGATTGGCTGGCAGGTTGATCATGTAGGTAGTTAACTCGTTGCCAGTACCTGCATTTTTTAGAGAAGCCCCCATAGACTGATATAATTTATCAAGTTCGTTTGGGATAGCATACTTAGCTGCTAGCTGTGATTCAGCATTGATTTGGGAATATATAGTAGCTCTTTTTTCAAGATCAGTCTCAACAAAGTGTTCCTCGTAAAGTTGAGTGATACGCTCCAAATGAACTTTCTCTGTTTGATAATCGGTAGTTCCTAATTCTTTTGTTCCTTTAAACAACAAGTGTTCTAAGTAATGGGCTAGACCAGTTGCATCTACCGGGTCATGTTTCCCTCCTACCCTGACCACTACCTCCGCATGAAAACGTGGTTCTTCATGATTTTCAGTCAAGTAAACTTTTAAGCCATTATCCAGTTCAAAAATGGCTACATTCATCAAGTCGGAGGGGTCAGGATCATTGATACGACGATATCCCATCGTTTTCTCATTTCCTATTTGACTGACAGTATTCAGGGTGGAACTTTCAAGTACTATAGGTGTTGATGATCGGCGACCAAGACAACCAGGTAAACCCAAAACTACAAGAATAAGAACAATACGTAAAACACGAGCGCTTCGGTGATATTTCATTTGATTGCTGCCTCAAAAGAAAAAGCCCAAAGATAGGACTTTGGGCTTTCCAATTTTGTTTGTTGGTGCACTCATCTTAGTTAAAAAATGTTAATTGTCATCTGAGGGAACTTCATCCCAATCGCAGTAACGTCTCCCCTCTTTTTTCTCCTTCGACAAAATCAATAGAGCCGCGGACGCTCCATCTCCAGCAGAAATGATTGCCTGTACTTGGTGTGGGCGTGTAGTTCGTCCTACAACGAAGAGGTTTTCAACCGTGGTTTCCGCCTCTCGTGAAGCGGCAATTGCTCCTTCTTCGCCCTTCTTCAGCCCTAGACTTTCGGCTAATTCTCGGCTCGATCCGGTTGCAATAATCAAGTATTTACCAGAGTAATGTTGGTCCTCCGAAGTCATAACCGAGAACCCGTCGTCATTTTTTGTAACTGTTTTCACTTGAGTTTCAACCAAGTTAGCGCCAAAACCCGTAATTTGTTGGCGAGCTACTTCCTGAAATTCTGTTCCTGTCATTTCAGGAATTCCTAAATAGTTGTAGAGCATTGCATAGTGCATTGGGGTTTCGTTCTGGCCAAAAACAGTAGTCTGAATCTCATTTTTGGCTAGGTATAAAGCGGCACTCAAACCGCCGGGGCCATCTCCGATAATAAGAGCACTCGACATCAATTTCCTCCTGTGGTCGATTTGGAAGACTCACGTAACCTAAGCATCAATTCTAGCATAGTCACTGATTTGATGCAAAGTACTGGTTGATATCGTCAAAGATTGACAGCCTCTATTGCTAGTGTTAGAATGAGACTGAGCTGGATTCAGCCTTCCGTGGTTCAGCTAATTGGCAATGACCTAAAAAATAAAACGAACGAATTGATAAAAGTCCTTAGATCTAGGATTATTAAGGGTGTTATGCGAATAAATCAGTTGATCCAAATTTCACCTTCGATTATGTGTGCCGATCTCTGTAATATGGAAGATGAATTGAGAAAGCTAGAATCAATAGGCGTTGATTTGCTTCACTTTGATTTAATGGATAGCCACTTTGTTCCCAATATGCCACTTGGTTTGGTACTGTTAGAACAGTTACGAAGCAAAACTGAATTACCCTATGATATTCATTTGATGGTAGATGATAACGACTTTTTTGTACAGAGGGTCGTCGAAATAGGTGTCCAACAAATTGCTGTGCACGTTGAATCTACAACTCATTTGGACCGAACATTATCCTTGATTCAGGAGAATAATGTTCGTGCTGGTGTGGCTCTCAACCCAGCTACACCACTAACAACGATTGAGTACATTTTAGATCGTATTGACTTTGTAATGATTATGTCAGTAAATCCTGGTTTCGCTGGCCAAAAGATGGTCCCATCAGCTCTAAAAAAAATCGCTAACTGTCGAAATTTTC
The DNA here is from genome assembly GCA_036339735.1 of Candidatus Poribacteria bacterium. GTDB lineage: Bacteria > Poribacteria > WGA-4E > WGA-4E > UBA9662 > TMED15. Next base: position 88,503 of record JAYZAL010000036.1, read on the forward strand.
TGGACCAACATGGAATAAATATCCCAATCGAAGTAGACGGTAACGTCAGTTTTTCTAACATTCCAGATATGGTTGCAGCTGGAGCAGATATCTTGGTTGCTGGCACCAGTAGTATTTTCAACAAGGATGATGACTATTCAGAAAATATGGATAAAATAGAAAAAGCCATCCAACGAGGGCTAGAGAGAAGAAGGTAAATCTAACCGTGAGTCATACCGAAGAAACCATGCAAGCTTTAGTTCTCCGCGCAATTGGGGACGTACAATTGGAGCAGATACCTATACCAGCCGTTAAGTCGGGTTATGCAAGGATACGAATTGGGTTTTGTGGTGTATGTGGTTCAGATATACCCCGCTTGTTTTCGAAGGGAACCTATAATTTCCCTACTGTTTGTGGACATGAATTTTCCGGTACCATTGAGGAAACCCACGACAATAATGATTCTGAGTTTAAAGTTGGCGATCGAGTAGTAGTATTTCCTCTAATTTGGTGTGGCCAATGTTCCGCTTGTGAGATCGGGCAATATGTAAAATGCCGTGATTACGATTATTTGGGTTCTCGTAGTAATGGTGCCTTTTCTGAGTATGTGATTGCCCCTATAACAAACCTGATTTTAGTGCCAGAAATGGTTTCGCTAGAAGAAGCAGCCATGAGTGAGCCTGCAGCCGTTTCGCTGCATGCTCTCAAAAGAGGTAATTGCAGTGTTGGACAAACGATAGCCGTTTTTGGTGCAGGTCCAATTGGGTTAATTACTGCCCAATGGGCCAAAGTCATGGGAGTTCAAAAAATCATCTTGTTCGACATCATCCCAGAAAAATTGAAGCTGGCAAACCAAATGGGGATTGATTTGACATTTAACAACCGAGACCAAAACTCTCTTTCTGTTATCAACCAATTGACTAATGGCAAGGGGGTCGACTTAGCCATTGAGGCAGCAGGCGTTCCATCAACCCTTATCGAAGCTCTGTCAGCTACTGCTTATGGAGGTCGGGTAGTCATGCTAGGTAACCCTTCGTCTAGTGTGACCTTGTCGACCGACTTAATATCTCAGCTAATGAGACGCGAAGTAGACATTGTAGGTACTTGGAATTCAGACTTTAGTGTCTGTGGTAACAGCGATGACTGGCGAACAGTTCTGCAGGCAATGGCTTTGAAAACACTGGATTTACGATCCTTAGTCACACATCAAGTAAAACTAGCGTACGCACTTGACGCTCTGAGAATGATGAAAGATCAAAGCGATTTTTTTTCAAAAGTGTTGATATCTCCTTGAATAGGTAAAATGAATAAAAAAATACGAAATACAAATATATGACTAACTTAACCTACTATTTAGATCAGCCAGGCTCTACTTTTACCAAAGTGAGTGAAGTGATACCAGAACCAAAAGCTGGAGAAATTAGACTAAAAACCTTGCGAACATCAGTTTGCCAATCTGATGTGATTATTCAGAAACAAGGGCTGCCTCGAATCACAAATTGGCCGGCCATCTTATTGCACGAAGCCGCCTGCTTAGTGGATTCAGTAGGGGCTGGTGTTACAGAATTCTCTAGTGGAGATTTAGTTGGTTTGGGTTGCGATATTCCTTGCGGAGATCTGGATTGCATTTACTGTGGTGAAGAAGGAACAGGTGATTGGACTAGTTGTCCGAACACACAAGCCACGGGCCACGAATTTCCCGGTTTTTCCCGATCTTACGCTGTCTTGCCCAATTGGTTTGTCAAATTAGGACCAATCGTCAAATTCCCGACGGCATTCAATCCCAACCACGTTTGCCAACTAGAACCTCTGGCTTGTGTTCTTGAAGGAATGACTCGAGTTCGGAACTGTATCAAAGACCGAATTGTAGTGTTGATTGGGGCTGGCTCGCAAAGTACCTATGCGTTACAATGTGCTCAGGCTATGAAAGCAAGAAAGATCATCGTCATCAATCGAGGCGCAGAGCGACTCGATCGAGTTATGGCTGATTTTGGAGCTGATAACATCGTTGGATTTCGATGGGACCATCAAGTTGTTGATAAAGTATTTAGAGCTTGTCACCCATTTAACGAACCACACTTCGTTATGGTCAATGCCCCGTGTTTGGAAGCTTATGAGCTAGCTACTAAGTTAATGGGATACGGTACGGTATTAGATGGGCACGCCGGAGTCAAAAGCGCCAAGGGAAAACCGAACATTGATCACCAAATTGACTTGAATAACGACATTCATTATCGACTTCAATGTTATCAGGCAACACACGGATCAAGCATGTATGGAATCCGTCTGGCGCAACGTTTTTTGTCAGAAGGTCGACTACCCAAAATCGACTTAATGACCAATTCAACGGAACAATTTCAACACTCCCAAATAGACAAGGCCATCGAAAGAGCAGCGGATCCAGACAGCTTAAAAGTAATCATTGAATGGGATTAACCTTCAAGTCCCCGTATGAGTTGAATAGCCTCTACTCTGGCATGTGAAACTTATTTCTTCATCAATCCCAAGGATCAAGAACCACTTTTCCAACGTCGCCAGTCAACTGCTGTTCCCAAGCTGTCTGAACTTGACTCATTCCATACTCGTGTGTGATGAATTTATCCAATTGATCTCCTACTTGGCTTATTACCTTTATCAGAGCAGGAAAATCAGACAGACTGTAGTGCCAATTACCACGGAGAACAATTCCTTTCCGAATCATATCACTACTGGCTCCCAAAGGAAAGTTACCCCCCTCACCTATAAAACAAGCTTGACCTTTTCGCTTTAATGAATCAACCATCAGCCGATGGGCAGCCGAAGCACCGGAACAATCCATGGCTTTATCAACGCCCAAACCATCGGTCAAATCCTTGATCTTATCCAGAATGTGTTCATCTGTTGGGTCAAAAACAGCAATTGCTCCCAATTCCTTCGCTAGACTAGCGCGGAAGGGCTGACTTTCAACAGCAATCACTTTCGCACCCCGGAAATGCCCATTAATAACACCGCCAAGCCCAACAGGCCCCATACCTGTGATCATTACTGTATCTAACGCATTAACGTCCATCTGTTGCATAGCCCCAAATGTAGGGCCCAACCCACAACATGCCATTCCGGCATGGTGAAAACTAATTTCTTCAGAGAAAGGTGATAATAACCAATCAGGTTTGAGAATGTATTGGGCATATGTAGATCCTGCTGATTGTCCTTCGGGCAATCTCCTTCCAGCTTGGCAGTGAATGTGTTCTCCATCCAAACAGAGCCAGCAAGTACCGCAACCTAATTGAGGTTGAACAACCACCCGATCTCCGACTTTTACACGTCCAGCTTGCGCGACTTCGACTACTTCACCAGCTGCTTCATGGCCAAAACCAACTGAGTCCTGTTCTCTCTCTCTTTTAAAACCTTTGTATTCAGTACACATTGGCACTGATCTTATTTTAACCACGACAAAATCGTCAATAGCTTTTGGATCTGGTCGGTCAATGGTTCCACCGGTCCCATCAGCAAACATGGCTGCAATTTTCATTTTGATTCTCCAAGTTCCAAATAGTTGCCAATCATATTGCTCATCATAACAAATCGAGACTCAAAATTCTATCTTAAACTTTTCAGTTTTATTAAATCTCTCATTTCAAGTATCCGCTCAACCAAACCTCTGTTTAAAACCCTTTTCGTGGATATTAAATCAGAATTTGGCAATGATTCAGGAAAAATCGGATTATTCCCATATAATCTCAAATCCTAATGGTAATTTCCACCGAAAATTGATCATTTCACAAAAGCCATATGTTCATGCTACACTCAGACAAAGCCGCAGGTAAAAATTACCCCGTGTCGGAAAGATTAAGAGCGAAATTAGTAACAATCCGAAAGGATCAATCAATCTTCATCGGCTTGATTTGTCTACACTTACTGCCAATTTGGCTTTTCCCTTTTTTCCCTACCCAAGATGGTATAAGCCACGTGTACAATGCTCATGTCCTGTGTGAGTATCGAAATCCAACCTACCATTTTCAAGACTTTTATGACATCAACTGGAGCTTTTTTCCGAATTGGTTATCTCATTTTGGGCTAGCTATCCTAATGCGTCTATTTTCTCCACTTCTAGCTGAAAAATTTTTTTTATCCGCTTATGTAATTCTTTTCCCGTGTGCTATATCCTATTTTATCAATAGCTTTAACACTGAAAAGCTAGGCTTATCTACATGGCTTTCTTTTTTTTTCATCTACAATTATCTTTTTTTGATGGGATTTTACAACTATGCGGTTGGTGTATCACTGTTCTTTTTAATTCTCGGTTTTTGGTGGCGGTGTAAAGAAAAACTTGGTTTGAATCGTATATTAATTCTGAATTTATTATTTCTTATCACGTATTTTTCACATTTAGTTCCATATGTTTTTGCCCTTGGTTCTATTGGGTTATTGTCTTTACTAGCTCTATGTCAAAAACCAAGACTGTTACTTCGCAATTTTTTAGCCCTATTACTGCCTACATCATTATTGTTGTATTATTTGCCGACCTCCGACCTTTTTAGGACTTCATCTCCAAAAATTAGTTTCGATCGAGTCGGTATATTACTGAGCGATTTTTTAAATCTGCGTATTTTAGTAGCTTTTGATAATCAACAAGAAATAATTGCCAAGATGGTGATGGCCATTTTGGTCTTTTATGTACTTTACAGTTTTTGGCAGGAATCGAAACAAATAATACACAAGGGGCAATGGCTATCAACACCGTCCTTACTGGTGCTGATCTTATTTTTTTCTCTTTTCTTTCAATACTTGGTTTATCCTAACTCGGTCGGGCCAGGTGGATGGTTAAATGACCGAATTGCTATTTTATCTGTTATTGTGTTACTAGCTGTTTTAGCCCCAATTGAACAAAAATGGATAAAGCAGGTGTTTGGCTTCATTGTACTAATCACAGTTATCCTAAACTTGATTAATATATCTGTTTCTTGCTATCGGCTGAATGAGGAAATAAGAGAATTCAATGCGTTGAGAGACAAAATCGGGGAAAACAAAGTTCTGTTGCCTCTGTTCTTTGATTCAAATGGATCGGCCAAACGCATCGGAATATTTGTTAATGGAGCTAGCTATTACTGTTTGTCCAATGGCGGTATCAATCTGGGCAATTACGAAGTGCAGTTTGACTACTTTCCTATCAATTTTAAGAGTAGTTTCCTGCCTCCCGTCAACGATAAAGAATGGGTTCAAGCTGTTCATTGGGAGAAGGATCGTATTGATCTATGTGGTTACGTTCAGAATGTAAACTACGTTTTAACATGGGGTAATCCCGACCCAAATACTGCTCAAGCCTTGAGTGATTGTTACAAGTTAATTCACGATCGTGGAAGATTAAAATTATATCGCGGGCAAAGGAGCCAATAGATGTTTTTACACGTCTGTTTAAGCCAACCTTCATGTTTATTTCATAAATTCTAGGGATACATTGATTTATGTCTCCCGTTGAGTTGGTGGAACTATTGAAGCAGAATAATCTAGATCCTCATGGTTTAGGGTTAACCCAACTGTATTCCCAAATTTGTAATCAAATACTGTTTCACACCATTCCGAAAAACCCACTAGACCTATGAAATTAAGATTAAAGTCTACTCAAAGCGAAAGCAACGACGTCAAATCTTTACTCCAGACTAACCTGACAAATCGACAATAATTTTGCTCCCTGAATTCCCTACCCTTTTCTGGTGAAAACAGCCCGTTTGTAACAAGGAACACGGAACGCCAAAAACTACATAATCATATCGACTATGGGTACAGTAATTGAAAAATGGCTTTAGTAACAGTTAGAAAGTCATCTTCAGCGAGTAACATAAAGAAGCAAAACGAGACATCATAATACTCCAAGAAAATCCGTTTTCAATAATCTAATCTATGAAAAATAAACTCAACCTACCATACCCAAACTCACCTGAGAGACTAAAATTCAGCAAACTAGATTTCGAATTCGATTCATTAACTACATTGAAGTCATTTGACCACCATAATCTTAGCATGTCTTACAAATGAAACGTTTCGCTGATTAAAATCACATGTTCAACTTAGATCTTTTATTTTTTCGAATGTATAGTGAGTTAGATATTCTTTCCAATATTGTCAGAATTATGGATAAAAAAACTCTTGTATTGAAAAGGGTTTACAAGTTTATACAAATGAATCAATAAACCAGGTGTTATAATTCAGGTAATCTAGAAACTGATTCATCTGAACACACAATTGAAAAATTCTTTGGCTCTTCTATTTTATAGTGCTAAATGGGGTAAAATGAAGTTTCTGAACCTATTAGGAAGTGATTTTTCTTACTATTAAACACTAGCATCCTGCTACTAGAACGTCAGTTGATTTGGATCAACAAAGTAATTCAGCCTAAATGGGTTACCCAGTTTTTGTTTGCCACCAAGTTTAAATGCTAACTTCAAGAAAGTATGGCAAGAGACCTTTTTTATTTAATAACGACAGCCACGTTCGGAGAAAAAGTGATTGCCAGCGAAAAACTCAGCAGTAATCAAGAGGTAGTTCGCTCTCGTAATTCTGTGAAGAGAAATTTAAGCTGGGGGTTCGGCAAAATTAGGTTCATAGAATCACCATATTTTTTACGTTAAACAGAATTCAGGTTAAGCCTACTATAGCGTACTCAATAGCAGAATTATTTCTCATTACTAATCATTATATCAATGGTATTAGTATAGCTGAAACACGAATCCGGTTACAGTTTGTAATTCAAGAAAGACCTACGGTTACCGCACATGTTTTTTGGATAACTAAACCAAAACTATACAACGATAGGATGAAAAATTGATGAGAAAAAAGATTATATATTTATTACTAGCTTTTTCAGTCAGCCACGTTTTATGGGCGGACAAAAAAAATGTTATTATTAGGACAATTAAGGTTGACCCAAAACAGGTTGCAAAAATGGTAGATAAACCGAAAGAAGATTGGTTGTCGCTGAGTTTAATGGGGTCCAAGGTTGGGTACGCACACATCTATACTGAACCAACAACTTATCAGGATCAACCCGCCATCAAAATTCGTACACATACAATCATCCAAATTCAACGGACGGGAACAGGTTTGCGTCTAGAAACCATTCGTACTTGTTACGTTGGGTTAGATTTGGTTCCTTTATATTTTTTGTCTTTATCAAATGAAACAGGACAAGAAAAACGTGTTGAAGGGACCATCGAAAACGGCGAGATTGTTTTGAAAACGACCTTAGCTGGTATAACAACAGATAGTAGGAGAATACTATCTCCAGATACAATCTTTGATTCAGTCATAGGTTACTTTGCTCTTTACCGTGGACTACAAGTTGGGGATATCTATGACCTCGATGTTTTTAGCATGGACTTAATGCAACAAGTCAAAACCCACATACAAGTGTTACAAGAAGACCTAGTCGATCATAAACCAGTCTTTGTTATTGAATACAGAATGGATATCATGGGGGGAATTACGACTAGGGAATGGGTGGGGGCAGATGGGGTAACTCACCGTATGGAATCTGGGCTGATGGGTTTGAAATTAGTTCTCACACGAACTGATATGTCAACTGCATTAGACGGTTTAACAGAAGTTGACGTAATTTTAAATACCAAAATCTTATCAACTGGTTTTTACCCTCTGGCCAATTCAAAAAAAATGTCAGCCAAAATTTCACTTCCTAACTCGAAAGAAGCGATCCTCACCAATCAGCGCCAGAGGTTAGTCTCCCTAGGTAATCCTGGAATATATCAACTCGACGTTAGCACCCTTGAAGTACTACCAACAGTCACTCGAACAGAATTGGCAAAGAAAGTTCAGGGCGACCATAATTTGACAAAATTTCTCTCATCCAGTGTCTATGTACAATCAGATCACCCATCAATAATCCACGTAGCCAATACTGTAGTAAGAAATGAACCTATGGCTCATAAAGCTGCAAGTCAATTAAGTAGTTGGGTCTATGAAATCATAAAAAATAAAAATCTGCAGGTCGGTTTTGCTTCAGCTCTCCAAACCTTAGAATCAAAGACTGGTGATTGCACAGAACACACCGTGCTATATGTGGCATTGGCTAGAGCTATCGGATTGCCGGCGAGAGTATGTGCCGGACTTGTTTTTCAAAGTGATGCATTCTATTACCATTTTTGGCCAGAGGTCTATATAGGTGAATGGTTTGCTACCGACCCGACCCTGGGCCAATGGCAAGCAGATGCATCTCACATCCAACTAGCTGGTAGTATAATGGAGTCTGACTCAATGATCGAAATGGGTGAAGGTGTAATGCGAACGTTGAACCAACTAGAAATTGAAATTTTAAAAACAGAGTAAGAAAAATGCCTAACTAATATGAAACGTGCAGCATTAGTTTTATCTGGTGGAGGTGCTCTTGGGGCTGCGCATCTTGGTGTTTTACAATCACTGACTCGCCAGTATAAGTTCGATTTCCTCGCTGGTGTATCAGCTGGCGCGATAGTTACTGGTTTTTTTGCTTCGGGTTTCACGCCAAACCAAGTTTGGGATATTCTCCGACAAACTCGCATTTTTTCAAATATGCTAGATCTAGCCAAAAATAATTTTGGACTAGTTGCAGGTAAGCGTTTCACCCAGCTGTTGAAAGAATATCTAGGTGACGTGGAGATCGATCAACTTCAATATCCACTTTATATTGGTGCCACTGATTTTAAAACCGGAAAAAATCTAGCAATGAATCGAGGGAAATTAATAGATGCTATTCGTGCGTCGATCTCAGTACCTGTTCTGTTCTCACCACATTATCACCCCTTCTATAAACTGTGGCTAGTTGATGGTGGATTAACGCAGAATTTCCCTTTGGATGTAGCTATTAATCATTATGAAGGCGACCACATTATAGGCATTGACGTCATTGGCCAGATCAATACGGAGATCAACTTTGGTCAGTCAAGGAAATTTCCAATGGAACAGATTAGCAATATCCAGCTTGTTTTAGATCGATCTTTACGAATTATGCTTATGAATCAACAAGCTCAATCTGATGAAGATGCGCGAGTTCAGGTGATTAGGCCTCCTTTATTCTCCTACACAAGTCGTGATATTAACAAAATGGCCGAAATTTACCAAATTGGACTACAAGTGGGAGAAGAGTTTATTCGTGATAACACTTGAAAGTAAAAATATCATCATTGTAGGCGGAACATCTGGGTTAGGATTATCCGCAGCTAAGGCTTGTCTGAATGCCGGAGCCAGAATATTTACCTTTAGCCGAAATTCAGAAAAAGTCAATCGAGCACAAGAAGAATTGGGGAAAAATGCAAAAGTGATCAAAGGATCCGCTACAGACCCTGACTTTGTTGACTCAGCCATCGAGATTGCGAGCCAAGAGTTAGGCGAAATTCATGCTCTATACCATGTAGCAGGTGGTAGTGGGAGAGCTAAAGGGGACGGACCATTACATAAAATCACTAATCAAGGTTGGCAATACACGATTGATTTAAATCTTTCGTCAGTCTTTTATTCCAACAGAGCTGTTGTTCGGCAATTTCTCAAACAAGGCCGCGGAGGTAGTATCCTTAATATGGGATCGGTCCTTGCCTTTTCGCCTTCTCCAAAATATTTCAGTACGCACACCTACAGTACTACAAAATCTGCATTAATTGGTCTGACGACTTCCATGGCAGCATATTACGCATCAGAACAAATCCGGTTTAATCTAATTGCTCCAGCCTTGACGGAAACACCTATGTCGCAACGGGCGACTACAAGTACCGAGATCATGACCTTTATAAAGCGAAAACAACCTCTAGATGGTGGTCGAATTGGGCATCCATCAGACCTGGATTCAGCGGTAGTTTTTTTCTTGTCTGATCAATCTCGGTTCGTAACCGGCCAAGTTTTGGCAGTAGATGGTGGCTGGACGGTTTCAGATGGACATGAAACACGATGATTATACGCTGCTAATTTCATAAATCTTCAAAGAAATAAAAATTTCAACTCACACGTCATCAATATAAAGTTCAAGATAGTATGCAGTTCCTTTAGATTAGCCCATTGAATAGGCTATACATTAGGTTTTTCATCAATTATAACTGACAAAGAATAAAGTAGGGTGCCGTATCGGCATTATAGCTACAAACTCTTATGATTTCTAACTCTGCTAATCCTGAACATGTTACTGTTGATTGCCCGATATGCAAAATTAATGAAACTAAATTCCTATTTCGAAAGGATGATTTGAACGTGGTTTCATGTTGCCGGTGTCAATTGACCTATGTTAACCCACGTCTATCAGATAGGATACTCGCCGGGGGCTATAGCTTAGATTACTATCCCATAGAAAAACAAACGAAATTGACCGCTGATCCAATGGAATGGGCACAAATGAGAGAACGTTTAGCAGAAGTCACTACAAAAGTGGAGGGGCGCAAACTACTCGACTTAGGTTGCGGAATGGGGACCTTTTTGCATCTGGCTCAATCCGAAAATTGGCAATCTATTGGTGTGGACCTTTCTAAGGAGGGTTGTCAATTTGCCAGAGAACACTACGGACTTGATGTATTGTGTAGCGATTTATTTGAAGCTAATTTTCCATCTAACTATTTCGACGTAGTAACGTTGTTTCATGTCCTAGAGCATGTACCAGATCCTAATTCACTGCTCATAGAAATCAATCGTATATTAAAACCGGGTGTTGGACGTCTCGTGATCGAAGTACCTAATGGTGGTAGTATTCATATGAGGTTTCAAAAGGAAAGATGGCCTTATGTACATCCCAAAGATCACCTCTATTATTTTACTAATCACACTTTGAAACTGTTGCTACAAAAGAATGGTTTCAACCAAATCGAAACAGGGCGACCACGTCGAGTTAGTGCTAGTAGAAATGTAAAACAGACAATCAAATTTTCTATTCAAAAACCAGTCAGTGATTTGCTAGTTCGTTTAAATTTATCGACAGTGATTCGTTTGTATGCGAGTTATCATTAGCTCAGAACCTTCAACTTGTTAGGCCAAAAAAAGCTATGCTATAATAGCCGGCCGGTTTCCGACAATTCTGTTCATTATTAATACCCTAGCTCACTTCCTGTCCAATCCAGTCTTTTTCATTATAATGTTGAGTCAGGAGTCTTAATAATATTGGTCATTGGCCTGTTCTGTGGATAAAATAAAACAGTGAACCTAGATTTGCACTTTATGCAAAAAGCTTTAGATTTAGCTGAGAAGGGACGAGGTCGAACTAGCCCTAACCCGATGGTGGGAGCTGTGATCGTCCAAAATGGTAGGGTTGTCGGGCAGGGGTTTCATGAAAGAGCAGGTACTCCTCATGCCGAGATTCATGCTTTGAAAGATGCTGGAAACAAAGCAATGGGTGCCGACTTGTACGTCACTTTGGAACCATGCTGTCATTTTGGCCGAACAGCCCCTTGCACATCGGCCGTTATAGAAGCTGGTATTCGGCGAGTGGTAGTAGCCATGGTAGACCCAAACCCAAAAGTGGCAGGAAAAGGTCTGGATCAACTTCGTCGAGCGGATATCGAGACATCGGTTGGTCTAATGGCGGATGAGGCTCACAAGCTCAATAGTAGTTTTATCAAACATATAACCACCGGTTTGCCATTGGTAATTTTGAAAGCAGCTAGTAGCCTAGATGGCAAAATTGCTACCGCGACTGGCGAGTCCAAATGGATTACAAGTCCGTTATCGAGGCTTAAGGTCCACGAAATTCGGAATCACGTTGATGCAATACTCGTAGGTGTGGGAACCGTATTAGCTGATGATCCAGAGCTAACGGTACGATTATCTGACCAAGATAAAACTAAAGATCCTGTTCGAGTAATTGTTGACTCAAAAGGCAGAACTCCGCCCTCAGCTAAGGTTTTTGCACCTAACAGCTCGACTAAAGTTATTATTGCTACAACGAATCAGATTAAATTGGAACAGCAGCAAATATATGAGAAATTGGGAGTGGAGGTCTTGTTGATTCCATCTAGATCAAACGGTCGTGTAGATCTGAAGCAGCTTATTTCGAAGTTGGGGCAGCGACAAATCACAAGCTTATTGATCGAAGGTGGGGGTGAAATTCATGCTTCTGCTATTGGTTCAGGTATTGTTGACGAAGTGTTTTTCTTCTTGGCCCCAATCCTGATTGGTGGTCGAGAAGCCCCCAGCCCAATTCAAGGTAATGGTATCAAACATTTACACGAAGCTGTACAACTCAAAAAAATGACCTGTACAACTATCGGTCAAGATTTAATGGTTCACGCACAGATTGAAACTAAAAAATAATACGATCAAAATCTATGTTTACCGGAATTGTTGAAGAAATAGGAAAAATTAATCAAGTTTTAAGCCGACCCGGTCAAGCAGTTCAATTGGAATTGGCTGCAAAAAAAGTAATCCAAGATGCGAAAATAGGCGATAGCATAGCTGTTAATGGCGTTTGCTTGACCATCACGGATTTGAATCTCAAGAGTTTTCGAGCTGATGTGTCTCCGGAAACATTGCGCTTAACAAACTTGGCAAGCTTATCGGTTGGAGGGCAAGTCAATTTGGAGCGTCCTCTTCGTCTCAGTGATCGGTTAGGAGGTCATTTGGTACAAGGGCATATTGATGACACAGGAATAGTTACCGGATGGAAGGATGAAAGCTCAGCTTCTGTTATGAAGGTCAGTGTGTCGTCTGAAATCAGCCGTTACTTAGTCTATAAAGGGTCCGTAACACTTGATGGAGTTAGCTTAACTATATCTGAGTGGGAAGAAAAATCTTTTGAAGTCACCCTAATACCACATACGAAAGAGGTGACAACCTTAGGCCAAATACGAGTAGGCGATAGAATCAATATTGAAGTGGATTTGATAGGTCGTTATGTCGAACGATTTTTCAGTTCTGCAAAAGATACAAGTGAAATTACACTCGAGCTTCTCAGAAAAAGTGGATATGTTAACTAAGTCTATTGGCTTTGGAACTACAAAAACACAAAAAATAATAACAGGAATATAAAAACGTGTTGTTCAATACCATCCCAGAAGGAATTGATGCCATCCGTCAAGGTGAAATTTTGGTTGTGGTCGATGACCCTGATCGAGAAAATGAGGGTGATCTGGTCATGGCAGCGGAAAAAGCAACACCAGAAGCAATAAATTTTATGGCCAAGTACGGTCGTGGTATGATCTGCCTGCCAGCTACCTCCCAGAGACTCAAGGAACTTGAACTGTTTGAAATGGTGTCCGATAATACTTCCAAAATGAGTACGGCTTTCACCGTCACAATTGATGCTAAAGAAGTCAAAACTGGAATTTCAGCTCAAGAACGTTCAATGACTATCCAACAATTCATCAATCCAGAAGCATCAGCTGATGATTTTCTGCGTCCGGGGCATATCTTCCCACTCAAGGCAACGGAAGGTGGAGTACTGCGTCGGGCAGGTCATACTGAAGCCGCTATTGATTTGTGTAAACTAGCTGGCCTGCAGCCTGCGGGTGTAATATGCGAAATTTTGAGCGAAGATGGTACCATGGCGCGAGCACCTGAATTGATTACTTTTGCAAAACAACACAAACTCAAAATTATTACCATTGAGGACCTAATCGCTTATCGATTGCAAACGGAGACATTAATTCGCCGTACAGCAGAAGCTGCTTTACCTACAATGCATGGTCAATTCCAGCTGATATCCTACGAAAGTACAACAGATGGGGAAACACATACTGCACTCCAGAAAGGCGAAATTTCATCCTGTCGTCCAACTCTGGTTCGGGTACACTCTCAATGTTTGACTGGAGATGTTTTTGGGTCTCTACGTTGTGATTGTGGTGAACAACTGGATCGAGCTTTAGCTATGATTAACCAGGAGGATGAGGGTATTCTCCTCTATATGAGACAAGAAGGTCGGGGGATGGGGCTAGATAACAAAATTCGGGCTTACCAATTGCAAGATCAAGAAGGTCTCGACACTGTTGAAGCAAACGAAAAATTGGGTTTCCCTGCTGATCTACGAGACTATGGAATCGGGGCACAAATTTTGAGAGATTTGGGGGTAAGCCAGATGAAACTCTTGACCAATAATCCTAGGAAAATTAGTGGTTTACATGGCCACGGGTTAGAAGTTATTGAGCGAATACCCCTGCAAATAAAACCGCAAAAATTCAACCAGAATTATTTAAATACTAAACGTTCAAAACTTGGCCATTTGGTTTTAGAAGAACCAAATTAGATTAAACAAACAAAAAATAATTAAAAAGCTAAATGAAAAAAATATACGAAGGCAATCTGGTTGGGACCGACATCAAATTTGCTATAGTTGCGAGTCGTTTCAACAATTTTATCACCGATAGTCTACTGAAGGGAGCTGAAGATGCTCTCAAGCGACATGGTGTTGATTTAAATAGTATAGACCTGTTTTGGGTTCCGGGAGCCTTTGAAATCCCGCTCACAGCCAAACTCGTAGCCGAAACTAATCAATATGATGCTGTTATTTGTCTAGGTGCAGTAATTCGTGGCTCGACCGTTCACTTTGATTACGTTGCGGGTGAAAGTGCTAAAGGCATTACCCAAGTTGCGCTGTCTACCGGTATACCTTTAGTTTTTGGATTAGTCACTACTGACACCATTGAGCAAGCAATCGAACGAGCAGGTACAAAAGCTGGTAACAAAGGTGCGGAAGCTAGTGTTACTGCAATTGAGTTAGTCAACCTGCACCGACAGATTCGTCAGATCAAAAAATCACTACCAGAATGATAGCTATTGTCGACTACAATGCTGGAAATGTGACCAGTGTACTTCGCGCTGTTCAACATCTTGGGTTTGAAGCTGAGATTACAAGCAATTTAGAACGTATTCAATCAGCTCAAAAAATCATTTTCCCAGGTGTTGGAGCAGCTAAAGCCACTATGGCGGAGTTACAGAAAAGGGGATTAGACTTACTTTTGAAGGAATCTTTTGAGTCTGGAACACCAATGCTAGGCATCTGTATCGGGATCCAAATACTATTTGAACATAGCTCGGAAGAAGATACAAATTGTCTCGGTCTCCTACCAGGTCGGGTTGAACAGTTTTCAGCTAGTCATGGCTACAAAGTTCCACAAATCGGATGGAATACTGTGAGTCAAGCAGAATCTCACTGGATTTTTTCAGGCATACCCGATTGCTCTTACTTCTACTTCGTTAACTCATATTATCCAATACCATCTAATGATGAAATCCAGATTGGTTGTACACACTACAAAGTTGATTTTTGTAGCGTAGTTGCAAAAGAGAACTTAGTAGCCACACAATTTCACTTAGAAAAGAGTGGCACAGTCGGATTAAAAATGTTAGACAATTTTCTCAATTATTGTCCATATTAGGAATAATATAGTCATTTGTAGATAATGTCGTCAGTACTCTTAGTAGGACTGATTCTTTTGATTAACCTTTTCCTCTATGGAGCTGAAGGCCCCCTAGTCGGATTTCGGAATGCTTATATCGCCACTCATTTGTATTATGGAGTGATGATCCTAGCTGGCCGTTTTTCGACGAGGGTCGGTCAATACTCTGTTTTTGCTTTAACTACGATAGCGAACCTAGTTTACGTAGTCCTCAACCCTAACCAGTTTGAATTTGTAATCGTTGCTTTGGTCTACCCTTTCGTAGCACTCTCCATAGTACGGACGATCTGGCGATTAAAAATAGAGAAGCAGAAAACTAACGATCAACTGGCTAATATTGATTCTGTAAATACAAATTTGGCTAAACAAATTCATAGTTTGTCCACCCTATTCGATATTAGTCAAACCACCAGTATGCAAAGTAAGCCATCAACTGGAAATCTGAAGATTTTGCTGGGCGAAATCACTCAGATACTAGCAGATAAAGTTGGTATTCATCGTTTGACTCTTCGGATTTGGACTGATAATCAGCTATCGGAACAAGTTTTAACAACTGTAGGCTTAACTACATCCGAAATTCGACGAGGTGAGGTCAATAATATTGAACAAATCTGCCAACACGTGTTAGATAACAACGAACCTGTTGCTATTTTACATAAAGCAGGGGAGATATGTCCTCTTCCAGACTCTTGGCAATCAGAAGTTGCTGCTGCGTTAAATAAAGATCAAGTGGCTGCATGGTGTTTACCTATAAGAATTAATCAAAATCCCATTGGGACGTTAACTCTTGACAAAGCAGCAGAACAATTTTCGGTCGAAGAAGATTTGAGGATTTTAACGATCGTATCATCTATAGTGGCACAAAGAGTTGAGATTCAACAAATGTTTAATTCAGTAGTTGAAGCTGAAAGAATGGCTGCTCTGGGTAAAATGGCAACCACTATCGCTCACGAAGTCCGAAACCCTTTAGGTGGTATCCGTGGGGCTGCACAGCTGTTGGAATTGGAATTAACTCACTCTTCGGAGACCCAGTCTTATCTCAATATAATCCTCAAGGAAGTCGATCGGTTAAATCGGGTTGTAGGAGAGTTACTTGTTTTTGGTCGTCCTTACGAGTCCAATTTTCAGCAGGTTGATTTAAGACAAACGATAATAAAGACTGTGGAATTGTGCAAAACAGATTTGGAGAAGTATAGCATTGAAGTTGTCGAACTATTTCAACCTAATCTACCTCTGGTAGAGCTCGATCAGGATCGAATACAACAGGTGATTTTGAATCTTTGTCGAAATGCCATTGAATCAATGAGCGGGGAAGGACAACTAATTTTTCATTTAAATTCAGCAGATAGTAGAGAACAAATAGAACTTTGTATTGAAGACACAGGAAAAGGCATAGACGAAGACATCATACCGTACTTGTTCGACCCATTTTTTACCACCAAACCAAAAGGGACAGGAATTGGCTTAGCACTTAGTCATCAGATTATGACCGAACACAGTGGGAAAATTAGAGTTGATGTAACAAAGACAAATGGTGCAGCGTTTATTATGACGCTGCCGATTAAACAAAATCAGACAAGTGGAGTTCAGTAAAAAAACTCAAATGGAAGATATTAGAATTTTAATCGCAGATGACGATGATAGCATTCGGTTCGTGTTACAGAAATTGCTCGAAAAAGATGGCTTTTCCGTTGACACCGCTAAGAATGGTAGAGAAACCCTAGAGTGTTATCAGGCTCAGACGTACACAGTTGTTTTTTTGGATATTATCATGCCAGATGCCAATGGACTAGATCTGATTAACGAATTGAAGGATATAGACCCGAATAGTTCAATTATTATTATAACAGCGCATGGAGATACACAAACAGCTATTGAGGCTGCTAAGCGAAATTCCTACGATTATGTCACTAAACCATTTGATCGACAAGAGATAATTGATATAACCAATCGAGCAGTAGAAGCTTCTACTCAAGCTCGGTCGACCGTTCGGGACCAAAAGACGACAGGAACTCAACAATCCTCCGATAAAAGTAGAATTGTTGGACAAAGTGTTGCTATGCGCAAAGTTTTCCAAACCGTTGGCCGTGCTGCAGTTAGTGACGAAACTGTTTTAATTATTGGTGAAAGTGGAACAGGAAAAGAACTGGTAGCTAAGGCAATCCATGAAAACAGTAACCGTGATGGTTCCGATTTTATCGTTGTAGATTGTAGTGCTATTCCACCAAATCTTATAGAAAGTGCCTTATTTGGACATGTAAAAGGAGCTTTTACAGGGGCTGACCAAACACATAAAGGAAAGTTTGAGCAAGCTGATCAAGGTACTATCTTTTTGGATGAGGTAGGTGAATTACCACACGAGGTACAGATGAAACTCTTGAGAGTTTTACAAGAACGAGAAATTGAGCCCATTGGATCGGGCCGTCGGCAAAAGGTAGATGTACGAGTCGTTTCCGCAACCAATCGACATTTGGATCAGGAAGTACGGAAGGGTGGTTTTCGCCAAGACTTATTCTATCGTCTCAATGTGATTCCTATATATCTTCCACCTTTGCGTGAACGTTTGGAAGATATACCTGCATTGGTTGATTTGTTCGTTTCTCGGTTTGCTGAAAACTATGGACATCCCAAAGTCCCAATCTCAGATAAGGTCATGGAAATGTTAGTCCAACACAGTTGGAGTGGGAATGTACGTGAGTTAGAAAACTCTATTAAACGAGCTTTAGTCATGGGCTCTGGTAATGCCCTTTTACCGGAACATTTTTCTGACTTTGGAACCTCTGTTACATTTGATTCCAAGATAGATTTTGATTTACAAAATGCAGTTCAACAATTAGTATCTCATCAGGTCGAACAGTACTTAGATAAAAAAGAGACTGACCTTGAGTTGGGTAATCTATACTCTGAAATTCGCCGTGCGTATGAAAAACCACTATTTGAAGCAGTTCTGGATTATACTGACGGTAATCGCAGTCGGGCAGCTCAGGTATTAGGAATTAATCGTAATACACTACACTCACGTATTCAAGAATTATCGATCCATAAGTAAGCATAGGTGAAAAGACTATGGACATGGGAAAAGTTATTGGAACAGTGGTAGCCACACAAAAAGACCCGACACTGGTTGGTATGCGTCTTCTAGTTGTGCAACCAATCACCGCAACAGGAAAAGCAACTGGAACTGCTCAGGTCGCCGTTGATACGGAAGGCCTAGCCGGAGTTGGTGATTTGGTTTATACGGTCACTGGTGGAGACGCGAGTTTTTCTCACCCGGAACGAGAAATGCCTACTGACGCAGCCATCGTAGGTCTGGTTAATACTATTTGTGTGACAGATTTGAACACTTAATAGCCAAAATGTATATCGCCAAAGTCATCGGCAAAATTGTCTCGCTAACGAAACATCCAGCATATCGCGGGCGGACACTTCTACTCGTTCAGCCTCTAAATCTCCTAGACGAGGTGGTCCGCAACCCAACAATTGCCGTTGACTACGTCGGTGCTGGCGAAGGAGACACAGTAATAATTGGGGCTGGACCAGGCGTAGCTCAGGAAGTTTTTGGTCTAGATAATGCTCCTATTAGAGAGCTCGTAATGGGCATTGTTGATCATTTTGATGTTGAAAGCGAAGTTTTGGATCAATATGAAGATCTTCCTCTGGCCTGATAGCAAAACGTTATGTTGATACCTCTGAGGCATACTGATCTAGTATCGACCACTAAAACTTTGACTTCTTCTAGCCAAAGTTTTAGTGTATATTTTTTGATCGTAGTTAACCTGACCATTTTTGGTTGGCAGTTGCTAGCCCAACATATCTACGATTTTAGCCTAATCGAATTGGGAGCCGTAGTTCCCTTCGATTTCTTGGTATCCATCTCCGGTTTAAAAGAAAATGCCCCACGGTTAATATACGCTTTGTTTCTCCACGATATTCGTTTAGAAGGTAGATTCCTTCATCTGATTGGTAATATGTCGTATCTGCTGGCATTTGGTCCTGATCTAGAGTTACGAGTTGGTCGGCTGAAATTTGTATTATTTTATTTATTGTCTGGCATTCTCTCAACAGTAGTGCACATCTGCTTCTACCCAGATTCCACTACTTACCTGATTGGTGCCAGTGGGGCTGTAGCAGGTATTATGGGCGCACACTTGGCAGTTTGCCGCGGCACAAAAATCCGAATTTTTCTGCTTGTAAAAGTTATTCCTATCCCAGCAGCAGCAATACTAATATCATGGATTGGCCTACAAATTGTAAATGCTTATCTGTCTCCAATACAATCGTCAACCGCTTGGGGAGTTCACGTCTCAGGTTTTGTTGTTGGCCTATTAATGGTTCAACTTTCTAGAACAAATCAAGCATCACATAAAACTAAAGAAGATAAGGAGTATATTACTAACAACTATTCTTCATCGCCTTTTTCATCATCAAATACCAAATTCATTGAAGATGAAGCATCAGCAGTATTTCCACTATACCCTTTAGCACAACCGTTGCGATCTATCACTACTAAAAAACAAAAGCGACAAAAAAGGAATAAAAAATGTTAGACCGAATTTTGCGTTATTTATCTTCGATGATTTTTGGATGGTTAACGCTCCTCGTTTTTACGACAACTGGTTGTGTAATTTCGCTATCAAGCCTCAGTACTCAATGGAGCAACAACCTTTTGGCAGACCCGGAATTAGAAATTACTGATCCGAACTTAACTGATGGCAACCTAGAAACCGTAGCTTTATCAGTATCACGGCAAAAAAAAGATAAATCTCGATATTTTGTCATTAAATTTCCACGAACCCAATCCGTACATAAAATTGTCATTCACAATCAAAATTTACTGTTGTTTAAGGTCGAATATTTAGATCCAAAAAGTGAAAAATGGAAGGTAGCTCACTCGGTACGTACACGAAACTTCGATCGTGATGGTCGTCTGCAAACTAAATTTGTTATCGATCGACTCCGCTTAAACACAAAAATGATTCGTATTAATGTCAACCGTACTATTGACGACCGTATTATTTCTAAAGTGGTTGTTGACCCTGATGACCATGTAGTTAACGTGATTCAGCGTAGTTTCGCTGGAAGATACGCCAAATTTTTTCGCGTATTAGATCCATCTCCGGCTGCCATTCGGGAAATTGAAGCCTATCAACTTCTCGAAAAATCCAGTTAGAGAAAGTTGCAATTTTTTCTAGTTGCAACTTTACACGAAGCAAACAAATTCATTTGTCGGGGTTGCCAGCATTTTTACTTAATCTTATCTATTTCTTGACGTTACACGATAATTTTCTCTTTTTGTTCGGGACTACCAATCATGGTTGTATGACTTGTTCAGGTTATAGATTTTTCCATTACGAAGACTCATGCTTTAGGATTTATTTGTTTATTACCAACTTTGAAAATTCTCTTTCTTCCAGTGGCTATCAACTATTCAAAATTCTTGCTCTTGATTCAGTCTGGAAGAGCCAAAATCACAGGATGTATTAACTGTTTACTGCACAAAAAAAGAGAACACGGCAGGTTTTTATAATCGACTACAGTCAATCTTGGGTTATAGATACATTTAGGATTTGCTCAAATCCAAAACACAAATATCGGGTAAATTTCGATAAAGTTGATCATAGTCCAGACCGTAACCAACTACAAACTGATTTTCAATACTAAAACCAACATAATTGATTGATATAGGCTGTTGGCGACGGGACGGTTTGTCTAATAAGGAACAAAGTTTGATTCTGAAAGGAGAAAAACTCAAAAGGTAATCATACAAAACAGTGATTGATAATCCTGTATCGACAATGTCTTCAATCACTAAGATATCAGAGTTCCCAATATTATCCAACGAACTCGATATAATTTTCACACTACCACTTGAGTTCCTCCTAGATCCATAACTCTCCAACTGAATAAACTCGCAGCTAAAAGGCAATGAAATTTGTCTAATTAGATCAGCAAAAAATACAAAGCTACCCCTCAGGATACAAACCAGTACCAAATTTTGACATTCTGCATAATCAGCACTGATTTCCAAGCCAAGTTCCTCAACCCGTTGCTGAATTCTTCGATGGTCAATAAGCGGAGTCAACTTCATAGTCAATTTTTAGCATACGTTCAGTAGATTCAGTTACACAGCCAATTTGGCTGGTACGGTAACCAATGATCCATAGGATTTTGTGTTTTTTGTCCACTAGAATTGGAATTTGATCTCTTAGATATTTCGGAACTTTTTGATCAATCAAAAAATCTTTTACTTTTTTCGAACCATTCAGTCCAAAAGGATGGAATCGGTCTCCCTCCTTACGATTTCGAATGAATAACGGAAGGTCAAGTTGATCCATGTCAAATACTGCCGAGAATCGTCCATCAGGTATAGATCGAATTCGGTCTTCTGAGAGCTGACTTACTAGGGTGCCTGTTGGTATATGGTTGTTATCATTTAACTGTAATTGTTTTTCAAACCATTGACTCTTGGGGGCTAAACGCTTCAAGCTAAATTCGTCGTAGCTGCGACGAAATAAAATCTGAGATGGCAAATAAATTTCAACATTCGGTCGATCGGCACTTAACAAATCGATCATTGAATGAACATGGGTAAAGTATAAATCTTTTTTATGACCAACTATTTGAAAGTAGATCAACCTGATCAGTCTTCTCTGTAAAGCAAGATGTAATCTGATAAAAGATAAGCGGTCGAACTTATACTGACCGATCTGACATTTTAAAAGAGCATCCTGGGTTTGACGATGTAAAAAATCTTCATCAGTCTGAATCAGGTTAGCTGTGTTTGATAGTATGTTGGGAATATTTGGGTTGTAATCACGAGACAAAATTGGTAGAAGTTCATGTCGAATGCGATTACGTAGAAACCGATAATCCTCATTGGATTCATCTTGACAGGCCTCAATTTTTTTCTTTCTCAGATATTTTTTGATTTCGGGACGCCGAAGACATAAAAGAGGACGTACATAGCGTCCATCTCGGACGGGTAACATTCCACCCAAACCTGTTCCACCAGCGCCACGTAACAACTTTAATAACACTGTCTCAGCCTGATCATCAATGTGATGGCCTAAAGCAATTTTTTCGGCTTTCAGTCTATCAGCTACTCGATCCAAAAATTGGTAACGCCAATATCGTAAATTGGCTTCCACGGACGTGGATTCAGTTGTTAAAGAATCTATAGGTGGTAAATTTTCTACTGTATAGGGGAGACCAAGAGAGCTAGCCTGCTGTGCGACGTAATCAGCTTCATTGATCGAACTAGTTCTTAGGCCATGATTAAAATGAGCAACGTGAAGATCAAAAGCTAGAATCCGATGAAGATCAAATAAAAGATGTAGGAGAGCTAAAGAGTCAGCCCCACCAGAAACAGCAACAACAACTGTCTCATGAGCGTGAATTATATCGTGGGAACCAATGAAGCGACGAACGGTTCTCAGGGTCGGGTTTGTCATTGGGAACTAAATGCCGGTGTCGAGACTTGAACTCGAAACCTTACGATTATGAGTCGTACGCTCTAACCAGTTGAGCTACACCGGCAAAATAAAAGGGAGTTACTAATGAACTCCCTTAATATAATTGCAGGGGCAGGACTTGAACCTGCGACCTCCGGGTTATGAGCCCGACGAGCTACCAACTGCTCTACCCTGCGACAAGACCAATCTGATTTAGATGATGGGCGAGAAGGGACTTGAACCCTTACGATCGTTAAATGATCGACGGATTTTAAGTCCGTTGTGTCTACCAATTCCACCACTCGCCCAGCAGGCTGGAACTCAGACTCTGTCTAATTCCACCGGGGAATTGACAGGTCGAATTTTAAATTATTGACACCGACGATGTCAAGTATTTTTTCTTTTCCTAAATTTATAGAGTTATTATTTCTGTGCCTACAGTCATTCAACCAAGTCATCAAGATAGAGTCGTTTGCCTCCTTGAAGATGAGATTGGTTCGCCCCCAAAACGGTGGCTAAGCTATTCATACTATCAGAAAAGCTACTTTTTAGTATCTTTTGATCATTTTTCTGTATGGCATAAATAAAAGCTCGGTTGATAAGTTCATCGGGACTAACTCCCGTTTTAGTAGGTAAAACATGTCGAGGGTTTTGTGGATCGCCATGATATACTACGGCGTCTCGCCCTTCGAATTTCATGTGGCCATTAGTCCATAAAATACTATTATAGCTATCAGAATAGGAAACTTGTCTTAGTCTAGACATTAACAGATTTCCTACAGCACCTGATTTAAACCCAAAGGTTACCTGGTATGCATAAGGATTATCCCCCCCATTCAGAATATCCACCGAATCTCGCTCCACATAATTAGCAGAAACCCAGTCAATATCCCCACCCCAATAACGCATCAGGTCTACCTGGTGAATACCAGCTTCAACTATCGTAGAGCCAGACCACTCAAAATTGGCGGCCCAGACCCGGTTGCTTGGCCCTCCAAGATTTTCAGTAGGTGTATGCTTGACGGAATGACCTTCTAGAGTGCTATTGTGAATCATCGTCATCATCACCAATTTTTTATTTTGAAGAAAAATTTGGGCGGCTTGATATCGTGGGTCATAACGTTGCTGAAAACCAACAGTTGAAATTACACCACTTTCCCTGATAGCCTTTTCCATCTGAATAGCCTGATCTAGAGATAGACTCATTGGTTTTTCAGTAAAAATATGCAATCCAGAAGTAGCAGCCGCCACAATTTCACCTTGATGTACCCCTGGTGGTAAAGCAAAATAGATGGCGTCTACCTGATTTTCTGTTGACATTAGTTCCAAAACAGATAAGAAATCAGTTGAAACATGAATATCATCAAGTGAAAAATTATCTACATATTGACAAATTTTTTGAGCAGTTAAATTTTTTTGATGAGCATCAACTAAAGCTGTGATTTGAACAAGGCTTTCAGATTGAAGTTTCCACAATAAGCTAAGATGTTGTAAGCCGCGCTGTCCCAATCCCACTATGGCTATTCGGACGGGAGTCGTTTGAATAGCCATAGTTGATTTTTCTGAAGCCATTTTCTCATTATAGTTAGATTATGGTTTTTTGACAAATCATATTGAAATATAAGGGAGAGAAACCTAGAACATATTATCATCGTTCCTTGATTGACAATTATAAACAGGAGAAATAATCGATGCAAGATCAGATAGAAATTTTGCTGTGGCCTACAGGCTTACCAACCGGTGCGCGAACTATCCCTACCAGACAAATTGAAAAACTGAGAGACGAAGAAACCGATGAACACTTGACATTCGTTGACGAACCAACACTGACAGTATATTTCGCTCCTGAGGAGAAAAACAATGGTTGTTGCGTAATTATTTGTCCCGGTGGTGGCTATAATATTTTAGCTTGGCCGAAAGAAGGTATCGAATTGGCTGAATGGTTTAACAATTTTGGAGTCACTGCTGTAGTATTAAAATACCGTGTACCCCGCCGAAATCCTGACAAACCACACTGGGAACCGTTGCAAGATGGGCAAAGAGCGATGCGCATAGTGCGGCAAAACGCGAGTCAGTGGAATATTGATATCAGTCGAATTGGCCTACTCGGTTTTTCTGCTGGAGGCCATCTTGCTTTGATGGTTGGAACTCAACATGGTATGGATAGCTATAACCAAGTTGATTCTGCAGATATTCTTAGTTCGCGCCCTGATTTTCTATGTCCTATCTATGCAGCCTATCTAGGTCCCAATTACCGAGATGATATACCAGAGCTCGGTGATTTAGTCAAAATTGACAGCGATACGCCACCCACATTTATGTCTGTTACTTTGGATGACGACTATCGAGGAGTACAAGCCGGATTGCTAATGGGTGAATTCAAACGTGCAGATGTTGCAGCAGAAGCTCATATTTACGCAATTGGTGGTCATGGATACGGAATTCGCCCTTCTGTTAACCCAGTTTCAAATTGGCACTGGCGTCTGAAGGAATGGATGAAAGCACAAGGATTTCTGCAGGCATCTGCCATTAGCTCAAAATAAAGATGTCGTCCCGTATTCGTTGGCTTACAGTCATTCTGATTGTTATTGCAGTACCAGTCAACTGCTGGTGGGTAACCGCTTCACTCGTTTATGGTGGATCTAGTCCCACACAGATTTCGCTTTATTTTAATGCTATATTCTCGCTGTTAGTCTTAATTACAATCAATGGCTTAGTCAATTGGTTCCGACCAGACCAACGAATTTTTAATCGAGCTGAACTCCTAACGATTTACACCTGTATTTCAGTTAGTTCTGGTTTAGCTGGTGTCGACCGAATGATGGTTTTAGCCCCATTAATTGGGCACGCTCATTGGTTTGCAAGTCCTGAAAACGACTGGGCTAGTTTGTTTCATCATTATATTCCCTCTTGGCTTTCGATTAGCAACAAACATATTCTGGAAGGTTACTACAAAGGGTTCTCTGATTTTTACATCTGGCCTAATTTGGTGGCTTGGTTCCCAATAGTATTCTGGTGGAGTTTGTTTCTACTAGTACTACATCTGGTTATGTTGTGTATCAATGTTATCCTTCGCAAGCAGTGGGTCGAATCGGAAAAACTCAGCTATCCTATCATACAATTGCCAATAGAAATGAGTAACCGTAGATTTTTCAAGTTGGGCTGGATGTGGATTGGTTTGGTTTTTGGTTTGACTATCAATTTGATTAATGGTCTTAATTTTTTGTTTCCTCATGTTCCAAGTTTAGGTGGTAAGCTTTATGATTTGGGACAGGTGTTTACAGAAAGACCCTGGAATGCTATTGGTTGGAGTCCAATTGCAGTGTTTCCTTTTGGTGTGGGGTTATCATTTTTTATTCCTCTGGATTTGTCATTTTCATGTTGGGTTTTTTGGCTGATTTGGCGACTCGAGCGTGTTACAGGAGCGATGATGGGCTGGAAGAGTCTACCTCGTTTCCCATATGAACCTGAACAGTCACACGGAGCATATATCGGTTTGTGTGTTTTTGCCATCTGGATGAGCAGACACCATTTGAAAAGAGTCCTTCTGTCCTGCTTTAAACCAGATAATGTTTTAGTGAGGCACCAAAACATACCAGTCAACTCATATAAAATAGCTCTCAGTGGATTAATATTTGGTGGCGTTTTCATTGTCATATTTTGTCTAAAAATGCAGATGTCGATTGGTATTATCCTCTTTTTCTTTGCCATTTGGTTTTCTATTGGAGTTGCCATTACCCGACTGAGGGCAGAATTAGGTTCTCCTGTTCATGATTTACATTTTATTGGTCCAGACGAAATTTTGCCTAGTCTGATTGGGACTCGTCGCATTGGAGCCAGTAATTTAGTGAGTTTTTCATACCTATACGTTTTGAACCGAGCACACCGTTCTCATGCCATGCCACATCAATTGGAGGGGTTCAAAATCGCCGAGATTGTACGTACTCCCCTAATCCATTTAGTAATATTAATGTCCTTAGCTTCGTTACTAGGTGTAGTAGCTTCTTTTGTGTTTTTTCTTACTTCTTCTTATAAAATTGGAGCTAAGATTTGGTTTGCTAACGAATCTTTCCGAAGATTGGAAGGATGGCTAACGACTATGCCTTCGGCCGACTTTCCTGCTATTGTCTTCGTCTCTTTTGGTTTTATTGGAACAATTTTATTGTCACTACTAAGAATGAGATTTTTATGGTGGAATTTACATCCTGTCGGATACGCTATATCCGGTAGTTGGGCAATAAATCCAATGATCGGGTCTATTTTCGTAGGTTGGTTATTCAAATGGATTGTATTGAAGTATGGAGGAAAACGCTGGCATTCTGCAGCCGTTCCTCTTTTTCTAGGTGTTATCTTAGGTGAATTTTTAGGTGGTACTCTATGGAGTATATTAGGAATTGCTAAACAAAAGCCAATGTACCGATTCCAATTCTAATGTGAAATACCTTTTTCATGTAATGGCGATTTCTGGTTTATTAATATGCTTTATTAGTACTGGCCTATGCGAAATAGAAAAATCAACGGTCATTTTTACTGATGTCACCCAAACAGCAGGTTTGGAGTTCAAACATCATAATGCCAAGAGTACAAATAGGCATATTTTTGAAACGATGGGATCTGGTGCTTGTTTTCTAGACTACAATAATGATGGGTTTTTGGACATATACTTGATCCAAAGTGGTAAGCCAAATACTCTTGACCAAAATTTGGCCAATCAACTGTACCAAAATAATACTGATGGAACATTTACTAATGTTACGAGTCAATCAGGCATTGGAGACAGAAGTTGTGGAATGGGAGTGGCCGTAGGAGACTTTGATAATGATGGGTGGAGTGATATTTATGTTTCAAACTTCGGAGCTAATATACTATACCGAAATCAAGGGGATGGGACTTTTAAAGATGTAACTAAATCTGCACAAGTTGGCAATAATGATTGGAGTTGTAGTTGTGCTTTTTTTGATTACGACTTAGATGGTGATCTTGATCTATACGTGGTTAATTACATTATCTATGACACATCATTGGAAACGTGTACTAATCGTAAAACAGGTGAAATCGAATATTGCCACCCTCGTAATTTTCGGCCGGCCAAAGACATACTTTATAGAAATAATGGAGACAGCACCTTTACCGACGTCAGTAAAGCTGCTGGCGCTTATGCTTCAATACCTTGCCGAGGTTTAGGAATAGCAGTTGCCGATATTGATCATAACGGTTATCCTGATCTTTACATAGCTAATGATACAGACCAAAATTTTTTATATCTCAATCGAAAAGGCGAATTTCGCGATATTGCCTTCGTATCTGGAACGGCTCTAAATAAAGAGGGAGTACGTGAAGGAGGAATGGGAGTCGACATTGCTGATTATAATGGAGATGGGTGGCCTGATATATTTGTAACCAACACTGAGACGAATACCCTGTACCGTAGCCATGGAGATGGTACGTTTACTGATGTCAGCGATGACAGTGGTTTGGGTGGTATTACAGCTGACTTAGTCGGTTTTGGCACGCAATTCCTGGATTATGACAATGACGGTGATCTAGACATTTTTGTTGCCAATGGTGAAGTGCAAGACAAAATAGATCGCGAGTCTGGTCGATCAATCTATCCACAAAGAGACCAGCTTTATCGAAAAAATGCAGATAACACCTATACAGAGGTTTCAACTGGTTCTGGAGATTACTTTTCACGTCAGTATGTTGGTCGAGGTGTAGCATTTGGTGATTACGATAATGATGGGGACACAGACCTTCTGGTAACAAATTGCAATCAAAAACCGGTTTTGCTAAGAAATGATGGTGGTAACCGAAAGAACTGGTTGTCGATCAAACTAGTTGGTCAAAAAAGTAACCGATCTGCTATTGGAGCACGTGTTCTGTTGACGTGCAAAAATCGTGTTCAGTTGGCTGAGGTAAGAAGTACGGCCAGCTACTTATCATCTCATGACCGACGAATCATATTCGGTTTAGACCAAAATTATCGCGTTCACAAACTCGACATTTTTTGGCCTAGTGGTATTCAACAAACAAGACGGAACCTGTCGGTTAATCAATTACTCAAAATTGTGGAACCTCTGGAGGAGTGAGATGGTCGATGTCAGAAAAGTAGTGTGTTTTCTATTGTTTTTTCAGCTCTTACCAGTTATCGCAACCCAGTCAACAGTTGAACAAGTCAACCTTCTAATTAAACAATTATCGAGTAAAAAACCTTCAATCCGTAGTCAAGCAGCCAAACAACTGGCCGAATTTGGTTCGCAAGCTCAACCTGCAGTATACCCATTGATTGAAGCCTTACAAGATTCATCAATTATCGTACGACGAAATGTCGCCTTGGCATTGGGAAAAATTGGTATCGGAGCTGGTGAATCAATACCTACGTTGGTGCAACTTTTGGATGACCGAGACTGGACGGTTAGAGCAAACGTGGCTTTTGCTCTGGGCAATATGGGTGAGGCTTCGGTGTCAGCTATACCTAAATTAATTCAACTAATTGAAGATGTTAATTGGGAAGTTTGCGCTAATGCTATAAAATCACTAGGCCAAATAGGTCCAATCGCTCATTCGGCTGTTCCAGTCTTAAGAACTTCTTTACGTAGTGAAAATGAAATAGTACGTAACAATTCGATTCTGGCCTTGGCTGAAATTGGCTTAGCTTCTGTACCTGTTCTAATAGAGGCATTAAGTGATAAAGACAGATTAGTACGTCGTGCTGCAGCATTTTCTTTGAGTCGTATTAGTCAACTCCCACCAACTGCTATCGAAGCTTTAAAAGAAAAACTGAGAGACCCGGAGGATAGTGTCAAGTTATCAGTAGCTGTAGTTTTAGCTGTGATTGATCCTATTAACCAAGAATTAACACTTCCTATTATTGAAAAATCCTGTTTCAGCAAAGATAAATTCACTAGCGATTTTGCCATATATAGTCTAAAACGAATACAGCAACAAAACCATCTGATTGAAGAGCAAGTTGATATGTTGATCCAAAAATTACAACACCAACAAGCATCTCAACGTTATAAGGCTGTTATCACCCTAATACAAATGGGGCCAAAAATTGGGGTCGAGACTGATCGTGTAGTAAACATACTATCCACTAAAATTGATGATGAAGACCAAAAGGTACGTACAGCAATCATAACAGCATTAGAAATTTTAGGTTCAGGATTCCAAGCGCCAGATAAATAAAACAGATTTGTGCCCAATTTTCCGCCTTCGACCTGCTTAAAATTAAGGCAGCTTGAATGGTTTTAACCCAAACTCCTGATTCCAATCAGGAGTCTAACACAATTTGATATTGGCATTTGTCTTGCTCCTTCGAACCTTGCAGAATTGGTTTTCTGTGAGATTGACCGAACTATATTTGATTTGAAGGAGCATGTATCAATGATTTCGTTCTTACAAAGAATAGCTAATTTACGAATACTTCCCTTAACACTCTTCTTATTTTTCATGGTGTTTTTTTCATCCACCTTGTCAGTTTCTTATGCCGGTGGGCATGAATCAGTTAAAGTTGGTGTTCTCCATTCGCTAAGCGGAACCATGGCAATTTCTGAGACCTCTCTCAAGGACGTCGTACTGATGGCAGTAGAAGAGATTAACGAAGCAGGTGGAGTCTTAGGGAAAAAAATAGAACCTGTCGTCGTAGATCCAGCTTCTGACTGGCCCTTATTTGCTGAAAAGGCCAAGCAATTGTTAACCGAGGATAAGGTGGCCGTAACTTTTGGCTGCTGGACTTCTGTTAGCCGAAAGTCTTGTTTGCCTGTCTTTGAAGAGCATAATGGTTTGTTATTTTACCCAGTTCAATACGAAGGTGAAGAGCAATCTTTGAATGTTTTTTATACTGCAGCTTCACCTAATCAGCAACTTGTTCCAGCTGCTGAATACATGATCAAAGAAATGGAAATGGAAAAATTCTATCTCCTTGGTACTGATTACGTATTTCCGCGAACCGCTAATAAAGTACTGAAGGCTTATCTAAAAGCACAAGGTGTACCTGATGAAAATATTCGTGAAGAGTACACACCATTCCACCATCAAGACTATCAAACCATCGTATCCAAAGTTAAAGAGTTCGCTGCAGATGGAAACGCCTGCATTTTGTCGACCATCAATGGTGATAGTAATGTTCCTTTCTACAAAGAATTTGCAAATCAAGGCTTAACCTCAGACGATTGTCCAATCATGGCTTTCTCGGTAGCTGAAGACGAACTACGGGCAATGGATGTTCCTCCTCTCGTCGGTCACTTGGCTGCGTGGAATTACTTCCAGAGTATCGATACCCCTGAAAACAAAGCCTTTGTTGATGATTTCAAATCCTATTGTGAAAAAACAGGTTTGCCTGGGGGAAAAAGTCGTGTCACCGACGACCCAATAGAAGCTGCATATTTCGGCGTTTATGTGTGGAAAGCCGCGGTCGAAAAAGCTGGATCCTTCGAAGTTGATAAAGTTCGGAATGCTGTTTATGGTTTAGAGTTCGATGCTCCGGGTGGCAAAAAGAAAATGCATGAATCGAATCAGCACACTTTAAAGCCAGTATATATTGGTGAAATTTTGACCGATGGACAGTTTGATATCGTAGCTGAATTTAATGACGGTGATTTGGTGGTTCCAGACTCCTACAGTAGTTATCTCTGGCCAGACGGTAATTACCCAAAGCCAACCCCGGAAGCAAAATACAAAGAGCTTCAATCTACATGTTGTAATTGGCCAACCTGCTGCAAAAGTGGCAAGCATGACCATGACCACCATTAAACTTTAGAAAATATATGTGATAGAGGGGTAGATAAAGAAATACTCTCCCTCTATTCATTTTGTTTTGACGAGGTTACGATACCTAGCCGATTGGGTATCGTAACTTTCTGCGTTTTGTTTTCCTTTCTTCTAATGTAGTCCAGGGAGAGGTCCTACATTATGACTATTAACCTTTATTTTATTTGTGATTTTTTCACTGTCCCTAGGAGTAACAAAAATGAAAAATCTAAGAATAACCAGTATTAATTTGCTAGTTATCTGTCTGATCTTTTTCTCGACAGTTTCATTATCGTTTGCCGAAGAATCGAAATTAGATTCAGGCGACACTGCATGGATGTTGGTGTCAGTTGCTTTAGTTTTATTCATGACAATACCTGGGTTAGCACTATTCTATGGTGGATTAGTCCGGAGTAAAAACGTTTTGTCCGTTTTGATGCAATGTTTTGCTTTAACCGCCTTAATCACAATATTATGGGTTTTCTTCGGATATAGTCTGGCATTCGACACGACCGGTATGGTCGCAGGAACAACCAATCTTAATTCCTTCGTTGGTGGTCTTAGCAAGGCTTTTTTGAAAGGAATTGACTCGGAGACCTTGAGTGGATCCATCCCAGAAATAGTGTTTGTAATGTTTCAACTCACTTTTGCTATTATTACCCCGGCATTGATTGCAGGTGCTTTTGCAGAGAGAATGAAATTTTCGGCTATGTTACTCTTTTCAGCCATTTGGTCATTAATTGTTTACGCACCTCTGTGTCATATGGCTTGGTCCGGGGAAGGATCATTTTTCTATGGCATTTTAGGAGCACATGATTTCGCAGGTGGAACGGTCGTCCACGTCAATGCTGGAATTGCCGCATTGGTTGCAACCCTTCTCGTTGGTAACAGACATGGGTATCCTAAAACACATATGCCACCACATAGCTTAACCTTGACAGTGGTAGGGGCGTCGATGTTGTGGGTCGGGTGGTTCGGTTTTAATGCTGGTAGTGCTTTGGCCGCCGATGGTGCCGCTGGTATGGCCATGCTGGTAACACAAATTTCAACAGCTACTGCAGCTCTAACTTGGATTACTATCGAATGGGTTAAGCATGGGAAACCGAGTGTCTTGGGTATCGTAACAGGCGCAGTTGCAGGGTTAGTTGCAATCACTCCAGCTTCTGGATTTGTCGGCCCGATGGCGGCGGTTGCAATTGGCTTAGTTTCAGGTGTAGTCTGCTTTTGGGGCGCAACTAGCCTTAAACAGAGTCTTGGCTATGACGATTCTTTAGATGCTTTTGGTGTCCATGGCATCGGAGGTATAGTAGGCTGTCTTTTGACCGGAATTTTTGCCGCTCCAGAATTGGGTGGTACAGGCTTTGGTGAAGGAATTGATACGATTGGTCAACAGGTTTGGGCTCAATTCCTGAGTCTAGTAGTGACTGTTGTCTTTTCAGGTGTCCTTTCCTTCATAATTCTGAAAATTGTTGATGCTATTGTTGGCCTTCGAGTAGAGGAAGACGAAGAACTAGAGGGGCTAGATCTAGCTCTTCATGGCGAACGTGGGTACGACCTGTAAAACGTAAAAATGAGATTTGACTACTAGAGAGATTATCATGTCATTCTCAGAATATTCCTTCTAGTAGTCAAATTCATTTTGTCCTTTATGATAATTCACAACAAACAACATCGTAGCCCCATTTATCAGTTATGTATTGGACCTGCGCTTATCTTATTATTGCTTGTTTTCAATCAACAAATAAGTGCCGAATCCATTTCCTCGGATTTAAAGAATGTTTTACTTAAACTCGGTGATAAAAAAGCTATAGTTCGGAAATCAGCAATCATCGACCTAGCTTCCTACGATCATCTTGGTCTGACAGACCTAATGGAGGCTTTCAAACGACGACAACTATATATTTGGACGAAGTCTGATACTAGTTCCCAGTTGGTTTTCTGCGATAGCATCGGAGGTGCTAGAGTTTATCCGAAAAATCCGTTAACACAAGAAAGACTCAAAAATTCCGGTGGCCAAGAATTCCAAGTTTCACCAAACGTCTTGAGGCAAATTCGGCCGGCCCGGGCAGAGCGAGGATTAGCTGAGAACGTCAGGTCGCTTCTTAAATTGTCATCCCCTGACCAAGACAAGCAATTATCAGGTATTAAAAAATGTGGAGAAGCCAGAACAATTAAAGGACTAGGGCAATTAACTGACCTTGCCTTAACCAAATTAGACCAAATTTCTCACGGGAAATCTGTCAATCTGTCAAAAAAAGCCCGCCGACTGGCTCACGAAAGCGCCTTACTGATTCGAATTACTAAAACACCAGCTCGAACGGGGGCAGCCCATATTCAGCTGGTGGTGGACCTTGGTAAAACCAAGAGCCAACGCTCGTTGAAATTCTTGGAGAAGGCTTTAGCTACATTAGAACAAGACCCTGAATTAGATGAAGAAATTCGTCGTGTTTACCAAGCCGCAATAGCAAAAATTAATACCTACCAAAATTTTATTTCCTTGACTAGTAATTTATTCCAAGGCATTTCCTTGGGTTCAGTCTTGATTTTAATGGCTCTCGGTTTAGCGATAACCTTCGGCTTGATGGGGGTGATTAACATGGCACACGGTGAGTTGATGATGATTGGTGCTTATACTACTTATCTGACGCAACAGGTTTTTAGTCATTCTCCAGAAATGCCTAATGACGTATATTTTATATTTGCACTACCTGCTTCGTTTTTAATGGCTGCTACTGTAGGTTTTTTAATGGAGTTTCTTGTTGTTCGACATTTGTATAAACGACCTCTGGAGTCATTATTAGCGACATGGGGAATTGGTCTAATTCTGATTCAACTAGTCCGATTGCGATTTGGAGATAATATTGGAGTTAACGCTCCTAGTTGGGGGCGCGGCGGTATTGAAATCGTACAAGACTTGATTTTCCCCTACGGTCGCTGTTTTATCATTGCTATCTGTATTTTTTCTGTTACAAGCATATACTATTTAATGCGTTCTACCCAAGTAGGCTTGATGATGAGAGCTACGATGCAAAATCGCGAAATGGCTAGTGGTCTAGGTGTAAATACAGATTTTGTTGACCGTTGTACATTTGCTTTTGGGTCTGGTATTGCGGGTGTAGCTGGATATGCGTGGACTTTAATTGGTGGTGTAACACCAAACATGGGCCAAACTAATTTCATCGTAGATTCATTTTTAGTTGTTGTAACTGGTGGTGTCGGTGAGATTATAGGCGTTATTTGTGCTGGGATTGGTATCGGAAGCTTAACCAAAACTATTGAGCCTAGTATTGGTACTATTTGGGCCAAGATTCTACTTTTGGTAGCGGTAGTTATTTTTATTCAGTTCAAACCATCCGGCTTATTCGCGCCCAAAGGACGATTGGCTGATGATTAACCAAGATCGACTAAAACGAAATTTACCACTGATTTCTTGGTTGTTTGTAGGGATAGTCATTATCCCTATTTTATATCTACTCGGAATAATACCAATTGGTACTGTAAATAAGCTCGGCCGATACTTGACATTCGCTTTAGTTGCTATTGGATTAGACCTAATTTGGGGTTATGCTGGTATTTTAAGCTTATGTCAAGCTCTGTTTTTTTGTTTGGGCGGATATGCTATCGGGATGTATTTAGCTCACCATGGTGGGCCAGAAGGTATCATCGATAAAACAGGATGGAAATTACCAGCTTGTCTATTTGTTGTTTATCCTTATAAAGTAGGTGAAGCACCTGGAGATGCAATGGTTCCTTGGTTTTGGAAACCGTTTTGGTCTTTACCGGCCACTGTATTTCTGGGGTTATTTATACCAGGTTTGGTGGCCTTCATCATCGGCTACTTTGGCTTTCGTAGCCGGGTTCGAGGTGTTTATTTTGCTATTCTAACCCAGGCAATTACTGTAGCGGCCCAAAATTTCTTTACCATGAATAATATGAAATTTTGTGGAACCAATGGCTTAACCCGGTTTGATCGGATTTGCTTGGTAGGACATGAACATGGTGTTGATGTTTGTCAAAAAGTCAACTTAAGTTTTCAATTATCATCTGACTCTCTTCAATTTAGTCTATACTTATTAACAACAATATCCATCTTCGGTACATAT
Organism: Candidatus Poribacteria bacterium; assembly: GCA_036339735.1. Classification (GTDB taxonomy): domain Bacteria; phylum Poribacteria; class WGA-4E; order WGA-4E; family UBA9662; genus TMED15. Next base: position 124,119 of record JAYZAL010000036.1, read on the forward strand.
GTTTTGTATCGCTACGTCATCAGTAGTCGGTTAGGAAGAATTCTCGTGGCAATTCGGGATGCTGAAAGTACACTTCGCTTTTCTGGTTATAAGCCCTATAAATATAAATTATTCGCTTTTGTCTTAGCTGCAATGACAGCTGCGTTAGGCGGGCTGTTGTATGTCCCACAAATGAAGATTATTACACCCTACAATATGGGTGCGGAACGCTCCATTTTGATTGTCATTTTTGTGGCTGTTGGTGGACGAAATACTTTGTCAGGAGCCTTAGTTGGGGCGCTAACCGTCAACTTACTCTACGATTTTTTAACTTCTTTCAACCAACCTATTCCTTTAACAGATCTAATATTTCCAGGTGGGCTAACATTTGCAAAAACTTGGCCGATTGTACTGGGTTTAATGTTTTTAACGGTAGTTTTGGGCTATCCCGATGGACTAGTCAAATTGCCCAGTCACTTCTGGTCGAATATTAAAAATAAATCAGATTTAACTGACAAACAAAAAACCATCGGTTAAACTGAAGAGCACAAGTGTAACCATTTTTTCTAAACATGCCAAACAAAGACGGTACGCGTTTATCTGAGTACTTAGAACACAACCCCATAGATAGCCGGTTTTCAGCCGAAAAGTACATATTATTTCTCCATCAACTCACTGCAGTTTTCGACGGTTTCAAAGCCGTTGACATTATGGCTTTAGGTATCGAACATAACGAGCTACGGGTTGTCATAGGTCCTAATGGGGCTGGTAAAACGACTATGTGTGACTTGATAAGTGGAAAGACTCGAGCTAGTAGTGGTACAGTTCACTTTGAAGGTGAAAATATTACTGATACCAGCGAAACAGAAATTGCACTGATGGGTATCGGTCGTAAATTCCAAACACCAACTGTATTTGATAGTCTGACTACGTATCAGAACATGGAGCTTGCTCTGCCAGGCAATCAAAACTGGTTTACTAACCTGTATAAACAAATTACCTCCGAAGAACATGATCAGATCTCCTCAATTTTGGAGAGAGTTGGATTACAAAATGAACTACAGACCGAGGCTAAATACTTAAGCCATGGACAAAGGCAATGGTTGGCCATAAGTACACTGGTGTTATCTAGTCCTAAGCTGTTATTAGTTGATGAGCCGGCAGCAGGATTAACTGACGCAGAGACTGAGCTGACGGCAGAGTTACTATTAGAATTGAAAGGAGACCACACATTGATAGTTATAGAACATGACATGGATTTTGTGCGGCAGCTCAATTCTCCAGTTACTATGCTTCACGAGGGAAAAATTATGGCTGAAGGTACGTTAGCCGAACTCCAACAAAATGATGCTGTAATTGAAGCTTATCTGGGTCGATAATAAGTTATTATGCTTTTGGTTGAAAACTTGTCTTTTTCTTATGGCGAAGTTCAAGCTCTACGGAATGTATCCTTGAAAGTTCCGGTAGCTACTATTGTCAGTGTTATGGGGCGAAATGGTGTCGGGAAAACCACACTAATGAAAAATATAGTTGGCACACTCAAATCAAATAATGGATCGGTGTATCTAGATAATCAGCCAATTCACAATTTAATGGCTCACCAACGAGTGTCAGCCGGAATTGGCTATGTCCCACAAGGTAGAATGATTTTTCCTAAACTAACCGTAAGTGAGAATTTACAGATTGGTCTTGCTGGAAGCCAGAACAAAATCATCCCGAATCAGATTTTTGACCTGTTTCCAATATTGAAAGACATGGAAAGCCGAATGGGAGGAGACTTGTCTGGTGGACAACAACAGCAATTAGCGATTGGCCGTGCTTTGGTTACTGATCCCAAAATTTTGATTCTAGATGAACCAACTGAAGGTATTCAGCCCAATATCATTCAACAAATTGGGCAAGTCTTATTACAATTAGTCCAAGAAAAGGGGTTGACTGTGTTAATCGTGGAGCAGTATCTAGACTTTGTTCGTGAATTTTGCCAAAGTTTTTACATCATGAACCGAGGTGAAATGGTAGTCAATGGAATTACTGAAGATCTTAATCAACAAATCATCCGCGAGTACTTAAGCGTTTAAGAAAAACTCAGTACGACAATGGAATCGACGGTAGGCCGAAATGGACGTCTTGACTATGCCTTTGGTGAAAAAACCAAATCAGGTCAAAGAAAAACTGTTATTCAGCGACGATTCTCTTGTGTTCCTCTCCAAATTCTTAAACCACAATATACTACACACGGTGAAGTTCTTCTCTATTTGCTGAGCCCAACTGGCGGTGTCGTACAAGGCGACCAGTATGACCTCAAACTAGATTTATCAACAAATGCGCAAGTGATTTTCACCACGCAAGCGGCAACTAAAGTCTATGCAATGCCGAATGATACTGCCAATCAAGCCGTGTTTTTAAAAGTCGGGAGGAATGCTCGCTTAGAGTATTTACCGGATCCACTGATCCTCTTTCGTTCTTCTAGATTTAGTCAAGTTATTGAGGTCGAAATTTCTCCTGGAGGTATCTTTGTCTTTCAGGATATCATTTTACCTGGACGAGTTTCACGCCAAGAGGATTTTGTTTTTACCAATTTTTCTTCTAGCTTAAGAGTAAATGACCAACATGGGCTCTTATTATACGACCCAGTCAAAATATCGCTTAATCCGGCCAGTAATCACTCAAATCCCGATTTTCATCAACTAGGCTTACTAGAGGAATTTAAGTGCTGGGGGAGTTTTTATGTTTTTGGAGAACTTTCCCCCAATGGTCTGACAGTTGAATCAATTGACAGGTACAGCCCGATTCTCGAGATCATTCAATCAAGGCTTGAGTTAGTTAACAACCTTAATTGCAATAAAGGGCAACGTTTGGCTATTGGCGGCTTCACATGTTTAAAGAGAAATGGTGTAGTTATACGTATGATGGCCCAAAATACCCAATTGATACAAAACACATTTAGCCAAATTTGGGCAGAATTAAAACAAAAACTGCTGAAAATCCCCCCCATAGATTTACGAAAGTTCTAGCCACCCCCAAACTAAATGGGCTTTTAATTAGTAGGAAAGGAGAATCAATGAATCTAACCCCTCGTGAACAAGAAAAATTGATGATTTACGTGGCTGCCCAATTAGCCAGAGATCGTCAAGAACGTGGTCTCAAGCTAAACTATCCTGAAGCCGTTGCAATCATTACAGCCGAAATTTTAGAAGGCATCCGAGATGGAAAAAGTGTGGCTGAGCTAATGAGTTTTGGTACCACAATTTTGACCAGTGATGACGTAATGGAAGGTGTGGCTGAAATGATTGATGAAGTCCAAGTCGAAGGTACATTTCCTGATGGTACTAAGTTGGTCACAGTTCACCATCCGATCACCTGATTGCACAGACAAACGATCAAAAATAAAATATGAATTTATCTTTTTGATAATACGACACGCTTTGACTTCTGTCGAGCATCCAGCATCAACTGGAATTTTTGATAATCCTTGGCAGGAATTAGTGTTTCTGTCGCTGTAAATGTAGATAACATGGTAATTCGCCGTTTAGAGCTTTTGACATTCAATTCAAAAGAGCCGATCGACGGAAACACTAAGCTCTGAGTTTCTGGAGTCTGGTCTATTTGAAAAGACTTAGCCAGACTGACTTTGCAGGTGTGCTCGACTGTTATTATTGTCGGTAATGAGACGGGCGAATCTCGTTTTTCGATTCTCAAAAGTTGATCATATTTGAGTGGTAAAGAAGGGATTTCTAGTAGTAGTTGGTGTCCTAGTCCTATCAGGTGCTTGGAGCGCTTCCAAGCTATAAGCAGTCGACTTTCGTAAGGACTAATTGACGAAAATCGAAGCTGACTAACCTCTGTATCCTCGTTTAATTCAAGCAGATCTCTGAAAAATGACCTAGCTTTTGGGCTATTCTCGCTAGAAACATGTTGGCGAATTACGTTATTGAAATAACCAGAAAATCGAATCTCCTGATTGACAATTATTGTTTGGCTTCCTGACACTTGGACCGATGTTTTGGCAATTTGATGATTGTTAGATTGAGTAGGTGTTTTATCAAATTGATACAGTGGCTGACTCACTGAGCTATTTTTCTCTGCGTCTGGGTTAATTATCATTACCCAGCGATTTTGGTCTGAGACTGGTAGCTGATCAAATGGCTGGCCAGTTGCTGTTGGGTCTAAAAATAAAAAATCACTACTTTTTGTTTTGACTGCTAGAATCATATGGTTGAAATAAGCTAGGGAAGGTACTTGTCGATTGATGTTTCGAGATTTACCTGCTGATATAAGAACCGGATAAGACGAAATTCCTAACTCTGATAACATCGTACCAAGTAAGGTCGATTTGTCTTTACAATCGCCGTGCTTTTCCCTAAAAACACGTGGGGATGAATGCGGCTTGATAGCCCATATTCCCAACTCAATCCCAACGTAATCGATCTCATTAGCAACGAAATTGTATAACTTACGAATCTTTTCTTTTTGACTAAAAACGCCTAAAGTAAGTTCTTTTACTTTGTTTTGAATTTGAATGTTGGTCTGAGTTTGATCACGAATCAAAGTAGCGTACCATTCAACTAAAGGTTCCCAAGAGGGAATAGTGGAGACCGCAATAGAATAAGCCAAATCTTTTTTGTCTGGCATAAATGGCTCATGAATCAAAGGAGGTAAGTCTTTAAATTGGAATTGGTAAGTAGTTGTGTAGCTAGATTTACTAATCTCGGGTTGTACTATAAAATTAGGCTTTTTCTCACTACTAGGATGAGATTGATAGCGTAATGTTTTCTCATGGGGTAAAACAATCGTAAGTTCATAATAGCTAACTTGGACTGGTTCCTGCACGTAAATTTGTTGCCAAAATTCACCTTCTAACAATTGCCCTTGACTCTTTCTAGTATAACAATAGTCAATAATACAACCACTTTGCATCTGTGGCAATTCGAACCTCGTTAGCCTGGCATCCACAAACATTCTAGCCTCAATGGTACCTGGAGGTATCAAGTTTGTTTCTATGTCTTCGGCGGCTAAGTCAATAATATCGCCACTGGGTAAAATCGTTCTAGCATAACGAACTTCTACACTTCCAGCACCTCTTGTATAAGGAACCGAAACTTGTCCAAGGTGACGATCGTCCGGATCTATAATTCGAATTGTTCGACAAACTGTATGTGTGTAACTTGAGTCCTCGTTGATATCAAATACATTTTGGCTATTCATGATCCGCGACGATATTTCTGACTGTTTAGCTAAAGTACGAAGATGATTTTCATCAAAAGGTGAAACCTCTATATCTTGTTGTATTTCACCTTTCAAATCGATAACAGGTATACCTAAATAGGTTTGATTCAGCTCAGTTCCCTTAATTTGTGGGTGTTCTACCTGAACTAAGCCCTCATTTGTATACCATTGACTAATATCAATTTGAGTCTGCTCCATAATTTTCAACAAAGATTGACTAGGGTTCTGACGAAATCGGTTGAGCAAAGTTAGACCAAAACTACACAGAGCATATCCTTCTTTGTTGGAACAAGAAGTTATAACAACAGTATCTGGATGAGGTAACAGTGAGATCATTTTTCCGCTATAAGGAAAATCAAAGAATACCATTTTGGTTTTGCTCTGAATTCGGCGGATCATATTAGCATATTCTTGAGCAAATAGATCTCGACCAGGAAGGTTAAATTTAAGATGTTTGCCTGATTGATTCGCGTGGCCTGACATCAATAAGATAAATCGGTCATCGGAAGTAGCCGAGGCGTAAATAGTATGGAAAGCCGAAATGACATTCTCTGCAGTTGATTGATCCGTTACTATTTTCCCAAGAGGCTGTTCAAAGAGGAAGGTGACTTGATTTGGGTTAAGACCATAGGTATCAATCAAAAGATTATAAAATTGAAGACCAGTTTGCCAAAAACGATCGTAATACGATTTTTCACCCGCGATTCCACCGATAATCAGCACGTAGTCTTTGGCTTTGACTCCTTGCTGGAAACTACAGGTGAAAATTATACTAGCAACAATTGAAAACCAGTATCGCAAATAATTAGGCCTTAATTAATCAGATCAAGTTTCTCGGTTATGGCCAAGTCCATTTTCCGTTAAAATATGAGTTCCAACGGTTCCGTTTGTGATATGGAAAATCGAAGGATACTGGTCTGCCCACTCATAATTAGCTGCGGGGCAAAACTGACGAGAATTACCTTCAATTGCTGTGACTCCTTTGACACGAGCGGCAATGCCAGCCGAGTGGAGAAATGAGGCGCCTGGACACGTCAAGTCCTGAACCGCCAAGAACATATTGTAATCTTGAGCAGCTGCTCCCATCAACAAAGCTTGCGACTGTCCTTTACAAGCTTTCAGGGCTACACCAGAATAACCTTGTTCTCTTGCTAGTAGAAAAGTTTCAAGGTCAGTCAATGATTCATCGATAACGACAGGTTTGATCGCTGAGGCCTTATGCATTTTATTCTCAGGATGAGATTTTAGATCACGGTCCGTTGGTTGTTCTATGTAAGCTAATCGTTCAAAGGCAAGACCTTTTCCTTCCTGAATTCTTTGCAAAAACTCCAAGAGATATTCTACATCGGCACAAGTTTCATTGAAGTCAGCAGAATAATACCAACTAGTAACTCCCCGCTTCGACTGGGTTTCAGATGCTACTTGCTCAATAGATAATAAGCGGTCAACGTCCCAATCTAGGTCTTTTCCATTAAGTTTAACCTTCAAATGAGTAAGTCCATCGGCCTCAATCCATTCTGGAAGAGTTAACGGTAAGCCATCATCTATTGGATCGCTAATATCATCACTTGTCAAAGGGTCTAATGCTCCGATTAGATGGTAGAGAGGCATATAATTTTTGGGAGAATTTGATAAATATTGATCTAAATATTTACCTTGGAACCTCTTTGGATGAAGTTGTTCACTTGCAACACCAGCTTTCTGAGTATTAAGATAATGGGATAAATCGTAACTCACAAACGCCGACGATAGTCCATTATAGCTGTTGATACCGTTGGCTCTACCAAATGCGTCGTGGATTGCCGCATCAATAGGGCTGGTCGTTACGGCAGTACACAGCTTTGGAATAGGTATTGAAAGCCCCATTTGATCTGAAATCTGTGTGGATAATTCAATGAAAATAGGTTCCAGAATCTCTGAGTGGTCTAATGGATGAGCTATTAGTTGATGGTCACGAGTTTTGACAATGGACTGTTCAGCCAATTGTTTCATCGCATTCAAACTTTGCTCAAATGGTACATAACGTGGTGGGAATGCCCATACATTGCCTAGTGGCATTGAGCCAAAACCATGGCCGATTTTGTGGTCTCTAGTTTCAACAACCATCCTGACATTGAATAAAATACAATGATCGGTTGGCACACCGCCAAACTTGAGTGGTGTGCGATACTGATGTTGTTCAAAATCGAAGCTAACTTCTCGAATACGAATGTCCGTTCCTTTCCCCATAAACGCTCTCCTGATAGGTTGATTGGTTAACGAAGCCAACGACTAAATTATAAGGCCAATATCAAAAAAATCAAGATATAGCTTGTTACCAAAATAGAAGCTTCAGTCCAGTTAAGATAACAATCAGCAAAATTATCATAGAGAAAATGGAATTGGAAACTCTGCGGTTGAGGTAAACTCCAAGTCCTGTTCCAAAAAATAACATCGGCAATAAGGGGAATATACGGTTAAACATTGATAGGTTCAACACATTCAGCTCTAGATAAACCGGAATTTTACAAAAATTAATCAAAAAGTAGAAAGCTGTAGTAGTAGCGACAAAAGTACGGTTCGGAAGGTTTTGTGGCAAAAGATACATAGTGGTTACCGTTCCACCGATATGTGCCAGTGTGGAAATAAAACCAGTGGCCAAACCAGCAATAGTTCCATGCCAGACTCTAGGTTGAAACAGCCTATTCTGTTGTCTGAATTGACGGCGATAAACTTGAAATAATGCGAAACCAAGAGCCGCAATTCCGATAATAGTCTTAAGATGATCGTCCGATACACTATCCAACAGAAAATAGCCACTACCGATTCCGACAAACGCACCAGGAACAAGAACAACTAGATTACCCCAATCCCATTTTTTCCAGTAAAAATAAAGAGAAACAATATCACAAGCAAACAATAGTGGAAGCATGAGGCCAATTGTTTCTTTAGCTGGCAAAATCAGTAGTAGGATTGGCCCAACAACAATACCAGTTCCACCCCCAAAACCAGCTTTAGATAGGCCAATTAGGAGGGCTGATAAATTAAGTAATACTAGTTCAGTCATCTTTATTTACTAAATGCTTTCAAGACTTCCGCCTTAATTTGACACTCGCGGTATTCGTCCCAGCTATTCGAATCCCACACTATACCACTACCAATACCATATTCCGCTTGTTCCTCCCAAACAACTGCTGTACGAATCGCGACATTAAAATCCGCTCGTAATCCAATACTATCATCAGGTTGAATAATGCCTACAGCTCCAGTATAAATGCCTCGTGGTATAGGCTCGATCATATTGATAATTCTAGTTGTTCTCGGTTTTGGGGCGCCAGTAACTGAAGCACAAGGAAAAAGGGCCGTAATAATTTCAGTAATGCTGACATTTGTTCGGGCGGTTACAGTCGAAGTCATTTGCCAGACGGTAGGGTATTCCTCAATTTCAAAAAGATTCTTGGTTGTTACACTACCAAAGTTTGATATTTGACCCAAATCGTTACGTACCATATCGACAATCATTACATTTTCGGCTTGATCTTTTATGGAATATCGGAGAGCTTCAGCTAATTTTAAATCGATTTCAGGTTCTATGTGCCTTTGTCGTGTCCCCTTCATTGGTCGCATAGTAATCAAACCATTCACGTAGGAAAAAAAAAGTTCTGGGGATACTGAACAAATAGCATATTTGTCAGACTGAATAAAGACGCAGCATTCAACTAATTGAGTCTGTATTAACTGGTGAAATAGAGACAAAGGTGCACCAGTAAATGGTGTTTGTAACCGATGAGTATAGTTAACTTGGTAAGTATCGCCTTTAACAATCCAATCTTTTATTTGCTGTATCCGATACTGATATTCACCAAAGTTGACAGTCGGCCGCCAAGTCAGCCTTCTCAAATCATCATCCCAATTCTTTGGTGGTACGGGAGGATCTGTAGATCGCATCATTGAATCAAACAAACCAAAAGATATCAGCGGAATCGGCGATTGGTATAGGGTGGAATCATGAGCAGTCAAAGCAGGATCAAAACCAGAAGCAGATTCATATGCGATGAAACCAATCGCATAGTAACGATTAGTCAAAACTCTTTGTTCTACTTGGTTTAGTGTATTGACAACTTGGTCTAATTGCGAAGTTTGAATAACTTCGACTGGTTGGGAAAAATTAAGCCAATGACCTTTAGAGTGAAGAATTACTTGGTTCATGGTTAGTTGGAAGTTTGTGCGTTTTTAAAAAAAAATCCACTTCCGACCATGAACGAAGGCCGATAACAGAACCCGAGTGAATATCAGGAAAATAATCACTACCCAATTGTATATCGACAAACGGTATTTCGAAATACCTTAGTGCTTGACGAGCCAATTGATTTTGACCAATTAGTATGCCTATATCTGCATGACAAATTGCTAATATATCGTTAATTGAGTCGCCAATGAAGGCCGTCTTCCCATAAGTATTCATCACTTGCTCGATTCGACTTAGCTTGTGTTGAGCTGAGGTTATTTTAAATTTAATCTCGCCAGTCGTAGTGATGGGATCTTCATTAGTAAATAATAGGTCGTTAGCTGTTATCAAGTCGCAATACTCACCCACGGCCCCAATAATCAGATCGGTAGACCAGTTAGCAGATAAGATTTCGACTCTCACTGATTTTCTTCTTAGCCTAGTCAGGACTCGTTCAACAAGTCGTCTTTTCTTTGTTTTTTGCCCTAATCGGAGAAGTTGTTCTTTTTTCAGTCCCATCAAGAATTTTTGTAAAACCACTTGCTCTAGCGCAGGCTTTTCAACGGTATTATGAAAATTAGCGACAAAAGCTTCTAGGGACGAAAAATCAGAAAAAAACGAACTGTCTGCTACGGCAGATTGAGATTGATAATGCTGAGATAAGGACAACCAATTCTCCAGCTGATCATCTGGTTGCTCTAACTGGCCAATTGCCAACCGAGCCAGAGAATCGATGGTGTCCCGTTTTGTGACGGTTCCATCAAAGTCAGCCACAAGTACCGAAACCACGTATTTAGACAATCCGAGGTCCTATGTAGATTCAATTTGAGATGTTAGGCCGAGTCATATCGGCAGGAACAACTGCTTGGTCAAATTCTTGCTCCGTCAACAGCTGTCTGGATATTACAATTTCTTTCAATGTTTTTCCTGTTTCGTGTGCTTTTTTAGCTACTTCTGCAGCTTGGTCATAACCAATGTGGGGGGCCAATGCGGTTACTAACATTAAGGAATCGTGTAAGTACTGATTGATTTGATGCAAATTCGGCTTTATGCCAATAACACAATGTTGATCAAACGAGTCACAGGCATCTCCAAGTAAACGGATCGATTGCAAAATATTGAAAGCCATGACTGGCATGTAAACATTTAACTCAAAATTACCTGACGCCCCTGCAACAGTAATTGTCGTATCATTACCTATGACTTGGGAGCAGACCATAGTAAGAGCTTCGCATTGCGTTGGATTGACTTTTCCTGGCATAATAGATGATCCTGGCTCGTTTTCTGGCAAAATGATCTCACCAATACCGCAACGAGGGCCCGACCCCAGCCAACGAATATCATTGGCAATTTTATTCAGAGCACAAGCCAATGTTTTCAGTGCACCACTGGCTTCTACTAACGCATCACGTGCGCCTAGAGCAGCAAATTTATTCGGTGCAGAAACGAAGTTTTGCCCGGTTTTCTGTGCCATTTTTTTTGCTGCTAATTCTGCATATTCAGGATGAGTGTTCAAACCAGTTCCGACAGCAGTACCACCAATCGGTAATTCAAATAGATGGGGGAAAGTGTGGTTAATTGCTCGAAGAGCATTGTCTAATTGTTGGACATAGCCTGAGAATTCTTGACCCAGTGTCAATGGAGTAGCATCTTGCAAATGAGTTCGACCGATTTTGACAATCTCAGCAAATTCATCGGACTTATCAGAAAGGGACTCTCTCAAACTTGCTACCATCGGTTTCAGATGATGCTCAATTCGATCTACCACAGCTAGATGAATAGCTGTTGGAAAGGAGTCATTAGTAGATTGGGATTTATTGACATGATCGTTGGGATGAATGGGCTTTTTGCTTCCCAAGACTCCACCTAAGATCTCAATAGCTCGGTTTGCAACAACTTCATTGACATTCATGTTAGTTTGTGTTCCACTCCCCGTTTGCCAAACTACTAATGGGAAATGATCATCCAATTTACCATCAATGACTTCTTGAGTGGCTTTCCGAATAACTTCAGCTTCATCAGGTGTCAATAACCCTAAATCTCGATTAACTTCAGCCACCGATTGTTTCACAATACCCAAAGCCCAAATCATCTCCCGAGGAAACCGCTCGCTACCGATTTTGAAATTTTGCACAGACCTTTGGGTTTGTGCCCCCCAGTAACGATCAGATGGAACTTCAATCTGCCCCATACTATCTTGTTCAACTCTAAATTCGGTTTCCATCACACAACTCCTGATCTTTTATAAGATTGATCTCCATGTTTTGTTAGTCTAATCAGCAAATAATTTTCTACCATAGGGACCGAGAAAAACTCAAAGATTATATCACTTGAGTGACAACCTCACAAGGTTAGCTGAAAGGTTGACAAATGATATGTATTGTTTTCTAAGTAAATAAATTTCACAAGAATAGAAAGACTGTATCAACAAACATAACCAAGTAGTGAATAGCTGGATTTATAGCGAGAAGTGAAGTAAAAGATGGCAGGTGGAACCATACATTAGCAACTAAATCTATCTCCAGGTTGTTACACGCTCATGTATTCGCTATCTCGAAAAAAGTTATGGGCCTGATAGGATGTTCCTCACCTTTTATAATTGAATGGTTAAAAGTATGACCCAAAAGTACCAAGTTCAATACCTCTGACGAGCCTTGCCTGATATACACGACCTTTTAAGTAGAAGACAGCTGTTCAATCCGTCTCTTTAGAACAGTTCGTCATCAGCATTTGACTGACTTTCTTGCTCTGGAGAAGTTAGAATTTCTAACTTACGTTGGGCTAATCGACCAGCTTGAGAATCAGGAGAAAGTTGAAGGACTTTCTGATAGTCGGCTACAGCCGCATCGTTTTTTCGAATTCGGTGATAGAGCATGGCTCGAAAGTAATAGGCATTGGTATAACTGTTATCCAATTCAATAGCCTTGCTAAAATCTGCAATGGCTTTATCGTAGCTATTAAGCTCGAGGTAAGCATTTCCTCTCAGCACATGGGATTGTGATTGGCTTGGGTCTAATCTAATAGATTCAGTGGCATCCTGTACTGCTTCTTTTAGCTGACCCTCAATTTTATAGATGTTACCACGTAATAAATAGGCGTTAGCATCAGCAGGATTAAGATAAATAGCAGTATGAAAATCTTGTAACGCTCTACGATTTTGCTTCAGTTGTCGATGAATTCCAGCTCGTAAGATATAGGCTTTTGGGTCGTCCGATTTTAGATCGATAACCCTAGTCAAATCACCTAACGCCAAATCCAAATTTCCCAGCTCTTTATATGCCTGTGCACGTTTGTAGTAGCGTAAGGGATTATTTGGTAGCTCAGCAATTTCTCGGCTACATTCGTCAACGATTCGTTCCCAATAATTTTGTACACCTTGTGCAGTTGCTCGAGTTCCTATCACGGAGCCTCCTTTGTTATTTTACAAAGAAATCGAAGTATTGCAAACAAGCATAGTCAGGTTGATCTAAACCGTATGCTTTTGCCGTAATACATAGTTTAACGTTTGGGTGTCGTTGACGGATATACACAGAAAAGTCGAACAACCAATTGTAAGTCAAAAATGTTGACTCCACAGGCCCTCCGTGATTATGCGTAATGTTAGCACAACCCTGTAACCCATTGTTATCCTTTTCAAGTAGTGGTCCAGACAATATAACCAGATTCACCGGAGAATGTACCAAAAGATCATCTACGGCATCTCGTAAAAAAAAACCATAGTCACTCAATAAGCAATAAATGGGCTGATCTGATTCAGCAGGTCTAGATTGGAGCCAATTCGGTTGATTTAGTATGTTTTTACCAACAGTAGCTACAGGCAATCGAATAGCTTTCGGTTGAGACACGAGGGATGATGACAGTTGGTCCTGGAATGTAGCAATTGTCTCATTTTCAAAATTAAATACATGATAGGAAGCTAAATCTTCAGTTTCCAAGTATGGGGACGGTAAGTGGGTTCCTATATTTTCAGTAAACCGACCAAAGTAAAGTGATATGGTAGGTATAACAACTGATTGACTCGGCCAAGCAGTAATAATCTCTGACATTTGCACGTCAAAGGATGTAAGGCCAACAGAAACATAATCGTATTTCTTGTATAAGTCAGTTGTCTTGAAAGGTCCAGGAGTGTGATTAACAATTGACACTAACCTATTTATTGAACCAATTGTCGGTGATATTTCTAGGTACTGACCATAAATTTTACTAAATAAGCTTCTGTTTACCAAAGCCGACCGGGAATTGTAAAAAAGGGGTAATGATTCAGTGTAAACCTCTTCTATATTAAGCGGAATATTACCTTGATTTTTGAAGACTAACCATTTGTCAATTCGAGCTTGATGTGGATAGATACGATAACAAATTTGAATAGAAAAGCGTAGATTGGTATGACTACTAGTATCTGGGAATGGATTGGTAAATTCAGCCAAGAGGCCATCAGCCGGCGAACCAATTATAGGATTTTGATAATTCATCCAGAAGCGCAATATACGAGACCCATCATAGCCAGGTTCGATTTTATACCTCTGATATAAAAACTGGCTATCAAGGCCAGAAAAACGATAACCTGAGACTTGGAAACAAAATTCTTGACTCGGTTGTTCAAGATAATATTCACCACTCAATTTATCAACAATAGAGACTGTATGTAACCGCCTGTCGCTAGCTGACAATTGAAATCTTCGTTCAATCAAACCATTCCCTATGTAAAACTGTTTCTTTTGTCCGTCAAAACCTGCATAGGCTGTTCTATCAGTAACCGAGCGCACAGCCTGTCTCAAGTCAGCAACAGTAACCTTAGGGCCTTTGGGTGAATAGGTACAACCACTGATAACCAGCAAAAAAATAGTTAAAAGATAATTTATTTGGACAAATTGATGGTGGATCATTTTTAAAATTGATTGGAACAATAATATACTAAATTAATTATGAAATTCTATTATATCCCTTAGAATCCGGTATTTGACACATACATGCCAATGTTCTATAATCAGCCGATAATTACTGATTAGTATACTAGAGTAGGGTGTAAATTCATCTTATCAGGTTAATTCCACTTTTGTGGCCTTGTTGATGTAACCTTTATTTGTTAAAATAATTTTACGCTTTTTTGTGTATTTGTGGGACACTTATATTTCGTCAAAAAACCAAGGAGAAATGGATATGCCAGAACTCATATCGTACAGTGCTAAATCAATTCCGGAGGAGGAAGCTCGATCAATAGATATCTATGAAATTCAGCTTGGTCGTGTTCAATCTGGACAAGTGGCTGAGGAGGTATTTACGGAGTTTAGGTTGCGTCATGGTGTGTATGGCCAGAGGGATGAAGGCTCGCAAATGATCAGAGTTAAAATTCCGTATGGCGGTCTAGACGCTAAACAGTTGGAAATGCTGGCAGATGTTGGTGAAGAGTTCTCTGACAACATCATTCATATAACCACTCGACAAGATGTTCAGTACCACTACGTCGATATAAATAATACTCCTGAGCTAATGCGACGATTAGCATCAGTTGGAATCACGACGAAAGAGGCCTGTGGCAACGTAGTTCGAAATGTCACAGCTTGTCCTCTATCTGGTGTGTGTAATGAGGAAAGTTTTGACGTTACGCCCTATGCTCAGGCTCTTTCAGCTTTCTTACTAGGTCATCCTGATGGGCAAGATTTTGGCCGAAAGTTCAAAATCTCTTTTTCTGGTTGTCACGATCACGCTTGTGGTTTTGGCCAAATGCATGATATTGGAGCAGTTGCAGTTACTAAGAAAAAGAATGGTCAATTAGAGCGTGGTTTCAAGATGTACGTAGGTGGAGGGCTCGGTGCTGTTCCACACAGAGCAAAAGTCTTAGAAGAGTTTCTGCCGGTGGAGGAGTTGTTGCCAATTTCCCAAGCCATGGCTAAAGTTTTTTCACGACTTGGAGAAAGAAAAAACCGTAACAAGGCGCGTATGAAGTTTGTGGTAGCAAAATTGGGCATCGAGGAATTCCGCCGACAGGTTTATGCTGAAAGAGAAAAACTACGTTATGATCCGGCTTGGACTGCATATTTAGATGATCTAGAAAGATTCAACGAGACTCCACTGAAGCCACCGACTCAACTTGAGATAGCTAAAAAGCCAGATGGGTTTGAGCGTTGGTATGCTAGTAACGTGAAGCCACAGGCCCAACCCGGTTATGCTGTTGTCCAAATTAGCCTACCGATCGGGGATATCACCTCAGACCAGCTACGTGGTGTGGCTGATATTGCACGTCGTTACGTAAAGGATACGATCCGAGCTACAGTTGAACAGAATATCCTCTTGCGCTGGGTTTCTATGAGTGACCTGCCGGCGGTTTACAATGAATTAGCCTCCATTGGGTTAGGTGAAGGTGACGCTGAAAAATTGATGGATATCACAGCATGTCCTGGAACTGATTCCTGTAAATTAGGCATTGCCTCATCTCGTGGTTTAGCGGTTTCACTACGTGATCACTTTTCTAGCAGCGAAATGACTGAATCAATTAAGGACCTACGGGTGAAAATCAGTGGCTGTCCTAATTCTTGTGGTACACATCACATAGCCAATATCGGTTTCTTCGGTTCATCTAGGCGTATGAAAGGGCATATTGCTCCATATTACCAAGTAACATTAGGCGGACACGATATGGAGAATGCTGGATCTTATGGGTTAGCTGCTGGCAAAATTCACGCCAGACATATTCCACAATTTATTGAAGAATTAACAGGACGCTACCTAGACGAACGAGCGAATGAAGACGACACTTTCACTGATTATATAGAACGCTTAGGAAAGCCTGAGATTAAGTCGATTCTAAAACAATACGATCAGATTCCGACTTATGAAGAAGACCCTAGTTACTATATAGATACGGGTGATACCAAAGAATTTAAGTTGCAAAAGGGCGTCGGCGAATGTGCCGGCCAGTTAGTTGAGTTAGTTTCCTTCAAGTTGGAAGAAGGCGATCGGCTTATCTACGAAGCTGGAGTTCACTTAGAAGAAAAAGATTTTGAGGCTTCAGTAGCCAGAGCTTTTGAAGCAATGATCCGTGCAGCTGACGGGTTACTAACAACCGAAGGCATTCAATATATCGATGACGAAACCACTGTACGTGAATTTCGTGACCGGTACTACGACACCCAAATCTTCTTTTCAGCTTATGCTGAGCATTTATTCAAGTCTGTGGAAGAAAGAGGTATTGAATTAAATGAAGAGTTGACTCACCGCCGAGTGGAGGAGGCAACCCTATTTGTCGAGCAAGCACATAATGTCTATGGAAGAATGCAAATCCGGCAAGAAGAAGAACAGGCAAGAAGTGGTAGACGAAAAAAAGAATCAAGACCAGCTAGAATACCCGAGCCCGTCGTGGAAGCTGAATCTATTGTCGATAGTATGGATCTGAAAGGTGTTGCTTGTCCTTATAACTATGTACAAACTAAAATTCGATTGGAGCAGATGAGTTTAGGTGAATTATTGGAAATAACGATTGATGATGGTGAACCTATCCAGAATGTTCCAGCCAGCTTGATCAATGATGGCCATAAAATCATTGATACCAAAAAAATTGGCCAGTACTACCGTCTAACTATTAGGAAGGGAGAATAGACAAAATCAAATTCTCTTTCACTAGAGTTGTTCCCGAAATTACGAAGAGAGGATGTCTTTAGGTATCTTCTCTTCTTTTTTTAATGGTCGAAACCAAGATTCGTGGTGAATAATATGGATTTGCAACAAATTAACATTAAAATTTTCGTTTCCGAAGACAGTCAGATCGTGTATACAAACTTCATAAAAGTTTTTAACCGATGGATGGAAGAAGCTGAGCAAGATGACTATCTCAATTACGCGGACTATTCGTTTACGCACGCCGGGCCCGGTGTGTTGCTGATTTCCAAGCAAGCAAATTATAGTATTGACTATTCTGATTTGCAGCACGGGTTTTTATATAATCAAAAACACAATGTATCTGGGGAAAATCAAGAGAAAATCCACAACTCATTCATAAAAGCCTTAAGCCTTGCCGAAAAGCTACAGTCTTCAAGCGAATTAGAAGAACAGGTTCGCTTTGACGGTAGTCAGACGCTCTTCTTTATCAACAACCGAAATATCGCCACTAATACGGATAAATCGTTTGAATTAGTCCAAAAAGAACTTCGCCCCATTCTAGAACTAATGTACGGGAATAATGATTTTTTTCTCTCACGTGCATATGAGGATCCACGAAAGCGATTTGGTATTCGAGTTTCCTCTAAAAGTAGTAATGGAGACCTAAGCAATTTGCTAGGAAATTTGTCTGCCTAAATATTTCATGAATCGTTTATTGAGGTCATAAATAGGATGTATAAATTCTCGAATGAGCAGATTGAACGATATAGCCGACACATAATTTTGAAAGAGGTTGGCGGTCTTGGGCAGACCAAGCTACTTGAATCAAAAATACTTATGATCGGCGCCGGTGGCTTGGGGTCCCCAGTAGCTCTTTATCTAGCTGCAGCAGGAATCGGCAAACTGGGTATCATGGATGATGATACAGTAGATGTCAGCAACTTACAGCGTCAGGTTTTGCACAGCACTAAAGATGTTGGACAACCTAAGGTCTTTTCTGCCAAATCAACACTTAACGAAATCAATCCTGACGTCCAAGTCGTAACGTACCAAGAACGTCTTTCGTCCTCGAATGTACTATCGATTTTTGAACAATATGACCTCATCATTGATGGGTGTGATAACTTTCCTACTCGTTATTTGATTAATGATTCTTGTGTTATGCTAAATAAGCCCAATGTACACGGGAGTATTTTTCAATTTGAAGGCCAAGTGACAGTCTTTTCACCGAAGGAAGGTCCTTGTTATCGATGCCTATACCCCTCACCACCACCACCTGGTATGGCTCCTAGCTGTCAAGAAGCGGGTGTTTTCGGTGTATTACCGGGTATCATCGGTTGTATCCAAGCTGTCGAAAGCATTAAAATGCTACTGAAGATTGGTGATCCGCTCATCGGTCAGCTTCTATTATTCGATGCATTAGGTATGAATTTCAGGCGAATGAAACTTCGCCGTGATGCAGAATGCCCTATTTGTGGAGATAATCCAACAATAAAAGAATTGATCGATTATGACGAATTTTGTCAAGTCAGCTGGTGAAAGGCAAAAGGAATGGGAAAAATCCACGTAGCAGTCGTAACTGGCCATCATAACTTTGACGTTCCGGGTTTTCAAAAACTACTGGATAGCATGCCCCAAGCGACCTTTTATTTGCAAGATCTGCATAACTTTGTGTCGGATGAAGGAAAGTTTAATGAGACGTATAAAGCTGTTATTTTCTACAATTTTCATCAAGAGTCCCCAGTAACCAGTCAAGCACAAGACGCGAGGTTAGTTCAGGCTATTGATAAACTGGCGCAAAACGGTCAAGGTTTATTGATCCTGCATCACGCACTGCTAGCATTTCCAGATTGGACCGTCTGGAATCAGATCGTTGGTATTTCTAATCGGAAGTTTCGGTATGCGACTAATCAAACTGTGGAAACCGAAGTCGTTGCAAAAAATCACCCGATTACTGATGGGCTACAGAGATGGGAAATGATTGACGAAATTTATGGTATGATCGACGCTAGAAATGATAGCCAATTTATCCTCTCGACTAGACATCCAGATAGTATGAAATATCTAGCATGGACGAGAGAATACAAAAACAGTCGCGTATTCTGCTACCAATCAGGTCATGACAATTTAGCCTTCTCCAACCCTAGCTTTCGCCAAGTCATTTCACAAGCTATCAATTGGTTAATAGAATAGTTGGCGCTCGATAATTTTATCAAAAATCTAGTTGCTGAAGTTTGTTTGTCTCTATCTAAGCTGATAGTATAGTTTGTTATTAGCTACGAATTGTGTGAAAACTAAACCAATATGCAAACTTATTTTGTGGAACCTGCTTAATTTGCCATTTTATAAATTTATACTAGAAACCTAACACTGTATACCTCTGTTCATTTTTGCACAATTTACTAGATGAGCCAACAAAATATTATTCAATTAACTGAAGCTGTCACTGAGAAACTACGGGTAGAGACGACAAAACTATTTCCAGAACTAATTGCTGAATGTAAGCAAATCGGCTGGGTCTATAATCCACTTGACTATGCCTGGTTATCTCACAGAGAATGGATCCACCGATTTTCTGGTAACGGTGCAAAAATTCTATTAGTCGGAATGAATCCAGGACACGGAATGGGAAATACAGGCGTACCTTTTGGTTGTCCTGAACAAGTTCGAGATTTTCTAAACATCAAGAATGTTTCAATCGGTCATCCACCCAAACAACACCCTAAGCGGCCAGTAATAGGTCTAGAGTGTACTAAACCAGAAGTTAGTGGTCGACGGATCTGGACATTTTTAGCTCAAAAATATGGGGCAGCGGAAAATGTGAGTCGAAAAGTGTTTGTGGCTAACCATTGTCCATTATGGATGTTTGATAATAACGGAAAAAATGTCACACCTGATAAATTGACAGGTTCAGCTGCCAAAAAACTAATGTCTATGTGTGACGATTACCTAAAGACCTTGGTTGAGATAATGAATATTAAAAATGTTATTGGCATTGGTCGGTATGCCGAAAGGCAAGCTAAAGTACTTTTTGAAAATACAGAAATTACCGTTGATTGGGTTCCTCACCCAAGTCCAGCATCTCCTTTTTCTAACCGAAACGGTGGGGCTGATTGGCGTAACGCATTTAGCACAGTACTCGATAATAATTCCTAAAGTGAAATGCGTAGAATTTGAGTTGACCTACTGATAGGCCAATAGTATAATGTCAATCATGGAAGCCTTAAACGGTCAGCCGGCCCCATCTCTCCGTCAGCAGATGCGGGAGTTTTACCAGACATCTGAAACCTACAAAAACCTTTTAAAGTATCACGATACAGCTTATCTAAAAACCTTCGTTGGTTTGGTCAGCGGTCATGCCCGAAGTAATTCACAACTGTTGGAAGTTGGTTGTGGTAACGGTATTGCGAGTAGAATGTTGGCTGCACAAGGACATTGTGTGGTTGGGACTGATATTTCTCCCTTGTTTCTACAAGAAGCCCAAACTTGGCAGGATCAAAAACTCACTTATCAAATAGCCGACGCTATTGAACTTCCTTTTCCAAATCAACATTTTGATTTGGTTTGCTCAAATGAGCTAATTGAACATGTTCCGGATGTAGAAGCGACTTTGCAAGAAATGATTCGAGTAACCAAGAATGGAGGTCGAATTATAGTAGCTGGCCCTAACCTTTGCTCTCCTATTACATCTGTTTTGGATTTACTCCGCTTGATTGTTGGAGGTCGTGGGCGGCCGATTTGGGCCGAAACAAAAAAGCAAGCATTTCAAGGGCTAATTCGTAATATAGAGTACTACTTTCAGAAACGGTCATCTAAGGAACCAAATTTTATTTTTCGCCAACCTGATTTGGAAAATCAAATTATCGGTGGTGATGCGGACAGCGTTTACATTTCGAGTCCAATTGATCTAGAGTGTTTCTTTCAAAATTCTGGTCTGTCAATAGTCAAATTGAGCGTTGGTTTTGGCCTCAAAGGACGATTAGTTGCAGCTTTTTGCCCTAGACTGAGCCCATACATCAGTATGGTGATTGAAAAGAAATGAATGTTCAAGCAAACGATATTGTATTAGAGATTGGCAGTGGACATAATCCAAGCACTCGGTCCAATGTATTATGCGATAAATTTTTAGTTGATGATACTCAACGTGGTGGGCAAATTGTAGCTGACAGGCCAATAGTGGAAGCCGATGGACAATATTTACCTTTTGCTGATAATAGCTTTGATTATGTGATATGCCGACATGTTTTAGAGCATGTTGAAGACCCAGAACTAATGATATCTGAACTGGAACGTGTTGCTGATCGTGGATATATCGAGACTCCATCAGAACTCGGTGAGCGTCTATACGGTTGGCCATATCATGATTGGATTTTGAATCAGGTAAATGATAAATTAATGATTCAAAAGAATCAGCTTGATAATCAATTTGGTCACCTATTTCACATTTTAGCATCTGAGGACCCTAATTTTTCCAGATTTCATCAGTCATATCACTCGTTATTCCTAATTCAGTACGAATGGAATGAAAAAGTCAAATACGAGTTGGTGAGTTCTGATGAATCCATTCTCAAAAAGCAATTAGGTGATATAGAGACGCTCCTAGCCAACAAATTGTCTAATCGTTCGTTTGTTCGATGGCACGAAAAAACTCTAAGGAATACCATAGCCAATATCTTACCAACACAACTTACTAGACGGATAAAGTCTTGGTTCGCTCAACTTCATCAGAGTAATAAGACCCCCGATTTGACCGAAATTATCGTCTGCCCACTATGCAAAGTTGATGTAGAATGGGCAAGGGATGTAATCATATGCAAGAACTGTAAAGTAGATTACCCAATAGTTAACCATATTCCACGACTAGTTCCATCAATGAACTGAGTTTGATTAACCAGAAAAATGTCAGATATAAATCCGAAGCGAGCTTCTACGAACACTTTTGCTGCGCATTTGAGTCGGGCACAAGCAGCAACTGACGAGTCTGGTAACACACTGACTAAATCTGACCCTATAAAAGCAAGTAGTCTGTCAACTCGGTTAGCCTTAGAAATTGAAGGAACATCACCCCATAGTTGGGAGGATGCATCTCAAAGAGCATTGGCTAATGCCCACCTGATTGGACCAGCTGAATTTGACATAATATACCAAACGGGAATAGTAGAATATGGTAAGATTAAAGAGTACCGAATTGGCCTAAGGGTTTACTCAGACGATCCTACATCACTAACAAATATACATCTGCAAAGACAACAATCGAATATCGTGGGTGAACCGACTGATGCTGAAAACTTTGACCCGTTTTTAGAAAGAACGGTTCAATCAGAATCACAAAAACAATTGGCCGAACACTATCAGACGGTTCGAAATCTTGGAGAGAAAGAAAAAGGAGATAAAGAATAACTGTGCCTGACGTAAAAATATACACAACTGACTTCTGTTCTTATTGTGAAGTAGCGAAGCGTTTACTAGGAAAAATCGGGGTAAGTTATCAGGAGATCAATATCCATGGAGATGCCAAAAAGCGAGATGAAATCGAAGCACTAACCGGACGACGAGATGTGCCACAAATCTTCATTGATAATCAACACATTGGAGATGATGATGACCTTGCGGCCCTAGTAAACTCTGGTAAGATTAACGAATTGTTAAATACTGAAGAACCCGAAGAAAAAACGGAGACGAAAGCGATCGAAGAACGGAATGTTGTCATAATTGGTGGTGGTACTGCTGGCTTCGCGGCTGGAGTGTACACTTCGCGTGCCATGTTAGAACCATTGCTCCTAACTGGTGAAGCACTTGGTGGTCAGCTCTCGTTGACACTAGACCTAGAAAACTATCCTGGCTACTTTGGAAACGAGGCTAATGAGTTCATTATGGGCTTGAAAGAACAAGCCGAAAAATTTGGTACTGAGACTCGTTTCGAGACCGTTACAGATATCGATTTGGGTCAACATCCTTTTCTTGTTAATACTCACGACCAGAGCTATTTGGCGAAGTCTGTCATCATTTGTACCGGCTCATCTCCTAGAATGCTGAACATCACAGGGGAACATGAGTACGGTGGAAAAGGTGTTTCTTACTGTGCAACATGTGACGGCTTCTTCTTTCAAGATCAGCGTCTGATTGTCGTTGGCGGGGGAGACGCAGCACTAGAAGAAGGTATATTCTTGACAAAATATGCTTCTGAAGTCTTCATTGTACACCGTAGAGACCAGCTAAGAGCCAGTCAAATCATGCAAGAGCGAGCATTCAAGAATGATAAAATTAAGTTCATTTGGGATACCGTGGTTGAAGAAGTTGTTGGGGACGAGCAAAAGGTAACAGGTGCCAAACTAAAGAATGTAAAAACTGGTAGGACCGAGATTTTTCCCATTGATGGCGTATTTGTATTCATAGGACATATTCCTAACAATGAGTTATTTAGAGATAAAATTGATCTGGATGATCAAGGATATGTGATTGTTGACCGAAAACAACAAACCAGTGTAGCAGGAATTTTTGCCGCCGGGGACATCCATGACCATGTATTTCGACAAGCCATTACGGCTGGAGGGGCAGGTGCAGCAGCTGGCATCATGGCTGAAAAATTCATTGCTGATCTGGAAAATCGTTCTTACCCAACTGAATAAATAATTAACTTCTATGGAGGATGTAAAATGGGACTGGATTGGAAACCACGCCACCGTGATTTGGTGATTGGGAACATTGATTGGCTAGCTCGTATAACAGACAAGGTCAGGGCAAAATTGGCGGGTATATTGGGCGAATATATCTATCCTTGACCACAGGATAATAAGTTCCTGGAGGAACAAAGGTTAACTGCAGAGGAATTCGTACAGATAGTAGTCGACAACCCCTCAGATGAAGAAATGATTGTTGCCATCAAAAAACTAGAAAACAGTAATTTATGACGGGGACAAGTTGTTTTTTGGATCAAATACAATAAATTTGAGCATGTATAGCGTGGGGAATCTTTTTTGAAGCTAGAAGACTTTCGGAAACAGTTAGACACAATTGATGACCAAATTTTGGCCTTACTCAACCAGCGGATCGATGTCGTTGAGCAGGTTGGTGATCTTAAAAGAGAGCAAAGTCAATCACACAAAAAAGAGTTACAAGTCTATGCTCCACACCGAGAGAAACAAATCTTGGCTCGGTTACATCAAAAAAATCACCATTTTCCGATTCAGGCATTAGATAAAATTTATGGAGAAATCATTTCTGCCTGCCGATCAGCAGAAAAATCATTAAAAATTGCATTTCTTGGTCCGGTCGGAACTTTTGGCCACGCTACTAGTTTAGAGCACTTCGGATCCTCAGTCGAATTCGTGCCGATTACGCCACAAGCAGATATTTTTTCGGAAGTGGAATCAAAACGAGTCGATTATGGTGTGATTGCTATTGAAAACTCGACTTACGGTAGTGTTCGAGACATTTTAGAGATGTTTCATCATACCTCACTCCAAATTTGCGGTGAGCGAATGATGAAAATAGATCACAACCTTATGTCAATTTCCCCACTTTCAGACGTGAAGCGAATTTATTCTCACGAGCAAGCATTTGCTCAATGTCGTTTCTGGTTGAAACAGAATTTGTCTAATGTTGAATTCGTTCGTGTACACAGTACTGCAGAAGCTGCCAGGCTTGCTACCAACGAACTTGGTTCAGCTGCTATTGCTAGCCGGTTAGCAAGTCAATATCATCGTATGCCCATTATTGCTAAGTCGATCATGGATAATACCAATAATATGACCAGATTCCTAATTATTGGACATCATACGGCAGAACCAACTGGTCAAGATCGAACTTCTATTCTGTTTGGTGTACGTGATAAAGTTGGGTCATTAGCAGATGTGTTAACTATTCTCCGGGACCATCGTCTTAACATGAGTAAAATTGAATCACTTCCTTCTCAAAATAAGACTTGGGAATATGTGTTCTTTGCGGACTTCAGTGGCCACCAATTAGACCCACAAGTTAGTCTAGCTCTGCCGTCGATTCGAGAAAAATCTGCCTTTGTAAAAGTTCTTGGAAGTTATCCTACAGACAACAGATATATTGAAACGTAATTAGAGTTGTTTCTAGTCTGTTGGCCACCAGATTAGAAACACTCGAAAGAGGGATTAGTCATTGTCGGATTTAAAAAGCCGGTGTGTTTTAGTTGTTGATGATGATCCCATGGTCCGATCGGTCGTCAAGGAAGCATTTCGTCACGATAATTACCAAATCTGTAGTGCTAGTAACGGCGAGGATGCACTTGCATTGCTGCCTAAAATTTCTCCTATTCTTGTGTTGTTAGATCTCAGGATGCCAGTGATGAATGGCTTCCAATTTCTTGAACATATAAAAACAATGGGTTTTCCTCCTCAGGGGACAAGCTCAGGCGAGGCGGTAGGACATCTTTCGTCCCTTCCTTTTTCTATTGTAGTTATGGCTCAGATTCACCAAGATCACGACTTCGCACGCTGTTACGAATTTGGAATTACCGCATTTCTAAAGAAGCCATTCAATGTTCATGAGTTGAAAGGATTAGTCAGTAACTTAGTTTCTTTCAAACAAAATGAGAAAAATCTGGAAGAATTAGTCATACAAAATGATCAAAAACTCATTACAACCAGTAATCAACTAGAAGAAGAGACTGCAGCTCGATACTTAGCAGAATCCCAACTCAACAGAGCAAAAATACTAATTGATAAAACATACGATAGTCAGAAAAAGTTGATTATTGATATCAATCAACAGTTTTATTCCACCACTAAGCAAATCCTTGACAAAATTACTCAACTTACTAATCAACCACTAACTATAGAACAGAGAAAAAATTTAGGTTATATCAAATCATCAGCCTACGAAGCGGTCGATCTATCTCAAAGCATGTTAAGTCTTCTTGAAGTGAATGATTCACCTAGCAAAGGTCTCAGTGTTAATTTCGACCTTCGTCATTTAGTAATAGAAATGCTAGAAGAGCAAGAACGGAGGGTTGGCTCTCATATTTTCGCATTTTCCACCATAATTGCTCCAGAAGTACCAACATTAGTGGTTGGAAATCGGACAATTATTAGGCAACTGATTTGTAGTATGATTCGGAACGTATTTATTTCTACTAATTCACCAGATGGGTCCAAAAAAACTGGAATTGAATTTCGAATAGAGATTGAAACATTAACAGAAACCTCAGCTCAATTTCAGTTGACTGCCAGTAATCAAATGACCGCAGATAATACAATTAGCGAAAAAACAAGAAATGTAATAAATTTGAAATTGTCAATTGACAAAAGGGTTGCAGACCTTATACAAGGCAAGGTCAAATTTGAGGAAAAACAGGGTGAAATATTTTATCAGTTAAGTGTTCCATTAGGTTGGGTCATAGAATGAAATGCTGTCAGTCAGTACACAAATGTTGTGTACCTTAAGGCGTACCACGCCTTTGTCCTCCATCCATATAAATTGAACTACCAAAAACATAAGAGCAAGCCGAAGAAGCTAAAAATACCGCCGCGTTTGCGATTTCTTCTGGCTCAGCCATTCTTCCAGCTGGTAGCCGCCCCGCTAGTTGTAATAATAGATCCTCTACGTTTTTCCCTTCTTTTTTGGCTTTTGCTCGTTGCTGGGTTCTGGCTCTGTTGGTATTAGTCAACCCTGGGCAAATGCTATTAACCAAGATACCATCTTTTGCAACAGCATCGGATAAGGCACGTGTCATATTAAGAATTAAAATATTTGCTGAGCCTGTCGGAATGTTATGTCGCGTCGGGCTCGTACCCGCAGCACCAGCAATATTAATAATTCGACCCCACCTATTGAGCTTCATATGAGGAATCACCTCTTGCGCCATTTTCAGATAACTAAAGCTTTTTAATCGTAATGCTGATTCTATTTGTTCTCTAGCTAAATCTAAAATGTCACTGTTCTGAGCAGAACCAACATTGTTGATTAAAATGTCGACTCCACCCAAAAATCGAACAGCTTCTTGTACGACTTGCCGACAACCTTCAGCAGTAGCTAGATCCTCGGTAACAGCATACCCACAAACACCAATGGCTTCAATTTCTGAAACGACCTGTTCCAAATCCGTTTTCGTTCTGGATACGATGCAGACTTCAACTCCTTCTTTGGCTAAACCTAAAGCACAAGCTCGTCCGATACCACGACTAGCACCAGTTACAATAGCTCGTTTTCCTGCTAAACCTAATTCCATTTTGCCCCTTTTTAGTTTTCGATCTTAATTTTCAAAAATAATGGAAAAAACTTACTTCGAAAGACCCAAGTTGGTTACTTGCAAACCTTACGTACTTCTGATATTATTTGACCCCAGGTAGGTCGTAAACCTCGAAGCCTCGTAGTTAATGCGAATTCAGTACAATTCCCCTGTCATCTTAACATTCTCTATCGTTGTCGTCTTGATTCACGTTTTTAGTGAGTTTACGTCTATCGATATATCTAAGCATTTTTTCACAATTTATGATCCTATGTCAATCAAAGATCCTATAGCCTACTTCCGCTTATTCTCACATATACTCGGTCATGCTAGCTGGAGCCACCTAACAGGAAATTTGACTCTTGTTTTATTACTCGGTCCAATCCTAGAAGAGCGGTACGGTAGTCGAACAGTATTAATCATGATTCTTGCTACTGCTCTGATTACTGGGTTTGTACACATAGCAGTTCCTCTATTCGATAATATGGGGCTACGTGGAGCTAGTGGTATTGTTTTTATGCTGATAGTTTTATCATCATTCGTTAATGTTAAACGTGGTACTATTCCTCTGACCTTCATTTTGATTGCTATTCTCTATTTAGGTAAAGAAGTAGTTAACGTTTTACAACATGATAATATATCTCAAATGGCACATATTGTCGGCGGGGCATTAGGTTCATTTTTTGGATTTGCACTGCAAGACGATAGTTCACCATCGACCACTTAAATAATTATTTATTATTTCCGAGTAAGTTATGCACGATCCAAGATTCGATCAACTAGCAAGCCTATTGGTTAATCATTCCACCAAAATTCAATTCGATGAGCGTGTACTTATCGAGGCTACTGATGTCCCAGCGGAGATGATAATTGCAGTTATAAGAGCTGTTCGACAAGCAGGAGGCATTCCACTAGTAGAACTAAAACAAAATCGTATTCAGCGAGAATTATTGAAAGCCAGCCGCGTGGAAGGGCTTCAAGAAATCGCTGATTATGAAACTTATCGGATGAGTAAAGTACAAGCATACATAGGAATTCGTGGAGGTGATAATACTGCAGAGCTATCCGATGTGCCGAGCTTGGCCATGAAAAATTATCAAGAATATTGGCTAAAACCTGTCCACTTTGACATGCGGGTGCCCAAAACTAAGTGGGTGGTTTTACGTTGGCCAACATCTTCTATGGCCCAACAAGCCAAGATGAGCACAGAAGCCTTCGAAGATTTTTACTTTCGAGTTTGTACCTTCGATTACGATCGAATGGCTAAAGCAATTCAACCATTACAGAAAATAATGGAGCGAGCTGAACAAATTCGCATTTTGGGTCCAGAAACCGATCTGAAGTTTAGCATCAAAAATATTTCTGCCATCCCTTGTAGTGGTGAGTGTAATATTCCTGACGGAGAATGTTTCACGGCACCAGTTCGAGAATCAGTTAATGGACACATCAGTTTTAATGTGCCTAGCCTTTATCAAGGTACAACTTTTAACGATATCTATCTAAAGTTTGAAAACGGAAAAATCGTCGAGGCATCGGCGAACAATACTACACGACTCAACGAAATTTTGAATACTGACAATGGATCTAGATATATAGGAGAATTTTCTATTGCATTCAATCCACATATTCAGCGTCCAATGTTGGATATTTTATTTGACGAAAAAATTTCTGGTTCCTTCCATCTCACACCAGGTCAAGCATATGAAGAAGCCGACAATGGAGTTCGTTCTAGTATTCATTGGGATATGGTTATGATCCAAAGACCAGAATTTGGTGGTGGAGAAATATACTTCGACCAGCAATTAGTAAGGAAAGATGGGATTTTTGTACTACCTGAGCTGGAAGGGTTAAATCCTAAACAACTATCTAGTTGAATAACAAAGAAAACAGTTTGGTAACAGCCCAGTGCTATCCCAAAATTGTAGCTAACGAGATTGTTATCGTTTAAGTATCAAATTTTGCACGCAAGAGTTTTTTGTACAAAGGGTGTCTGTATCTGTAAAAGAGGGAAAATTTCAATAAGGGATAGAATACAAAAAATGAGGGGATAACCTGAAGGATTGAAACAACTAAAAATTTCCAGAAATAGAAATCCGTTGCGAAGGCCCGAGTTCATGAGGGGTAAATGCGTAATCAGTTAACAATGTCGCTTCTCCTAAGCGAAGTTGAAAACCTGCACCGGCTGAAAAATTGCGGCCATCTTGCCCCACTCGAACAGCCAAGATATCGAACAACCAAAGTTCGCTACCATACCGAGGTGTCCATTGTCTTTGTTGTTCATCAAGGTCTTGGTCTACGGTATCTTGCAAACCTGTTTGTAAATCAAGGCCAAGGCGTAATCGCCCAAATTGAGCCAAATTCAAGTTGTAAGATATACCAAACCGAAGGGTAGATCGACGAGTAAAAGTCGGAGATGATTCAGTTTTTGACCACTTGATTTGTGTTCCGGTTGCATCCAACAATAATGCCCCTAAATGTAGGTTTTTAACCGGTTGGTACATCAGTCCAAGATCGAGACCTAGGCCATTGCCCGAACTTTGAAAGACTGTTTGTCTAATAATTTTTAGGTTGCCACCAACCGATAGGATGGGACTGATTTCTCGTGCAAGGGATAACAGCAAAGCATTATCTGCATTGCTAAAATATTCTGCGACCACTGGTCGATCGATGTAGAGTTCCCCCTCTTCCTTAATTCCATTTCCATTTTTATCTTGAAAGTCTCCTAATTTACCATTGCTATTAATGTCGATGAACGTAGTACGGGGAATTTGATCAATGCCCAATCGAATCCAACTGACACCCAGTACACCAATATCCACTACCCGCTGTATGTAATTGACAAAACTATATTGTACTAAGCCTTTACGCAAAAAAGCACCCTGACCGGAACCAAATGTGTCGGAATACATCATTGAAAAGGCGTGCTTGCTAACTTGGGTTAAACCTGCTGGATTCCAATAGGCTGCCGTAGCATCATCGGCGATAGAGACAAAGACACTTCCCATACCTAGAGCCCTGGCACCGACACCATGATTCAGAAATTCAGCCACATAATTTCCTTTTTCTGCAGATTGAGTCACTGATGCACTTACGGAAAAAAAAATCAGGTAAAGAATTAAAAGGATACGATTTTGGGTCAGCATAATTGGTATTGTAACATATTCAGACTAATCGTCCCCCAAATTTTCAGCTGGATATTATTCTTAATTTTCTGCATAATGTTAGGTGTGATTTTGGAGCGAATTGTGTATGCGACCTCATATTGTCTATATTTTATCTGATGAACACTCGGGAATGGCCATGAGCCATGCAGGAGATCCAAATGTTAGTACGCCTAATATGGATCGAATGGCTAACCAAGGAGTCAGTTTTACTAATGCCTACGCTAATTGTCCGATTTGCACCCCATCGAGGGGAATGATTTTCTCCGGACGTTATGCTCATTCAGGTCCTGTACAGTATTTTTTCGATGTTTATAAAGCGACAGCACCAAGCACAGCTACCATCCTACGTGATGTGGGTTATCACACGGCCTATTTCGGCAAGTGGCACTGCGGTGTCGTTCAAGATCAATTGCCAGAAACGGTTCGAAATGATAGGGAAAACTACACGCGTTGGCCTCACCGGACCCCCGAATATCATCGAGCAGGTTTTCAAGATTGGCATGGTTTTGAAATCAATAATGCCCCTTTTAAGGGATTTTACTATCATCAGGATGAAACTGACCCCCGCTGGCTAGAAAAGTACCAAACCGACGCTCTGACGGATATGACTTTATCTTACTTAGATTCGTATGAACAAGAAGAACCATTATTTTTAGTACTTAGTGTCGAACCACCTCACTTTCCCTTAGAGGCGCCAGAAGAGTTTATGCGCTTTAATCCCAATAGTCTACAAATACGTCCTAACTTTGCTGATTCGCCTCGAATGCGGGAACAATTAGCAACATACTATGCGATGATTGAAAATCTGGATTGGAATATAGGCCGGGTTTTAGATAAGCTTAATTGTTTGCCGAAATTCCAAAATAATACATTGACGGTCTACTTCTCGGATCATGGAGACTTTATGGGTAGCCACGGTGCAATCAATCGTAAAGAATATCCACATCAGGAATCAGTTCGGATTCCTACAATTTTTCATTTTCCGACTCAATTACCAGCTCAGCCCAACCGAAACGACTTATTCAGTTTAGTAGATCTTCTACCAACCACATTGGGTCTCGTTGATGTCACTCAGCCTGCCTATCTCCAAGGTACAGATTTCTCTCCAGCAGTACGTAATGAGGATTTCACTGGTCCCAGCAGTATTCTTCTTGAAATGTGTGGTAATCCTAGGTGGAGCCTAGACTTTTTGGACTGGCGAGCACTTGTAACCAGCGAGTGGAAGTATGCTTATTTTGAGACCGGCCATGAATTACTATTTGATTTGTCCAAAGATCCTTATGAGCAGAACAATCTAGCATCAAGTGAACCAAAGCAAAAGCAATATTTCCGTCAGGAGCTACTGAATGTTCTATCACATACAAGAGAACCATATTTTGATATTCTAATGGAAAATGGAACCTCGATCGAGGGACCGGTGAAGGATGTTTCAGGAGCAAAACGAGGTGGGCTGGCACCAACCTGGGATGATCAATCAATTCTATCATGAAAAAAACACAGATATTACCTCATACATCGCACCCAGAACTTGAAGAACAAGCTCTGGCCTTACGTAAAAATGGTCGCTTGACAGAAGCCACCAATCTATGTCGGGAAATAATCGACAACAATCCTGCCAATTTTAAGGCCCTGCATTTATTAGGCATAATAGCAATTGAGACTCAGCAATATGAACAAGGAGTCGAATTTCTAATGCAAGCATTAGAAATTTTTCCCTTGTATGTGGAGGCCTATATTAATCTTGGAGTAGCTTTGGAAAAATTAGAATTGTTTGAAGACGCGCAGTTTTGCTTCCAAAAATCCATTGAGATCGAGCCTCTGCAATTTTCCGGCTACCATAACTTAGCATCTTTTTATAAAAAACAGGATAGATGGGCTGATGTTGTGTCTATTCTTGAAGACGGAATTGAAGCTGGAGAAAAATATCGACTCGAATTGAATACAGATGATAATACCCTGGAACCATCTTTCACTGATCTGTACTTCCGCTTAGGATTAATCCAAAAAGAACAAAACCAAATCGAATCTGCTATTCGTAACTTTGAAACAGTTCTGCTTTTGGATCCAATTCAAGAGGAGGCTCATTTCCGCCTAGCGGAGCTATTATTTGAACGCTTAAAGAACGAGTACCCACAACAGCTTGAGGCAACAGCTCTGATTAACCGCCAACTGCAAGATAAAGTTACTTCCAACCTTGATCTGGATGACATCAATCGCATTATCCAACTCTACCAAGAGGGGCTGAGAATTAACCCGAAAGACCATAGAGCTCATCATAATTTGGGGTTTGTACAGATGTTATCAGGTCAACATCAAGCTGCCGAAAAGTCATTTAAAAAGGCAATTGATCTCGATTCCAACCATTCCCCTTCTTACTCTAAATTGGGAGATATTTTTAGTGATCGCAATGATATAGAACAGGCAATCCACTACTACCAAGAAGGCTTAAGGGTCCAACCTAATGACTTCATTACCCGAGCCAATCTGGGGATTGCTCTAATGCACAAGGGTGAAATAGAAGCAGCCATTAGTGAATTGAGAATCGCTATTGCCCTCAACCCTGATTCGGCAGAAGTCCACTTCAACTTGAGTTCCTTATTACTTTTATTGGGTAAATACGAAGAGGGTTGGTCTGAGTATGAATATCGACTAGATATGAATTTCTTAAGTCGTAACCAAGTCCGATCACGTCAATTTACAAAAACAAAATGGGCCGGTCAGGATCTAGAAGGGAGTACGATCTTAGTCTATGATGAACAAGGTTTTGGGGACTCGATTCAGTTTATTCGTTTTTTGCACCTCATTGAAGCAAGAGGTGGGAAAGTAATCCTAGAAACCTCACCTCTACTTTATGATCTGTTTCAACAGTTTAATCAGCTGACTATCGTCGAACAAATCATTAGTAAAGACGACTCTGATACTGATTTGGATAGTCTTAACTATGAATATTACGCTTCATTAATCAGCCTGCCTTATCTGTTTGGTATAACCTTGGATAACATCCCAGCAGCTGATTCATATTTGGCGGGGCGGCCTGATAAAATAGTCAGTGGAATTAGTTCAGATTCTAAGTGCGAACATAAACGAAGAGTCGGTCTGGTCTGGGCTGGCAGTAAAACTCATAGGAATGATCATAATCGCTCCATAGACTTAAATCAACTAAAGCTACTACTGCCTAGAGAAGATTGCGAATTTTATAGCCTACAAGTAGGCAGAGAGAACAGTGAGAACGATCAGATTCTAGGAGAGTTCGGTGTCAGCGATCTTAGTTCACAGTTGACGGACTTTTCTATGACAGCCTCGGCCATTTTACAACTTGATTTAATTATTACTGTAGATACCGCAGTTGCACATTTAGCAGGTGCGTTGGGCAAACAAGTTTGGACGTTGATTCCATTTATCCCTGATTGGCGTTGGCTGATGGAAAGGTCGGACTCACCATGGTATTCGTCCATGCAACTATTTCGTCAACCGAAACGTGGTGATTGGGAAAGTGTTTTGATAGAGGTTGATCAAACTCTCGATAAACTTTAACAACAAATATAGTATTAGGATAGCCAACGTCTCAAATCGCAGGTAACAGCCCAATCGCTCAGTACAATTGTACGTAATTGATTAAGAGCCTGATAATAGCGATTTTTGAGATTGCCCCACTCATTCATGAGAATCTGAGCAAATCCAGATTCTGGCCTTGCGACAGCCCGTACAATTCGGTCAAGTATAATCAAATAGAACAACATGACGTGTCCATCGAATTGACGTAGTGTGTTTTTATCGGTTGATTGTGCTAACACCTTTCGGTTTAGTAATGAGAAAAATTGTCCATTAGAGTTCCCAGATCCAAGAGAAGTTAGGTACTGAACTAGCCGTCGGGTTGGCCAGTCCCAACCCACCGATTCAAAATCGATGAAGTATGGTTTCAATTGGTCGTTCAATACGATGTTTTTTGTTTGATAGTCGAGAGGGCCAAAGGTCATTGGAGATTGTTTCAGGACGTCTATAAGTTCCTTCCACCTACCTGCTAGTACTGAAGGTTGAACACATTTTGTCAATAATAGATTAAAAATCCTGAATCCGGTTTGACTAGTTTTATCAAAATCAAACAAGGCATTGTTGGCAGTAGCAGCCACATTAATTGAAGAAAAAGCTAGCTCCAACCTCGAATAGGCCGAAAGTACTTCACTGACGATTCGGTTGAATTTGGCTGCTGATTGCTGATTTTGGATCAAATCCTCTAGCGTTTGGTCTCCGCACCAACTCATCAGCAATAGGTATTCGTTGTCTGAATACCTTACTAAATCAGGCACAGGAAGATTGTGATCTATCTGAGATGACAAAGTTGAAAACACTGTTTTCTCAGTTTGATAGGCTAATGTGTGACTAGATGAATATTGTTTAAGTATACTAAACTTGGATCGGCTAGGGAAACTATCTGCCAATTGTACTTTCCATACACGACGATCTAGAGTTTCTTTGATAGAACGTACATGTAAAATCGGTAATTGTACAAAAACGTTATTCGCCCAAATAAAGATCTCTTCCTTTTACTAAGGCTTCAATTTTACGATCAGCGATTGATCTTTTTAACATCCAAAAACCACAGTCCGGGTGGACCCACCCGATTCTGTTGGGCCCCAGTTGTCGTTCAGCGATTTCGATACGACTGGCAACCTCATCTGCGGTCTCGATATGATTGACTTTAACATCAATGACCCCAACACCAACTTTAATTCGATGATTAATTTCAGATAGGGCTTGTAAGTCTTCTACAGGACGATGAGCCAGCTCAAGTACTAAGTGATCACAACGAAGAGCATTTAAAAAGTCAACTAAAGCTCGCCAGCTACCTTTCTGGATCACTTGGCCACCATAATTGCCAAAACAAAAATGAACGGCCTTCTCGCCTGAAATGGCATCTAAAACAGTATTTATAGCTTCAGCTGCTAGTGGACCGTCAGTGGGGTTACCTGGAATATTGGCCTCATCGACCTGTACACATGCACAATTTAAGTCTGCTACCTGAGTTGCCAAAATTTCAGCGATTTCCATCAATACACTACCAAAACAGTCATAGTGTTTATCTAATAATGTTCTAGCTAACATGTATGGGCTTGTAACGGTAAATTTTAGATTTTGTCCAGCAATGGTAGTTGCTCGTTGACATGCTACTGGTAAATTTAACTCTCCCTCGTTTAACTTATCAATAATTACACCAGCAGGTTTAGAACGGAATGCCATCGACTGCTTAGCTACAAATTCTTGCCAATCTTGGCGTCCAACTTGCTTTTGAAGGCCTGATAACGGACGAATAAAAAATTCAATCATCCCATTGGTATCCGGATGATTGACATCAAATCGGTACAGCTCACCATCTGTAGGTAAATCGATCCCCGACTGGCGTTGAATGTCAATTACCACACGAGTTGCATCGATTAAAGCCTGCTCGCTTGGCATTGTAGATAGCCAGACCGGTACGGGATAAGAACCGACGGTAGTCGTCAAAATTGATTTAGCCAATAGTAATCTCCTTATGGCAACCAGTCTAGGTTTGAATTACAGGGTTTTCCAGCGTACCAAGATGGTCGATATGAATTCTGACAATGTCTCCACCTTTTAAGAACTTACCTGTTGCGGAACCGACACCAGCCGGTGTACCTGTCGTAATAATATCACCCGGTTCGAGTGTCAAGAACTTTGTCAAAAACTCGATCAATTGATAGACAGTAAAGATCATTTGTTGGGTACTACAATTCTGACGCTCTTCTCCTGAAACTTCGACTCGAATGGTCAAATCTTGTGGATCAGCAATTTCATCAGCAGTGGTAATATATGGGCCAGTAGGGCCAAACGTATCAAAAGACTTGGTATACCAGAAAGAAAGTTGGCGAGGTTGATCTACATGTTCAATCATGTATGGTTTCCGTTCGGATACATCGTTGTAAATCGTATATCCTGCTATGTATTCTGATGCCTGTGTAGCCGAAACTCGCTTTGCTTTTCTTCCAATGACTACAGCTAACTCACCTTCATAATCTATTTGGCGGGATTCAGCAATCAACCGAATCTCTTCCTTATGCCCTATCATTAGCTGGGTTGGAGGGACACAAAAAATCCAAGGAGCTTGGGTATGTTCGGGTTCCAGTTTCCCTCCACCTTCTTCTATATGAGCAACGAAGTTACCAGCCACGCTAAGTAGTTTTCTTGGTTGAAGTGGTGGCTTAATATGTAACTCTTCAAACCTACCTACCTGTGGTAGGTTACCATCATCGAATGCTTGATCTACAAATGATAAAGACGTATTATTCTTATCGATCAGGTCTAAAATTGACTGGCATAAAGGTGATAGGCTGTAGACGAACTTATCAACAAGCAACCCAGGCAGCGTAACTCCATTATCAGAATAACTCAACAATTTCATAAAGAATCACTGACCGAAACACCACCATGTAAGCTACGGTGGGTTTCCATCATTTTCCTCCTCTTCCGTATCTATTTTTTATTACACAAAAAGCTGACTAGTCTCTGTCTTTGGGGGAAACTAGCTAGCTAACCTTAACCTCATCGAACTATTTCAGCTAGCAATCTGCCAGTTATTAAGTAAGCTGAACAGAGTTTCAGTCTACTAGAATATGTGGATTTCTAAGACCGAACCGTTTTACTTCTAGTTCAACTAATATAAAGACCGAACTCAGGAAATTATCCATGACATGAAGACGTAACCGTCAATATCTACCAAGGTTTAATTATACTTAAAATTCGGTTAGGATAATGTCTAAGCGGCTTGTTTCGTCGGATTAGACATCTACAGTCTAAAGTAGGTTAATCAAATATGCAAGACAAAGTAGATAATCTAACTAATTAAATATGATGCCCAATCTTCTACTAAGTCTGGCAAAATTTGACCAGCTAATCCTTGGTAAAATTGATCAAGATGAGTGGTGTTTTCTGGCGGTTCGAGATTGACACCTATCGACCAAGCACCCGCTTGATTTGCTAACGATAATAAGCCGGCTGCTGGATAAACATTTCCACTAGTACCAATTACTAGAAATAGATCACAACCTAGTACCGCTTGCTCAATAGCCTGAAGGCCTAACGGAGTTTCACCGAACCAAACAATATGAGGTCGTAGGATAGATTTCCTATCTTCACAAGATGGGCATTCAATAAATTTATCTGTCAAGTACTGGTCAGTCATTAACTCAAGCAGTATCTGGCAGTTAAGGCAACGAAGATAACGCAATTGACCATGCATTGCAATTACATTAAGGGAGCCCGCTCGTTGGTGCAAGTCATCCACGTTTTGTGTAATTAGTGTGAATAATTGGTTGCTGTTTGACAGCCAGAAGTCTTCCCATTCCGACTGATGGCTGAATATATTCTTTTTTTGAAGCAGTAGAGTGTTATTAAGTATTCTCTCTAATTTAGCTAAGGCGATATGAGCCGAGTTCGGTTGCACTTCCAATAAGCGTTTTCGGCGTTGCTGATAAAATTGCCAAACGTTTTCGCGATTTTCCTCCCAAGCTTTCGGAGTTGCCAGTTCCTCAATCCTTTGGTTATTCCATATTCCATCTTTTCCGCGAAATGTAGGGATCCCAGATTCTGCGCTAATTCCAGCTCCAGTTAGAACAACAATCCGGACTGGGCGATCCATTGGTAATTGATCAATAAAAGACCTCATTGGTTACTTAGTTACAAATGATCAAACTTGATCTACTATTTGTTCTTCTTATTGATTAAAAGCTCAATATAGCAAATGGGAAGATCTGCTAACTGATAAGTAAAAAGTAGAAAACTTTTTGCCGATGGAACTTGATTTCTTCACTCATGATCAGTGTCGTACCTAATTATTTGGTATATCATCTATCGTAATACTCTTACGAGAATGCAGCATTAGTTTTATCCATTATAGCTATCAAGTATTGTCACAAAAATACCTAGCTCGTATATTTGTTTATTCTCACATGTCATCTATTCATTTATGGTATAATCAAATGCAGTTGCACTGAACAACTAGGCTGAATTATAGCACAATCCCACTCACAGTTAGCGTCTCGTTTTCAAGCCTTTTATTAAAAATTTTATGATTATTGTCAATAAACTAGTCAATAATGGTATTAAACAATCTGGAGACCAAGAAATCGATTTGGTGCCTTTGAACTGGGAAGATCGACAACGTTCAAGGCAGAGAATAACTACTTCGGCAGGACGGGAAGTTGGTTTGGCACTACCGACAGGATCCATTCTTACTCCTGGGGACATCTTATTTCAAAATGAGACCCTACAAATTATGGTCACTGGTCAACCTGAGCAAGTGCTAGTCGTGTCAGCTGTAGATCAGCAGGAATTCGGCTTAATTTGTTATCAAGTTGGTAATCTTCATCAACCGATAAGCTTGCAAGGTGATCAAATACTATTGCCTTATCATCGCTCTATCAGTCTTCAACTGAGTCGTCTTGGGTTTAATTTTGTGAAAGATCGTCGAGTTTTCGTTCCAATATCTCTAACACATTATCAACATGCACACTAATTCAGACTATTTACCACTTCTACTACAATTAGTGGATAGTGCATTTCCAACTGGAACTTTTGCTCACTCCCTTGGTTTAGAAACTTACGTTCAAGAGGGAAAAATTACTTGTTCTGATGATTTGAGAGAGTTATTAGATAATCAATTGAATCATACGATCAAAACAAGTGATGCAGTGGCAGTTAGGCTAGTTCATCGAGCTGCACAACAGAACGATATGCAAACAATCGTCAACATAGACCAACTTCTATCAGCAATAAAACACCCAAAAGAACTTCGTGAATCTAGCATCCAGACTGGTAAACAATTTGCCCGAAATGCTAATCTGATTTTAGAATGTGACCTTCTGCACTGTTATCTGTCACACATTCAGTCAGGTACTTGTGACGGTCATTATGCTGTAGGTTATGGTCTATCAACGGCAACTATCCCGCTTCGGTCATCTCTCTTTGGTTTCGTTCATCAATTTATTTCAGGTCAAGTCTCAGCTGCAGTTCGTTTAATCCCGATCGGTGCAACCGAAGGACAACGTGTGATCCATAGCTTACATAAAAATTTGACTGACATAGTCGATTTCGCTTATCAAGCAGAAATGACAGATTTATCCACGTTTTCACCAGCCTTGGATATTCGTTCTATGCAACACGAACAGTTATTTTATCGTCTTTTTATTTCTTGAGGTAATATTTTGCAACCACTAAAAATAGGGATCGGTGGTCCTGTGGGTTCAGGTAAAACAGCCCTGATAGAAAAGCTCTGTTGTTCCATGCGTAATCATTATGAACTAGCCGCTATTACCAACGACATCTATACCCGTGAAGATGCTGAAATTTTATTGCGTGCAGAAGCATTAACTGCCGATCGGATTTTAGGAGTTGAGACTGGTGGTTGTCCTCATACAGCTATTCGAGAAGATATCTCAGCCAACCTAGAGGCAGTGGAGTTGATTGAGCGCAGGTTTCCACAGCTAGAAATTATCTTTTTGGAAAGTGGTGGGGATAACTTGGCTGCGTTTTTTAGTCCCGAATTAGTGGATGCGACGATATACGTTATTGACGTTGCTGGTGGTGACAAGATTCCAAGTAAGGGAGGACCTGGAATTACACGTTCAGACTTTATGTTAATTAATAAAATTGATCTAGCCCCATATGTAGGGGCAAATTTACAGCGGATGGAAGCTGACACAAAGCGTATGAGAAACCAAAAACCATTTGTCTTTGGTAATATGAGAAAAGGGGAAGGACTACAATCCATTGTATCTTGGATTCAACATGACCTTCTCTTTGAAAATAGTGTTACTACCTGATTTAAATAATTTATTAGTTTAGTCAAAAGTATGATAGCCGTTTAGCTTGCATCAACACAATATCATGTGATAGAATTGGGCGCTTCAGACAGATATTGGTATTAGTAGGTCGAGTATTTCTCGCCTCGATTAGGAAAATACTTTGTTTACTTTATTGCTGGTAGCCGAGTGGAGCCAGCATTTGATGGAGGGATCAGGAAATTTATAGAGGTCGACGACCAAACCGAGGACAAGTTAAGAAGGAGCCAAGCAATCGTATAAACCGATTGATTCGTGTCTCCGAGGTCCGATTAATCGGAGCAGACGGCCAGCAGGTTGGAGTTATTCCAACTAGAGAAGCACTTCAGATTGCTGAAACTGAGGGCTTGGATCTAGTTGAGATCGCACCAAACGCCTCTCCGCCAGTTTGCAAGGTTATGGACTATGGAAAATTCCAGTACGAGAAAAGCAAAAAAGAGAAAGAAGCTAAAAAAAAGCAAACAAAAATCGTTGTCAAGGAGATTAAGTTCCGACCTGACATCGGCGACCACGATTATGACTACAGGGTCCGACATGCGAAAGAATTCTTGGGGAAACGGTTCAAAGTCCGGGCTACTGTTACTTTTAGAGGCCGTCAAATGGAGCACACTCATTTGGGACGCGAAATATTAAAAAAGTTAGCTGAAGAACTTAGTGAAATCGCTGAGGTTGAGTCTTCGCCCAAAATGGAATCTCGCTCTATGTTTGCTATTTTTGCTCCGAAGTCGAATAAGTAGAGAAAATCTGTTAACTATTTTTTAAAATCGATATAGCTAAAAGCTAAAGAGTACTGAGCTTATGCCAAAAATGAAAACTCACAAAGGGGCGGCTAAACGACTCAAATTTACAGGTACCGGAAAAATTCGGAGACGCAAAGCTTATACAGGCCACCTATTCCTATCCAAATCATCAAAACAAAAGCGTCGTTTGCGTCAGAGCACTATTGTTGATCCCTCCAATGAAAAACGGATTCGTCAACTGCTGCCTAACTAAACGAAGTAAATAGTTCAGGCTTCGGAGTATATGTTCAATGCCAAGAGTTAAGACAGGTAGTAAGAGAAGACAGAAACGAAAAAAGATCCTCAAGTTAGCCAAGGGATACCGAGGTGGGCGGAAGAACCTACGTCGTACAGCGATGGATGCGATCGACAAAGCGTTGAACTATTCCTATGCTCATCGAAGGACTCGAAAAAGACAGTTCCGTCGGTTGTGGATTGCACGAATCAACGCAGCCGCTCGAATTCACGGTATGAGCTATAGTCAGCTCATTTATGGTTTGAATCAAGCGGGAGTTGGGCTGAATCGAAAAGTGTTGGCTGATTTGGCAGTAAACGACGAAAGTGCTTTCGCTGAGATTGTTAGTATTGCGAAGGGTTGATGCCCAGGGCTTGAGTTTTATGACCTCTAAACCCACTAACTCAAGGGAGTTGGTGGGTTTTTTTTATCTACTTCTAGGAGCAAATGTATGAGCCAGATTCCGGTTGGATTACAAATGTACACAGTTCGGGACTTATGTGAAAAAGACTTTTTATCTACCTTAAAACAGGTAGCAGGCATTGGTTATCAAGGGGTTGAATTGGCCGGTACCTATGGTTTACCAGCGGATGAGCTAAGAGATGTTCTGGCCGACCTGAACTTGAAATGTGCTGGGAGTCATGTCAGTTACAATGATTTAGATTCAACCATTACTTACCATAAAGAACTTGGTTGTCCTCGGTTCGGTGGTTCTTCTATGTCTCCTGACGGAATGCCAAAAGATCCTATGAGTATGTCAGCTGCGGTTGACTATATGAACCAAATTGGTGAAACTTGTATAAACCAAGGCATTCAAGCTTATTTTCACAATCATGCTGGGGAATTTGCAAAAATTGAAGGTGCTTACATTTTAGACCAACTTTATCAGAAAACTAACCCTCGGTTTTTGCAAACACAAATTGATGTTTTTTGGGTTAAGTATGCTGACGTCGATCCGGCAGCCTATCTCAGAAAATACCCTAACCGCTGCCCATTAGTTCACATAAAAGACATGGATCAACAACGAGATTTCACTGAAGTCGGGAATGGAACGTTAGACTGGGACGACATTTTCGCCGCTTGTGAAGAAGTGAATGCCGGTTGGTATATTGTCGAGCAGGACCAATGTAGTCGACCATCAATGGAAAGTGCCGAAATCAGCTTTAACTACTTTAAGTCAAGAGGCATGGTCTAATTGTAAAGCAGGTAGGTTAAAATCGGTTAAACAAATTAGATTACCCTATTGTCAGAAATATCTTACTGGGTTAAAACGTTTGCAATGATACAAATTCGGTTAATGAAACCTACACTTAAAGCCGACTGGAAGACCGAATTTGAAAAGTTGTTCCAAGAAGTTGACAACTTTTCTTGGCATAACATGTATGACAAAAACCGCCGTGCTGTTTGGTGGGTTTTTCCCGGAAGAGTTGGCCAAGATCAACCTCGTGGATACGGTACTTTTGAAGATGTTCTAGTCCCTGACGACACGCGAACCAGTCAGGTGCATGTCACCGCTATTATGCGATTTATACGTCAATCAGGACGTATCCTCGAGGACAAATATGTAACAGAAGAAATTGTTGCAAAATGGTGCCAAATTGAACTTAACTCTCCTCCTAACGAACAGGCAAAAAAAATGGCGGTGCAACTCATCCAGCATTCATTTCGAATTCTAGAGCGATTTTACAATGGGGAAGATATCATCAAAGACCCTGATGTTGCTGTGATGATCCTTAACAGTACTTACTATCAATCTGCTATAGCGGGAAATCAATCCAACTAATTTAATTAAGGAACTGCTCTAAGTGCTTGCTTATGCGTATCGACCAGCGATGTAGTCGTCTGTCCTCGGGTCTTCGGGCGATACAAACATCTGCTCTGTTTGACCGGATTCGACGATTTTACCAAGCAACATAAAAAAACACTCCTCGCTAATTCTGCGAGCTTGTGCCATGTTGTGCGTAACAATCAAAATAGTGTATCGACCGGCAAGTTCCTTCATCAACTCTTCTACAGCCCGAGTCGCACCAGCATCTAAAGCGGAACAGGGCTCATCCATCAAAATAATCTGTGGCTTAAGGGGAAGTAAGCGTGCAATACACAGCTTCTGTTGCTGCTCCAGTTGAAGATTCGTTGCTTTAGTCTTCAGTTTATCCTTTAAACTATCCCATAAAAAGACTTCTTTCAAAGATAATTCAACAAGATTATCAATTTCTGCACGAGACAAGCTGTTGTACTCATTGTGAATACGCAACCCAAAAACAATGTTTTCATATACCGAGATTGGTAATGGGTTCGGCTTTTGGAAAACCATGCCAACTGCCTTTCGTAACTCAGGCAAGCAGACGTCCGGATCATAAATATTTTTGCCCATAATTTTGATTTGGCCAGTAGTAGTAACATTTCCATAACGTTCATTAACCCGATTAAAACATCGAAGTAAAGTGCTCTTTCCACAACCCGATGGGCCGATTAGCCCAGTAATTAAACCACTTTTAACCCTCGCATTAACATCTATCAGCGCCTGAAAATCACCATACCAAAGGTTTAGATTGTTGGTTTCAAGACTGATCCGGTTTTCGGTTTCTATATTGTTATCATCTATCTCATTGAGTATTTCACCATCACTACGTGGGTCAATTATATCGTTAGTAATCATATTGCCTATCAGCCAAAGTTACCACGTACATAATCAAAAGTTATTTTTTCTGCAGGCGAGTTAGAAAAGATAACCTCGTTGTCGTCAAGCTCAATCAAGTCACCATTATAAATAAATGCAGTACG
Source organism: Candidatus Poribacteria bacterium (assembly GCA_036339735.1). Taxonomy (GTDB): domain Bacteria; phylum Poribacteria; class WGA-4E; order WGA-4E; family UBA9662; genus TMED15. The sequence goes on from JAYZAL010000036.1 coordinate 168,141, forward strand.
GTCAGCCAGCCGGCGTGCTTGTTGTACTAAATTGGTTACTAAAACGATTGTCATTTGGGAGCGAAGTTCTTTGAGTACATCTTCAATACGCATAGTAGTGACTGGATCAACAGCGATCGAAAATTCATCCAAACACAAAATTTCAGGTTGATGCGATAGAGCTCGAGCAATTGTCAGGCGTTGCTGCTGACCTCCGGATAATTTAGTTCCAAGACTATCAAGTCGATCTTTAACTTCTTCCCAAAGAGCTGCTTGCTTTAAACACCGTTCTACGAGCTCATCTAACTCGTTTTTTTCGCGTAACCCTGCAGCCCGTGGTGCAAAAGCGACATTGTCATAAATGGATAAAGGTAATCCAACAGGTAAAGGAAAAACCATCCCTACTTTCCGTCTTAACTGATTAACATTCTTGATAGTCGAAATATCAATACCATCAATTTTGACAACCCCTTCCACTTCTGCCGTTGGAATAAGTTCGATAGTTCGATTTAGTGTTTTCAACAAGGTTGTTTTTCCTGATTGGGCTGGTCCAATAATCCCAATAATCTCTTTTTCATGTACACCAAAACTAATATCTTTCAGGGCTATCGTGTCCCCGTACTTGACACTAAGACCTGAGATTTCGATCTTTTTCTGAGACAAATTTAGTTCCTTCATCGTGGCTACCACTTTTTGCGCGAACGAAGATATATACGAAGAATAATGGCAAGTGCATTAACTAATAAAACAGTTCCCAGTAATACGACAGCGGTACCATAAGGTAGGGCTTCTGGCACTCCTGGGACTTGTGTTGAAATGGTAAATAGGTGCATGGATAGAGCCATACATTGTTCTAGGATATTATAAGCAAATAGATCACCTTCATTAATAACCTTAAAGAAAACAGCTCCAGTAAACATGATGGGAGCTGTCTCACCGGCAGCACGAGATACCTGTAAAATGATACCCGTTAAGATACCACTGACGGAATTGGGTAGAACAATCTGCCAGATAGTTTGCCAACGAGAAGCTCCTACATTCCAACAAGCTTCTCGGAAAGCCATTGGAACAGCACCTAAAGCTTCCTTAGTACTGGCAATTATAACGGGTAGCGTCATGATAGCTAGTGTCAAAGAAGCTGCAAGGATAGATCGACCCATTCTAGCAAACAACACAAATGCTCCCAATCCAAACAAGGCATGAACAATACTGGGAACACCAGCTAAGTTAACCACCGCTAGATTTACGATCCGCGTGAACCAATTGTTACGTGCGTATTCGTTCAAATAGACAGCTGCTAGTACCCCTATTGGAGCTGAAACCACAAGAGAAACCATCACTAGATATATGGTACCCAAAAATGGAGCCCACACACCACCGGCTTTCATACCCTTTATTGGGTTAGAAAAAAGAAATTCAAAGTTAAGAATAGGAATCGATTTGTACAGCAAAAAACCGATTATCAATAACAAAGGAAAAATAATCAGCAATGTCATCAACAAAAAAATGCCCTTAACAAAAGCTTCCCAATGTCGGTTACGACGACTAGTTACCGTTTCGGTAAATAGTACATTCGATTTTGATTGACTCATAGCTGATTTCTAATAGCAAAATTCAAAAGTTGAAAACTTCAGATGATATTATTAAACATAACATTTGTTATGTACTATCACCTACATGAATACCCTTGATGACTAGATCGGCAATCAAATTAACTATAAATGTAATAGTGAAAAGTAAAATGCCAATGATAAATAAGACTTGATAGTGGTCTGAACCAACAGGCACCTCTCCTAACTCTGCGGCAATCGTGGCTGTCAAAGTTCGGACTGAATCGAGTAAGCTAGTCGGAATGTTAACGGAATGGCCAGTTGCCATCAAAACTGCCATTGTTTCCCCAATTGCTCTTCCCGTACCAAGTAAAACAGCAGCTAATAAACCATTCTTAGCTGCTGGTAACAACACATGGCAAATAACTTGCCACCGGCCAGCCCCCAGAGCTTCAGCTGCTTCTCGATAAGAATCCGGTACTGCTTTGAGAGCATCTTCACCAATTGAAACTATAATGGGTAAACTCATTAAAGCCAATATAAACCCACCATTTAAAACAGAAAGACCTATCGGAGCATCAAAGAGATCAATAATTAATGGGTTCATAATCTGCAGGCCAATAAATCCCCAAACGACCGAGGGAATTGCTGCTAGTAGTTCGATCAGGATTTTGAATATTTCTTTCAGTCTTGGTCCGCAAAATTCAGAGACGAAAATAGCAGCTCCGAGGCCAAATGGTACAGCTATGATCATGGCAAAAACGGTTACACTCAATGTTCCGATGATAAGAGCGAAAACACCGTACCGGACATTGCCTGTCGACGTCGGATACCAAGCTGAACTAAACAAAAACTCACCCAAATCAAGGCCGTTGAATAGGAAAGAAGAGCCTTCCCGAAAAACAAAAAAGAAAATGCCGAAAACGAAAGCGATAGCACTAATACCACAAACGCGAATTAGCCATTCGATGACAACTTCAATGAGTCTTTCCATTGATGTTGTTCGCTCAAACGTAGTATGTTCTCGCTTCGGACTAGTTGGATCAACTCCTGTTTGTGCTCCCTTCATAATTAAATTTCCTAATAACTATCGGAATTGCCAAGAATTTTTCACAGCCGATTATAACATAGTTGGTACAATCTACTTCGTCTCTACCGGAACATAACCACTTTTGCTGACGATAGATTGACCAGCTTCAGACAGAATCCAGTCTAGGTATTTCTTAATATCTCCACTAGGTTCGCCCAGCGAATAGATATAAAGCGGACGAGCAATTGGATAAGTCCCGTTCAAGGTATTTTCTACGCTGGGCCCAGCAGCTTGTTCTCCGTCCTTCTTTGAAACCTTAAGCATTTTAACGTGATCTGTTGCATATCCCATACCACTATATCCAATCGCACAAGGAGTGTTTGCGACCAATTCGACCACATCTTTGGATCCATGCAAGTCTCTAGATCCTAGCTTAAAGTCTCCAGTCTTACCTAAAATTGCCTCTCTAAAGTAAACATAGGTGCCAGAGTTAGATTGACGACTGACACGAATAATTTCATCACTCTTACAAGCAGCATATTGTATATCTAGCTTTGACCAAGTAGTCATTTGCCCCTGTTCACCATAGATATCAGCTAATTGTTGTAAGGATATTTTTTCTAGTGGGTTCTCCTTGTGAACGTAAACAGCTAGAGCGTCAAAGCCAACGATAAATTCTTTTGGTTCTTTACCGGTATTTTGTACAGCCTTATCTATTTCACTTGGTTTCATAGATCGGCTACAGTTAGCGATATCTACTGTTCCATTAATTAGGGCTGCGATACCAGTTCCTGAGCCACCACCCGACACTTCAACTGAGATTTTTTGTTCAAGTGAGGCATAGGATTCAGCCCAAGCTTGTGCTAGATTGACCATAGTGTCAGAGCCTGCATTCTGAATAGTGATCTTTTCTTCTTTCGTAGATGATCCGTTGCTCAATGACGATTCATCTTTCTTCGAACAACTAACTAGGAATAAACTAAGTACCAAGAGGAATGAAATGAAATTTGAAGATCGTGATCCAAATGAAATAAACACTATAAAAATCCCTTATAATTGTATTGTGCTCTTATTAAGAACGGAAATTCAAATTTAAAAACATTTCCAGAGCACACTTTTGAGGTTTATCCTGAAGTAAATAAAGGTCAGTTAAAGAAATCACCTAAAATTTATAATAGAGGGTTAACCGAGGCATGAGATCGATATCTGGTTGTTCAAGTCCTTCAGGCTTTCCGTAAAAAATCATTACCATATTCGGCATAACCTTAACATCACTAACCGGTTGCCAATCAAGGGCCAACAAAACTGTACTTGAGGTAGCTTTAGTGTTGTGTGGTATGTAAGAAATTTTATTTCCGTTTGGATTCGGGTCCAATAATTGATCGAATCGAGCTACGAATGATAACTTGTTTTCAATTAAAATGACACTACTGAATAGCGAACCAGCTATTACTTTTTCTTCGTTTTTAGTAGCACCTAGCCGATAGGATGCCAAAAAGCCAAGCCTGAAGGTCGTTGCTTGATAACCTAAAAAAACATGAGTCAGTATTTTGTTGGGTTGTTCATCTAGAGACTCGAAGTCCCCATAGGCTTCGACTAGTATGTTCTTTGTTGGTTTAGTAAATAAGGACAGATAGCCTTTTTTGCCAGAGTTATCCTCACCTTTGGTTCCTTTGCCATTACCAACCATGATATGGTAACCGATTTTTTTTTCATTATCGAAACTACCTTTGATTGCTAATCCAAAATCGGTTGATGACCCCAATTTATGTAGATCCTCTGGTGATTTTGCTAAAGAACGATACCCCCAATTTTTTTCCACATTAGCAAATGTAGGCGTCCCCGACAAACCAAAATAAGTGGTAAAACGAAATTCTGGATTTGTCCACTTTAAGTAGCCATGCTTGATATACGGGGTAATCTTCGTTGACCCAACGGTGCCACTATTAAATGACGGGCTATTCATTTCGTAACGTAATCGAATCGCCCAACTGTTATCGATTTTCTTATCATAATTCATGTAGATACGACGATACTGGAATCCATTTCTTCCTTGATAACTATCATCGTGTGAGGTCAAAACATGATAAAATTCGCCTATGTAATAGCCACTAATTTTACCTTCTCCTGCATAACTAGTTAGTGAAATAAATTTCACTAAAGTTAGCGCCCAGACACCGTAAATGAGTTTACTTTTCAGATTTCCAAACAGGTAAGAATGAATTTTAAACAATTCTCTTTACTTCCTTAAAATTAACCAATTGTAAGAATACAGTAATGAGATAATATCTGAAAAGGTGAAAAAGGGGATATTGTTACATAAACATGTATCTGGATTGTCAATACTATGAAAAATATCTTATTTCCATGAAATGTATTAAAACTCACAATTTTTCCAAACAAACGTAAAAACATGGTAAGCTTCCGTATGCTGCCATTTAGTAATTTTCAGCGAACTTAAAACATTATGAGGGTAAATAAGTTATCAAAATACAAGTGAAGGGAAATAGTCAATATATCTTGTCGGTGGGAATGATATAGAAGGAATATGTTATTTGATATACAGAGCCATAGCGTTAATTTTGTGGAAAATCATTAGCAACTTAACCTATTGGAGTATGGAATGCAACAAAACTTGGACAAAGAAGACATTGTTTTTTTTCGTGATAACGGCTACTTGATTAAGCGTCAGATCTTAAACCCAAAACTAATGGCTCAAGCTAGGGACCGTTTATGGGATGGCGCGCCAGCACAACTGGATAGACGTAACCCATCAACTTGGGTTGGACCGTTTCTAGAGCGATCAGAAGATAAAATGAATGCTCAAAACCAATATCGTTGGAATTATCGGCAGCCCGGCGGTGAACCATTTATGGTTGATTTGCTACCTAAAAATCCATCAATTTGGGGAATGGCTGAACAACTATTAGGAGAAGGGACCTTGGTAGAACCAGACCGAATTCGTGGCATCTACTGCACACTTCCTTATGGAAATGTAGAAAAAAAAGCGTCAACAGGTTGTCATGTCGATGCGCATCCTTTTCATTTAGGGGTTGTAGGTTATATCGACGATGTGCTGCCTGAGGGTGGGTCCTTCATGGTTTGGCCTGGCAGTCATCGTACCTTCTATTACGACTTTCACTCTCAATATAAAAACGAACCGACTGAGCAGTACGAAGTCCATAGACGAGAATTTAGCCAATTACCAGGGGTCGATTGTCATGGACAAGCCGGTGATATCATTTTCTGGCATCATCGTATCGGACACACCGCCAGCCACAATTACTCGAATAACATACGACAGGCCATATTATACGATTTTAAAAAAAAGGATCTACCACAGACAATGGAAGAGCCACCTAACGAAAATATGTGGCATGATTGGGTTGGTATCACAGATGACTAGTTTTATCTAAAATTGAGTTTTGGCTAATGATTTCCCTTACTTTCAATCAGGCTTAGATTAGATTGGAACACACGAAACATACTAACTGTATCTCTGATGCCTAGTTACATTGTATATTGGATAACAAATCGACGCTCCGTCGAATTCGGTGCGCCTAATTTGACAGACTACGAATGATAGCCAAATTACTAAAAACTACAACCTGGTCTGTGATTGTAAATCAACCAACATAGTCGGATTAACCACATTACGTGAGTAGTATTCATCAGTTTACGAATAGCATTCTTTTTTTCACACCATTGCCTACTTGAACACACATTTGTAAAGGACTGATGCAACCCAGATGCTAAACAACAATGAGAGACCTCTGGAGGACGAGCGGAAAAACCTCCATCTCGTCGATCTTATTATGGTAGTAATTTGTATCGTAACAAATAATCAGGGAATATCGAATCCTAGAACCAAGAAATAATTCAGCTGAATCGAGTGATTCGGACTACATAAGAAGGTTACGAATACCTGACAAATAAATTCCAGAACAGAGAATGCTAGGACTCCCACTTGGTTAGTTTGCCCAAAGTCGCATTACCCTGTCGAAATGTTACTGACAAGTAAAGGTCATTAATTCCCCTACTTTATACAGCTGCTGAACTGCTTGTATGACTAACTGTCGGGTACTTTTCTGCACCGCGCCAAAATCCAGACCAATGAAAAGCTGAAGGATAATAGAATAAACGATTCCACAAGTATTCGTCAGTGTTTTCTAAAATCGTTTAGATGGGGTAATATCCGTTTGGATTGAACTCATAAAGAGTCGTAGTAATTAGCTAAAGTATTCGGATAGTGTGTGCCTGCTGGTACGTAAGCTAAGATCAAGCCATCAATTAATTGGCTCTGATCTGCTGCTATTCCAGTTGCAACTTCTGCCGTTACCCCTTTCGACATGAGTAGATAAAATACATCTTGGTTCAAACCTTTAGTAGTAAAAAAATTGCCTTGGCCTTTTGAAATTACTAAATCCGCATTCAAAACCGAGGTCGCAAATTCGTGTGTGGCCTGATGTAAATTTGTACCTATCGTTACCGATCCTGATGAAATAATTCGGACTTGACCAGTATGAATTTGTGCTGATAATAACTGAAAAAATGAGTGATCCGCGACTTGTTCAAGATCTGTAACCGTAGCATCGTTACTAGCAGCTTCTGATTTCCCAACAATTGTGACATGATGCCCCTTTTCGGCAAGTTGTTCGATTAACCACAAGTCGAAAACGGCCTCACCGTCATTATCAACCAACCAGACGATGGACTTCGGTGAAGCATCAATAACTAGATCATTAAACTGATCGAAACAATCAATGGATAAGTTTGCTCCTATAGCCGCAGACAGGGCTTGATCGAAATAAGATGGATTTTCAGCCAATTTTTTTACAACTCTCGCACTACTATAATCAATGACATTACCCGCAATGACCAACTTGAGTTTTTGCTGCCAGCTCAGTTTTGAAGAAGACAACCGATTTAATTGTTGGAATGCCGTTTGACGAGCTTGCCGCTTGTCGTAATAGTAGGGGTCAGAGGCACCTGTAGCAAGCTTCACCATTTCGAAGACAGCACCCCAAATTTGCTCTGCTGTTAATTCCGAAATGACGAATTCGCCATTCCATCGTTTCAAGTCCAGAAAGTCAGCAACTATCTGTTCAGCAATTTTAGATAACAGGTGATTGCTAGTAGATCGTGTAATTAATTCATTTTTAGCGTGTGTCAATATATGCTGACGTAACTGAAACCAATCATCTTGATGCTGCTTTTGACCTAAGGTAAAAACACCGGGTAAATATGGCTCAGTCACTAACTCATCCCACCAAGTCGATCTTGGTAAAGCTGGAATGCCAAGATCACGTTTCTGTAATACAGATCGGCACGGGATGACAGTTGCATTAGCATTAACTAATTTTAACTGAACCTGAGTCCCAATTTGAACAGCAGTCAAATTAGATTGTTCTACTTCGGTTTGGCATCTTAAACCAAACACGGGTTCTGAAATGGGAAAAGTCGTAGAATTCCCCAGAAAGGCTGAGTCGTTGGCTCTTACATCTTTTAGGCTGACGCCATCACCCACAGTTGTTCTACCGAGCAAGCTAGTATTTTCTAAACGGCAGTAATCCCCAATTTTCACATCAGCATCTAGGTGGACTCGACCCAAAAAGTGACAACCGACACCAATTTGGGGTAGTTGATCAGCTTTGAATTGATAAGTAAATTGAGTTTGGGGATCTACACGAACCCCCAGTTCCGTCAATAGTGCTTGGTTTTGCTTGTATTGCATAATTTCACCTTCCAGCACATTAGACCAACGGTTAACACCAGATAAAACAGTTTCTTGATAGACGTAAGCATTGGTCTTAAGACCATCTCGGTAAAAGTGATTGATCAAATCAACAAAATGATATTCGGTTCCATTTTTATGTAGTTCTAGTTGATTCAGTCTCTCAATCATTGCTTCACGTCTAACCAAGGTAATTCCAGTATTAGTGTAGGCGCAACCGGCCGCTAACCATTTCTGCATTTGATCTTGCTCTTTTGGGGTCATATCGTACCACTCTTTGGTACCTGTGAAATGTCCATCTCGATCGAAAAAAAGACCACCTTTATCGACGACAGTCAAAGGCTTTTTAGCACAAAGAGTTATATCAGCTTTTTGGATAAAATGAGAAATCAGAGTAAGCCAAAAGATATTAGGGGGTAAAAAAGGTTCATCGCCGAAAGTAACACCTATGAATTCAGCAGATGATTTTTGAAGAACAGGTAAAGCAGCTTTCAATGCACCGCCTGTACCATTAGCTTCTTGCTGAATACAGAATATTGAGGGGGCAGATTCGTTATCTTGATTGACCAAACGCTGATGTAGAGAAGGATTAACGACAACAATATGAGGCCGAGTTGTTGGTAAGTGACGACGAGATAAATCTAGTACATTATCCCGACCAAACCAAATATCAAGAGTCTTATTCAATTGACCGGAAGGGTCTATTCTAGACCCCTTCCCACCAGCTAAAACAACCCATTGTGGATCAACATAGTTTTCAATTTTTTCTTTGCTTCCAAGTGTATTGAGAGCAGCCATGAAATCTTCTATTTGGTTGTCCGTAAGACTATAGATGCTTGCCAAAGAAATATCAAAAATAGATTCTATTTCTGTTACGGTAATCATGTTACTTTAGTAGAAAGAACTAGTAGTTCTTTATGGAGAGAATAGGTTAAACAGGTACAGTTTAAGTAGCAGTTGTTTTGAACTTCTGGTTTTCTTGGCTAAATTTCGAAGTGACTAGGAAGGCATCATTACCAATGGCAACCATCTTCACTCCAGCCTCCAACCAACGTTTCCCAGAACTAAAATCGTTGACGTAACACCCCAGAATGATATCTCTTTTTTTTACAGTATCAATCACCATTTGGATAGCAGAAACGACTTTTGGATGGTCAATTTCACCTGACACACCAAGCGAAGTTGAGAGATCATAAAGGCCAATAAAAATAACATCTAAGGCTCCAACATCTAGAATATTATTCAAATTATCGAGACCAGAACGATTTTCTATTTGACCAATTAGAACGAGGTCTCTATTGGCTTGAAGAATTAAATCAACCCCATCAAATTTACGAAAGTCACCATAGTCAGTATGCCCAATACCAAATGCGACACCTCGGTCACCATCAGGTGGAAATTTAGCATACTGAACGACCAGTTCTACTTGTTCTGGTGATTCAAGACGAGGAATCATCAGTCCCGCTGCACCTGCGTCTAACGTTCTAGATATAAAATGTCGATCGATAGACGGCACCCTCACAATCGCCGGAATATCTGAGCCACGAGCGGCTCGAATCATTCCGCCAACCGTTTCGAGTGAAAACATCGTATGTTCTAGATCAATTATAAAATAGTCAGCACCGGCACTGGACAAAATTGTAGCTATTTGCGGTACAGCAAACTCCATCACAAATGTACCAACCATTACGGAGTGGCTCCGTAGGTTTTGCTTAAAGGATTTATAATTTTTGTAAGACAAGTTTTAGATACCAGGCATAGTTGAGGGTGAAGACACAAATTGTCCATTATTATTTATATCTTTCATTAACCGCGTAGCTCCAGCGACCGCGTAAGAAGGTGTCAACATTTCTCGCCCAATCGAAATAATATGTTGGCAATATTTGTAAGCTGAGGTTAGTTTTCCTCTACTATGCTCATTTTCAGCATAATTGAAATAGCAAATCGTACCGCGCGACCAGCTATCATTTGCCTTTTCTAGTTGATTGGCGTTTGTATATTGTAAACCAGATTGTTCATACATCTGGCCAGCAGGCAACCACTCTCGCCCTTTTTCCAAATCAATCGCAACTTGTGTATAGTGATCTCCGGCTAAATGAGCGGACCTGCGAGCAAATCGTAGTTTACTAGCGCTTTGATATGCTAAGTAGGCACGAGAGTAACAGTTGGCTACAACACTGAAATTCCCTCGTTCTGAGTAAGATCTGGCCTGTTGTGAATAAAAATCACCCAATTCTTTATAGGATTTTTGTGCTGGTCTAACTCGACCTTGATCTGAGTAGATGATCGCTTTGGCTAAAATCCGCTTAGCTTCATTTTCATGTGCGTATTGGACTGATTGATGCATGGTCTGAAGGACATATCCTGGGTTTCGATCTTCATCAACTTGTGGTGTTTTGGAAGAAAGTGACTGAGGTGACAAGGCTTGACGAGGATGAAAAGATTTACGATTCTGCAAAGAGGCTCTATTTTCAGGTACACTAGTAGTCTCTTTTTGCGAACTTAATTGATCGGCTACTTGCCTTTGAACTAACCTTGGCTGTTTCTGGATAATCTCAAGTAACTCTTCGCTGGTTATTTCTTTAGATTGCTGTTCGACAATATCCAGCAGCTTATTGAAAGTTTTGTTGGCAATTCTTATTGTTTCCAGGTCATGCAAGCCTAGTAAGGCTGCTTGCTTGATTTCTTTCAAGGCATTAACAGAATTTTGTTGATTAGCACGATTATAGTGATTATGAACCTTTTCAGAATAGTCAGATGTTTCTGACTTATTAGCAGCATCAGTTTTCTGATACCAAAGATCAAATTCGATTTTTTTCGCAACTTCTGCAGGAATTTTCCAAGTATTGCGCTCCGTTGATAAAACGTCGTGCCAATCAGCTGGTTTTGATTGATTAGTTATGACTTGATTAGCGATCTCGGTATATTTTTGGCCACGGATACGAAAAAGTTCATCCTTCATCTCATTTGCTGTTTGAAACCTATTTCTAGGGTCAGGTGAAAGAGCTTTATTAAGGAATTGAACTAAGGTCGGATCCAAATCCGGTGGTATTTGCAACTTGCCGGCCAATTTTTGTCTTTTAATCTCTTCATGTTTTTGGCCTGAGAAGGGATAACGATGGACAAACATTTCGTAGATAATCAATCCAGTAGCATACAAGTCTGCCCGTAAGTCGTAGTTACCGTCATATTGTTCAGGCGACATATACTTGCGAGTGCCAGTAACCGTAGCCGCAAAGTCATTGCTTTCTTCCAAAATGCGTGCGACGCCAAAGTCAGAAATCTTGGCTTGGAAATCAGCAGTTAGTAGAATATTTTGAGGCTTAATATCACGATGAATGATATTCGATTGGTGAGCAACAGATAGACCAGAACAAATATCAATAGCAATGCTTACAGCTAAACCGAGAGAAGGTGGGTTACTAGACAGCATCCGCTGCAAATCAATGCCATCGACAAACTCCATCACCATATATGCGACATACTCTTCGTCGCCAGGCTCAACTGTATGGATCGATACAATATTGGGGTGCCCCCAGTTCATTCCTAGCGCGCGTAACTCGGTGAAAAAGTACCGAATCCGATTTCCAGTATAAACAGAGCGCGGTATGACCTTTATGGCCACTGTTCTCTTGATTAACTGCTCTGTTGCCCGAAAAACAGTTGAGAAGCTACCCTGACTTATCAGTTTCTCGATTCGATATTTATTGAGAAGAAGCTTATTAATCCGCACGCTAATTGAAGCCTAAAACTCGATTTTCCTTTGGCCACCTGAACTTCAGGGGTTGAGGTTAACATTAAATTCACACTATGTCAATATGTAAATCTTTTATTGGGCTTGTGTTTCCTTGGCTTTTTTGACAGCTACAACTAATTTTTGGGATATTTCAGTTAGTTTCTTAAACTGTTTTTCCGTAATTGTCTGCTTGTTAACCAATGTACTGCCGACTCCTAAGGCCGCAGAACCAGACGTGATAAACTCAGCAGCATTATTCAAACCAATTCCACCAGTAGGAATAATCGAAACCTGTGGTAATGGGGCTTTAACAGCTTTTATGTAAGATGCGCCAGCTATATCTGCAGGAAAGACTTTGACGTAGTCAGCACCTAACTCCCAAGCTCTCAAAATCTCCGTAGGAGTGAAAGCGCCGGGCATTACGACCTTTCCATAGCGGTTACAAAGTTCGATCACGTCTGGTTTGGTTATTGGGCTAACTATGAAATCAGCCCCAGACAAAATTGCCAATCGAGCTGTTTCTGTATCCAGAACAGAACCGGCTCCGACTAGCAAGTTTGATCCATAACGTTTTGTCATCGAACCTACCGTATCAAGTGCTCCGGGAGTGGTCATTGTAATTTCGATCACATCTATACCTCCAGAATGGATTGCATCAACCACTTGAAGCAAGTCTTGGTTGGTATCGGTACGAATAATTGCTACAATGCCACTGTTTTCTATTTTTTCCATCTGTTCAAATTTTGTCACTATTTCCTCCATTGAGTCTAATTAATTTATCGTTGTTCTTCGGCAACGGCTATGCTAAAATCAGCCAAAGGGTCATTGGTTAATATCCATCCTGCGCTAAGTTGAAGACATGGACGAGGTCGGACATCATCTGCCCCAAATCGTTGGACTAGGGGTTCTTCTTCTGTTTTCTGCTTTCTTTTCTGGCTCCGAGACGGCTTTGTGCGCTTTGAACAGGGCACAGCTTGAAAGACTTAGACTCGAAAGTAAGAAAAGCAGTTTGGCGATTGTTCGTTTTTTAGACAACCCACGTCGGCTGTTCATCACCATCCTGCTTGGTAATACCTTCATTAACACGGCGTTTGCTATACTGACCACCTCAATCATTGGTACTTCTGGCCTACAGGTTTTCATCGGTACCATTGTTATTACTTTCCTTCTGCTGATTGTTGGCGAAATCACACCCAAAACTTATGCGATTGAACATGCTGAGCGGTTTTCCCGACTTGCAGCTCGTCCTCTATGGGCTTTTTCCGTTTTAATTTCGCCTCTTCGAGCTGTACTGAGAGTTGCTATCATTTTTCTAATACCCTTATTCGGTGGTAGTAACAAGAAGACAGAAGATCATATAACTGCAGAGGATTTAAAAGCACTAGTTCAACATGATGGTAGCGGTTTACAGAGTGAGGAACAGGATTTACTTGGCAAAATTTTGGAAATGTCCGAAATTGAAGCGAAAGAAGTCATGGTCCCACAAACGGATATGATTTCGGCACGTTCAAATATCAAAATTCAAAAACTAATCCAGCTCGCGCACCAAAAAGGTGTTTCTCGGATTCCAATTTATCGTCAAAGTATCGACAACATTTGTGGTGTCTTTCATGTAAAAGATTTGCCACACTGGTCAAACGAAAATATACAGGACACCACCATTGATCAAGTTTTAATGAAGCGTGAAGACTCTGATCAGACACTAATCAGACCCGCACTTCACGTACCAGAGACTAAAAACATATCGGCTTTATTATCCGAGTTAAGTAAGTACAAGACAAAAATGGCTATTTTACTCAACGAATATGGAGGAGTCTCAGGCTTAGTGACACACGAAGACCTCGCCGAGTTCATCATCGGGGATATAATAGACGAACACGATTCCGTCCACGAATGGCCAGACATTTTGCCTGCAGATGATAATGGACAGGTATTTGAAATTTTAGGTCGGACCAGCACAAGAGCTGTCAACCAAAAACTAAATCTGAAAATCGATGAGGAAATCGCAGACACCATTGGTGGTTACGCACTGTCACTATACGGCCGAATTCCTTCAGTCGGCGAGAGCATAGAAGATATCGATTCTATATGTTTTGAAATCACCGCCCTAGATGGAAACCAAATCAGCGCTCTAACTGTCCGGTTACCGACGGCTGAGCCCTAATGGTACCATACTTTCTAATCATTTGCATAGCACTAATCCGTATTTGTTTTTTGTCTTTTAGTAGCTGTAGTGTTTGAGGCGAGCATGTGAATCATCCGCATCATATTTTAATTCTTGGGCTATAATGGGGTTTCGTGTTGGTTCTGAGCCCTACGTTATCTTTTTTTGATATAGAAGACATTTATAAAAGTAAAATAGCAAAAAAATTGGGCTAAAAGGGGCAAACTGCTGGTTGAATTTTATAAACAAGCATTAGGAATGCTTTTAGTTACAATAAACAAACGTGCTGTGGTGGTAGAGTAGATTTGATTGAAGATATTTTGATAGAGTCTACTGACATAAAAGAGTGATTAGCAAACTTGCCAAACCAACTCAAACATTATTGAGCTTGATGGGTTAGTAATTACAAAGCTATAACTGAATATTTTCTATAATTGGAAAACGATTTTCCGACATCAGGACCCAAATTAAAGATCAATCACTTAGCGTGCCGTGATACTTAGCCTATATGACAACCCCAAACACGACAACGTTACAAACAGTCGAGTACACAAAAGGTAAAACATGTCGCGCTACCTAATTGGTATTGATATTGGTGGAACCAAACTAGCTACTGTTGTTGCTACGATTGACGGGGTGATTTTGCATAAGATCCGCCAACCAACTGAAGCTGAAAAAGGGTCAGACTACGTGGTCTCAAAGTTAATTCAGATGGTAAATCAAACACGAGAATTTGTTCAGGTTGGTCAAAGTCAGATAGAGGCCATTGGTATCAGTTGCGGTGGTCCCCTAGACCCCCAGACAGGTATAGTTTACTCACCACCTAATCTTCCTAATTGGAATGCCGTACCACTTAGACAAATAATTGCTCATGAATTTAATATTCCAGTGGTAATAGAAAATGATGCTAACGCATCGGCCTATGCAGAATGGCAATTTGGCGGAGGACGTGGATTCAAAAATGTAGTATTTATGACGATGTCAACAGGCATTGGAGCTGGAATTGTATCGGACGGTCGTATACTGCAAGGAACCAACGGGTATGCGGGTGAAGTTGGTCACCAAATTTTAATTCCTGACGGACCATTATGCGGTTGTGGTAACCGAGGTTGTTTAGAGTCGATTTGTTCAGGACCATCTATCGCCCGTCGTGCTAAAGAGGCGGTGAAGGAACAAACTAACACTAAGATCTTAGATTTGGCTGATGGAAAAATTTCCGCAATTAAGTCAGAGCATGTGGTTTTAGCCGCTCAAAAAGGTGATTCGCTAGCCATAGACCTGATTCAGCAAACGGCTTTTTACATGGGTTGGGGAATTGCCAATTTGGTCAACATCGTTAATCCGGAAGTAGTACTAATCGGCACAATAGCAATTGCAGCAGGTGAATTATTACTGGAGCCTATTCGTCAAACTGTTCGAAAAATGGCAATGCGCAGACCGGCAGAAACGGTTCAGATTCGGCCGGCTGAATTAGGGAATCGAATTGGCGATTTGGCAGCGATATCTTTGGTCCGACCTTCAATGAATAATTTTAATACTAACAAATACAATACCTGAAGAGGTTACCAATTTGAGTCAACCAGTTTTCGATCGTTCTCAACTTCGGATTCTGTCTTTAACTGATCGACAACATAAAATGACGGTCGAGGACATTTATCATTTGGACAGCCAAACACCACCGTATAGTAATCCTGATTTAGTTCATATCGCTAATCAGATAGTTAAGTCTCACCAGGAAGATCGTGCCGTGATCTGGATGATGGGAGCACATGTTATGCGGAGGGGAAACTCCCGGTTTATCATTGATCTAATGAATCGTGGTATTTTAACGCATTTGTCAACCAACGGCGCTACGGCCATTCACGATTTTGAGCTAGCTTTAATTGGAGCCACTCTGGAAAATGTCGAAGACTATATTCAAGATGGCCAATTTGGCCATTGGCAGGAGACAGGTCAAAAATTAAACCAATCAATCATTAAGGCAGCAGAAGCAAATCTTGGTTATGGTGAAGCCATCGGCAAAATGATCCTTAATAATGAGCAGGAAGTCAATTTTACATATGCGGAACTGAGTATCTTTGCGAATGCGTATCGGCTGGGTGTGCCGATTACCGTTCACAAAGGTATCGGTTACGACATTATTGACCAACACCCATCGGCGAATTATTCTGCTATGGGGCAAACCTCCGGCACAGATTTTCTGAGGTTTGTCCATAGTGTAACCCGATTAGAGGGTGGCGTTTTCCTTAATCTTGGGTCAGCAGTTATGGGGCCAGAAGTTTACCTGAAAAGCCTTTCTATGGCTCGCAACGTTGCGCATCAGTCGGGGCAGGAAATCCGGCGATTTTTAACAGCCAATTTTGATCTAGTTTCATTTGATGATTTCAGGGATGAGGGAAGCCCAACCCAAGCTCATTACTATCATCGGCCCAAAAAAACTATTCTTGTTCGTACCGTCAAAGATGGTGGAGAGAGTTACCATATCTCAGGGGATTTTGATCGAACGATACCGGCTCTATACAGAGAAATTATAAAAGTATTGAACAGTGAATAACTAGATGGGGGTCAAAACCTCTACAACTTTTTCCAATCTGAGTAATTTGCTGTGTTTGGTACCAGAAATTTGAAAATTGGTTTGTTTGGTTTGCTATAGATTATCTTTGATTTTGGTCAGGTATCGGTTCATATCTTGTTAGACTTTCTGGGCTGATATGTAGGAATAGTCTCGACGTTTAGTACCTTCTTTGAGCAATTTTCTTATGTCAATTCAAAAGCAGCTGAAATCAGCGATTTCGTGTATTCGGCCCTTGGTTGAGTGAAGACCGTTTTGGTCTCTCCTTGCTCAACCACCAGTCCATCCTTCATAACAATCAAGTTGTCAGATACTGACCGAATGACTTTCAAGTCATGGCTAATAAAGATGTAAGTTAGCTGGTATTCTACTTGTAAACGTTGTAAAAGATCTAAGACCTGTGCTTGAACGCTAACATCTAAAGAAGATGTCGGTTCGTCCAAGACAATTAATGCCGGCTTCAGTACAATGGCTCTAGCAATGGCAATACGTTGGCGCTGACCGCCTGAAAATTCGTGAGGATAACGATCTTTGGTTTCAGCTTCTAGCCCCACTTGAGCAAGAATATCGATTATAAGTTGCTCTCGTTTGCTTTTGTCAGTCTCGATTTGATGAATTTGAAGTCCCTCTGCGACTATCTCGCCTACTGACATACGTGGGTTTAAACTCCCAAATGGATCTTGAAAGATGATCTGCATCTGGCGACGTAAAGGTTGTAATTGTTTAAATTTCAATCCTTGAATCGATTTTTTCTTGAACTTAATATGTCCACGAGATGATATTAATCGTAGCAAAGCCAAACCCAGTGTTGTTTTTCCAGATCCTGATTCGCCAACAACACCTAGTGTTTGACCTACTTTTACTTCAAGGTTTAGCCCATCTACAGCCTTAACATAATCGGTAGTTCGACGAAAAATCCCTTTTTTGATCGGATACCATACTCTCAGGTCAGTAGTTTCAATAATTGTAGTACCGCCAGCAGCTATAGCTGACTTTGGTTGAGGTTGAGCCGCCAATAGTTCTTTAGTGTAGCTATGGCTAGGCTCATAGAAGATTTTATTCGTCTCACCTCTTTCTACAATTTTTCCTTGTTGCATAACGCAAACTTGATCGGCAATTTTTCTAACTACAGCCAAATCGTGAGTGATGAATAACATTGCCATTTTGAATTGATCTTGCAGACTTTTCAGCAGTCGTAGAATCTGGGCTTGAACTGTAACATCCAATGCCGTAGTTGGTTCATCTGCGATCAACAGGTCAGGTTCATTGGCCAAAGCCATGGCAATCATCACACGTTGGCGTTGGCCACCCGAAAGTTCGTGTGGGAATGCGGTTAGTCGCTGGCTAATTTCATCTAAACCAACTAATTGTAATAGCTCCTTTGCTCGCTGGTTTGCTGATTGTTGATCCATACCTTGATGTAGAACTAAGGGCTCAGAAATTTGCTTCTCAATGGTATGTAGTGGGTTAAGTGAGGTCATCGGTTCCTGAAAAATCATGGAAACTTGGTTGCCACGAACAGACTGTAATCGATCGACAGATGCACCCATTAGTTGTTGGTTATCCAGTAAAATACTGCCAGTTGGATGCTGAGCAATTGGATAAGGCAGTAATTGTAAAATACTGAGAGCCGAAACTGTTTTTCCAGACCCCGATTCACCGACTAGTGCTAAGGTTTGGCCTCGGTTGATACTGAAGGAAATATCTTGAGCTGCACTAACTGTTCCCGCCTCGGTACGAAATTCCACAGACAAGTTTTCAACTTTTAGTAAAGGAGGAGTAATATCCATAAACTAATTAGGTGCGATTAGAGTCTTACGCGGATCAAAAGCGTCTCTGACGGCTTCACCAATAAAAATTAATAAGACTAACAAAATTCCTAAAGTAAAGAAACTCGTCAACCCAAGCCAGGGAGCTTGAATATTGTTTCTGCCTTGAACAATCATTTCGCCCAAAGATGGTGATCCCGGCGGCAAACCAAAGCTTAGAACACTTAAACCAGTAAGTGTAGTAATAGCTGCGCTAAGATTGAATGGTAAAAAGGTAATAGTTGCTACCATAGCATTAGGTAAAACATGACGAAACATAATGAGCATATCAGAAACCCCTAAAGCTCTGGCAGCTCGAACGAAATCTAGATTCCTAGCTCGCAGGAATTCGGCCCGTACTACACCAACATAACGCATCCAGCTGAAAAGCAACAAGATACCCAGTAGCCACCAAAAAGTAAGTTGGATCACACTACTCAGAATAATAACTAAATAGAGCATAGGGAAAGACTGCCAAATTTCCATGAATCGTTGAAACCCAAGATCAACCCATCCGCCAAAGAACCCCTGTATGGCACCAGCGGTCACGCCTATAACACCAGAAAACAGCGTCAAAACTAAGCCAAATACAACAGCTGTTCGAAATCCGTAGATCAATCTAGCCACTACATCTCTACTCTGGTCATCAGTGCCTAGCCAATGTTGTCGAGAAGGCGGAACTAAAGCTCGGCGCTCGGCGGTTTTACTCTTAACTACCGTATCATATGAATAGGGGATTATGGGCCAAATGGCTTGACCTTTTTCTTGAATTAACTCTAGGACATAAGGGTCTTGGTAGTCAGCCTCAGTTGGGAATTCTCCACCAAAACGTGTTTCTGGGTAAGATTTTAAAATGGGAAACAAAATCTGGCCATCGAAAAAAACAACAATAGGCTTATCATTTGCAACAATCTCAGCCATTAGGCTGACAAAAAACAGGAAACTAAAAATAAAGAGGGAAAATAAACCTCGACGATTAGCGATAAAAATAGCGAGACGGCGCTGATTGAGTGGAGACAAAAAACCTTATACCTCCCTAGATTCAAAATCGATACGTGGGTCAACTAGAGCATAGGTTACATCGCTTATAATACCGATCAAAAGACCTAATAAAGAGAAAAAATAGAGGGAAGCAAACATAATTGGATAATCTCGGCTGATAGCTGCTTGGTAGCCTAAGAGGCCTAGTCCGTCTAGCGAAAATAACATTTCAATAAAAATAGCTCCGGTGAAAAGAATACTGATAAAAGCACTCGGGAAACCCGCAATCACGATCAGCATAGCATTGCGAAACACATGTCCATACAACACACGGTTTTCGCTTAATCCTTTAGAACGAGCTGTCATGACATATTGCAACCCAATTTGGTCGATAAACGAGTTTTTTGTCAGTAGAGTTAAGGTTGCAAAACCAGTGACAACAGAAGCCGTAATGGGTAGTACCATGTGCCACAGGTAATCAATAATTTTGTTCCATATGCTAAAATTATCCCAACCTTCAGACACTAAGCCCCGTAAAGGAAACCAGGTCAGGTAACGCCCACCAGCAAATATGATAATTAATAGTAGTGCGAACAGAAAAACCGGAATGGCATAACCAACAGTTATAATGGTACTAGTTATGCCATCGAAACGACTTCCATCTCGGACAGCTTTGGTGATGCCCAGTGGTATGGAAATGGTATAAACGAGTAGAGTGGTCCATAATCCCAAAGAAATAGAGACTGGCATCTTATCCAATACTAGGTCAATTACCTTCCTATCCTGGTAGAAACTGTTACCGAAATCGAATACTAAATAATTTTTTAGCATCTTACCAAAACGGATATGAATAGGTTGATCCATCCCGTACATCTTTTCAATTTCAGCGATCAGATCAGGGGACAGCCCTCTCGCACCTCGATACTTGCTGTTAGCCCTCTGGTTATTGCTTTGGTTGCTTAGTGTTTCTCCATTATTACCACCACCAGAAAAACGTTCCGTAGCATCGGTAGCATTTCCTGCAAGACGTGCAAGCATTTGTTCTACTGGACCACCCGGCATTACCTGAATAATGAAAAAATTGACGGTCAAAATGCCGAGTAGCGTTGGTATTAAGAGTAGTAGACGCCGAATAACATAAGCGAACATTAGGCTAGTTTATATAAAGTCCCATTGAGAAGCAGAATAATATACCCCACTATAGCCAGAAATGTGCGGATTATACCATAAGATATCGTAGATCCACAGATACAGATGCAGCTAGACATCAAACCGTATTTTCTGTTAGAATTCCATGACTATACTGCGCGTGGGTGGTATCAATCAAAACCATAAAATGCACATCAACTGAGACTTAATCTGAAGGAAAATCAAATAATATGGAGAAAAATAGACGCCTCTTTGCTATCCTGCCTTTGTTCCTTTGTCTTTTTTGCGTAACCATTACATTGACTTATAGTCAGCAAAAATTTTCATCTTTGATTGGTACTAATCCTGTAAGTTCTGTTAATTCTACTTCCACGTTAACAGTGCCTTACATCGTTTGGGGAGGGGAAGCTGCATTATTCTACGCAAATGGTGGATTGCAAACAAAACCTGGTTCAATCATGGCCCAACAGGGCCTAACACTAAAACTAGTACCAGGAGATGATTTTGTTGGACAGGTCAAAAACTATCTAGGTGGGCGCACACCGTTTCTGCGCGGGACTTTTAGAATGCTAGGTCAAGCCAGTGAGGTAATCGGTCGCAACCCAAAGACCAAAGCCGTAGTATTCGGTCAGATGACCTGGTCAGCTGGAGATCATTTCGTTGCACGGTCAAATATTAAACGAATTTCTGATCTAAGAGGAAAAAAAATCGCTATCCAAACCGGTGGGCCTCACGTCGGTATGTTGTACGATATGCTCAGAACGGCTCGCCTTTCTAAATCCGATATCGATTTGATCTGGTTGGATGATCTAACCGGGGCTTCAGGTCCCGCTGAAACCTTTCGGAAAGATCCTACAGTTGCCGGTTGTTTTGTGATCACACCTGACATGATAGGCCTAACTGGTGGATATGATAATACTGGCACTGGGGCTGAAGGCACAGTGAATGATGCTCGTGTAGTGGTTAGTACGGCCACGCTATCACGGTCAATTGCGGATGTTTATGCTTGCAGGAAAGATTTTTACGACAGTAACAAATCAACGGTAGAGAAATTCTTTGCTGGCTACTTGAAGGGAGTAGAGGCAGTTATTCAGCTAAAGAAGAGCTATGAAAAAAGTGGTTCTCAGGAATACATGAAATTGCTACAAATGATTCAGGACATATATGGGCCTGAGATCATTCCAACTCTAGAAGAAGACGCACACGGGTTAATAGCTGATTGCACTTATGTCGGTCAGCCTGGTAATGTTTCTTTTTTTAACGATCAGACCAACGTTGTTACGGGATTTTCAGGTTTTAATAAATCAGCTATTGATATGGCAACTTCTTGGGGCTTTGCAGAAAAGCGTTATAATTTGCTACCTTCTGATCTGAACTTTAGCTCTTCTAGGTTCACTAGCTTACTCTCCAATACGGTTAAAATGCCAGTTCAACGAAAACGATTTAAAAAAGAGACAGTTAGAGCAGAGGTCGAATCTTTCAACGAAGAAGATGTTCTAGATGAAAAAACACTAGTTTCTTTTACAATCCAGTTCAAACCCAATCAGGAAAAGTTTAGCCAAATAGAATATAAGGAAGAATTTGATCGTGTGGTTGAACTCGCAGCCAAATATGGTAATGCAGCTGTGGCAATAAAAGGACATACGGATCCTTCAAAAACACTGATGACCTTAGTAAAAACAGGAATCAAGCGAAATATAATCAAGCGGACGGGTCAAAGAGGAAGTTATAAATATTTTATGGATGGAAAATCGATTCGGTTGGAAAACACAGAAAAACTTATTAAGCTGATACAACAGAAAAAGTTTGAATCTGGCACGGAAATCGAGAGTCCATACCAAGTAATGCGTGCAGGCTTAGAACTCTCTGAGCAACGAGCAGAAGCTGTCAAAAACGCAATTGTCAACTACGCACGACAGAGAAATGTTCGTCTTGAGTCAGACCAAATTGTACCTATTGGGATGGGAATTAAAGAACCAGTCATCGCTAAACCAACAAATCCAGAACAAGCGAGTGAGAACCGACGAGTTGAATTTGCATTAGTCAAAGTTTCGGCTGAAACCGTGGCTGAAGCGGATTTTGATTTTTGACCGTCTTCAATGTAGATTAGAAAAATTTTGAACGTGTATTTCCAATACCTAAGGCCTATTCTTTGGTTGATAGTTTGGTCAATGCTGGTTTTTGCGTACAACCCTTCAACTCATGCAACTGAATCTAAGGCAAGCAAAGAAGCTAAGACTTCTCTGGCAATTCATAAGGAGAATATCGTTGTACTATTGGATGCTTCTGGTTCTATGAATGATCCATTTTCTGACACAAATCAGGATAATGAAGCAATCACTAAAATTCAGGTTGCGAAAGAGGCTTTAGAGACTGTTCTAAACCAGTTGACTGAAGATGTTAATATTGGCTTGTTAGTCTTTTCCGTTGCCCACTCTGATCCTTGGCTTTATCCCCTAGGTACAAAAGATGACGTTCGCTTCCTGTCTGCTTTGTCTACCGTTGAAGCTGGTGGTGGGACTCCACTTGCTCAATATATGAAGTTTGGGGCAGACACACTACTAGCTCAAAGAGAGCGCCAATTTAACTACGGGAGTTACCGTCTATTAATAATCACTGACGGTCAAGCCAAATCAGCTGAATTGGTCAGCACCTATACTTCGGCAATTAAGGATCGGCAGATTCGTATTGATGTCATCGGTGTCGATATGGCAGAGGAGCATACTTTGGCTACGATGGTGGATAGCTATCGTCAAGCGGATAACCCTAAACAACTAGTCGAGGCTGTAGCTAAAGTCCTAGCGGAGACATCAACTGATACTCAAAATAGTAACAATAGTGAATTTGATTTGCTTCAGCCATTGACGGAAGAGCTAGCTATTAGTTTAATTAAGGCTTTGACTAAAGCACCTAGCAACCAGCCGATCCGAACTAAAGAAGAAAAAGTAGAATCGGTCAGACCTCAAAACGTGTCTCAAACTGCCAAGAATACTAATAAGTCGACCTCAAGCGGCGGTTCAAAAAACACATTGTTTTTAATTGGTTTTCTAATATTGTCAGGAGTAATTTTCTTTATATTTCGTTCCAGACAAAAACCGAATTAACAAAAACCAAGATTATTAAGTAAATGAACGATCAGCCATCAAATTCTAGCCAACGAGCGCTTAGTAGAATCATCATGGTAGTTGGTTGGGTGGTCATTTTAGTAATTGGATTAACGATCTATGGACTGGTAATTAAACCTAGGTTGTCTGGTAAGTTGATGGAGCAGACAAGCTCACAAATTCGATATGACCACCAAATTCGATTGGCCCACGATTCATTTTCTGGATACGCCATTCTCCGGTCTCCCGCCGTGCAAAATCTGCTGAAGAAAAAAAGTATCAAAATTACATTTATTGATGATAAAGCAGATTACAGTCAGCGGTTGAACAAACTGAAAAATGGTAAAGTCCAAATGGCTGTTTTCACAATCGATGCTTATATTAAAGCTAGTAGCAAAACCGGTACATTCCCAGCTGCAGTAGTTTTAGTTATTGACGAAACGAAAGGCGCAGATGCAATTGTAGCTTACCAGCAAGGAGTACCAGAGATCTCTCGACTAAGCACTCCTTCCGCCTCTATCACATTAGTACCAGATTCACCAAGCGAAACTCTAGCACGTGTAATGATTAATAAGTTTAGCTTGCCTAGTTTACCCAATAACTGGTTGAAGCCTGCTAATGAACCCGAATCAGTTTACAAAATGCTCAAGTCAACGAAGCCGAGCGAGCAAAAAGCCTTTGTTTTATGGGAACCCTACGTTAGTCAGGCTTTGTCTCTTGACAATGTTCATATTTTACTGGATAGCTCAAAACTGAAAGGATATATCGTTGACGTGTTAGTCGCAGAACGTCGTTTTTTAAATCAAAATCCTGATCAAGTTCAGGCTATTGTTGAGGCTTACTTACGAGCTAGGTACGACTATGCACAGCAACCTGACGGGTTAGTGAATTTACTTGTGGAAGATTCAAAAAAGTACGGACAGGCATTAAAACTAGATGAGGCAAAAAGCTTAGTAAGTGGAATTGAGTGGCGAAATACAATGGAAAATTACGCTCATTTTGGTGTGGTTTCTAAGACAGAGGCCAATAATAGTGAACTGCTGGACGATATGATAGCTAAGATCGTTAATGTTTTGGATAAAACAGACGCTATTCAAAATGATCCTCTTGAGGGTAACTTTGGCCAGATTTATTACGATGGAATACTCAGATCACTGTATTCAGATAATTTTCACCCTAGTATTTCTAATTCTGAACTGGAAGACATTGACCTTGGTGGTGAGGCCACCGCTTTACCAAAAGTAAGGGTTCAAAAACAACTGGTAGCGTTAGGTCAATCTGACTGGCAGAAATTGAAGCCTGTAGCAACAATGAAAGTTAGACCAATCCAGTTCGGTCGTGGTAATGCAAGAATTCAACGTAATAGCCAGCGATCTTTAGTCGCTTTGGCAGATGACCTGAAATCATTTCCACATTGGTACATAAAAGTCATTGGACATACACGGAGTGAAGGTAATCGAAAAGCGAACCAAGATTTGGCCCAACAAAGAGCTGATGCGACCGCCAAATTCCTCATGAAAAACGGAATAAGTAATTCCCGCATTCAGGCGGCTGCCGTTGGCCAACCGCCTGCCAACGCCACTGGAGGCCAAGCTCAGAGTGTAACTTTCATGTTATTAGAAAAACCATACTAGGTAATAGTATAGAGTCCTTTGTAACATATACTAATTTTGTTGATAATTTGACCTGATCGCCTCATGCAACGTATCAACCAAAAGCAACTTCGCAAAAAAATCCTGCTAAACTTGTTTGGAGACAATATGGTCACCCTCCCGTTTGGTATTGGAGTGACTTTAGCGGCTGTAACATCAGTATTTAATCTAGAACCACAACTAATGTTCTGGTTTCTTAGCGGTATGATTGGATTTCTAGGACCTATAGGTGGGGTAATTACTAAGTGGTCTACGAGTATGGGGCAATTATCACGTCGTGCTTTGGAGGAACTCCATTCAGAAACCTATAAAGCACAAGAGGAAGAACTCGACAAGCTACAACATAAGCTAACAGGGGATGGGGACATCAGAACAGAGCAAATGTTAGCTGATTTACGATCCATTCATCAATCTTTCAAAAATGATCTAGCCAATGATTCAACTACTCCCAGTTTGAGAGGCGGGTTGATGTCCGGTGAATTGGGACTAGATATCATCTACAAGATCGATCAATTATTTGTAGAGTCAGTCAGGTGTTTAGAAGATACAATCAAATTGATAAATAAATCTGAAGAAGCAACAGAAACTGTCAAGTCCGTGATATTGGAAAAGCGTGAGTCAGTTATATCTGAGGTTAAGCAAACAATCAACCAGCTTGCACAAACTTATGCTGAGTTGATTACCTCTACTTCCGATGATGATCCATCGCGCTTGTCGCAACTCAGAAATGAATTAGATGCCAATATCGAGTTTGCTCGTAACGTGGATCAGAATGTTCGCAACTTAGGCAGAGAGGCTCTATTTGAACAAAATGAATATGATGAATACGTAAATGATAAGGAAAATCAATAGTTGAATATATTTTCTTCTCTTTTAGCTGTAATGTTTTTCGGATAAACCTTAAAGAAATTCACCTAGGGAGTTTATAATGGCAATCGGACGTCTTTTCAAGTCAATTTGGTATATGCTTACTGGTCGGGCACACGAGCTTTCCGACAAAATAATGGAAAACCCCGAAGCTGTTCGTGGGGCTTACGAAGATATCATAAAAGATAAAAAAGAGAATATTCAACGTTACAAGGGTGCAGTCGGACAACTCATGGCACTTTTAAAGCAAAAGCAAGTGTCAGTACAAGAACTAACACAGGAAGTAACACGTTTAGAAGACCTTAAAAAGGGCGCTTTGGCAAAAGCCAAACAAGTCGCAAATGATCTACAAAGCCAAGGAATAAGCCCAGAGGAAATTAAAACTGACGTGGACTACACTAAGTGCGTTGCTGCTTACAATGATTTCAGTTCGACACTGGCTGAGAAAGAGGCACGAATTGGTGAACTAGAAGAAGACATCCAGCGTGCACAGCAAGACATTGACGGACATAAAGTTCAGCTCGAGACTTTGACCCGAGACTTGAAAAAAATCCAAGAGGAACAATCAGAGGCGGTTGCTGATCTAATTTCAGCCCGTGAAACCGAAGAGATTGCCGATATGCTATCGGGAATCAGCAAAGACGGTACCAATCAAGAATTAGTTCGCATGAGGGAAGTTCGCCAAAAAGCTAAAAGCCGAGCTGAAATATCCCAAGAATTAGCTGGAACCGATGCAAATTCCCAAGAAAATGAATTTTTAGAAGCAGCACGTAGCAGTGAAACTTCTGATGAATTTGATGCACTGATTTTTGGTGCTGAACAATCGGATTCGGTTGAGACTCCTACTACCAAAAACACAGATGCAGATTCCGAGTTACCGATCTAAGAAACTCGTTATTTAGTCAATTAGGTATTAAAAATGTTTGTACCTTCCGTAGTGAAACCATGGTTAGTAGAGTCAGAATTCCAAAACTGTCAAGCTATATTAGATTCTGTATACCGTTTCAATCAGCAGGTTGATTATTTGGATTCCCTCTCATTTATTCAAGATAGCCAATTAGCTGAGTTACAGTGTTCTCATAACCAATTGATTCAACAAGCAAGTCAACACCTACTAGACAATGAGAAGTTAGAGTTAGATGATGACGAGCTAGATTCTATATTCGTTGAGGCATTACTGCTTCTGCCCCATTACAATCAAATGGTTAATTATCCCGGAATCAACTATTTAGACACTGTTGGATCGAAATCATTTCTTTGTTTTGAACCAGATCCCACAGATTGCTCAATGCAAAAAATACAGAGAGTTTTTGGCCTGAGTTCTACTGAAATTGAGCAAAAACAAGATGAAATTTTGGATCAGACGCAACCACTTCGAGATCGACATAAAATCATGCAAGTCTTAGAACAATTGTTCGATTTGACTCCCAGCCATCCAGATCTACAAAAAAACATTCATCAACTCTTTGTCTCTTTTTACCCAGATACACCTTTTTCGGTTGAACAAGTTAAGCTAATAAAGACGGCATCAGCTCTTTTTTTCTGTCTCCCTTTTGAAATTGATAAGATCCCTAATTGGACACAAATAAAACCCCATGACCAGCAACATTACCTGCGTTTCCTTCGTAAGATCAAAAGTGGTGAACCCTTTGCTCATTTTCCAGCTTTTGGTCCATTCAAGGGAGAGCAAACTCAAACCGATTTGCAAAAATTGATTGTAGAAAAATCAGGCTTATCTTCGGACACTGTCGATTTGACACTGACACGGATGGTAAATACCTTGCCAATTGACGATGTTGATAAATTTTTGATTCATGATGTTTGGGGCCATCAATGGCAAGAATGCTTATTGGATTTCGAGAATAATTACGTTGCTTTAGCGAGCTTTAGTCAACCTTTTTCACTACAAGAGAAAGCTGAAGTATTTGGTGAGCAGGTATCATTTTTATCGGCGTTTCGTTTAGAAGCCAAAGGCCAGATCCACTTCGATGAATCAGCTTTTATTAACTTCATTGATTACGAAATTTATGAACGGTCAGTAGTAGCATTGACACCTGTTTTGGCTGAAACCCTCGGTGACTTAGTTGAGTACAAGTTTGTTCTTGATCATTCTGACCACAATCGTCTATTACCAAGCTCTTCCCATATAAAAGACTCGCCAGGCAAGCTTGATCTTACTTTGAAAGATATCCATCGTTGCTTTAACCAAGCGACGGCTATTTTTGATAACTGGATTAGAAATGGTTCGGATCGTATGGAAACGGAACTGAAAAAACACTTCCCCCAAGCTCAAGACAATGACATTGAGCACTTAGCTCAAATAACAACAAAGATTTGCCAAAATCGGCTAGAGGAATTTTATCAAGCCGACTGGAATCCCGGGGCACTATTTGGCCAAGCCATCCTAAATTTTTTAGCTATACATGCTAGCACTCATAAAATCTTCAATCAATTGGCAGATAGGGACTTTAGAGATTTATTAGTTTTAGTGATGGGTGTTTTCTTTGACCGAAATCCGCAAAAGCATATTTGGCTGATGGATAACTTCATCAACCAAGCTTTTCTCACCCGTTGGGCTCGCTGGAAGGAGTAATGAACGATGGCTGTAAAAATACCAGAGTACACTTTTCTTTCCGAAGCTGGCAAACTAATTAACACAGGAATTTCTCGAAGTCTCATTCTATCTGGTAACATCCACGACCTATTTTTGAATATTGATAACGTAAATGGTGACAGAAGAAAAAACAATCTTTCGAGTGAGTATTTACCACTTGTACCTTTTTTATGCCAGAAGTGGGATATAAATGGATTCATTTTGGTGGTTTATGAACTCAATGGCCCTATCAGGTTTTTGTCGGATGTTAATAAAGACAAAGTCAGAAAAGCCTATGATAAATGGAAGTATAGTATCAACAGCAAAGAAAATTTACTACTCGAAAATAAACCTAAATTTGATGAATATCTACACAACGCAATTGGCAATCCAACAGTCGCTTTAGAGTTCTTG
>JAYZAL010000037.1:0-19931 GCA_036339735.1 Candidatus Poribacteria bacterium
TAATTAGAAATCAAGACTCGCAGCTCCTATCCACCAATCGCTCTGTAGGTTGCTATATCGGGCAATTTCCAGATGGATGAATTTTAGTAAACGAAGATCCCCCCCCATGGTTAAAAAACCCTGATTATTACCAACTCGCAAGCCAGCCTCAATAAACTGGTCAGGCAACAAACGGACCTCAGCCCCTAAATGAAGGTTGTCACTTAGCTGATCTAAGGCATAACCACCCAAGGCATCGTCACCATTAGGGTCATCATATGTAGCTGCAAGGGTCATATCTAACAGAGTATTGGTTTTTTTTAGCAAGTTCAAAGGTCGTACCGCCATTGAAATAGCGACATTGGGTGGAAATGTCTCTTCACCACCAATACCTCCAACTAAGTTCCGACCAACCACACCCAAATTCAGCCCATCAAATGGTATGACAATTGTACCGAAGTCAATACTATAGCCAAACTTGCGGTCAATATTTTCTTGAATGAAATCGGCAACACTTTGGTTGGGACCTAGATCGAAATATTCTTCCGTAAATTGCTTAGGGTTAAGAAGATCTGAAATCGTAAAAGGATCATCTACATCGCTAAATTCGCCCCTACCAATTAGGCGGGCTGTAGTACCAAAATGAACAGATTTGAGAAACGGCTGGTTTAAATCTACACGATAAGCTAGAGAAGTAGCCAAAGCACCTTGACCCACTGATCGGTAGATAATTTCATCATCCAACATCTGTAGGATTGGATCCGGCCAAGGAACTCCTTTTTTAGCTAAACGAAACTCAGTCAAGGTTTGGAAGTAGAGAGACAAACCGAGAGCCATCTGTTTATCAACCATAGGAACAGATAAACCAAAACCGAGAAAATCGATGTTAACTCCTAGATGCTTTGAAGACAAATTACCAACTTCTTCTACTAATTTTGACCTAGCTGATGCTACTGTTGGGTCAAACAGTGGGTTAGTAGAATTGGTTAACGGAGAAACAACATCATCGAGAAAGTTTTCCATACTCAATGCTTGGTCGAAAATATCTTGTGTTATTCCTCCTCTAATTGGTAACAACTGAAAGGAAAATTTGTTGATTTGCGTTAAACCTGCTGGGTTATAATGAATAGCTGAAAGGTCATTAGCAATAGCTTCATAGGCATTTCCCAAACTAGCAGGTCTCAATCCTCGATACAAAAACAGTGGTGTTTCACCGGCTGAAACTAGACCTGGCAAACATAGAAAAAAAATAGAGAAGCCTAAAACTGTTAGTCTCAAAAAGGCTGCTAATTTTTGATAGCTCATGTTCTACAACTCCTTATTGACTCACCAGTTGACGGATTCGAGCTTCAACTTCGTCTCGGTTACCGATCGAAAAGCCCCATTTACTGACTTTGTCGAGTAACTTGTTTGTAAATATATCAGCCACATTTTTATTTAGATTTTGAATTGATGTCGCCAAATCGGGTGCCAATTGCTTCGCCATTTTTAGACCTTGGTCTAAATGGTATAATGCGTCTTGCCTACTAATTCTTCGATCTATTAAAGTCGCCTGGTTTTGAATTAACTTCCCGTATATATCTTTGGTACCTGGTTGTTCTATAACTCTAATTCTAGCACTAGTCAAAAGTGTTACAGCATCAATAATGACTTGCCGCTGTTTCATACTAAATTGAAGAAGGTATTCTTCGGGCTGCAAATTATCAAATTGTTTTTTTGCTGATTCACTCAGGTGAAAATCGTATTGCCCCTCAATAAAGTCAATCTCGAACAGATCTCCTTTTTCAGTTTGTAACTTACGTAAGGCATCTGACAGATAGAAATGAGCTAAATTGACGTGCATCAAAATTTGATCAGTCTTGGAAAGAATGGAGTTATTTACTACTTGAAATGGACTAGCTGTTATCGCGACATCAGTCATAATAGGTGTTTCATCGCCCGAAGCATCTAGTACCAAATACATCGCAGCTATCGCATCTTGAATGGCAGGCTCAGGGATGTTCTCAAGCTCTTCTGGACTGGCTAAAATGGTTTCCAGATTACCTAAATCACCAAGTTCTGACAGATCAATACCTAAACCCGTTTTATCTATGGCCGACTGTGCTATAGAAAATGCCTCTTGCACCTCGACTTCTCTGGGATCTTCATCTCCTAAGATTGGTCGTTCGACTCGGTCTTCTGGGCTGGCACACCCTAAGCATAAGCCTACCAGTAAACAACCAACGAAAAGTTTAAGTTTTCGAGGCCATTTGTTGATTTGGGTCATATTACTTTCTCCCTGGAGTAATTAAAATTGGGTCAACGTTCTAGGTGATCAATCGGGTTTAGAACTTTTTGGCCTTTTCGTATTTCAAAGTGAAGGTGTGGACCTGTGGAAAGACCAGTACTACCAACTTGTGCGATTTTTTGTCCTTGTCGAACATGTTGACCTTCTCTGACCAAAATTCGAGAGTTATGAGCATATCTTGTTTCATATCCACCAACGTGTTCGAGAATTACTAACTTTCCATATCCACCCATAACACCACTGAAGGCAACTCGACCACTGGCTGAGGCCCGAACGTTAGTTCCGGTCTTAGCAGCTATATCTAACCCTTTATGCAATCGCCTACGTTTCAAGACAGGATGAATACGATAGCCATACCCGTCAGACATACGCCCCTTAACGGGCAAAATAAACCTAGGGTTGACAGTTTTTCCCGTCAAACGTCTCTTAAGCCTTTCTCTTACTTGGCGATTAGTTAATTTTGCTCCCGGCAAGAACAAATCGGTATTAGCTTGAATAAAGTCAGGGTCCTGAATAGAATTAGCTGAGATAATTACCGATAATCCAACTTGGTAACGTATAGCTATATCTTCTAGTGTTTCGTTCTTGACGACCGTATGTAAAATACCTCTGGTACTGGGAATACGAATTTTTTGCCCTTTTTTAATTAAGTTAGCATTTTTGAGTTTATTGAAAGTTAATAGTGTATATATGTCTAAGTTATTTCGGTCTGCAATTTTCCACAGACTATCGTTCTCTTTGATATGATAGATTTTTGGTGCGACAGAAGGTCGATTAGCTGGGGATTCAGTAATTGATTTGGTTATTCTTTCTGAAGGGTTAACATCCTCCTGTCGGTTTCCTTCCGGGATGTTTTTTACGTCGAATGTTTTTTGAGGGGCAACTTCAGGTACAACGTCTAGAGGACTAGGAAATGTAGAGCTATTTGACACTTCTGGTGTATTGTTACCGGTACTCGAATCCAATTCAAATTTTGACCTAAAGTTGGTCTCATTACCCAATATAGTAGCTAAATCAACCTGGTCAGTTGTATCGATCGTCTGGTCGATAGCCGAAGTGTCTCTAACTTTAGAGATAAGAATTAAGCTAAGTGCTATAATTACGGACGCCCAAACCAATAGTTGACGACGAGTGGACATACACTCGGACTCCTTTAAAGTACAATTAACTTAGTTTAGTGAACCAAATCATTGGTTTAATATGGTGTAATGTACAGACAAATCTCTGTGTAGTCGGTCTTTGTACAAAATAGAGCAACAGAGACAGCGATAAATACGATGATTGATGTTCAGAGTTACACTAAATTATCATTTGATTTGACACAGCTTGGTGCTGAATCAGCGGAAAAATTGAATTTTCAAGAATAATTTACAGTAATGAAAACTTATACCCAAATGCCGAAGATTGTTTCGAGAGAAAGCAAGAATCAGATATTTTATCCTTATTATTCGGTCATCATTTTTATTTTTTCGTTGGCGTTATCAATCAGGGTCGATGGAGCTATCGATCCGGTGTTTGTTTGGAAATTTAACCAAAGTTCTGGAACGGTAGCAATTGAATCAAAAACAGGACATGATGGGATAATTTTAGGTAGTCCTCAATGGGTAGACAGACCAGTTGACGATGATGTTGGTAATAAGGCCCTTCGATTTGATGGTATAAACGACTATGTGTCAGTACCTAATCATAATTTGATAAATACAGGAGGCCCTTGGTCTAGTAAAACCATTGTTATCATATTTAAAGCGGCTGATACTTCAATAGCCAATAAGCAAATCCTTTATGAGCAAGGAGGCAATATTCGTGGTTTGAACATTTATATAGAAAATGGAAGATTGTATGCTGGAGGATGGAATCAAAATCCAAGTGAAAGTAACTGGTCTGGAGAATGGGCTTCTACTCCAATTGAGTCTGATGTTTGGTATGAAGTTGCACTGGTGTTAAGAAAGACTACTGATATTGTATCTTCGGACAAATTAGAATTATGGTTGGATGGTGAACTGAGAGCAACCGCTGCCGGCGGTAAACTATATAGTCATAGTGGAAACATTGGGATCGGAAATATCAATCAGTGGACAGAATTTCCCGACGGTGAATCCAACGACAACAAATTTTTTCAAGGTCAGATTGATGAAATTCGTCTTTATAATGATGTCTTGTTTGCAATTAGAGTTGAACCGACGTCTCTCACATTTACAGAAACGGTCGGTTTTGCTAATACATCATCGATTTCTACAAACCTGCCTCCCAATTTAGACAGCGATTATTCACCTAACGAAGTGATTATAAAAATTGTGAATAACTCCTTGATTAGTAACCCAGAACAGTCGAATGGGACTAATTTCACGAACTCACCATCTCTCAACCAGCTTTGTGAAGAATTATCGGTAAGTCGAGTAACATCTGTTTTTGGTACACGACTTGGCTCATTAGGAAGTTTCTACCGGCTGGAGTTCGATTTGAACCAACCCTTATCAGATGTAATTGAGACCCTAGTGCAACACGAGCTGATTGAATTAGCACAACCCAACTATATCTATCGTCAGAAATTGATTCCCAATGATATCAATTATTCAAGCCAATGGGGATTGGCGCAAGTTAATGCTACCGACGGCTGGGATTATGAAACAGGTTCTTCCAATAATATAGTGGTGGCTATCATTGATTCAGGTATAGATTATAACCACGCAGATTTAACTACTAACATATGGAAAAACCTTGGGGAAATACCAGAAAACGAGATTGATGATGACGGAAATGGGTATATCGACGATGTATATGGTTGGGATTTTCATTCAATTCCTGAAGATAACCAGCCCAACGAAGGTGAGCATGGTACTCACGTTGCTGGGATTGTAGGTGCTATATCTAACAATAATCAAGGTATCGCCGGAGTTATGTGGAGTTGTCAACTGATGGCAGTTCGGGTACTTGGAGATCAAGGTTCTTCAGATGAAGGTGGTTATACAAGTAATATTGCCAAAGGAATCACTTATGCGGTTCATAATGGAGCTAACATCATTAATATGAGCTTAGGCGCAGATTCGAATGATTTCACGCTTAAGCAAGCCATTGATTATGCTTACTCTCAAGGTATAGTACTTGTGGCAGCCGCTGGTAACGATAACACCACGATAGAGAGTTACCCAGCAGCTTACGATAATGTAATATCTGTAGGTGCGACTGACACCAATAATAGTAGAGCTAATTTTTCTAATTATGGTAGTTGGGTTGATATTGTCGCACCCGGAGTTGATATTCTCAGTACCGTAAATGGTTCTGATGGATATGGAAATAAAAGTGGTACTTCAATGTCTACTCCATTCGTCAGTGGTTTAGCTGGCCTTATTTTGGCTAAGAACCCATTGCTAAGTCCTAATCAAGTAACTAATACTATTCGGCAAAGCGCAGACCAGATCGAATGGATGACCGGCGAATTCATTGGTAGAATCAATGTTGAATCAGCTCTAAAGTATCAGGGTAATATTATAATATTCAACGATAGTAATGAAGGATTAAACATTTCAAGTATTTCTCTTGACAGCGGAAACGACTGGTTAGACCCAAGTATATCCTCCACTTCTATCCCAGCAGGTGGGTCTGTATCGGTTGGATTATCTTTAATATTAGGTGGAATGGATACTGGTACTTATAGTGATCAACTCATAATTCAATCCAATAATAGTCTTCCCTCAGTTTCATTTATTGATGTTTCGCTACAATTACAGAATTCCGCCCCGGTTATCACTTCTTTAACGGCAGAGACCAACCCATTACCAGAAAACCAAACTACTAATTTATCAATAGTCGCTCATGATAGTGACAACCATACACTAAGTTTTGACTGGTCAGCTAGTCAAGGTCAACTCAGTAGTACAACTGGTCAATCAGTTACTTATACCCCACCGGATGTAGATCAAAATATAGCAGTTACTATTGCTGCTACGGCAACTGATGGACATGGTGGAATAGCTACAGAAACACTGATTTTGAATATACAAACGGTCGATATTAATATCACCCCAGATCTGTTTGTTGGCTTTAATCTTTTAGCATTCCCAATTGACTCCAATACCAATCATACTGCACACACTTTACTAAATGAGATTACTAATGCTAGCTCAATTATGGAATGGAAAGCCGACACTCAAAGCTGGAGTCAATCTTTTAAGGCTGGAAATAATAATCTGGGTGAAGATTTTAACATCCAACCCAACCAAGGATACTTGATAGAAATCGAGGAACCAACGGACTGGAGTTTTACTGGAGACCCCATTGTTACTCCGGCAACACTACAGCTCAAAGCGGGATTGAACTTAATTAGTATCCCTTACCCTACTAGTTTGACAGCCAGTGGGGTCTTATCTACTATTCCAAACGGCCAAGTCTTGACCAGTTGGGAGTCATCTACCCAATCGTGGCGCTCTGTTTTTAAGACAGATGGTACGGTTCAAGGTAACGATTTCCCACTACATGGCGATAGAGGCTATTTTATTGGCGTTCCTCAGGATGTTTCTTGGACTCCCACGTCCCTCAGCGCCCCAGCAGTAGATCGGTATACCCAAACTGTCCTCAATCAGATATTACTTTCAGGTAATATTAATAAAATACAGGACCTAACTGTGGGGAATTTAACGGCGTCCTCAGCCACGTTAGTTTTTCGCACAGACGCAGCTGGGAAAAGCCAACTTAAGTGGC
This sequence comes from Candidatus Poribacteria bacterium, assembly GCA_036339735.1. Classification (GTDB taxonomy): domain Bacteria; phylum Poribacteria; class WGA-4E; order WGA-4E; family UBA9662; genus TMED15. The sequence continues at coordinate 6,965 of JAYZAL010000037.1, forward strand.
GATCAATAGACGATAAGGTTTGGCACACAAAAACTGTAGACCAAGTTAGCAGAAGACAAAACCACTACCTGAATCTATCGGACCTAAGGCCAAATCATACCTATCTGATTCAAGCTGAAGTTTTTGGTCAAAATGAACAAATCAAAAGAAGTGAAGTTATAAATTTCACGACTACATCCATCAACACTGGTCGACCAAAGGTGATTTTTGGTCAAGTTCTGTATCCTAATGGCCAGCCCAAAGTTGACGAACTAGTCATTTTAACAGCAAAAAAAGCACAGTTAATGATATCCAAGACAGACAAAAATGGATATTGGAACCTTAATCTTGGTAATATGAAAACGCTAACCGGTCAGGCCTTCACGGACCTTAACGAAGTTTATTTTTCGCTATTGGGTAGCAATAAAATTTACCGACAAGTAGTCAAGGATTTGATAATACAACAATCATCCACCATGTATTCCAATAGATACGAAGCAAATCAAGTGATGACGCAGGTTCAGCCTAACAAAACTAAAGTTGACCAAAACTACCCTAACCCTTTCAATCCCGAAACATGGATTCCCTTTCAATTACATACACCATCAACAGTTTATATAGAGATTTACAACTCGATTGGGAATATCGTTCGTCGGTTAGAATTGGGTCATTTACCCAGCGGCCTCTATCATAATAAGAAACGGTCCGGCTATTGGGACGGTTTGGATCAGACAGGAAAACCAGTGGCAAGTGGAATATATTTCTATATTTTGAAAGCGAACGGTTACCAAGAAAGCCGAAAAATGGTGGTTTTGAAATGATCTGTCATTACCGAACAAGTTTTTGAGCTATTCGAATAGCTCCACAGACCGGTTCTTGCCGAATTAATTGAATAATTTTCTCTGGAAGTTGCTCTTGTAAAAAATGGACGAAACTCGGCTGGTTTTGGAAGACGCCTCCACTCAAAAACACTTCAGAATTGGTGGATAACTCAAGGCGACGTATGGCTGTCCGAATAGCAATTACTAAGGCTTTACCGGCTTTTTCGATGATCGATTGTGCTACTTCATCACCTGTTTCCGCTGACTCAAACACCGAAATAGCTAATGCTGATATTTGGCTTTTACTTGCCGTACTGACCCATCTTACGAGCTGATCCACTCTATCCAACGAGATTTGGGCTAAGATAAATTTTCGCAAAGTAGTTGGCCGTCGTCTACCATCGCTCATTTGAGTAATAGCTTTTAGACCTCGATGACCAATATCATAGCCACTACCTTCGTCCCCGAGTAGGTGCCCCCAACCACCAACTCGAACCGATTCCCCTTCTGAATTTTGACCGTACACCATTGACCCTGTACCAGAAATTGTTAGGACACCTACACCTGATCGAATACCTGCAGTTAAAGCGATTTCTGCATCGTGTGTTAGAACAAATTGTTCAGGAACTCCGATTCTTTCACATAAACGATAGATCTTCTGATGATCTTCTGCTCGGCCAATGCCTGCCAAACCGAAACAAGCCGCCTGACAGTCAGTTGCGCGGATACCAATATTCTGTAGTAGTTGCTTCAGAATTGAACCTAATGTTGCTTCTACTTGTTCAATACCTACCACATGGTAATTTGTTGATGTGTCAGCTACTTTGGTTAAGTGATTACCATTAATGTCAGCAACCACACCAATAGTTTGTGTACCACCACCATCAATACCAATTAGATAACTCATTGACAGCTCATTATAAGTCAGATAGAATTAAGAACTCCGATCTTTTCCTATCCTACCATGGATGTCCTAACCTACCAATGAGAATTTTTCGTGTTACTTCTGCTTTATTGTTGATTATGTCCTATATCTTGAGTGGGTGTGAGTCAACCTCTTCTATTTCGGATGTTCCAACTCAAGCCCACTTACATCATATACATTTTGTTGATCAAAATAATGGCTGGGTAGGAGGTTCAGGTGGAACATTATTCCAGACTACAAATGGTGGACAATCTTGGCTTCTCTTAACTAACAATGGTGATTCATCCAATTTACCAGAAAAAATTAATAGTTTCTTCTTCACCAGTCGTAAACACGGTTGGCTTGTCAGCTTACGGGGGGAAATTTACTACACTAATAATGGTGGACAAGTGTGGAGACAGCAAGCGGGTGGGTTGTCAAATGGTTTAACCGATATTTTTTTAACAAAAGAATCCTTAGGTTGGGCTGTCGGTGGAGGTGGATTGATTTTGCACACAACAAATGGTGGTTCAAATTGGGAAAAGCAAGACACCCCGGATACACATCATCTGTGGGCGACTCATTTTGTGAGTCGGCAAAAAGGGTGGGTCGTTGGTGAGAAAGGAGCAATATGGATGACTAAAAACGGTGGCCAAAAATGGCAGTCGCAAAAGTCTGGGGTTGATGTACCATTACTTGATGTTTCTTTTAGTGATGAGAAAAATGGCTGGGTCGCTGGTGTTGATGGTATTGTCTTAAGAACGACTAATGGTGGTCAGCTTTGGCGTTTGCAAAATACCCCAGAACAAAGAACTTGGCGAAGCATAGTTGCTGTCAGTCAATCAGAAGTATGGATAGCAGGTGAGGATGGGATGCTACTCCACTCCAGGCAAGCTGGGGATAATTGGCAAGTGAAAGAACCCAACTCGGCAAACCATCTGATGAATCTATGCGTCCAAAAAAGATGGGTCTGGGCTTGCGGTGCTAACGGTACGATTCAGCGTTTACCACGATAATCATAACTGATTTGGGGGGTTATGGCTCATTCCCATGGCGATTGGCAAAAGATTTAGGAGTCAGGTCAAAGTATGTTTTGTGACCATCAAAGAAACGTTCCAACTCATCTACCATTAAAACAAAGGATTCCCGAAATTGATTTCCGGTAAAGTAGCCGAAATGTGGGCTGAGAAAGACATTTTCGAGATGGATGATCTCACTACTTGACGGAATTGGCTCAGGATCGAAAACGTCGAGACCCGCGACGATATCACCTCGTTTCAGTCGTTCGATAAGTGCTTGAGAGTCAATGACAGCTCCACGAGAAACATTGACTAAAACGCAACCCGAAGGGATTTTATTAAGCTCTTCCGGTCCTATCATACCCCTTGTTTTTGGAGTTAATGGAGCTAGGCAGACAATGACTTCACACTGTGCAAGGACATTATCTAATGACGTTTGTGTGAAACCAATGGCTTCAGCCATCTCATGAGGCAAGTAAGGATCATACACCCAAATCTCGGTTTCGAAAGGACGAAGATATTGGATCAAACGACGCCCCATATGTCCACAACCAATCAGTCCCACTCTCTTACCGGTTAAAACACCACCAGCATACTTAAGAGCTGGATGGTATCTTTTTGTGTTTCCATCGATTATACGTCGGAATTGAGCTCCCGCGTTTCTCAGTGAAATTAGTATTAAAGCTAATGCCCACTCAGCTACTGGGTACGAAGATCCATTAGTCGTATCAACAGTACGAACGTTTCGCTCCCAAGCTGCTCTCAAATCGATTCGATTATTAAATCGATCGTCTTCCAATTCACCAATAAACCTCAACCGAGTTGCCGAGTCCATAATTTCAGCTCCGATTGGGGGTGAACCATGACTAATAACCAAAGCATCTACATCTTCGATAGCTTCAAAAAAGCTTTTTGGCAATTGGGCATCAATATTTGCATGATCAAGATTGAACCAATCCCAACTGGCGAATTTTTCTAGGCGTTTTACTTCGTTTGGCGAAATATAGTTTTTATATATGTTACTGTTACAGACTAGTAAAACTTTAGGGTGTATAGCCGACACAGTCTCGTTTCCTTAAATTGTGATATAATTTTGCGACAAACATGAATTACGTTAGTTCACCGATGGAAATTCAATTTTTTACATTCTAACGAGCTAGGTTAATTAAAGCAAACCACAATGCTGAGAACTTATACTCAATTCAATTGAAATGGTAGCTCGCATCCTTCTCTATATTATCTTATTAGCAATTATCCCTGCTGCTCTTTATTTCTTATTTACTTCTTCTTTTTTTGTCACATTACCCTTTTCACGCCAGAAAATACAAGAAGAACGACAAGAACGAATATACGAAACTGCACTTACACAGAAATACTTGAGTACAAAGGAAGAAGTTTCCGATCCTTTTGAGGAAGCAAAAAAGTTTAAGTATAAATTCGCGGAAGGATCTGGCTTAGTCCTAGTCGATATTATGGAATTGCTTTGGCCCGAAGAGGGCGACCTAAGGTATGGTATCCGCCTAACCCCAATGGCACAACCAACGGAGTGGATATTTCCAAATCAAACGAATACAGAAGCCGTAATCATACATCACACTTTTGCTTGGCGAATTGCTGCTGTCATGGAGGGAGATGAAGAATCCATCAAACAAGAAATCTTGGGGACAGATACCAGTGAGGTAGCGAGTAAGATTGGCGACCGTGGTCAAGCAATCTATTTACGCACTGAGCTTGAACGAATCATGGGTAGCAAAACTGTCGAAGAAATCATCCCGGAGATGGGGAAACAACAATTGAAACAACAGCTACTCGAAAAACTAAGGTCAGTTTTTGGGGATCAAAAGGTCAAATCCATTTACATTGACACTTTAATTTTCCAATAACATTGACATTGGTAATTGTAATTTAACTAACACTAGCTAAATAAGCCGTTAAATCACCTAATGCCCGCTGCGAATAGGCTTGGGCACGTTGTCTTTTTCTCATCCGTCTCCCTTTAGTTTTAGTTTCAATTTGTAGAGGAGGAAGCAAACCAAAGTTAGCTTTCATCGGTTGAAAATCAGCAAGGCTAGCGTGTGTAACATAATGACAAAGTGCCCCAAGAATAGTAGTTACTGGCAAAACCATCAACTTACGGCCAGTTAGCAAGTGAGCCATATTGTAGCCAGCCAAAAGACCCGTTGCTACATTGCCTACATAGCTTTCTACACCGGTGATCTGGCCAGCAAAAAATAAGTTCTCTCGTTTCCGGAACTGCATGGTTGGATGCAGTAGTGTAGGGGCTGATATGAAAGTATTACGGTGCATTTGACCAAAACGTACAAATTCTGCTTTATTTAATCCGGGGATTAACTGGAATACTCTTTTCTGCTCCGAAAACTTAAGGTTTGTCTGAAACCCAACAATATTGTACAACGTACCAGCTATGTTATCTTGACGTAACTGGACCACAGCATGGGAACGGTGGTTAGTACGTGGATCCGTCAGCCCGACAGGTCGCATTGGTCCATAAGCGAGTGAATCTATACCTCTCTCAGCCATAATTTCGATTGGCAAACAACCTTCAAAAAATTGGTGAGCGCCAGCCTTGACGCCTGACTTGATAGCTTCCTCAAAACTATGTAACTCAATTCGATCGGCAGATATCAGGTTACAAACAAAATGTTCATATTGGTCTTTATCCATTGGACAATTTATATAATCTCCGACATCTAATTCGCCTTTCCCGTAACGTGACCCTCGGAATGCGATTTTCATATCAATCGATTCTTGACTAACTATAGGTGAAATAGCATCGAAAAAATAAAGGTGATCTTCTCCTGAAATTTTTCCAATTGACTCAGCTAAAGGTGCAGATGTCAATGGACCTGAAGCAATAATTGTCGGACCATCAGGTATTTCGGTGATTTCTTCACGTATTAAACGTATATGAGGTTGTGAGCGAATACGTTGGGTAATTAACTTCGAAAACTGTTCTCGGTCGACGGCTAAGGCTCCACCAGCAGGCACTGATGTCTTGTCAGCACAATCCATCAGCATCGAACCTAGCTGACGCAATTCGGCTTTCAGGACTCCAGATGCTCTATCAGGCAAATCTGATCCCAGAGAATTCGAGCAAACGAGCTCACCTAGATTAGATGTTTGATGGGCTCCAGTTTCTACCGTGGGCCGCATTTCGAATAGATCTACACTAATGCCTTGTGAAGCTAGCTGCCAAGCAGCTTCACTTCCAGCTAAGCCTCCACCAATTACTGTAACGGTTGGTACTGATACATTATTTATCGTTTCTGACAACTGTCTTCTCAACTTCCCACAATCTATAACAATTAATTGCAGTACTGACTACTAAATACACTAGTTGCCTATCGGGGCAGAATTTCTCTCTTTGACGATATAATCTAAGATCTCTTCTGCATGTGAATTTAGGTTCATTCCAGTGTATATTTTCTCAATGATACCATCTGGATTTACTATAAATGTAATGCGTTTTAGCCAAAGCAGACCGTTAGCGCCATACAAACGAGAGACATGTTTGTCTTTATCAGATAAGAGATGGAATGGTAGTTTATGCTTTTCCTTGAACGCCCTCAGTGATTTAGGGGAATCGTAACTGATGCCAAGAACTATAATTTTTTCTCTTTCGTATGCTTGATAGATGTTGCGGAACCCGCAAGCTTGTTTAGTTCATCCAGGCGTATCAGCCTTTGGGAAAAAATAAATAACCACAGGTTGGCCTAGGAATTCTTTTAATGAGATATTCTCGTTGCTGTCTGATATTAGTGAGAAATCTGGCCCCTCTTGCCCTGCGACCAAAAGGTTTCTTTGGCTTTGATTCCGACTGATCAAAGCGGTACTTACAAGTACACAAATAGCGATAATTCCAATTTTCATTTTATATATAATCCAATGAAACTAAATATCTAAAGGTTTTATAGAGTTGCATCACCAGAGGCTTAAGGTGATGGTATTATTTGTTTGGTTCAGTGGTATGTGGAGGAGCTATTTACCACACCATGTGGCATACTTCTTTCCGAATAACAAACAGACCTAACGTATATTTCCACTAACATGTTTTACATCCATTACTCAGGGGATACCCACAAAATGTACGTCCTGAACTCTACCGATTAACTTCTAATTAAGATTGAGATCTAGTTGTTCAAACTTCGTTCTTTATCTCTTAATTACGATAATTGTGTAGTGATTGTTTTCCCATGGTTACGTCTACAGACTGCTGTATAATGAACATTATGGAAAAGGTTACTTCAGCTTTTTAGATAGGATAAAGACTCAGAGTTAAACGGTGTGGGAATTAGGTTAAACATTTCATACACACCGTCAGACTGACAAACATTTCCTTCAATTAGCATAGTAATTTGATCCTTAGTTATAGGAAACCAAGGAAACCCCCCTAGCAGAGCGCCAAGGGTTTTGATAGCAAAAACGGGGGCTGGAATTGTCCATTTTTTCTTGCCGTAAGCTCTAGAAATAATTGATATAATATCTTTCCAGTAATAGGTCTCTCCTCCAAGATGATAAGTTTTTTTGATTGTTTCTTCTTCGGTTAGTGATTTGACAAATACTTTTGCTACGTCTTTGACATGAATAGGTGATAGTGCGAAATTACCAGCGTTAAACGGATTTAGACCTTTATGGAAATTTGGAGCTGGAATAGGTAAACTTAGCATGTCTTTTTTTAATTGTGAGCAAAATTCTGGCCGACCTCCACCTCTTGGGTCTCCAAAAATGAGAGAAGGTCTAAAGATCGTATAGTCTAAGCCAGATTCCTTCAGATATTCTTCTGCTAACATTTTTGTGTTTTGATAACCCGTTCCTTCCTTTTTCACACCGTTAGCTGACATCAGGATAAACCTACTAACATTTAGCTCTTTCGCTGCATCAATACACCATTTTGCGGCATGAAAGTGTAAGTTTTCATATGTTAAGCCTTTAGACGGAAATTCTCGGATTACACCGACGTTGTAAATCACAGCATCACAACCTTCCAGCACTTCCAAAATCGCAGGTACCGAAGTACGATCATGATGATGGGACAAATCTCCGTAGACAATTTCACATTTCTCTGGTTGGAGTATCTTGGATTCAGATCCTTCCCTGATAAGAAGGCGCGGGACCATGTTATGACTAATTAGCTCATCTGTGATGTACGAGCCCACAAAACCTGTACCACCAATCAGTGCAACTTTCATTCGAAATTCCCTCTCAAATTTAGATATTTAATTTTCATATATTTTGGGTGGTATACCGAGGCATACTTCTGGGTACTCAAATTCTGTACTATAGTTACTCAATAGCATATCCAAACAGACCTGATTGGATTTTTTCGGAATCCATGAGTGGAATACTAGAATCATGGTGGTATATTACTCAGTAACCACAACCGAATTTATTTTTTGAATATACGAACGGACATCAAACTTACTTTGACACCCTTTATAACTCATGTAGCGTATTTTGCCAAATACTGGCCGTTCGAACCATGCTCTATCATGTAGACCACCAATACTCCAAGCAATTCCCGTATATCCATTGGGATCTCTACCATCTAGCTCATATTTATCGTTTAAGTCGATAGCGGTTTGGAGTGCAGTTTCCGGACTTGAACTCCACTCAAGGATTTTTTTTGCCCAATACATGCGCATGTAGGTATGCATCTTACCAGTAATAACCATTTCATTTTGAGCTGCATTCCACAAATCATCGTGGGTTTTACCACGTTCAAACTGGTCTGGACTATACACATACTCGCGTTTATCTTCTCTGTGTTCGTCCAAGCTTTTTTTTGCCCATTTTGGGAATCCTTCGACCTCATCGTACTGACAGTTGTAATAACAAAAATTATCAGCTAATTCTCGTCGCACAATGAGTTGCTCTAATATACCCTTGTTCTCTATTTTATCACAGTCCCATAAGGATAAAGCTACTCGTTGCGGGGAAATCTGGCCAAAATGTAGGTATGGGCTTAGGTTAGTTAATACTTTTCTGTTTGGGTCGTTACGATGATTCATGTATTCTTCTATGGGTTGTTTCTTAAAGTGATTTAGTTGTTTATGGGCCTCATATTCTCCGGGTATTACCCCCCCTGTAACTGGCTTTACAGTTTTATCAATTTTTAATTTGTTGTAGGCTAGTTGCCAATCAACACTAGGAAACGGTTGGTTGAGTGGGAAAGGGTGTGTGGTTATTTCAGGGAAGTCAACCAAAAACTCCGGTAACTTCGATAAAATTTTTGGTCTTATTGTATAGGCGCTCCACTCTTGCTTATTACTGGTTTCCCAAACGGGAATGATATTATGGGCGTCTACTTGGTGAAAAGGAATGTTGATTTTTGCAGCTACAGATTCGGTCCGGCGTCTATATACTTTTAGGGGTGAAAAGTCAGTAACTAAGGTGCCGATGCTGAACTGTTTAATCAGTTTAGGAATTTGATATATTGGATTACCCTGTACCAAAAGGAACGGTATATTCTTTTTCAATAATAAACTGGCAGTTTCTTTAAGTCCTTCAAACATGAATGAATACTGACGCAAGTTAGCCTCAGTGTATTGTCCAATGTATGTAAAAGCAACAACCAAGGAACTTTTGGATTCTATTGCTAGATTTTGCGCACGCAGCAAAGCCCAATTATCTGCAAATCGCTTTTCACGCTGCATCCAATAAAGGACATTACCACTATTATTCGGTCTGTTCGTGAGGTTTTTGCTTCTAGAAATCATTTAGAATTTGTATATGAACTTTACCCTTATTTCGCTAGATAGTTGACGATTCGAGCTATAGTGAGTAAAAAAGGTTTTTCGTGTTAACCAATCTCATTTCTTTGTAGTCGATAACCCTCCATCTATAGTGAATACTTGTCCCGTAATCCATTGATTATTCGAGTTGAGCAAAAATTGGATCATATTGCTGATATCTTGTGGTGCTCCAATCTTCCCAGTGACGTGTAATTTTTTACTGTATTCCAAACTCGAAGGGGTATTTATAATATTATGTGAGAGAGGTGTATCCACCAGTCCTGGGGCAATTGCGTTAAAACGAATAGACTTACGCGCATAGGTGGCAGATGCTGATCGTACCATGGCTTCTATTCCAGCCTTACTTGCTACGATGGCTTCATGATTAGACAATCCGAGGTGAACAGCTGCAGTAGACATCAAAATAGTGCTACTGTTTTTTAATAACTTACCCACGGCCCTAATAACTGAAAATGCAGTTTTGAGATTGGTTTCAACTAATTTGTCGAACTCAGATTCACTTACTAGATGTGGAGATTTGAGTAATATAGCCCCTGGCAAACTAACTACACCGTCAATATTACCTAATCTTTGCTTGGCATCTGTGATGAATTTGATAGTCCTTTCAAAGGATCTTGCATCGACCTGTGAATAATGAGCATTTTCAAGTAGTTGATCTGGCGGTTGATTACTATAGTAACCAAGAAATAGGTTAGCACCCTGGGCTTGGAGGTCTAAGGTCAACCGTCTTCCTATACCGCCACTAGCACCAATGATAACGTAGTTATTATTATTCATATTTAGAAAATATCTCTACTTCTTGTTTTAGTCACTTCTATTGCTAGTTTATTACTTGTATCGAATTTTTTAATGTGTTGGTAGCTGGTTATTGTAGTGAAACGGCAAAGGAATCTTGAACAGGTTAAGTGGAGTTTTCTTTTCATTTGTTGACTTAGTGTTGTTCTGTTTGCTTCGGATCATGATTGCCGATCGATAATTTCGATGGAGTTTGAATCAAGGTCTTCAGTATAAACATAACCTATGCCGTCGCGATGGTATTTGATTTCGGTATTGAGTGATAATTTGGTATCTACAATAGCAAAGTGATTGGGATGTTGTGTTTTTGTCACCAGTGCTAAGTTTATATTCTGAAATGAAAGTAAAGCCCACGTCTCGTCTTCATACTTAAGATTGCAGTTGAACCGTTTAAGATAGTATTGAGCAGACTCTTTCACATTCTCTACTTGGATAGCGATGTGATCAACAATTGATAAGTTACTTTTCATTTCCATTCTGATCTAGGCTCCCAGTGAAATAAGTTGATTACCAATGAATGTTTGGCATTTTAACGAGGGCATCTTACAAAAAGTTAGCTTCACTAGACTGATAGGCTAAGACGGTTTATCCGTTGTATTGAGTCTTAATTCGGAATTAGCTTTTAATTTTCCGATTAAGCCTCGAAAAATTATCTTATGAATCGGATACAGTAAATACCAATACAAAAGGCCCGGAAGGCCTCTAGGCGCAAAAAAAGCTGTTTGTGATAATAAGGATTGTCCACTTGACAAGGCATTGATATGGAATTGCAACCAAGCTTTACCCGGAACCTTCATTTCTGCTTTTAGCCGTAATGACAAGTTTGTTTGTAAATCTTCAACACGCCAAAAGTCTAGGCTATCTCCAACACGTAGAGCCGTTTCATGCCTTCTACCTCTCCTAAGCCCAATACCACCAATTAGTCGGTCAATAAATCCTCGAATTTGCCACAACCAGTTGCCGTACAACCACCCCCTATTTCCTCCCAAAGAAGTTATTTCACTGAACACAGAAGTGGGCTCAGCATCAATTAAAATTGTTCTTTTTTCTATGATCATCCCTTCAGAAGAGCCTAAAGTAACATAATCTTGGATATCTGGCTGGCTTGACGACAATGCATCTGTCCAAGATGTTGGTACTATACCTGCATCAAGTCTTTCTAATGTTCTATCTAAAGCTGATTTATAATCCATTGGGTGAATATTTGGGAAAATCGTACGTGCTGAAGAATCTTTTACAACAACTTCAGTTTTTAGGCCGTCGATTAGAGGACGAGCAATGGTACTAGAAACAGGTGTGACGAAATGTATCCAATATGACGATAAACGAGGTGTCAAAACTGGTACATTAATGATAAAACGTTTGAGACCTCTAGCTTTCGCATAGCCTGACATCATTGACTTGTAAGTCAGTACGTCTTTGCCACCAATTTCGATGATTTTTCCTTTGCTACTTTGATTATCTAATGCTGCCACAAGGTAATCTATGACATTCTTAATTCCAATAGGTTGAATGCGGTTGTTTACCCATCTAGGTGTAACCATTACAGGCAATCTTTCAGTTAGATGGCGTATCATTTCAAAAGATAGGCTTCCAGATCCAACAATTATTGCGGCCCGGAACTCGGTTACAGGTACTCCATATTCAGCTAACATAGCACCAGTTTCTTGTCTTGATTGTAAGTGAGCTGATAATTTCGTGTCGTGGTCGCCTAATCCTCCTAAGTAAATGATGCGCTTCACTCCCTGCTCATGGGCTGCCATACCGAAATTTTGAGCTCCAGTACGGTCGGCACTAGAAAAATCTTCTTGACCAAGCATACTATGAACCAGGTAGTAGGCAGTCTCGATTCCCACTAATGCGTCTTGTAAAGAACTCTGATCTAACACATCACCTGTTGTAATTTGAACTTGATCTTTCCAATTTCTTCCATTAAGACGTTCTGGATTTCTAACAAGCACACGCACGTCGCGGTTTTCACTTAGTAAGCGATTTATGAGACGACCACCGACGTAGCCGGTTGCACCAGTTACTAATATCATATTTTGTTCTTTAAGGTTGTAAGTATTGCAGGAGTGTTGAAAGGATGATTGATGTAAGAGGCATATATGGTTACTCTAATGCTCTCTCTATTTCTTTGCAATTAGCTGATTAATTTGTTTTTTGTTCGATTAGGGATTGGTGCTAAATCTTCTTTCCATAAGGGAATATGATTAAAATGACCATTGCTGCGGCTATATAAGGAAGGTGTTAGTGCAGCTGCGTAGCTTTCTTTTTCGCTAAGTTTGTATGAAGAATGCTTCGCAGGTGCACTTTTCAATTCTTGACTTTTAGCTATACATAGAAAATGGAATCATACTTCACTTTGAAATTGTTAAAATGACTTTCTTAAGAACCTTCACGGGTTTTGATCTTAACCACACCATCTACTTTCCAAGGTGTATGGTCAGTATCTGGTGTTGCGGTCACCGGTACGTGTATGACGAATTTCTCAAATTCATATGCGATTTCTGCATTCCTGCCAGTTAGTTTGTCATACAGACCAATAGCTAGGTCTGGCCAAGTTGGATTGTCTGGTGATTGTGTTGTTTCTGTCATAATTAAGCCTCCATAAGATGAATTAAGTTAAAACATTATTTTCGTTGATTCAGATCAACAGATTTAAATGTATAACTT
>JAYZAL010000038.1:0-156075 GCA_036339735.1 Candidatus Poribacteria bacterium
AGGCGGCGAAGATTTTGCCCTTCAGATTCCATCAGGTAAAGTTCCTCGTTGCCGTCTCGCGATGAAAAAAAGGCAATCTGATTTCCATCAGGAGACCATGACGGGTAAGCGTCCAAATCTGGATGTTGGGTTAGGTTAATAGTATTCAACCCATCTTTACTCAACCGATAAATCTCCCAATTCCCACTTGAATCAGCTGTATAACACAGCTGATAATCCTTATCCACAGGTAAATGCTGATCTGGCAAACACCATAGAAGGTGATACAGCAAGAGAATTTGCACGACTTACTGGCCTCATTTTGATATCCTGGTTAAGAAGATCATATCCCGTAATGATTCGACCTGATTTGCTCAAGTCAAGAGTGTAACAAAAAAAACTGGTGGTGTAAAATTATTTGTATTTCAATTTTGTGAAGTGAACATCGGTAGTCATAGTAGGAAGGATAAGTATCAGAAAAATACTCGGCGTCCTATTTTTCATAGCCAGTTAGCTGATATTTCCATATTCACCCTAATTGCTTGAATACTGATTTACCTGAATGGCGTTTAATTCCAACATATTACCTGATATAAATAAGCAGTGTCTGAAAATGAGGGAATGCCGGAAAAAGCTGACAGCTAATACCCGCCTGATTAGTGATTAAATAAGTTTCTTTTTCGTAAATACTAATTGTTAATCGACTTAGTGATCTGTTTTGTTACTTTTTTTTAGTAAAGATTGAATCTTTTCGTAATGTTTTTCCTCCCACTCATGCAAGGAGGTTGAGGCATCTGATTCTGCTCTTAATTTTGTTTTGATGTAAATTTCTTGTCTTTGATTATTTGGTATAACAGCTATACCCTCTTCATCAGCGACAACAATATCGTTAGGAGAAACATCTATTCCTCCGCAGTTTACCTTGATATTTAGCGGACTTTTTTTATTTTTTTGACCCGGAATTGGCATTACCCCACGAGCAAACACTGGAAATTGAGCCTCTCTAATTTCTGCTAGATCTCGAATTACTCCATCTATTACCAATCCACATATTCCCTTTTTTTGTGCGATGGCACAGACATTCCCTCCAGCAACGGCAAAATCTGTGTCCCCAGCTTCAACCACAATGACTGAACCTGGTGGAGCTTGATAAATTGCCGCATGAAGCATCAAGTTGTCAGAAGGAGCTAATTTGACAGTAAAAGCGGCACCTGAGATTCTAGGAATTGGAGACCAAAGAGGCTTGATTTGAAAATCCATAAACTGGCTGCGTGGTAGAGCTTCGGCATAATCAGTTGGAGAATAAAGGCAATAATTTTGGTCGGGCTTCATGAATACTCCTTTTTCATTACTATTTCGATGGTGAATTCAATGAGATTAATCGTTTTTGGCTTTTATTTGATTGCAATACCTTTTCCCCTGGCTAGAAATAAAAGTTGATCAGCTTGATATATTAGTTGAAAACCCTTTTATAGTAGTAGATTTTTTTAAACTTCTATATCTTTTCAAAAGCACATTTTTCTAGTACTAGTTTAAGAAGATAATCTATCTAGTATTGATTACTAAAGATTATAGAAGATCGATCCTAGGTTAACCAACAGAACTATCAAAGTTAATGCAACACTCACTGTATGTAGTCTTTTGAAATTCAAGTCATTGCCAGCATCTCTTGCTCGATTAGTGGCTGGTACTATTATGTAGCACGTCCCCATTAAGATAATTGTCAGAGTAGAAACAGTTAGTTGAATAATGGAGTAGCTTTTTAGCAAAAAAGTTTGCACCAGACTCAGGCCACCAAGAATCAGGATTGAAAGGAAGAGTTTGGGAAAAACTGATCTTAGAAATCGACTGGCATCTATTCCATCAAGAAATCTGAATACAACAGGGGCAACAATAGCGGTTTGAAATAGTATCATTCCAGAAATTATACCCGACATAAGAATCGACAATTTATTTGAAAATACTGACATTGGTTCCTTGAAGTTTGTTAGGGTAGATTTGGGTTTAATCCTTATTTTATGTATGTTTTTTTATTTATTTGGATGAATCGTTTCTTAACAACTTTAAATTTTTCTTTTGCCCACACCATATAATTCGATAAACAATTCTAATTCGTCTTCTGAATATAACTAACTAATTAAAATGAGCTTAAACAAGATTTTAGAAAACTCCTTTAACACAAATTAGCATAATTTGTTACTAAGAATATTTTGGGACACACCAGTATTGTCGAAATGTCAAATAATAAAACTCTTTAGAAAGTCGAAGTGTCATTGATGTTAAGAGATATCAATGCTGTTATCGAAAATCAACACTCACACTAAATGAGCAAACCGAAAGCTATTTTATTAACTAAATCTACAAGGTTATAAATCATTTTAAGTAAACCTGAATTTTCTTCAGTCATAACATAGGTAAACAGTTTGATCGATAGCCCAGTCAACTAGTAAAAACAATTTTAAGTACTTGAAGGATTTTTGAACGGTGGAATTATCACTACTGTTATCTACGAAAAATTAAGTAAACAACGCTAGCTCAACCTTTCACTCCCTAATATATCTAGTTTCACCAAAGTATTCTCCTAATAACATTACTAGGGACGAAACAAGGAATTACCCAAATAGCAAGAATCTAACATGTTCTACATTAGAACTATTTTTTGGAGAGGTTTAGTTATGCTTGATATTTGTAATGCTATCTAAATTGAGACCGATTGTCTAATTGTAGCTACTATATAGTTTATACCTGATAGGTGTTGTTTAATTTTAAATCGTTTTCGTCAAGTATTGTTTTTGAAGTTACATAAATACTGTATGGTATTGTCTTTCAATTCAAAAATTTCTCAGAAGAAATACATATGAAAACGCATGGTAACACCAAAATGATAGAGCAATAAAGAGAGGCTAAAACGCTATCAGTCAATATTGTTGGCGCAAATTCAGAGTAGGGTTGACTTGTTCTTTCTAAAAATAATATCGAATCAGATTTTACAGTACAGGGATCGGTGGCCCAATGATTCTCAAGATTTTTTGTTAGTTTGATACGACAAGGTTTTTGGGTACAAACAGTCCCCTTGAGAGTCAGGTGAATTTCGTTGTTTTTATATTATTTTCCGAATTTTTCTATTTCTTTTAATCTTAATAGTATTTATACTCTGTTGCACATCGGAAGTATCTAGGAGAATGTCATGGCAAACAAAAAGGTTCGTATTGGTGTAATTGGTACAGGTAGCTGGGCTAATTCTGGACACATGGCTGTATACCAGCAACACCCTCAAGTCAAATTGGTTGGCGTTTGCGATATTGATCCTCTACGGGCAGAAAAATCCGCCAAGACATTCGGAGCCCAATTTGCGACAACAGACTTCACAAAACTCGTTGAACGAAACGACATTGATGCTGTTGATATTGTAACGCCCAATGTAACCCATGCTCCAATCGCACTTGCAGTAATGAAGTCAGGTAAGCACGTCATCTGTGAAAAACCTTTAGCTATGAGCTATCACCAAGCAAAAGATATGGCACAAGTAGCACAAGAGACTGGCGTCAAAAATGGGATCAACTTTGTCTATCGCCATCACCCAGCAGCCCAATATGCTCGACATCTCATCAAGAAAGGATATATCGGACGGATTTTCCAAATCAATGCTGCTTATATGCAAGGCTTTCTGATAGATCCCGCAGTTCCTCTAGTTTGGCGATTACAAAAGGATATGACTGGCACCGGTGTCCTAGGTGATTTGGGATCGCACATCATCGATCTGGTGGAGTGGTTAACTGATCAACAGATCGTCTCCCTAGTATCCGACATGCAGACATTTATTCATCAGCGCCCTCTAGTTGATGGTTCTGGTGTAGGACAAGTAGACGTAGACGATGGCACTACTTTCTTAACCCGATTTAATGGTGGAGCAATGGGTACTTTTGTCAGCAGTCGTTATGCCACGGCTCGTGGTAACTACCAGCGAATCGAAATTTATGGAGACCAAGGAGCGCTAGTTTATAGGTGGGAAGATACGGATCATCTCAAAGCCTCAATAGGACCTGCTTTTGTAAATGAAGCGCAGTGGGCTTCCATACCTATTCCCGATCGGTTTAAGGCAATTAGCGGAGAGAAGTCATCTAAATACAACTTCACCCAAAACCTGAAAAATTTCATTCAATCTATTATCGACGATCGAGAAATGCAACCCAACTTTCAGGATGGACTACGAAACCAAGAAATACTAGAAGCCGTTGAAATATCGGCTCGCGATCGTAGATGGATTGATTTGCCCCTAGACACTTAAAACTACAGCGGAATATTTTATCTCTGATACTTGCTATTATTGCACTTGCTTTGTGATTGACGGGTTTGTGTTAACCAGCGGATTGGCGACGACGCCATCATTAGTTAAAGTTTTTTTAATTACATTTAAAATTTTAAATTTTGTCAAATGTGATTGTTAAAATAGGAATCTATTGGTATTTCAAATAACAGGACTATCAAGGGAAATAGATGAGTAGATTACATTGCGCCTTAAATACAAATAACTTTGAGGCTTCGGTAGATTTTTACACTAAGCTCTTCGGCCTGTTGCCAGTGAGACTAGAAGATGGTTATGCCAAATTTTCTTCTAATGACCCATCTATTAACTTGACCCTCAATTATGTATCGGATCCTATCACTCATAATGCTATCAATCACATGGGTATTGAAGTCGATGATAGTCAAGCAGTCTATGCAGCACAGAAAAGACTTGAGAGTCTAGGAATAACAACGAAACTGGAGAAGGACATTGATTGTTGTTATTCTATCCAAGATAAAATATGGGTATCTGACCCGAATGGACATAACTGGGAATTCTTTTTTGTAAAAGATCAAGAGATTATTGGAAATAGGGACAGTGTTTCAGAAGATCGTTGTCCAACGGAATGTTGCGAATAATATATTTTGATTATCGCTCCAAATCTCAGTCATCCATGATAACCAAGCAGATGTCATCAGAAATAATCGTTTTCTTTTTTCATATTACTTTCTACCACTAACGGTTAGCATCAGAACAGCCTTCAGGCTAATGTAAGCCGTATATAACACAAAAAAGTATTTCAATCAGGAGAATCAATATGAAACGCTATCCGTTCTTTTTATGCTTGTTCGTGTTTTGCTCACTTATTATAGTCGATCAACCCCTTGCTGAACATCATAAACCAGAAAATTCTCAGAAAGATAAGGAGAGAAAAATTCCATCTCACAAAGTAAAAGACACAAAAACAAAACATAAGGAGGGCGCTCCCAGAAAAAATCGGTTAAAGCACCATGATCCGAACCAGTTATACCAGATGGAACTGGAAAGGGAATTTCATCAAAGACAAATGGATTTCCAACTACAACTAGCCCAGCGAGAACAAGAATGGGACCAGGAGCGTGAACGTCGGGAGACTGAACATCACTTGAGAATGGAGACCATGCGGATACAGCACGATCGTGAAATAGAAATGAGGGAGCGTGAGTCCCGCGGAATGGGGCACCAACTTTTCCATCTTGATGTCGGTTTAGACCTAGATATGGAAAGGCTTCATGAAATTTTAAATATAGAGAATCGAGAAAAAGTAGAATTATTACAGCTCAGATTAGAGCAAGAACAAATTAAGATAATGGCTGAAATCCGAATTCAAGAAATAGAAATCCATATTGCCTTACGGAAGGCTTTTTTTGGATCGGAAAAAGTTGACCAGCAAGAAATAGCTGATCAGGTCAGCGCTATAGCTAAATCTCATGGAGACTTGAAATTCTTAGAGCTGAAAACTATGCTTCAAATTAAAGATTTACTTAGCGAAGAGCAAATTCAGCAACTCAGACACAAGGAAGAAGATCATAACGATGAGTGATTATAATCAATAAGTTAAATAAAGATTATTTCTATTAATAGAAGCCAAGCTACGATTAAAAAATCCGATTTATTCAATAAGCCTGAAATTTAGCTCCCGGTAGATCTTTGACTAGAAGACTAGACGGGTAACAGCGCTAGTTTTTACTTTTTTGCGTTTATCTGAGTAAGGTCCCCATATTTCGGCACACAAGTGCCCAATGTGTCTTTGAAAAGATACAAATTTATTTTATGAGTGTTGGACTAGTCTATGACGTTAACCATTAACAAAATTCCGATGTTAGAGACTAACTCATAGCAAAAATGTAAAGGAGCAAAACGATGTTTAGCCAAAAAGAAATAGATAAATTTCATCAAGATGGCTTTATTATCGCTAGAAACGTAATCCAAGGCCAAGAGCTAGCCACGCTCCAACAGGCCGCTAGTCGAGTTACTTCTGAAGGAATTGCGGCCAACGACAGAACTAACCACCTCTATTACGACCAATCAGATGGTTCTCGTACCTATTTTCGCAGCGAGCGTATGTGGGATCGAGATCCAATATTTCAAGCTGTAACTGTAAACCCGACGCTCCTATCCATGTATGGACAGCTAATCGGTCATCCGTTTATGCCAATTGTCGATTCTTTCGTCTGCAAACTGCCTTTTGGAAACGTGCCGGTGCGTTGGCACCAAGACCCACCGTTCGGAACACTAACTTGGCCGGACACACACCCAATCCCAAATATTGATGCGGATATTTATTTAGATCATTCTACTATTGAAAATGGATGTGTATGGGCAATTCCTGGCCATCATCTGGTCGGCCACGTGCAGTTAGAGAACTTTACCGATGAAGAGTTATTCACCAAAATGGGAGCAAAGCCAATCGAACTTGGACCTGGTGATGTCAGTTTCCATTGCTTATCGGCTCCACATGGTTCCAGAGGCAACCAGTCTGCGAGTCTCCGTCGCACATTTTACATCCATTTTATGAATCAAATTGTTTTGGATGAATGTTATCGTCACTTACCTTATATCGATGAATTAGAAGTAGAACGCGGCTTATTTGATGAGAGAGCCATATTAGCAAGCCGAAAAATGATTGAATTGCGTGAAAACCTAGGTTATGAAGGGTTAGAAGGGAGTCAGATTCACTTAACCAACGAAGGATTCGAATTCACAGGAGATCCAAGGACCCCGCCTAGGCATTGGAAACAATTAATTGAAATGATGACTCAGGAAGAAATAGAGCAGAAACGTACTCTAACCTATCAAAGGTGAACGTATTCTGACTAAGCCCCAAGATCAGCATATAATTTTTTGAAAATGTCCACTGAGCCAAAGTTCAATGGAAATTGACTGTAGTCTAGCTATTTATTCAAAACATTAGTATGAGCTAAGATCTTTTACTTTAGATTGTATTCCTGCTTCTTGCTCCCTTATTTAGCTGCAGTTAATCGATCTTCATATCATAGCCTAAAGTTTTTTTATGTTTTACTTAAAAATGAACAATTTGCTTCCGCCAATGAGCTATATGGGAGACGGGTCGATTTTTTGCCCGATCATAAAACATAATTTCACCGACTCAAGATGGTTATGTTTAAAATAGAAATCTGTATGTTGGTTGTTCCAATATAATTCCCAGCAAGCTCCAAATTGCACCCCCTGTAAACTCTCCTAATATAATCCCCAAGAATAGGGGGATAGCAGACCGATGCCAGCTGATTCCACCATATTTCAGCACAATCCATTTAAGCAACCAGCCGATGAAAATTGACCCTATCATTGGATTGATGGCCCAACTGCCCGAAATTGCGTATCCAACGGGGTGAAGATTCCACCATAAAAATCGTATTCTCAACAATGAGAGTAATATCGTGCCAAAAAAGCCAAAGACAGCAAAACCTACAGCTGGTGCATCAGTCTCTGGCATGTTAGTCAACCATCCCTCCAATCGTTGGAAAGCTTCCGTACCGAACCAGGACATAGAACCATTCTGATAAGAAAGGGTTACAAAAGCTACAAATGAGGCTACTGCTCCTAAAAAAGAAGCTAGTAACATCAATAAGGTTAAACGGGCTAATGGGCTACCAACCATCTCCGCAATTTTGAATCCTTCCAATTGGTGTGGCATGGTATGTGATCTATGTGCTCGGTTTAAGACGTAAAGATAAGTGAATCCTACCAGATTGGTTACTCCAATACGTCTAACTCCTAGAATACTGGGCAACATTTCATCCGGCCCAACCCAATGCAGGTCGTGAACCGGTGAACCGAGTTCAGCCCTTAATCTGGTAATAGCTATACCAATAGCAAACCATATAATAAAAAAAGCGATAATAATCCCGATTGACATTCGCATTCTCAGGCAAAATATCACTATGAAGATCATTCCGATTATCAAACCAATGAGAGGAGCCGTATAGGACACTTTTTTCTGATCCACAGAGGACGTTGGATTGAAGGTTTGTTCCAGAACCTTCTTAAGGTGGTGTCTACTCATCCATAGAGCGAATACACACAAGCCTAAATAAGCCCCATGTGACTGCTCTGGCTCATAAGGAAAACGTGGCCAACTTTTCATCCCCAGGATTGCTCCGAGCAGCCGTTCTAGTCGCCAAATGATCCAAAAAACCCAGCAAGAGAAAGACAAATCCAATGGAATAAAGAAAGAAAGTCCAACGCCAAAAGGGAAGACTGCTAGAGGACTCCAGCCAATAGCATTCCAAGGACGCTCAGTTAGTAGTAGCTGTAGATCATACAATTTTCCCCCTAGGCTGGGTAAATGTGGAAACAAAAAATTGAGGCCGTTGATCATATTGATGGTAATGCCTAGAGTAAAGCCCAACCACATTAAGGGAGATCTGAAGAAATGGCCCTTACTCTGGGTCATTTCCACTGGTAGTTGAATTATGGGATAACTCAGTCGTTCTGACTCAACCCATTGTTTACGCAGAATGGAATTGAGGCACAACATCATCAGGTGAAGGGCAAGCAGTAATAGGCTCCACCAGAGAATGATAGGCAACCAAGCAAACAAATTGGGTCGTTTGTAAAAAGTCGAAAATCCTTGATAATAATCTTTTAGGACATACTTATCGCTGATGGATAGCCAAGTTGGTATGTAATGGTGAAATAGATTAACCCAGTCGTTTTCGGGCGTTGCGAACCAATTGGCATGCCCGATTAATGGGACCATTACCATCATTCGGTCGACCCCGGCTAAACTTGAACCAACCGAGATACAAGTGTAAATAGTCAAGAGTTCGATACGGTTGAAAATAGGTTGATTTCGTTGTCCTGAACCAAAGAGTTGGTTTATCAAAATCAAAACCAAGATGGAAAAAATAGCGTTAAAATAGAGTGAAACTTGGGTCGGGCTAACACCGCCATTGAATAGTGTTGCCGCTATCCACCAGCAATTAATTGGAACGAGTACTGTTATTAATACGACTGTTAACCATCGAATACGGGAATGATGCATCTTCTTCGGGTTAAATTTACTGTAAAAACTCAGGACAAATCTGATTAGAAGGGGGTGAGAAGCAAACTAAAGTGTAACAAGAAATTAGTATCTACATACACATGGATTGCGTAAGATTACATTGATTTGTAAACAGATCTACTCCAGCAGTTTCCCAAATTTTTACGGAAAAACTAGGGAGGCCTTACTAGCTTGGTCCTTCTGTTTGGCAGGTCCGTGCACTCTTATCTCACAATTTCCTGATTCCGTCAAGACACAAAACTTTTTTCGCTGCTCCTGAGTTTGTTATTTAAAATGAAGTTATATCTTTTACTTGAGGTTGGTCAACTCGACCAATGGTTAAAAATTATCCATATGATTATGAGTCTGGTTGATAGAAATAACAATTTTTCGCACTGATAATGAATCCATACTTGTGTACAATTTAACTCATCTCATTTTGTCAACAAAAAAGTAGTCTTTGCCTTCAGTTCTAATAGAGTGCTCTCCCTTCTGCTGAAGAATTGATAATTTCTATCAACCAATCTCTTGGTGCTCTGTATTTCTTCTAAAGCCTTTTTGAGCTAACTAATCTTTTCCTGTGCGTAAAACCTTCACCTTTGACTATTATTTTTTTATTGTATAATATCTATTGGATATTCAGAATTTAACAATCTGTAAACGAACGGAACGCCACAAAACCACAACAAGTTTTGCCCAATTTATCATAAAAAACACCTCGTTGTATTTTGTGTATATGCCATTCAATACTTATTAAGTGAGGATAAATATTTTTATGTATACTTTTTTTCGAAACCATATTTCTCAATTGTTCATTTTCTTTTTTACAATTTTTTTATTTTCAGCTGAAGCCATCGGATTTAATGTTGACATTGATGGTGCCTTGGATGAGGCTGCTTACAAAAAAGTACCACCACTTAATAGCGCAACAAATATTGGTGTACTCTACCTTGTCCCTATGAAGGATGAATTATATATCGGAGCAGAAGTCAAAGACGCCAAGATCAATGTAGTCAATCCACAGAAATTCTGGGAAGGTAGCGGTATCGAAATTTGGTTTGATTGGGGAAATGAAGGAAACGCAACATTTGACAAGAACGATCAGCAATTCTGGTTTGTTCCAGTCAAAGGAAAAGGAAAAGAAGGTTATGCTGGTCAATGGCATCGAGCACAAGACAATATTAAAGCTACTATTTATGATTATGCTAATGAAGGCGATTTAGTCGACATGGCATTTGTTGTCGATAAAGGCCAGGGATATACTATCGAAGCTAGAATTGCAAAGAAAGCTATAGCTGGCTATAACCCCAATGCAACAATTGGTTTCACCTATTCTGTGGATAAAGGGGGGGCGAAGTTTCAGTGGGACAAAAAGAATTGTGCTAATGGTTTTTGGGAAAATCCCAGTATGTGGCCAGACTTGGAACTTTCTGAAATTCTCTCAGTTGATGTCGCGAATAAATTGCCCATTCGTTGGGGAAATCTAAAGTTGGGGTTACAGTAAAAATCCCAATTAGAATCTAAATGTCTAAGTATGTCAATTCTGTCTGGAAATTGCACAAAGGCATGGGATTTGTTTATCCGGTAATAATCTATTGCGTGTCTGGTTGAAAAATTCGAACCAGATAACTTGTCTCTGAATGACATCTTGTCGCAAGTTGTAAGAAATATAATTGAAAAGAAAAAAGTAACCTTGATTGAGTTAAAATATATAAAAGAGGCCTAGGGTTGGGTGCACTAGAAGAGTTGGCCCCTTTCTTTTTTCGCATGTAGATCATAGTGAGAATCTACATGTTAAATTGAGAACGTTATATAAGAACGGTTTAAGAAAAAATTAAGGTTATTTCTGATTATCTAAGGAGCTGAAAAGATAGGAATTCTCTAGTTTAGGTTTCTAATCAGATTTTTTTATTTGTTGTAATCACCATCTTTACTATTCTCTGTCGGTGCTCAATTTCACCTCAAATTATGAACAATAGAACAGGCCTAAAAACAAATCTCTTTTCAGCTGGTGCATCCTATTGACGAGTCCTACTAGCGTTAAACTAGTTCTAAGCCTTTAATTGATGGGTTCAAATTTGGATATTCGCCTGAGAGAAGAAATCAAACTTTGGAAGGATAGTGTGCTCAGGTCTATGGCGTCTTAGAATCGGTACGATAATCTTCCGATAATTCGTAGTCCCTGGTAGATAGACTGGGCCTTCAAGAGCATCAGACTTCAATCCATTTCAGTTACAAAATCACCTGCCCTTCTTTGACACTACTAATCATTACAAACATCATATCACAACGGCCGTGGACTGTTCCGAATGAAGAGTTCATATGTATTCGACGACCGAACTCAGTCATAACTACTATGCTGGCAAACTTGATGGTCTATTCTTTGACATTCTGTGGACAAATGGAACTATCGATTATCAATACATAAGCAAGAACGGTTCAGTGAATCAAGTGGATGTCATTTGGTTGACAGTCACAATTTTTAGCTTATAAGGAAAATTTATGTATCAGAAAGAAGTAGAGGAAACTCGTTGTTTGTGGAACAAACTGGCTGACGACTGGTTGATTCAAGTTGGGGATGAAGGGGACCGTAATCGTATCCTAAATTCTGATCCAGTTTTATGGGAATTTGCAGGGATGGTAGATGGATTAAAAGTAATCGATGCTGGATGCGGTACAGGCTATTTGGCTAATAAGCTACACCAACTGGGAGCAAAAGTCATTGGTGTTGATTTTTCTATCCGAATGCTGGAGATTGCGGGAAGTCGTTATCCAAATATTGATTTCCGACTAGATGATTGTTGCCAACTTAGTACAGTGAGTGATGAAGAATTCGATTTGTTGATTTCTAACTATGTACTGATGGACATGCCTGATTTAGATGGGGCAGTTGACTCATTTTACCGAGTGTTGAAACCAAAAGGGGTTGCTATTATAGTCTTTTCACATCCTTGTTTCGATGTTGGGAATTCAGAAAGTCTGGAAGGAGGTACCCGTCGTACTTTCACGTGGGAACATCCCTACTTTGAGATTGGAAGGCGTGTTGACAAACCTTGGTCCCATTTTACGGACGAGTTCATCTGGTTTCACCGACCACTCTCAGACTACTTTAAATCCTTTAAGAGGGCTGGTTTTTTAATAGAAGATTTTGAAGAACCCAGGATCCAGGAAGACAAATATCACTTGGTAAAAGATGAGAGAAAATTAAGCCAATTAAGTAGTTGGCCTTATTCAGTCGTCTTCAAATTGAACAAAACATAAGACCTGAAATCCAAATCTATAAAATTCGAACTAGTTTTTTTACTGAACTTGTGAAACTTGGTTGAAAGGCAGCTAATACAAATAGGATGGACATTATTAACAGCTCAAACTCTCCTTCTTCCCCCTAGTATTTCAAATTCCAATAATATATACTCGTTGGCCAGGCCATAAAATTTCTGTTATCGCCAATTTTAATTTGGGGGCAATAAATAATTTTATTCAAGCCTTGGATACCTACGCAGCAACACGATTAAAACCCACTGATCTGGGTAGTCATTATGGCTTACTGCTATTTTTTAGAAGTCTCTTCAATTCGTTTCTATGATAACAAATCGATGGGTCGACTCCTGCCAAGACGAACGAAAATGAAGAACAGAGAAGAATCTATGAGCTACGAACCTCACAAGACATCGGCAACACGAACAATAGACGATAATTTAGATTATGTGGACTGGCAACTTGTCTATACCATTTCTGATCCGGTTAATCGCCAAATTATTTTGGATGCCTTAGAAGGTGCTAACGTCCGGACAATTTTGAAATCCCACGATAACGATGCTTATGGTGGGATTCTTGACCACAGATTTGCGCCAGGTTGCGGACAGATTCTAGTCGCACGTCAAGAAATCGAATTGGCCTCCGAAATCATAGCCGAGCTACTCGGCTCGTTATCATCGACTAATTCTTACCTTGATGAGTAATCGGCGATGGATATCGACTTGGTAATTGTTTAATAACGATATAGGTAAGGCAAGCCAAGACTCCACGGGCAAGAATTATCGGCTTGTAACGTTAACATGAAACGACAGACCTCAGGCTCCGGTTTAACGATACGAGCCTTACTGTTAGCGATGGTCGCCACCACTATAATCGCATTTTGGACTCAACACAGTGATCGGACCTATCGAAAACTGTTGCCATTTTTCTTAGGACTCATTCTTGGCGATTTCTTCATGGGTGGGTTCTGGGGAGTAGTGGGCTGGTTCTCAGACCGACCAGGTTATATCTTCTTTCCATAATTTGTACAAATGATAGACAGAAAATGGTTGCAAGACCGTTTCAAACTTGACTCGTACTGTAACCCATTATATGATGCCACCACTGGGCTACCAGTCACATGGAGGAATTCATTGGATGGCTCGAGTAGAACTAAGAAAAAATTGGTTTTTGGCTTTGGGATTGGTTCTTGTCTTTGACTATAGTTCACTTTCTGCCATTGCTTTTGAATGGGTCGTTACTCCACTTGGAGGCAAAGATAAGCGCTCAAGTCCTTATGAACCAGGCGATGTCGATTTTTTGGACAATGGCTTTATGACCTGAGCTACAGGTGGTGACATCTGGGGAGATAAGTTAGGTTGTACCCTATGTTCACCTTAAAAAGCCAATCAGCGGCAACTTTACCATCGTTTATACTATTGAAGAACATACGATTGTCCCTCCTACTGCTTGGAGTAAATGTGGGGTAATGGTGGATCAGGAACTAGATATGGCAACAAGAATCTTGGGTAAATTTGCATGACTAAGCTAACCACAAAAGACCACAATGAGAGAAGGGTCATTTATGGGTGATAAACTGAATATCCTATTCCTTTTCGCTGATCAAATGCACGCGTTTGCAATGGGCTGTATGGGAAACCCAGAGATTCATACTCCAAATCTGGATTGTATGGCAGACGAAGGCGTTCTGTTTAGGAATACCTATTCGAACGCGCCGGTATGTACTCCTTTTCGAGCAACTCTTGTCACTGGACGGTATGGGACACAAACCGATACGTTGAAAAATGGTAGCTACTTTCCACAAGAAACTCGCACAGTTGCCACGGCTTTAAACAATGGAGGATATCGAACCGGCTGGGTAGGTAAATGGCATCTCGGAGGTACTGGAAACGCTTGGATCCCACCGAACCTGCGAGCTGGTTTTTCTGAGTTTATTGGTTACCAATGCTACAATGATTTTTTACACAGCGTAAAGTTCTATGACGAGGAAGGCAAGGAATACTGGTATGATAAGCACCGAACAGAAGCCACGACTGATATTGCGATTGAACGACTAGAAGGGATGAAGAAGGGACCGTTTGCACTATTTGTATCTTATCAGAACCCCCACTATCCAGAACAGCCATCATATGAATATGATCAAATGTATAAGGGTATCTCTTTGACTAGACGGCCCAATTGCCAAAGCGTTGACCCTTATACTCCAACTCACAGCCCACCGAGTCCCAAACCAAAGGAAAATGATCCTCTGTACCAAAAGTATGGAAATAATTTGGGGGAGTATCATCGACAGTATTATGCTATGGTTTCACAGTTGGATGCCAACGTAGGTCGCATTCGCCAAGCGCTTGATCGGCTAGGTCTTGCGAACAATACAGTGGTAATATTTACATCTGATCACGGAGATATGCAAGGAAGCCATGGCCTAACTAATAAAGGCACTTTTTGGGAAGAGTCAAGCCGGATTCCGCTAATTGTGTACGTACCAAATGGCGCACAAGGATTGATTTCTGAGGATCTAGTATCAGGTGTAGATTTCTTTCCTACCTGTTTAGACTATGCTGGGTTACCTCCGGAGCCTTCGGTGGAGGGTGATAGCTTTGCCCCACAAACTCGTGGAGTACATCAGGTTCTTGAGCGACCAATTTTTTCTGAGATGAGGCAGTGGTGTATGGTACGAAAGGACAATCTTAAACTAGTTGCAACTAAGAAGCCATTGGAAACCACCCACCTATTTGATCTGGGAGTGGATGAATATGAAATGAACAATTTGATAGGTCATCCTAACTACGCCAGAAGTGAAGAAAATCTCATGTCCATTCTAAAGGATTGGTACAAACGAGTTGGGTTAGTAGAGAATCACCCTGACTAGTTGATACCAATAGTCTACCGTTGATTAAATCGGATCAGCTAGAAGGCATTTAAAAATTGTACCACGACCGAAATATGTTTTGTTAATTTGACTGAGATTTCTGACCTGATGAACTATAAATGGTATGGGTTCGAAACAATGGTGTAATATTACAATCCATGATCATCTGTCGAATTAAACGCATAAGATACTCCAAGCAGGTACTGCTGTTTGCTTTCCAAAGAATCAAATGTAGGAATTTAGCCAATGATCGATTTTACGGTCTTTGATGTTGACTTTCCGCTAGAAGCCAAGCAGCGTGTTGTCGTCAACACAGATGCTAAAAATGAGGCAGACGATCAATATGCAATTGTCCACGCTGTACTAACCGGCATCATTCCTACCCATTTTGGAACACGTAAATCAGTCACAAGTAGCAGGACAGCTACGACGAGACCATGGTTACTCCTACGTCTAATGGACCTCGAACAGAAGATAAGAGTCGAAGCCGGCGCAACGCAAGCCATGCCAGACGAATCGACGCCTATTGATTCCTAATCATCGAAGAGGCAATGAAAGAGGATAAAAGACCACTTCACATCGCCTCCTACGGCCCACTTACTGACATGGCATCCGCAATCTTACTTGAACCCGAGATTCAGAATCGAGGTGTCCGTGTACTTCTGGATTGGAGGGCACACATGGCCAATTGGAGGTAAGGAGTATAATCTCTCAAACGGCGTCCACGTCGCGAATATGGTAATGAAGTCAAATATTGAAATGTGGCAAATGCCGAGAAATACTTACTGGTCAATGAGTATTTCTTACGCCGAGCTAATCGAGAAGGTATACCCCTTAGGTGAAATCGGGAAATACCTAGTCGAGCAACTTCTGGAACACAACGCCAAAAGGAGTCCTATTATAGAATGCCGTTCTCTGGGTGATTCTCCTTGCATTGGCATTATTATTGATCCTGAGTGCGGCCAGTGGTCCTGGCGTCCGGCTCCAACATTCGACGAGTAGATGCACTATATTCACACTGGACAATACCGATCTATTCTTGTTTACGATGATGTAAACACCCGTTTTATCCACGAGGATTTTTTCGCCAAACTAGCACAATTTATCCGACGTGGGTCAAAAATCTAAAAGCATCAAATTCTTTCACTGTTATACCGTTGGGAGCTTGAAAGCTCCGATTAGCCTCAATCTACAGTACTAAATAATCGAAATCACGCTAGATGGTACCGGTACCGCCTAGATTTCGTTCTTTTATGGGACTACCCTTTATAAAATAGTGGGAGTGAATTTCATGCAAATCTTTCACCCTTATATACCAATAAAACTCAAACTCACTGCTCGTATATGGGTATTCATCAGTTTGCTGTTGATTCTTCAAAGCCATGCCAATTCAATCAATTGGGGAAAACCCGTCCTAAAACAACAGCCAGAATGGTATGCTTCTGCCGCAGCAAAAGCCATCGCAGATAATGTGCTGTTCTATCAATCCAAATTTGGCGCTTGGCCCAAAAATTGGGACTTAACAGCCACAATCACTGTTGAAGCTTTGGAGAAGTTGAATAAAGGAGGTAAAGCTAATACAATTGATAATGGTGCTACTGTAACGCCGATGCGTTTCCTTGCGTTGGTCTATCAATCCAACCCCGATGATAAATACCGTACTGCTTTTAATTTTGGTGTGAATTATCTTCTCGATAGTCAGTATTCTAACGGCGGATTCCCCCAATACTTTCCTCTACGTGGTGATAAATACTATTCCCGTGTTACTTATAATGATGATGCAATGATTAATGCTCTCAAAATAATCCGCGACGTAGCTAAAAGTCAAGCGCCCTACGATTTGGCAGATGATAAGCTTCGCGCCAAGGCCGTTACCTCGGTGGCAAGTGGCATCAGTTGTATACTGAGAACACAAATCAAACTCGATGGCAAACTAACTGCTTGGTGTGCACAGTACGACGAAAAAATATTGGAACCAGCATGGGCACGCTCCTATGAACCACCTTCACTTTCGGGAGCTGAAAGCGTTGGTATTGTACGCTTTCTAATGTCGATAGAAGAGCCAACTCCGGAGATCATCTCGGCTGTTAATGGTGCTATTTTCTGGTTCAAGGATGTCGCCATTCATGGTATTCATGTTGAAGAGTTCATCGATGCTAGCGGAAAGAAAGATAGACGCGTGGTAGCTAGTTCTGACGCCAATCCGATCTGGGCACGTTTCTATGAAATTGGGAGTAACCGACCAATCTTTGTTGACCGTGATTCGGTGATTCGCTACTCGTTCGCCGAACTCGGACAAGAACGTCGTAATGGTTACAGCTACTATGGTCGATGGGCAACTAAACTGGTGTCGGATGAGTATCAGAAATGGAGCGAAAAGCACAATCTATCGAATGAATGACTGGAACTCGTTTCTCAGGCTCTCATTATGATGATAATGGACATAACACCCTAAACTAAGAGGAACTACAGATGAAAATAACCACAAAATATTCGACAGTTCTCTGGATATTTTTTGCAACTTCGATTGGGTATAGTGGCACTTTTTTCGATGACTTTAGCGATATTGATAAAAGTAAAGAGATTTGGGAAGTAGTTCATCGAGATTGGAAGATCACAGACGGATTTTATTGGGCGCCAGGGAAAGCCGGTTTAAAAACGGTTGCCTTGAGCTTACTACCGATTAAGGCTGAAGACGGAATGGTGATTGAAGCACAATGTAGTGATATGGGAGACGGACAATGGCAAAATTTTGCTATTGTCTTTTCCTATGAAGATGAAGATGAAGTTTATACAGCTGGAGCAGGGGTAGGAAATAAGATGTGGCGATTTTTCCGACTGACCCCAAAGACTGCAGCTAAAGGAGGTAGATGGGGGGCCGACGTTATTGAGGGCTTACCAACCAAAACGCCTTTAGCTGTCAAGGAATGGTATAACATCCGGATTGAAATTAAAGGAAATGATGTATTCCTATTTGGCGACTCTAAACCAAAGGGGGTAAAATTGAAAGAAAAACATGTATTTAGGAAAAAAACAGCTCCCAAAGGTCGTTTGGGTCTTGCCGCGGCAGGTGCGTCACCAATGTATAACCATATCAAAGTTACCGGGCCAAATGTGGAAGACCTGTTTCCTGTTTCGCTTAGAGGCAGACTAAGTACTATTTGGGCGCAAATTAAGCGGAAGAATTCCCCTGAGAGATAAAGACAATGACAAAACCGTTTGGATGATCAGTCATGAAGTGAAGGGAAACAACTAGGGAGATATACTGTTATTGAAGAAACAAATAGTGATTCATTCTTGTTTAACTTGGAATTGTAGCAAACAATATCAATATATAGTCAAAAGATCTCCTTGGATGCTGCTTGCCATCTGTTCCTGAAGAATTTAGTAATCGTCTACAACGTGGGGATCAATTCCGGGCATGGTGTCAAGTTTCCATATGTCCACCGACACGTCGTTGGCCTGTGGCAAACCAGGGGTACTTCGCCCATTGGAAACCTGTTTCCTCAGCAAATCCAATAAATCCCGGACTTTGTCTGGATTTTTCATATACAGATTATGCTTCTCTTCAGGGTCATCTTGCATATCATAGAGCTGAACTAAGGGAAAGCCTGCCTTGGCAGCTTCAGCATCATTATAAGTCCATCCACCGGAGCCGGGACACAATACCAGTTTCCATCGACCACCTCGGATTGCGAACTTACCAGAAATGGAGTGGTGCACTAAGTCCTCTCTTCTACCTGAAGAACTCTCCTGATTCAATAAAGGTAGCATACTGATACTGTCTTCGCCAGCACTATCAGGAAGTGTATCACCCAACATCTCTGCACAGGTAGCTAGCAAGTCAGATAGGCAGATCAGTTGGTCGCATTCAGTTCCGGGTTCGACGACACCTGACCATCGTGCGAAGAACGGAACCCTATGGCCTCCATCCCAGGCATCAGACTTATAACCTCGATATGGACCGCTCGGATAATGCCCCTGCGGCTCCATCGCTTTTTCGTAATTACCTTGACCATCTTCTGACACCCCGACATAGGGAGCACACCCGTTGTCGCTGGTAAAGACAATCAAGGTATTGTCGGCCATATCATATTTATTCAGTGAGGTTAGGACTTGTCCGAATATGTCGTCAGTCTCTAACACCAGATCGGCATACAAATTATTCAATCCACTTTTTCCAATCCAAGGCTTATTGACCGAGAGTGGAGTGTGGGGAGAAGTCATGGGAAGGTAGAGGAAAAATGGTTGATCTGAAGCCGCCCGTTGCTGAATATAGTGGTCAGCCTGCTTGGCCCAGATTGGCAGCAATTGCTCGAAGTTCCAATAGGGCATGGCTGGACCTGAGAAGCTAGCCAAGTTATCACCAACCAGACGAGAGGGTAGGAATTCGGATGGTATTCCCACTGTACGATCGTTCTCGATAAAGCAGTAAGGAGGCCAGTTGGGAACATCCACACCGAAATAGTAGTCGAAGCCACGAGTGGTTGGCCCACCGGTAGTCGGTCTGGAAAAGGCTTCATGCCAGCGTTGTTGTTGTTCAAAACTGGCTTGCTCTCCATCATCTGGTACCGTAAGGCCGGAGACGTAGTTGCTACGAGGATAAAAATCTTTCTCGTTGAATTCAAAGTCCCAACCTTGTCCTAGGTGCCACTTACCGATACAAGCAGTATGATAGCCGTGCTGACGTAGGAAAGCAGGTACAGTCAGTCGATCCGTCGAGATCAGAGGTGGCCCATAAAGGCCGACAATTCCTTTTTGCAGAGGTGACCGCCAGTTGTAACGGCCAGTTAGTAGGCTATAGCGCGAGGGGGAACAGACCGCAGAACTGGAGTGTGCATCAGTGAACGTCATTCCTTCTCGAGCGAAACGATCAATGTTTGGTGTGTGGATCTTGCCGTTTGGGTTTAAGCAGGAGGCGTCTCCATACCCCATATCATCGACAAAAAAATAAACAACGTTGGGTTTAACCGGTTTAGTAATCATCATTTTTTATTAGAAGTAGCAGACAGGAATCTGATCAACGAAACAATGCTAGTTTTCCTTTTATTCACTTGCAGAAATTGCCGACCGGACAACTTTCACACCCTATCTTTCGCCTTGATTAATTAACCATTTGTAGACTCATGTTCTACACGAAATCCAGTGAACATATCGTTGAAATGCACCAAATCATGGATATTATTCAATTTAGTGACATGGGCCTTCACCGTTTTTCCTTTAACTAAATTAATTTGGCTTCTTTATTTCTATAGATTTTACTAAAATTGAAGAATTCTGTATACTATCTTCTATTGGTCCCTGATTGTAGGTAATCGCGCAGACTATGTATTGATAATGAATAATAAGCAATCAAAAGCCGACCCAAAAATGAAAAACTTATCCATCGTCTGGTTGACAAATAGAATGATTAGTCAATGCGAATACGAAATGATGTATCTCCATTTATCGAATCAACTCAGCCTAACTCAACAAAGAAATCAGCACTTATGGTTAGCCAGGCTAACTCTATTTTCTGGAGCATCTTTGACAATTGCAGCTATCATATAATTCATTGCCTCTAACTGGAAAAGATTAGCATACGGATACAAAATCGAATTGATCGGTGGAGCAACACTAAATAACATACGTTTTGGCCACTTCGTCCTGCCTACTGAAAGATTACTTCCGGTTTTCCGGTTGTATCACAAAAAATATAGTTGCTGTGCATACGAATTAACTAAGTGTGTATCGATAGTAGTTGTTAGATATGTGATCGCGTTGAACCCGTCCTGAATTTTGGCTTCCATAAGAAATCCCCGACCAATCTAATTAGAAAATTGATATCTAAAAACTAGATATTACCTAGATAAATTCTGATTGTCAGCCCCTCATGTATTACGTGTCACTTAAGTTTGGCATGCGAAATGCTCATCTGTTCCTAGTGATTTTAATAGTTCAAGGAAAAAATTAATATGAGTAGTTTGATTATGGCTTCACTGTTTTCATCTTCTCGATCTAAAAAAAGAAGAGTGCGCTCAAGGGAAAAAATGGCTGAAATCAACTCTTCAATTGCCACATTTACAAAATTAAAAGAGAAAGGATTGATCTCAGAGCCAGAGTTTGAATTGCTAAAAAATAAATACCTCAATAGATATCAGACATACCTTGATCGATCACGATTTGGTATTTAGAAAGCCAGTGAGGATAGCTGAAAAACTAAACAGTTGTGTACAACTAAGACCGTATACGTCTATTATTTTATATAAAGTGTCAACCTGAAGAAAATTTCTGAATAACCGAAGGTCTATCTGTGGCTAGCTTTCGTATGAAAGTTGATGGTAATTCAATTGAGTCTTTACTACCAAGCAATCCACATCCCAATTCGCACCCAACTCAAGCCTAAATTTGGCATCTTTTCGTTTGCCTCAAATACTATGGCAACTCTATTTTTCGCATCTACCCCAAAATTCGATTGAAGTTGTCTCATTTGTCATCTGGTTATCCCCTAATGTCGAATTGTATAATCGCTTTGTCTACCTGAAGTACAGTTAATCTTTTAGGTGTCTCTTTTTTTGTAGTTACGTTACTATTTATTTGTTTTCAGAAACTAACTGAGTTCATTTGGTAATAAAGGTAAGACATTATTTACCTAAATTAAGAAAGATTTTTCTCAGGAAAAATTTGAAGTTGGACTCTATACAAAAGACAATAATGGCTTAAGCATAAAATAGGTTTGGTTAAAAATTGAAAACAAGAGAGAACAGTACAAGAAATATATCCATTATTGGTACAGGTTTAAGTGCGATATTTGCAGCGAGAATAATCCAAGAAAGGTCAGATAGAAAAGTTATTCTTTTTGATAAGGCAAGGGGCGTTGGAGGACGATTGGCGACAAGAAGGTCCGAAAATGGTAAATTCGATCACGGACTCCAATACTTTGATATTGAATCCATATCAGGTATACCAGAAATTCAAGAATTAATTGAAAAAGAAATAATTACTTCGATTTCAGGGTCTAACCGTTTTTTTGCTCCTGGAGGTATGACTAATATTGCAAAATATCTACTACAAAATTATCAAATCAATAAAGAGCACAAACTGACTTCAATTTCTTCTAGAGACAAAGGTTTTCAAATCAGTTTTGAAAACGGTAAACATTATGTCTGCGATGATATGATCTTGTCTTCTCCAATTCCACAAACTTTAGAAATACTAGAGAATAGCCAAGTAGTGATTAGCCCAGATACTTTGGGTTGCTTGAAGAAATTAGCTTATGACATGTGTCTAGTAGTAATGGTAGAAGCAAATAACAAGCTTGAAAAAAAGAAAAATGAGCTTGGCTTAAAAGTGGGAAATGCCAAAATTTCGTGGATTGGAGATAACCATGTGAAAAATGTTTCTGACACTGTCAATTTTTATACAATTCACTGTTCTCCAGAGTTTAGTTTGGATAATTTTGACAAAAGTGATGACAAGATAAACGAAGCTTTAGATATTGAATTACAATCATATTTCCACGAAGGATATAGAATCTTATCCAATCACAAATGGCGATATTCGATACCAAAATCCTTTTATCAACTCGATACATCCTTGGTTCTCGAGTCCGATGGATTTTTGGGATTGTGTGGAGATATTTTTACCAATGGCAGATTTGATGGGGCAATACAATCGGGAATATCAATCGCTAAAAAGTATTTAACATATGATTTTTAGATCAACTTAAAAAACCTAAGCAACTATTTGACCACCGTTGGATTAGTTCACAACTAAACTTGTTGATTATGTCTGTATTGGATCAAACTGATTGCTACTGAAATTCTCTAAAGTTTGGTCTTCTTAATAGAGTAGCTCTAAAATCCTGAACGGGTCAGTAAGCGTAATTCCCAAGGTGTGTCAATCACATCGAGCAAACGTCAGTAGTATGGACTTTCTCTAAATTAACCGCTCATCTGGAAATCTATTGTACTCCATCGGTATAGCATCACCAGAATAATTGGGGATAACTTCCAAAATTTCATGAAGCGCAGATTCTGGCCATTTTCCATGTTTCGTATGGAATTGCTGATGGATCCAACTTTTTGTCCTTGGATGAAGGTCATCGAAATGCGGGTGATACCAGATGGTAATTACGGTTCGGCGTTCATCTGATTGGTTCTCGTGTGTTGCATGAAACATACGTGCATCTCCAATCACTACATCTCCAGCATACATAGGTAGATCCTTTTCTCCCTCGTAATCCAAAAATCTAGGATCGTTGAGGTTTTTCATGTCGTTAATTTCTGATGTGTGGGCCTCACCCATTTCGTGCAGTATATGCCTCTTTCGATGAGTCCCTGGTAAAATTCTTAAGCACCCATTTTCTCTACTAGTGTCTTCCATGTAGTACATTAAAAAGATCATTGGGGCAATTTCACCGTATGACCTTGGGTCATCCCACATTAGGCAATCCTGATGCCAATATAGACGAGGACCTCTTGGTGGCTTACTGATTATAACGGCTTTCCAGAAAGCACAATCATTCAATCCCATCTGATTTAATGCTTGTAAGACCACAGGGTTACCGACTATTCCAGAAAGTTCCGGATAGTCATCCGAGTCCACCATCAAACCAGGAGACTGATTTTTATTTGACTGTAAGTCAGCGTGCTTGGCAATCGCTTCATATACACAGTTCCTTGTGCGACTGAGTAGCTCACTACTTACTACATTCTTCAGGATACAATAACCTTCGCTTTGTAACTGTTCGCGACTGGAAGACAACATCTGCTTTTTTCTATAATCCATTAGTCGAATCCCTAATCAAGAAGAAATACCAAGTACAAGAATCAGGATTACTATTTTAGTCTGAATAAAATTTAAGGACAACGTAATATGTTGGCTATACAAGCACTTTTGTAGAGGAGGTCACAACTTCAATATCTAATTTGATTATTAGGGGTTATTTGTCCCTCTTAACATACTTATCACATTTATTAGAACAAAAAAATATTCATACATTTAGTAGCGCATCGTCTACTTTGTAATTATGTAAGGCCAGATTGGTTTCAGAAAGTGCAAGCTGGACGCGAGTTTATTGGGTTATGAAGTTCTTAATTATTTACTTTTCTTTTTGATACAAAATATCATGTGTAATTGAAAAAATATTGTCAACCAAGTAACAGGGGTCATCCAAAAATTCAAACGAGTAATTTTCCCTGAAGGTATTTCTTGAATAGAGATTTCAGGTCTTTTACATTTAGTTATATTTAGAAAATGAGACTATCAGTTGATTTTTAACAATAATTCGAGATTCATTAAGTTGATAGTTCAACAGTTGCACATATTAAATTTCCTTTTTATAACTAAACTTAAAA
This sequence comes from Candidatus Poribacteria bacterium, assembly GCA_036339735.1. GTDB lineage: Bacteria > Poribacteria > WGA-4E > WGA-4E > UBA9662 > TMED15. The sequence goes on from JAYZAL010000038.1 coordinate 24,783, forward strand.
GTAGGGGAAATTTGCTCACCTGTGGTAAGTTGACCAATTTGGGAAGCTATGATAAGTTCTGGGCTAAGATTTATATGGTAGGAACCAAATGGGAAAAAATTATCAATCTCTATCTGAGGTTAGAAAAGAACTACGTGTCGATTGGTATAGGTGTCCTATAGAATCCTCAAAATTGCGTGAATTATCAAAAAGGAGTGATTTGCAAGGTTGGTTTCAAGCTGGTGGGCACCTTGCTTTATTCATATTTACTGCAACGTTATCTTACTACTTCTGGCAACTCAAAAACTGGCCTATTGTAGTAATTACACTTTTTGTACATGGAACCATTGGAAGTTTTTTTAGTGGTGTTGCACCACATGAATTAGGACACGGTACTGTTTTTAAAACTAAGTGGTTGAATAAGTTTTTTATGTATCTTTTCAGCCTTCTAAGTTGGTGGGACCCTTTTGACTATGCTACTAGCCATACTTATCATCATAGATACACACAATATGTAGATGGTGATCGCGAAAACGTGTTTCCTCTCGAACCAAATTTGGGAATTGGTTTTTTGTTTCAAATTTTCACTATAAATATCTTTTCTAGACCTGGTCGGTCATTTGGAAAGGGAGGCTTAATTTACACAATTTACTTAACTTTTAGATCTGCGATGGGCAAAGTTGGATCGGTCCAAATTCCTAGCCAAGAATGGTTACAAGCTTTACATAATGATCAACCCAGACAACATCGAAAATCAGTTTGGTGGTCAAGGATACAACTTATATTTCATGGATCTGTTTTGGTCTATTCAATTTTGACGAAGCAGTGGATATTCTTATTTTTGCTAAATTTTTTCTCGTTCACAGCTAATTGGTTAGGATATTTTGTCGGCATGACACAACATTGTGGGTTACAAGGTAATGTTTCAGACTTTCGTAAATGTGTTCGTTCTATTAGAATCAACCCTTTTACATCTTTCTTATACTGGCGGATGAACTGGCACACCGAGCATCATATGTATGCGGGGGTTCCTTGTTATAATTTGAAAAAATTATCCCAGATTATTGCCGACGATATGCCTCAACCGAGAACATTATTAGATGCATGGCGTGAAATGTTAGAAATTCAGAAAAAGCAAATGGAAGATCCGACTTATCAATTTGATACCCCTTTGCCAGCATCAGCAAATCAAAAGTCAATAAAAAATTCGGATGAGCTAGTTGACTCAATTGGCGAGTTAGCACCCGCAGGTCTGGAGTAGATCGATCCGATTGAAAATGATTAGCTAAATCAAAATTTTTATCAGTTCCAATAGTTGTTCATCAGTTGATTCTCTGCCCCAGCAAACCTCAACTCTTACCTGCATAAAAGGATTCAGATAATTTGTTGATGGGGATCCATCTCATGACTATAATTGTCAGAGATTTGATTGAAGGTGTCTTCATCTTTCCGTTTCACTTATCTACAGTAGAAGTGCGTATGAGTTCGGTTATGCTGAGTTAAATTGAAAAAACGTTGCATCACAATGTCTATCTGGAAATATATAAAAGTAGTCAGGTCTTCGGTAAATCTGTCTGGGAAATAATTTTCACGTTTTCCACTTTTGCATCTTGGCCGAACCCAACGCACGGAAGTAGGTGGAAATAATTTATTTGAAAGATAAATATCAGGATTTAGAAGTAAAGTAGATGTCTGTTTATATTGCCGATTCTCGTCGATATGGGACAATGCAGTACCGTCGATGTGGTCGAAGTGGCATCAAGTTACCTTTGATTTCGATAGGTTTATGGAAGAATTTGGGGGGATGATCCTATTGAAACTAGCCGATCGATTTTGCATAGAGCTTTTGATTTGGGAATTACCCATTTCGATCTCGCGAACAATTACGGCCCGCCTTACGGTTCTGCCGAAGCAAATTTCGGTAAGATCCTGAATGATGACTTTTTGGTCTACAGAGATGAAATGATTATTTCAACTAAAGCGGGTTTTGATATGTGGCCCGGTCCCTATGGTAATTGGGGATCTCGTAAATACTTAGTGGCAAGTTTGGATCAAAGTTTACAAAGGATGGGACTCGATTATGTTGATATTTTCTATCACCACCGGCCTGATCCTGAAACTCCTCTAGAAGAGACCATGTCTGCCTTAGATAGCATAGTGCGGTCAGGTAAAGCATTATACGTGGGTATTTCAAATTACTATTCTACTGAATTGACCCAAAAGGCGAACCAAATCCTGAAGTATCTTGGAACACCGTGCCTGATTCACCAACCACGCTATAATCTAATGGACCGACGAATTGAAAATAGTTTGTTAAAAACTTTAGAAAGTGAGGGGGTTGGTTGTATCCCTTTTTCAGTTCTCAATCAAGGGATTTTGAGCAATAAGTATCTGGGGCAAATCCCTGAAGGATCCAGAATAGCTAAAGCCCATACACCGATGGAGAAAAGTAACTTAACAGATCATCTAACGCAAAAAATAGGCCACTTGAACAAGATAGCACTTGAACGGGGATAATCCTTAGCTCAAATGGCGCTGGCCTGAGTACTACGAAATGAGTCAGTAACGACTGCTCTATGTGGGGTCAGCCAGCCGAAATAAATTGAAGACAATGTTAAAGCTCTCAATTATCTAGAATTTGGTTCTGATGAGTTAGCAGAAATTGATCAAATTGTATCTTAAATGAGCTGATCATCGGTCCTTAGGAAAATACCTCTTGCATGAATCCGATAGAAAATAGAGAAGATATTTCACCTAGTATGGCAATAATATGAAGTGGAATTTCCGTGTGTGAGTATGAAAAAATAAAATAGATCAACAAACCATTATATGCTTTTTATAAAATTACAATTGACATATTTAACTGATTCTTAAATTAAAATCCCAATTCAGAGACAGATTGATGTCTTAAAATGGAGCGAGGAAAAAGCTGTTTATTACTTTAATACTTCTAAACTTCTTTTCTTTTTGTTACACCTAATATTTGTTTGCAATCGCCTAATCCAGAGCATACATTTCTGCTGTTGTCCGTGTTATGCAACAAAAGGTGCATTGTTTGTGTGAGGCAATGCACCTTCATCAGCAGTAATTACTTAGTCGGTATTCGGTTAGATGTGTGCCCACCCAAACGAGTTAAAACCTGTATAGAAAAATGAGGCACTCCCATTATATGACACAATCTTTGGGCTCATACCAGTAGTGCACGACCTATGTACTACTACAGAATCTTCTACATTCATTGGATACAAAAGTACGAATCACAAGTGTATCCTATTCAAGAAAAGAACTCATAAAGTTTGACGGCTGTCCTATTTGACCCCTAGGGAGCCTAGTTTCGGGGCCAATATGAGTCTCGCGGACAATTTCTAAGGCTCAAACGTTTCATTTCGCTCTAAATTAGAGCCCAATAAAAGCTAGTTGATTACACGTTGACTTCATAACTAAGCTTAATCTCATCACCGTGCATACCACGGAATCCCCAATTCGAAGCTGGACTTTCACTAATACAAATTTCTAAATCCATATGGCTGATGCCAACTTGTGCTTGAATCCTATCAAAAAGGAGGCGTATCAATCTCTTTTTGGTTTCACTTGTCCTACCTTCTATCATGGAAATTTCGATTATGGTGTAAGAATCCGTTCTGCCTTTGGGCATGAAGAAATTTTCTTTCTCTACAGGAATGAATCTCTGGGCACGCTTATCTTCAGGCATTCCTAGCGCATCCATAACACATGAATGCACTGTCGAAGACAATTTTTCTCTTATTGATATTAACTTGTTGCTGACACCAAAGATTTTAATTTGAGGCATGTATTTTCGCTCCCTATTTGTATTAAGGCTGACTAGTCTATCTCAGATCGTAATCACGCTCTTTGAGTTTAATAAAACCATAGCACCTAATTTTTCATTGGCCATCTCCACCCCCTAACTCCGGAAAGATAAAATAGAAAAATAACATCTGTTAAATGAAAAGCTGAATTTGGTTGAGTTCAGTTTCAATCGTTTGCTTCCTCAGCTAGCTTTTCTTTGCTACTGTTAGCATATTCACCGTTTCCTGCTCTGACAATTTTGAACCGTTCAATTCGTACTGACCCAAGACTTCAAATCCATTCCTAATCAATATTCTTCTTAGCTCTCTTGCTGTATAAATTTGTAGAGTAAATTTATCCTTGAGAACTTTCGGCTCATTACATTCTTTTTCTATAGTAAAACAATCATAAGATGTGAGACGTCCATTTTCTCTATCTATCTCAGAATTTTGACTATGGTAGATTTTAGTATCACCTGTTATTACCTTCACGTCCATTGCTAGGTTCTTTATTGCATCATCAGTCATTGCGTTCAAATTAAATATATCAAATACATATACTCCTCCAATTACTAGATTTTCATGTATATTTCTGATTCCTTTCTCAAAATCAGTTTTGGTAAGATGCCCTATAGCATTGAATATAGTTATAGCCGCATCAAAACTACCCACCTGCGTTTCACGAACATCGCCTTCTATCAGTTCTACACCTAACTTTTTTTGCTGAGATTTTTCTCTTGCTATCTTCAACAAGAAAGGGCTGAGATCGACTCCCGTCACTTGGTAGCCCAATGTTGTAAGCCCGAACAATTGAGCGCCAGTGCCACAAGTAAAGTCTAACACTGTCTTTACTTTATGTTGGCTAAGTATCCTATCAATAAAATGATTTTTCCGATCTATCTCATCTTGACTCGCACTTAGTAAGTCGTAGTACTTGTACAATTTGCTATATGTAAGCGGAAATCCTAATTGATTTTTACCCATTATGGTTCTAAATTTTTCAACTTAAGGGAATGTAATTAAACATACGATAGCTATTTGGAGCAGAGAATAAGATCTGACATAGTCCTTTTCCTGAGATTTACTGACAGGCAAATCCATTTCATATGTGTCCTGTAGCATATAACGGACACCCCATATCTACAATGGTTGAATTACCTAATAGTTCCTACCCTACTTCTTTGTCTCCAGAACACCGACGTATCACCCGTATTGTATGTAGACATTAAAGGACCAGTTTGGCCACTAGACCACATACAATACAATAAGTTCAGCTTATAGCTTTGGCTGAAAAAATATTTAGCCTAAATTTCATCCAGAATGGCGTGATCTTCAATAGAGATTAAGCCGGCAACCGTACCTTCTGGGTGTTGATACCAACCTGGATCCCGGTAATTAGTCAAATCTGACCTTACTTTAAGCAGAGTAAACATGCCACCCATGGTGATATAGTCAAAAGGTCCATCGCCACCAACCATAGGCAACGAGTTATCTGGGACAGGCATTCCTCCCTTTTCAATATGTATACCCATTTCCCCCATCCCGTCTTCACCCATTGGCATGTAGTCGGGTAGTAATCGACTAATTTGGTCTGCCGCTGTCGCTTTTTTCATGCCGATGACATTTCGAAAATCATGCCCCATCTGATTCATTACATGATGTGTCATATGACAATGTAAAGGCCAATCACCATTTTCACTAGCGATAAATTCAATCTCACGGGTACTACCAACCGGTACCAAAACGGTCGTTTCTGGCCATTGGGCAGATACTGGGAGCCGTCCACCATCCGTGGCTACGACCTTGAAATAATGGCCATGTAAGTGAATCGAATGATGATCCATAGCGCTTAAATTACCTAATCGAATACGAATCCTATCTCCGAGCTTGGCTACTAACGGAGCCGTACCAGGAAAGCAACGAGCATTCATGGTCAAAACATTAAAGTCTTTCATTTCGTTAGGATTAGGTCGGAATGTACCAGGATCTAATCTCCACTCACTTAGCATGATAGCAAAATCACGATCTACCTGATATTCAGGTGATTGATGGCGCGGATGAAAAATCATCATACCCATCATGCCCATCGCCATCTGAGTCATCTCGTCATGATGTGAGTGGTACATAAAAGTTCCCGATTGCCTGACGGTCCATTCGTACTTAAATGTCTGACCTGGCTTTATGGCGGGTTGGGTTAGCCCACCTACGCCATCCATTCCATTAGGCAAGAAAACGCCGTGCCAATGGACTGTGGTTGGTGCAATCAAGTTATTGGTGACATAAATCCTTATCCTATCACCTTCAACGGCCTCAATAGTTGGTCCATGCACCTGTCCGTTGTAACCCCAACATTTACCTTTCATACCAGGTGCGAATTCATGCCATATTTCTTCGGCCACTAGGTGATAAACTTTAACTCCATTTACGATTTTCCAAGGTAAAAAAGTCCCGTTAGGCGTTTCAACCGGCTGATAATCTTGAACCGGTTGTCCAGGCGATAGAATAGGTTCGTTTGGGTTTCCAGCGTAAGATTTCTCCCACTGTTGAGTTTGGCTTGCCTGAGCTAGGCCTAAAGCTTTACCCCCACCAGCTAATACACCAGTTTTTAACAAGTCTCGTCTTTGCATATTAATGGGCTCCATCAGAATATTCAATTTCAATTTTTTTATTATGGGTTGGTTGTTGGTCTTCTTCACTTGGTAGTCGGCCATTCAACAATTGTCTCAGTTGTGAAGCCTTAATTAGGTAATTGTAACCGGCTTGAAAATAGTCTAACTGGTGTTTAGCGAGTTGTTGCCTGGCTTCCAGTAGACGGATGGTTCCAATTTGCATCGCATTATATTGCAGTTGTTGTTGTTCCAAAATTTGATTTTGTCCAGGTAAAACTTGATTTTGATAAAAGTCAACCACCCTTTTTGCACTGATTAGTTCTGCCTTGAGAATTCTAGCTCTGGATCGAACTTCGACAGCGGTTTGGTAATAAGAGTGCTCTAAGTTTTTTTCCCTAGATTCAAGCATTGATTTTTGGGCCTGTCCACGATTAAAAATAGGCAATGCTAAACCAATTAGTGGTCCAATCTTTTTTTCTGTCTGGCCTGAAGCGGTTTCCATACCTATTTCAAAATGAGGCAACAATCCACGCCTCTGCTCTAAGCTAATCTGTTTCCGAATTAGATTGATTTCCTGTTTCTGAATTTTGAGATTGATATTAGCTTCAACAGCCTGATTTTCAATCTGACTCAGATTGTTTGATTTAATACTGGTTTCTAGGAGAGGTAAAGGTAAATCTGATGGTTGGATCTGCCAGTTAATGTCTTTGCCCCATAACCCCATCAGTTGGTTAAGTCGCTCACGACTACGACGATAATCATCCTCAACTGTTAATAGACTTAGTTTAGCTTGTTGATAGATGGAAGTTTGTTGTAGGAAATCCAAACGAGTAAGGTTACCAGCCTGAAATAGACCAGTGGCAAAATCTGTGGCAGCTTCGTTGGCGAGCACAATTTGGCGATGGACTTCCATACGATACCAATCAGTTACCAATTGGTGGTATGCTTGCTCAGTTTGACTAATCAAGTCGATTACTTCAGCTCTAATTTGATGAGCTGTCATTTTTACGTAGTACTTTTGTATTGCCTGTTGTTTAGGGTTAAATAACAGATCAGCTATATCCATACTGATAACCATCTCTGACTCTGCTGAATGTGCATGTTCATTTGGCCAATCTGTATGCAGAGAAAAGTGAAGCGACGGGTTTGACCAAATCCCTGAAGCAACCCACTCTGCCTGATCGATGCCTAGCCGTTGGAAACTAGCCTGAAGGGATCTATTATTAAGCAAAGCCATTTGGACTGTCCGTTGCAGATCAAGTGGCTGAGACAACATTTCTTCCCGTTTAGCTGAAGATAACGCACCCATTTTAAGCTGATGACTAGTCTGTTGTTTAGTAACGGTGCTAATTTCCGAAAAAGTTTGTTGTACAGAGAAATTAGCACAGCCAGTTGCTATAAGCCCAATTACCCACGAGACGAGCAATATTAGAAACAATGTCTTGAGTCTCCACCAATTTTCAATGATTACTTTCTTTCTATTGGTCATTACTTTCTCCCTGAGTCATTAGTGAACTAGTTTCTAGCTTAAATGCCTGACTATAGCACTTTAGCATCGTTGCACCAAAATAAGGGTTTCTCACCTCGGCCACCGATTGTAACCAGACTCCTTTTTGTGGTACGTGTGGGGCCATACCACACACAAATCCGTAAACTTTCACAGGAAGAGCTAATTTATGTAGCCAATCCAATAAGCTATGGCTTAAAAAACCGTAATGCTTACGAGCATCTTGTATGGAGCTAGAAGAGGATAATTGATGACCATACTGATGGATTTTTTCTAGAATCTGAATTATCTTAAGGTCTTCTTGGTTCGTTACACTTTTTAGCTGATCTAAGGCAGATAAAAATGTGTGGGATTGAGAGGGAATCGTATCGTATTTGTCCTTAGCTAGCCGATTACCAACGGCAAAGTAAGCTTCTAACATATTTTGTAAGTATTTAATTGCTTCGTTGGATAAGGCTAAGGTTGAACCTTTCGGCATTTTAGCCCTTTCGCTTTGCCGAATTAGCAGAGTATTTTTTGATTGATCTAGATTAGTTGAATCTATTTTTGCCGATGTGGGTTGAGCAGGATGGATATTCGAACTATTGGGTGCAGAGTGATGACTACAACCAAAGATGAACGCAAATACAAGGGCCGTAATGATCGAAATTAACATATGAATTAGTCGAATGAGGTTTCTCATAACAATCTCCTATCTTAACCATAAATTATCCAAGTCTTAGATGGTTCAATTGATGATTTGGTGACTAAAAAGCACTGGGACTGGGGTCAGGTCCTCCCCAGTAAATGGGGGCCTCAGACCAAGTAATAAAAAATAAACCGGATTCTAATTTCTAAGACAGATACGAAAATGGCGGAGAGCGAGGCGAACAAAAATTTAGGAAAGAATCTAAAATGCTTAGTGTGGAATGATGTCCGAACCATAAGTAAGAAACTGGCTCTACCGAAACCGGATAGGTGAGACTAGCTAGATCTATTACATGGTAGTAGGTATGTGAGTGTGGCGTTTTATTTTTACTTTGGTTAATTACTGATTTAATAGAACAACAATTGGTTTTGGTGTTCTTCGGTTCTGAATCAGGTCGATCTGTTTGATAGCAACAAAAAGAAATTTGATGAAATTTGGCAGTTTTGGAGAGATGGTCTTCGATTTGGTTGCAACTATCTAGACCACCCCAAGCACACACCACCCAGCAGGAAAAGTATACTGGCAAGGCAATAAGCGCCAGAATTGTTTTTCTTCTACGCTCTGTCATATTTTCTATACTAACCTAATCCCAATATAAAAAACAAATATACTCAAAATAGTCATGGCCAGCCTTTAGTTGAAAAAACAAACTTTACTCCACATCTTTTCATTGATCACCAATTTTTGAATGCATACATAGGTTGTCCAGTGATTAAGCTCAGTATGCTCCAGAAACTACCCAAAACAAACTCACCCAAAATCAGTCCAATGAAAAATGGTAATGCCGTTCGATAAACACGTATCCCTCCTAATTTCAGCATTAATAGTTTTAGAGCCCAACCACATAAAACTGAAGACCAGATCCAGTTCATAGCATAATCATCGGCTAAGGTGTAACCAAGCGGGTGGATCTGCCACCATATCAATCTCGATCGAACTATTAGCATTATTAAAGTTAAGCAGAAACCGAGAGCAACTGCAATCAATGCCGGAATATCTGGCGGGTCAGGATAGGTCAACCAACCTTCTAACAGTGTATAAGGTTCTCTACCAAAGGCAGAAACCGCGTAGCTGGCAATTCCTCGGGATCCACCTTCCAAGTAAAAAGCATCTAATAATTTCCACCAGACAGTGATAGCACCAATGGCTGAGCCAACAATTAGAGCGAAAAATATGCGACGACTCGAAAATTTCTGGACTTGTGCTAATTTTAAACTTTCTAGCTGTACTGGCATCGGATGGCATCGATAAGCTCGATTAAACCAAGAGAAGATCGACAAAAGTGTCAGATTTTGATTACCAACTAACTGAGTACCTGTAGCAAAAACGACCAATCTCTGTGGCCCCATGAAATGTAGGTCATGAACTGGAGCACCTAGTTCCGCACGAATCCGAGATAATCCAATTGACAAGGTGAAATAAAGCGAAAAGAAAGCCAAGGCAATCCATACTGACATACCAGCATAAATAGAAAATCCGATGAGAAAAAGGCTACCTACAGACACGTAGATAAAAGCATAACGCATCGAAATAGGTCCCTCACTATCCGTATTAGTAGACCGATAAGCTTCAAGTAAGGCATTAATAAAATGGTGTCGACCTGCAAATAGGACAAAAGCAAAAATACCCATATAGGCACCAAATGACTGGTGACGAGAATAGGGAAATTGAGGTAATGTACGCCAGCCGAAAGCAGATCCCATCACTTTCAGCCCCTTCATCAACCAATAGAAAAACCAGCAGGAAAAAGAGAGTTCATGAGGTATTAAAAAAGCCATTGAAACAACAAAAGGAAAAATTCTAACTGGAGTAGGGCCAATCGATTTCCAAGGCGAATCAGTGACAACAGACCTTAGGTCCAAGCTCCAGATTAGTATCGGTAGATGGGGGAACAGATAGGCTAGTCCATTGTATAGCGTAATGATCGCTGTTACAATAAAACCAACCCAGAACGGGTATAAGCGTAGGATTTGGTTTTTTGAATCCAATAAGGAAAGTGGTAACTGAGTAATGGGATAAGTTAATCGTTCATGCTCTACCCATTGGCGACGCAAAATGGCAGATAAACCTGCTGTTACAAAGATAATAGCCATCAAAAAACTTGTCCAAGCACCAATAACAGGTAGCCAATGTATCAAGTACGCTCCAAATCGATCCTCTCCTTTATAAAAACCATTTAGAATACTACGATCATGAATGACCCACCAATCAGGCAAATAGCTCAGAAACAATTTATCCCATTCATTTTCTGGTGTAGCAAACCAAGTTGGGTAAGCTGTAATAGGAACGAGTACCTGTAGCATGTCTACACCTGCTACAGCAGTTCCAATCGTCATAATTGCGTAAATAATAGATAATTCGGTGGTACTTAGGAAGTAGGGTTTCCAAGATTGAGGTAATGATTTCTGCAGAACAACCAAAACAAATAGCAATGCTACGACGTGGAAGAATATGGACATGGCCGTCGGGTACGATGCTCCACCAACAGCTGTTCCACCTCCCTGCGTAGAACCACCGCTCAGCATTTCCATCTTTAACATCCAAATAACGGAAATAGGAACTAGTACATACCCAATTAGCTGTGCACGTATCCTTGTGTCTTGGTTTTTCAATAACATTTGATTTTGAATATAAGGCTCCCTTGGTCTGGTGTCTCAAATGATATGAAATCGGAGGGACTTAGTAGTTTACCCAAATTGGAATCCCTATTTATCAACATTTTTCTTGAAAATTGTTATTATGGTCTCAGCCCAAAAGTCTTACGTTATTCCGAATTGACTTAGTGGTATTGACTAAGCTCTGAGAGCAAATTAGAATAGAACCAGATCTAACAGGTTTTGAGAATTTATCGATGATATTGGCAGTAAATTCTAATTTATTATGCTAGACTTTTCTTTCAGACATGCATTTTAATATTAGTCTTTATCTTATTTAGTTTGGTAACGAATAAAATGTTTTCCAGCATCAACAATTGTTTCAAAATATCCAGTAGCAACAGATGCAGATAGAGCTGCACCCACAGCAGCTTCCTCTGTGTGTATTGGTATCGACATAGAAGTCGAAAACTTACTTTCAATCGATTTTTGTAAGACTCTATTACGCCGAATACCATTACCTGCCCCTACGAGCTTGGTTCGTTCAGACAAACCGGACCTCTTCATTTGTTGATGGAAAACGTCAAATTCATTGGCTATGCCTTCTAGAAGGGAACGTGCAAAATGACCGATTGTGAAGTTAGTTTCACTGATGCCTGACCAAATACCTCTTCGATCCGGTTGCTTCCGAGAACCACCGAATATAGGCTCACACCTTAACCCTTCTGATTCGCCAGGGATACAGTCAGCCAGTTGGTTCAAAATCAAGTAAAGATCACTTGTATTCTGATTTGGTTCTATACCGAAGACCGATTGGCCAATTTGTTGAACGAAATGCTTGAGCGAACGATAAGACCTGCCACCACATAAGCCGGCGCCAACTAATAGATAACCATCTGACAGAAAGGGTCGAATGTCTAAAGATTCATTTTGATGCAGATTCGGTACAAAAGCAGAAATTTGGCCACCAGTTCCAACGTTGACCAGAATACTATTTTTAGGATCATCCACACTTCCGGCAAAACTGGCTTGATTGTCCCCACAAGCCACTGAAACTGGAACTCCATCTAACGAGTCTAGTTTTTTGACCATACCAGCCACACTACAATTTTCTGAAACAAAAGGGAAATGGGTTGTGGGTAAATTCAACGACTTGAGAAAGTCTGTGTTCCAGGAGTTATTCGTGATATTGAAACAGCCAGAACTAGCAGCATTGGTTCGATCAGTCGTAGGTGTACTTTGGCACAATTGACTAACAAGATAATCTGGAGCGAAACAGGCTTGCGTGTTAGCTGGCAGACGACCATTTTCTGAAAGCCAAAATAAAGTCGTTCCCATATATCCAGTTGAAGGTAAAGAATTAGACTGAGTCGAATTAGCTACTGATCGCATTCGCTGAACATATGTTAAATTGCCAGAATGAATCTGACTCCCACGTTTATCTTGCCAACCGATAAAGTTTGAGCATGGTTGGTAGTTTTTGTCCAGTAAAGCCATGCCGTGCATCTGTCCAGTCACACCAATTCCTCTAATCTCTCGATTTGGTATTCCAGTTGTTATGTTGACCAGTAGATTTAAAGCTAAACTAATCATTCGGTCCAAATCCCATTCTGAATAATTCGGTTGGCCTGATATATCTATCTGACTGTCATTATCTATGCTCAATTGCCGAAGAACAGGACTACGGTTAGGAAAGTTCACCACATTCAGATCAATTAGGACAGTACTGATAGAAGTCGTCCCAAGATCAATTCCAACAAATTTAGACATATCACCGCTCAAATAGTTGATTAACAATTCGATCCATAAGATTGCAAAGAGAGCCGCTCATTATAGGTCAGTCGAGTTTATTGGTCAAACCACAGGTAATTTATTATAGATAACACGTACCAGAAATTAGGTCGACTGATAATCACCCTGACCATTATGGTAATCTTTTAAGAATACTTGAAAGGATCAATTATGAGTTCGATCATCCAAACAAATAAGAACATTACGACTAAACTCAACCTCTTTCTCTTATCCTTTTATTTTATCTTCTTTTTAGCGACGATCAATCTTGAAGCTGGAGATCTGGTTCTACATCTAACTTTCGATAAGTTCTCCGGGCCTGTTGTGAAAGACCAATCAGGTTTTGGTCATAACGCAACTTTTAATGTTCAGCCTAGAGAAACTAAAGGCCCATTGGGTAATCAGGCCGCAAAACTGGATGGTGTCAGTTGGGCAGAAATTGAAGATAGCGACGATCTTGATTTGATGACAGCTTTGACCATCGAGGCTTGGGTGTTTATTAGTTCTGATGAGAAACAAATCGTGGTGGAGAAAGGTGCTACTTGGAAAAGAGATGGCGAATACAGTCTATTATTTTACGAAAAGCGAAGACCCGTAATTCAGGCACAAGACCTTGCTGATAATTGTGATGATGAAGCGGTAGGCGATGAAATACCACGTGATACTTGGACACATATAGCCGGTACCTGGGATAGTAAAGCCTTCAAATTATATATCAATGGTGAATTGAATCTAGAACTTGAGTGTGCCGGAAAACTATTAAAAAGCCAGGAATCTTTGTATATTGGTAGTCGAGGAGGAGGCCTCCGTTTTCTCAAAGGATCTATTGACGATTTACGGATTTATAACTATGCATTAGAAAATAAGCAAATTCGAATGGACATGGAAAATAAGCTATTGATCTCGAAAAAAGAGAAGATCGCAACCACTTGGGGAAGAGTCAAGGCAGTCAGGTAGATAACCACGTCTATCACTTATTCCGTAATTATTTGAACTTAACTAACCCGTGACGGCCTACGCTTTTATGATAGGAGATAATGTTCGATGAATTCTGTTCCAACCAAATTTACTCGTTTAGATATGAATCGATTAATCACCTTTACACAACAAGCATTCCAAAAGGTCGGTACGAACGAAAAGGATGCGTCTCTTATGGCCAAACTATTGGTCGAAACTGATCTTCGTGGTGTCTTTAGCCATGGTACCCGTCAGCTTGATGGTTATATTCAAATGATGATAGACCAAAAGGTTAATCCTAGACCAAATATTCAAAATGAAGTGAGTAGTCAGACTACTGCTATCTTTGATGGTGATGGTGGGATGGGCCATTTACCATCCTACCAAGCTGCACAATTCGTCGTAGAGGCGGCTAAATCGTTTGGTATCGCTGGCGCGGTAACTCGAAACCATTTCCACTTTGGAGCAGCTGGAACATACTCACGTCTAGCTTTAGAACAAGACTGCATTGGGTTCTCGACTTCAGCTCACCGATTTAGGCCTAGCAAGGATCATTCGATCCTCTCCGCATCTGGCGCATCCCCCATTAGTTTTGCTATTCCTGCAGGTAAACAGCCTCCAATAGTCATTGATATGGGTGCCTACCTTGGTGGTTCGGGCGAGTTGTCCCAAGATCAGCTATTCAAATATATTCCAGCCACGTTTTTTAAATTTATTGGTCTAGGAGCAGCTGCACATATGATGGGTGGGTTTATGGCTGGCATTTGGATGTCTGACCCAGAAATCGATCAGAATGCATGGGAGGGGGCCAACCAAGGAGCCTTTATTTGTGCCATTGACATTTCACGGTTTCGCGATTTGGAACATTTCAAACAAGAAGTTGATCGACATCAAAAAGATATTCAACAAATGATACCTGCACCTGGATACGACCACGCTAATCTCCCTGGCACTTTAGAATACCAAAGAGAAAAAGAATGGGCACAAATAGGAATTCCGATTGGTATCGATCACCAATCAATACTCAATGTAGTTGCCAACAAAATAGGCTTGGAACCACTGTTTAGTAATTAATTGATTTCATAGTGATGGATTAAGCGAATTGAAATTTTCTTGGTTGAAAAGGAATAATCAAGGAAAAACTGAATTCTATTCTTTGGAATAACCCAAACCATGTCTGTTATTTCTGTTCTGTTATACAAATTCGATTGAGAATTGCCATATTAAAACCAAATTTTAACGAGATTTTTTATTGTGGTTTGTTTATTTTCGGCATCAGAAATAATTGAGAAATTCTTAGAAGGATTCGAGCGTTGTAGGAAGATTTAGTTAATTGGCATAAACACATCTTTCTACCTTTGAATCCAATAAAAATGGATATGATATTGAGAACTCGACCCGAAGCAGATTAACACACTTTGGTTCTGGTGCAATCACGGTTTCGGAACTCATAGAAAAATATCCTGAATTGGTACATCCAAATCTTGAGCTGACTAAAGGAGAAGTAGTTTAGTTTTGTCAATATGAGATAGCTAGAACGGTTGATGACGTGCTTGCAAGACGGTCTCGATCTCTGATAACCAATGCGAAGGCTGCTTCAGAAGCCGCAGAGGCTGTCGAAAAAACAATGTCCAAAATACTGAAAAATGATGCCTCTTGGGTGGAGCAGCAAATCCTTATCTTCCAGAGTTTAGCCAGAAAATATATTAGCACCTAGTCTAAGTTCTTAGGTAGGAAAAATTGAAAAATTAAAGATCAAGCTGGACTAGATAATTTTCTTTAAAATTCGTTTTCTATCTAAAGTCTTTGGTTCTAAATGCTTCTTTTTTGGTTGACATATGTCCCAATGTTTTCTACCGTATCAACCCATATATCTCCCTTCTTCAGAAATTGGCACAACTTTTCTAAAACAGAAATATTGACGGTTTGTTTACCTTGATGGCTAATCTCGTGCCCAAGAAATATTAGCCAAGAATTATTCTTTCGTGCGTAATCTAAATATAGCTGCACCGTTTCAAAAGTCACATCATCCATATCAAGTGCGGTTACCTGTGCTAGATCCGTGAAGGTTGGATCGTTGGGTACTTCATTGAAGGCATCACGACCAACAAGGAAATATTCTGCTACCAATGGCACGTAACTCTTGACATCTTTGGATCTTCCAACGAACTTTTGTCCACAAGGGTAGGCAAATGTCTTCGGCTGTATGCCTAGTTCTTGTTCGATGCAGGAGTTTGCTTTTAAGATCTCATCTCTCATTTGTTCTAGGTTGTATTCTTCTAGGGGCTTGTGTCTGGCAAAAGAAAAATTGCCACTACATGGGTGATTGAATGTATGATTACCAACCTCATGCCCATTTTTGATCGCCTGTTCCCACTCAGTTTTTCTACTTCGCATCGGCTGAATTGAAACATAAAATGTTGCGTGAATATCATAGCTATCAAGTAATGGAAGACCATAATCAACTTGACTGGGTCTAGCGTCATCAAACGTTAGGCTAAGTGCAGCCACTTTACCTTCTGGCCAAAATCCAATTGACATAATTCAGTTTCCTAGTTTTGAATAAATCCAATCTTTATCTATAATGGCTACATGTAAATCGAAGACATCAGGATTTTCCCATCCACTCCGACCGTTGTCACATGTACGATTTGGTCCATAAACACAGTAGCTTATTATTGCCTTCTCATCGTTTAGCCAGTCGCATCCAATATTAGTAAAGTTATACTCTTGATGACTAGCTAGATCGCCAACTTTATGCCAAGTACTACCCTGATCCTTTGAAAGAGCAATACTCAACGGTGAGCGCAATCCATAATGATGATGGACGGGGTCGTACCAGCTGTCATTCCAAAGCAAAATTAGATCTTCAGTGTTAGGAATCGTCCTCAAACAAGTAGATGATTCTGGAGCCTTCAATCCTGTTGTCTGGGCGAGTTGCCAATTTTCTCCTTCATCATTAGACCTAGACAAAAATACTGATCCTAGCTGAGTTCTCAGCGACATCACTAATTCGCCATTTGGCAACTCCGCCACGGAAGATTCCATTGCACCTCGCATGGGAAGATCAAGGGGCTGAGCGTTTCGATTCCAAGTTTGTCCATCGTCATCACTGTAATAGCAGTGAACAACATTATGTTGCGAAGCTTGGTGGCCTTCCCCACCATGGAATGGTAGCAGAATTCGTCCTGATTGAAGTTGCAACAAACTGGTAGAACCACCTTGTAGCCACTGACCAGGACTTTTTTGCCAAATTGGGTTTTGCTGATGAAAGGAATATCCACCATCAACTGATCTCAGCACATCCATGGTACTACTTTCACCACCTGTGTGCCCACGCAAACAAACCAGCAAAATATCACCATTCCTAAGTTTGCGTAGGGCAGGTGCCTGCACATTATTATCAGACGGGTTACAAGCGACTATTCTTTCCTCGTCTTGCCAAGTCAATCCTCCATCATGAGACCATTTTGCTGCTATATCGCATTTGCCAAAATCACTACTCCCTCTACTACTGTTACGGTACTTGTGCCATACAGCCAATAGTGAATCATCATCTAGCTGAGCGATAGAGGCGGTATCATTGCGCGGAGTCATTTCACCCGACACACCCACAACACTGTATGCGACTTCTGATTGTCTAGTATACAGGCTTAATCTTTTGTCCATTAATTAACTCCTACTCATCGTTTGTTCATATCTTTTGGCCATTTCAGTCCTCTGTTGTTGAAGATAAATTTGTTCCAACTCTCGAGCATTATCTTCACATGGGACTCTGGGTACTTCAATTATTGCCGTAGTAATCTGATCGTTTCCCCATTTGTAGGCGACAATTTCTCCATGGCTAATAATCAAGTTCATACCTACGTTGGCTTCAACTATTGGCACTCCATTTTCTCTGGCTCGAGCCAAGACCGTTTGGTTTTGTGCTTTACTCTTAGAACCATATGATGGAATCAAAATCAAGTTAGCGCCATCTAACACTAATGTTCGGATGATAAGTGGATTCCACCGGTCATTGCAAATAGCAATCCCAACTCGCCCTAGAGGAGTGTCAAAAGCACGTAACACCTGTCCAACTCGATTGAAGTTCCAGGATGGATGAGTACCTTCCGCTAATTGTGTTTTATGATATTTGCCAGAAATTTGCCCGTCATAATCGATAAAAATAGCTGCATTGAAAATCTCGTTTCCAATCCGCTCTGCAAAGCCGAAACTGATACAAGTATTCAGGCTGTTTGCCAAGCGTTGAAACCGCCGGATATAAGATCCATTGATCGGTTCTGCTAAATCAAGCATTTCCTCTGGAGTTCGAATTTGGTTGATCACATCCATTATGACGTAACCTTCTAGGACGCCTTCAGTAGTGACAATGAGATCTGGTTTATCTTTGGCTGCTTCAACAAAGAAAGACTCCATTTTATCAGCGTTAGTATCTTTATCCCATTTAACAGGTCGAAGCGAAATCGCAGAAACTTTGAATGCGTCAAACATATGGCTTGTACTACCAAATCGGGGTAATTTAGTGTTAGTTTCTTATTCTAGACAAAAAAAACATTATTAGCAAGAAACCGGGCCAAAAATGGACATTTTCCCGTATAGAGGAATAAAATCAAGTCCCGCCCCAAATTACAAAATAGCTGTTGTTTCTCTAAAAAAATTATCGCTCAATTTAAATACTTAAATATTTAAATACAGAAAGCGGAAAATAACGAGAAATAAAAATCTAGCTAGCCCATACATAGTTCTTAAGATACATCAACCGATTGACAGTCTTCATTTTAGCTATTTTTATATTTCTATTGGAGGTAATCCCCAATCAATAATAGAAATATAATTTTGGGTGTTGTACAATAGCTCCCTACTTGCGTAGGAATTTACCATGACACCTGAATAACGTTTCCTACTTGATGTCTCAGGATATCTGCATTTGAAAAGCGTATTAATCGGTAAAGAACTTGAGCAATGCCAAAAGAGTGTAGAACAGTGTATTCGTACACCTGTTGATCAACTTCCATCAGGAATGAGTAGTTCTTACCCTGGTACAGATACGAGTATCGGTGGAATTGGTAGTGGGTTTTCATACAATAAATCATTGGAGCAGTTGCTTTTCCATCCGGACACTTGGCCTATTGTCAAAGAACTAACCGATAACAAACCTCGGTTCGATAGAGGTACCTTAGCGGTTAATACACATCTTACTACTCAAATGACCCCACTTTACTGCGCTAGAGAGGACTTTGGCTGGCAAAGTACTCGATATGGGTATAGGAACGGACGCATATTCTGTGATACTTTTGTCATCTTCTTTTACTTCACTGATGTTTATCCAGGCGATGGTGGATTAATTGTTGTGCCGGGTTCACATAGGGTTGAGGTTCAACGCCCTGCAAATTACTTTTTTCCTGATCTCAAGAACCCGAAAATTGATAATTTACCACAGATTACAAACATAACTCCTAAGGCTGGAGACGTCATTGTGATCTCAGAACTTCTAACCCACGGAGCATTGATATGGAAACCGACAGACCGAGAAAGAAGATTTCTAATCCTTTGCTACAACCCACAATATTTTTATTATCAGAATGGTATTCGTGATGAAGTGATACCTAGACTTTCACCAGAAACAAAAGAATTGATCGCTTTTGCCTCTTTTACAGAAACCAAGGATATTTGCAACCGAGAAGTAATTGAGTTATCGTAATTCCACACTAGCTCAAATAGCATTTAGGTTGCGTATTACAACTCAGCTTCCAACTCTTTATCCTAAGATCCAGATAGCAATATCCGACTTCATTTGTATTGAATCAAAAAATCACCTACATTTACCTGAGATGCGTACTGAATAACTGTACTAATCTACGGCCCCCAACTTCGCTCCGGAAATTTTACGATATCGTTTGCAATTACTTAATCACAGCCGAGCTATCAAGAGGGAAGAACTAAAATTTTTCGTAGGGCATGAATGGAAATAAACGCTTCAAAACTAAAATTGATTGGTGGTTGGCTGCCTTATTGTGCGTATCGCCCCTCATTTCTCTTCTTACGCTGTTAGGTTTCTACTTACTTGGTATTTCCTATGCATGGCTAAGCTGGCTTGGGGTTCTAATTGTTGGTTTAATCTACGCTGGGCTGATTTTCCCGTTGTATTATGAACTCGAAGAAAAAACTTTGTTGATACGATTCGGGTGTATTCGTTCCAGAATACCTTACCAACGTATCAACAAAGTTATTCCGACTCGCAGTACAAGTTCCAGCCCAGCCTTATCCTTAGATAGACTCTACATAGATACAGGGGATAATTTAGCCGTTAATATATCCCCAGCCAATAAAATTCGTTTCTTACAAGCTCTGGAAGAAAAAGCCAATCATCTTGTATTGATCGACAATCAGTTAGTAATAAAAAATGAGTTATAAGAAGTTGGGTTTTTGTACAAATTTTTTATCCGACATCAATACAAACTATAAAATTGGTGGTCTCTGTTTACCTGACAAGATAAGAGGAGACTATAAACAATGTCATGCTGCAGATTTGAGTAACGATTATTCTAATCTAAATAATGTGTTAGCATATACACGGTAAGTCGATAGAAAAGATAGATTTGACTCTTGTTAAAAAGTAGGGGGTATAATTTTAGCTGTCGATACAAACTAGGAAAACAGAACTTGGATATATTGTCAAAGTTTTTAGACTTGAACTTACAAACAAATCATATAAAGAGATTGACATTCTCTAAGTGCAAAAGCAAGTATAATACCTATTTGAGGGAACAAAATAATGTTGCAGGTTAATAAATGGTACTACCGGTTTCTAATAACGTTGTCTATTATTTTTCTGGTTAGCTGTCAGAGTAAGGAAACACCCAAAGAATTAACAAATACATCCATCCAGAGTCAACCCTCCAGTAATACTTCTCAGGTCCAAAAAGATACTAATTTGAATTACACCGCGGCCAGTGGTTGGATACGACAACAACCATCTTCATCAATGAGACACGATCAATATGAATTACCTGGTCCTAAAGGTGTTGAAGCTGCAACCTTAGCAATCTTTAAGGGGATTGGTGGATCAATCAGTAGCAATATCGACCGATGGAAAAAGCAATTCGTACTGCCTCCAAATGGTTCAGATCCTGACTCGGTTAGGAAAGAATCCAAGGTTATCAATCAAATACCAGTACATATTGTTGCTGTACAAGGGACTTACCTTAAGCCTAGAATGCCGATGATGATGGATGGTCCCAAAGTGGAACTCAAAAATTATGCTCTACTGGCAGCAATAGCTGAAACTAAGGATGGATTATGGTTTTTCAAAATAACTGGACCTGAAAAAACTGTTATGATGTGGCAAAACGATTTTGACAATTTCATCGGTACATTTAGATTAAATTGATTAATTCTATGTTTTTCGCACTGCATCTAAATCAATTCTTGTTTAAGATAAGGTCTAATAATTTTTGTGTTTTAGCTAGCTCAAATCATACACTAAATCAACTGAGTAAGTAACCCTATGGTCGAGTTGACAAATAAACAAAGAGATAGTTTCTTTCGGACTGGTTTTTTCATCGTGCCAGGTGTCTTTGATTCAGATGAAATTAAGGAGATGAAGAATAGCTTTCAAGCACTGCAAAAGACGGCTTTTTCCCTTGCTAATCTGCACCTGGAACAATTAAAACAAGAGAAAGAGACCTATATAATGCATCGGGGAGCACAATTTGTCTTAGGTCAAGTACAGAGAGGTACTCACTCAGGGCAACCTGCTATTCGCCGGATTTCATGGTGTGGTGCAGCAGAACCAACGTTGTCAAGATATGGAAAAGATCCTCGACTATTGTCTGTGGCCAGCCAATTACTGGGGGCTAAAAAGATGAATCAGCTAATCAATCAGGCTCATTTTAAATTGCCCGGGGACGAAGTATTTTTTGAATGGCATCAAGATAGTACCCATCGCGGTTATGGTGGGAAATATTGGCAAGATATCAACGGGCAAGGAAGTTATGTGCAAACCCTGATAGCACTGGATGAGATTACTAGTACTAATGGCCCCGTTTGCTTCATTCCTAATTCTGTTAAATTGGGGCATCTGGATCTACCCCAAAATCTGAATAACTGTTTAGCAACAGGAAAAATCAGATTAGAAGATGCCATTCCTATTGAAATGCAGGAGGGAAGTTTAGCAGTTTTTCACCCTTATGTTATTCATGGTAGCGAGCCTAACCGCTCAAAAGAAACACGCCGAGCATTCATCAATGGATATGCTTACCCGGGGGCTAACGCTAGAAAATATCCTGGAGAAGGCGCTGGCCGAATTGTTGTCAGCAAACCGTCGCTAAACTAACCATTAGTTGAGATGGAGATTAATAAAGCAGCTTTGCAGCTTACTTTTTTCATCTCCATCTCAACTAATCTGCTAGCACTAGAGCATATAGACAAAAAGCGAGTACTCGCAGTAGAAATATTGTCTTTTAGCTTTGGAGGTTTCTTGGGATATTACGGAACCCAAGTAGGTAATGGTAAATATGAAATTGGATTAGGTTTGGGTTATTTTGAGCCTAATGGTGAAAATGTAAATGCAATTGGTTTTTATCCATCCATACGGGCTTTTCACTTTGGTCGCCCGAAAGGTGTGTTTTATGAAGCTGGATTTGGTCTGGGAAGATTCAACTGGGATTACAAAGAATCATCTCAACCAATAAAAAAAATATTGTTGTTTCCTTCACTCTACCTTGGATACAGAGTAGTATCATCAAAATTAGGGTTAACTTTTACATCCTACCTTGGAACAAATTATATTTCTAGTTCATTGCAAGCACCAGATGGAAAGGTTGCAAAATTTGGAGACATTAGGCTAAATCGTGGCTTATCACCAGCGTTAGGTATGGAGATAGGGTATTTATTTTGATATCAATCTTTTTTAAGGAAGATTAATAATCAACTTTCAGAACCTGAATTAAAAAAGTGAGGGAATAACATGACCGAAGAGCAGAAATATCTATTTGATCTTCAAGGGTATATTGTACTGAAGGATGTTGTACCATCATCTGTTATAGCGAGATGTAATCAATCACTAGATCGACTTGAGGATATGCGTCCCCAAGATTTCCCTCCACCTCTTTGCTTAGGCACACAAAAAACAGAAAAAGAACTCTATATTTCTAATATTCTGGAATCTGATACTGCTTTCAATTTTTTGATTGATATTCCTGAAGTTTTATCAATAATTGATGGTGTGACCTATGGTTCATATCGACTTAATCACACCTATACTATCTATCGGTGGGCAGACGGTTATTCAGGCTTACATGGGCACAATACCCCAATCAGTTATAAATGCCAGTATCATTTCCGCGATGGTGAAATGATTTCAACCTTAACCAAGGCCGTCTTTCCATTAATTGATTGTAGGGTTGAGGATGGTTGTTTTGCTGCTATTCCAGGGTCACATAAAAGTAATTTTAATCGGCCTTGGGGTAACCATCCTGATGAAAACCCAGTTTTGATGCCAATCCTAGCGGATGTTGGAGACGCTATCATTTTCACTGAAGCGTTAACACATGGTTCTGTGGTCAATACTTCAGGTCGCCCACGACGAACTCTTTATTACTGTTACAGCGTTGGCTACATGCCAGACTGGGGCGGACAAGGATTAACCTTTAGTGATCACGTTATGGAAGGTTTGACAGAAGCTCAAAAAGAAATCATCCGCCTAAAATAAGTATTTTGCCTTGAACAAGTAGTATCTGTAATAAGCATTCAAGTAATTGTAAATCTCGTTTTGAGGAATATATTAAAATTAAGAAAAAATTCGGTATTTCTAATCATTCTGGCTTATCTAACGAGCATCGTTAATGCCGAAGAGTCAGTAAATGATGTTTTAACAAGGGATACTATATTTCCATCTGATCGAGTTTTAGACGTTAAAATTACCATCGACCCCGAAGATTGGAATACTATTTGCCATCAAAGTCGAGACTTTCGGACTGCATTAGCCGATAGGCGACAATACCATCCCATTGCCCATCCTTATACATACGTCGAAGCCATGGTTTCCATTGATGGAATTGGATTTGATCGTGTAGGCATTCGCAAAAAAGGATTTATTGGTTCTCAAAATCTAACCCGACCATCACTCAAAATAAAGCTAAATCACCTAGATAAACAGGGCCAGATTGATGGGGTAACGAATTTGACTTTTAACAATAATCAACAAGATACTAGTCTGATTAGTCAATTTATGGGCTATGGATTGTTTAATGCGGCTGGTTTGCCTGCCCCACGTTGTGCTTATGCACACTTGAGTGTCAATGGTCAGAGTTTAGGTATTTATTCACATGTAGAAAGAATACATCGATCTTTTCTGAAGCGAAATTTTGGTGCTGATGACGGAGTCTTATATGAGGGAACCGTAGTAGATTTTTTTGAAGATTGGTCAGGAAGTTTTGAAAAAAAACTAGGCAAAGACAAAATAGGTCGTCCGAGAATTAAACAGCTAATTCGTGCGCTACAGCTCGATAATCATGAAATTGAAAGTGCGATGAACGATTTGATTGATCTAAACTCTTTTTATCTGTTTTGGGCAATGGAAGGATTACTAGGTGCTTGGGATGGTTACTCAGGAAATAGTAATAATTTTTTTGTTTATTTAAATTCAGACACAAATAAATTTCACTTTATTCCTTGGGGAGCAGACAGTTTATTTGAGCGATTCAGTCACATCAAGGACGATAGGAAAGATCCTATTTCTGTCAAGACCAAAGGGTTGGTAGCACACAGGCTATACCAATTAACATCAGGTCGCCGGCGCTATGAACATGCATTAAGAGAAATTTTAGAAAAGCATTGGAGCGAAAAAGATCTTATATCAGAAACAGAAAGATTAGAGGAGTTACTCAAACCCCATCTGTTAATTTATCAAAAATCCAGAATCAGCTTTCAAACTCAGAATAAAGCCAAAAGTAAACGGAACGAGAGAGATTTCGATCAATCGTTAGAACAATTTATCGAATCGATAAAAAAGAAAAAGAAATTTATTCGTAAACGACGAACTGAAATTATGAGGGAAATTTCCGGAGGAATGCCAGAGTGGGATACTGATCCGGAATTACCATTTCTCATTAGTGGTATGGAGAAAGCTATGTCATTTTTCGCTGGTTGTATAGGTGGAGGGTGTATTGGGTTTTCTGCAGCAATACTGGTTGGTTGGCTGATCGATCTTTAGTCTCAGGATAAGATTTATCTCTATCTGAGTAATTAACATGTCAAATCATAGATTGACTACAAGACAATAATTAATTATCCTAGAAATAGCTCGAACTAATTTGTTTCTTCACTATTACTTTTAGTTTCACCATCTTTTATAAACTGTGATTACGTGATTTTATGCTCAACTTGCGACAGCTCCTTTTTCAATTAATTCGATTTCCGGTTGTTTTAGTAATTCTTGGCATCTTTGTGTTAATCATAGGTCACGGTTGTGTGAAAGAAGACCCAGCTGAAAAATTACCCACTTCCGATAGAGGTTCAACTCTTATTTCAAAAGTTGATAGAAAAGACACTGTAATTTTTGATCTTGGTGGTAATGTTATTCCTGATCCACATAATCTCAATCCATTGGTCCCCTCACCAACAGGACCTGGTATGCATCAGTGTGTGTGGGAACCTTTGTTTATTTTGAATTATGAGACAGCAGAAATTGAGTCCTGGATTGGAGAATCCTTTATATCTAATCAAGAACTTGATGTTTGGACGCTAACGATTCGACCTGATGTTAAGTGGTCGGACGGTGAAGCCTTTACGGCAGACGATATTATTTTCACCATTAATACCCTACTTGCTGATGACACTCAATCTCTTGGAGATTCCGCTAGTATGCAACAGTGGGTCGAACGAGTTGAAAAGGTTGGACTTCTGAAGATCATATTTTATCTGAAGAGCCCCAACCCTCGTTTCAAATTAGATTATTTTTCGGTGCGAGTTGGTGGTAGCATGGTCATCTTACCAGAACACATATGGAGTGATAAAGATCCTTCTACTTTCAAGTTTTACGATCCCAAAAAAGGGTGGCCAATTGGTACAGGCGCCTACCGCTTGGTCAGTACTAGTATGAACGAGGTTGTTTTTGATCGTCGAGACGACTGGTGGGGAGCCAAGTCAGGCTTCCAACCCTTGCCCGAGCCTAAACGTTTGATTTGGTTAATTACGGGCGTAGAAGAGAATCGGGCTTTACTGGCGGCGAATAGCGAACTCGATAGTCTTACTGATATAACATTGGGTGCGTTCGAGAGTATTCGTGCCCAAAATTCTAATATAGTAGCCTGGAAAGATGAGATGCCTTATGCATGGCTGGACCCTTGCCCAAGGCAGCTATCGGTCAATCATACAATTCCTCCTTGGGATAACCCAAAAATGAGGAAGGCTATTAGCTTGATTATTGATCGACAGCAGATTGTTAAAATCGCTTATGAGGATACCTCATTTCCTTCCAAAACAATTTTCGTTGAGTATCCAGCAATGAAGCCATATATAGATGCTATTCAGGACCTTTGGATCGACCCAAAAAGTAACGTTTCAGCCGGGCGGCAACTAATTGAAGCTGAAGGTTGGCAACTCGGAAGCAACGGATATTACCAAAAGTCAGGTGAAGAACTTTCTCTGAACATACAAACACATGCAGCGGCAATTGAGCTACGACGAGTAGGAGATGTGATTGTCGAACAACTAAGATCGGCAGGGATTTTGGCTACTAATCGTGCTATTACTGGAGCAACTTGGCAGGAGAATAAAGCTTTTGGTAAATTTGAGGCCGTGGTAGATTGGGATGCTTGTGGATCGGTTAATGAACCTTGGTTGTCGATGAATCGGTACACTAACCGATTTCTACGTCCCGTTAACCAAAGGTCTCCTAGTGGTAATAACCATGTACGCTGGAGTGGTAGCCGAGCAGATAAATACAGTGAAATTGTGGCAAAAATCGGGGTTATGCCACTTGGGGATCCGAAAATTGAGGCTATGGTAATCGAGGCCATGAAACTCTTTATGGATGATCAAGTAGTAATTCCAATAACTCAGGCCCGGAAACTAGTCCCGTTTATTACCACTTATTGGGAAGGTTGGCCAACAGCTAAAAACAATTATTTTCATCCACCAACTTGGTGGATGAGTACACATCGGATCATTCAGGGCCTAAGAAGGACTGGAAACAACCCTAATAGAAAATAAATGCTGTCTGACCTTATATCCTACTTGTACTAACAACAACTATTTGCTAGACACCCTTGGCGCTTAACCGACCAAAATTTCCTTTTTCACGGGCTTTCTATCTTAAAATTGAGATTCTCTAACATTTTGCCAGGCTTTTAACTTTCCATACTAATTGTGTAAGATTAATCTATGATATGAAATCCATTTCTCACTGATCCTCTAGAGACTTTGATGAGGTTTTTATAATTTTATTATCTTCCCTGATTCTTACTGACCTATCTATATAGAACAGATTCTCTTATTTCGCTCTTCAATTAGTGTTTCTCAAGAGCAGAAAGGCTAAACTCGTACGTAGCCGAAGACTCAGCTATTTAGCGACCCAAAAATCAAGATCAATAGACTCCTTTGTCTTATCAGTAGTCATTTTTTAAACTTGGTAACCTTGAACTCTTGTTGGTAGGATTATTTCTACATCGTATTTTCCCGAGCTAATTCTATTTTATTACGATAACTCCGTATGAGTCTTTGATAAAATCCGTCTATTTTTGACCATTCTGTCGCATTCATACTTTGATATTGATGTTTTTTCTTTTCTGCAACTACGTTTCTGATGAGTTCTTTATAGTGTGTGACATCATGCTGCTTGCTAGTATTTATCATAGTAAATCTCCTTAAATTTCTAGTTTTGTTTTCTTGAGTCTGTAGACAATTTGAGTCAGGTTATAAAACTTTTAGCCCATAAGCTTGTTACCGCTTGATTTTTCAAAAAACACCACTCCCGAGGATTAATGTTAGGAATACTATTTGTGTTTTATACTGGTCGAGTGATTTGTTCGCTAGCCCGACGGTACGTAGCAAATAATTTCAAATTGCATAGTATTCACCCCTTAGGTCCACTGGTCTCCTCTCATATAATTCAGTCAGCAAAGAAAATAATCTAATTATCTGAATCCTTCAATTTATTAATAGAAGAGACGAAGGTGAAAAAAGTGAAATAAAAACTGGTTTTATTATTTGCATTTTCACCAATGGAAAAAGGCATAGAAAATTCAAACTTATTCCACCACACCAATTTCATTTTTTGAAACCAATATATCTTCTAATTGATTTGTTTACAGTGTTTCATGCTCTGTCGTCTCTAAACGAGAACCGTAGAGATTTGGCCTTAGAACCTCTACATTACGTGTTCAGAGTAAAAATCCAATCGAAGAGAAAATGCATCACTGACCTATTATGAATCTAAACTTAGAGCTCAAACAGTGATAGTGGTAAGTAGGAAAATAGAAGCTGGTTATTTTTCTGTTTTTATTGTGATAGGCAAGACTCCTATAATTTACGATTATTTCCTTATCGGTGATTGTTGGTATAATGTTTAGTAATAAACACTGTCTTGAATGATGCCGAAGATTTTATCGAGAATTTCAACATACTCATTTCACTAGAGATCATAGAAGTTTAGTAAGAACAGATGAGATTAATAATATTTTTACGTGCCTTGATATTTACAAACAGTTAAATTATTGACCTGACGGATATAAGAAATTTTTTCAATCCAACCTAGACATACTGTTTAGCTTTCTATTGAACAGAGGAGTAGCAACTACAGAATTAATTTTCAAAACATCTTTTGGTGATCATTACAGAAGTGGGACTAGAAATAGAAGAATAAAATTTGGAGAATTATGAGAAAAATATTGCTAGTAATAGTTTTTTCCCTATCCTATTTGCCGGTACATATCGTTTCTGCTCAAAATAATGAAAAAACAAGTCAGAGACAAATCAATACGAAGCACTCAATAGTACGTCGTATTTTTACTAATGGTAGGGTTGGTATGGGAGTAGGGTTGCCATATGGGTCACCGTTTTTAGGTTTGGGGATGCAATTTGATATTAGTAATCGTTTGGCTTTGCTTGTTGGCAGTACCAAGCTCGCAGGTTGGATGGGAGCGGTAGGAATTCGGTACTATCCAGGGACAACTAAACAACGTCTACGGCCACACCTGTCGGCACATGCATGGCCGTATGGGGGGGCAGTCTATGTCGGTTCCGATTATGACGCTGGTCAGAAAGGGGGGGTTGTTGCTACTTGTGGTTTAGGAGGATTCGGAAATATAAAAACAAGTGATGGATTGATAGACGGATTGAGCTTATTACTTGGCTTTGGTTATGGTTTTTAAAATCCTATTTCTTTGTGGTAGCGGATAGAATTAACTGTCAAAGAGTTTTTCAGTTGATGTGTGAAGTTCAAAAAATCATAAACAAAAAGGTAACAAGCTCTCGTACATTTCCTTGGCGGCATCTTCAGTGGGGAGATTCCACAATCTTTGGCTAAACATTTCAATCGAGAAGTCCCCACAATAGCCATGTAATTCCAATCGATTTAAGATAGAGCTTAAGTCCAAGCATCCTTGGCCAGGAAGGACTCGATCTCGATTATGGTCACAAAATTCAGCGGGTATGTCTTTCATATCATTGATGTGTACATGCTTAATCAGAGAAACATTTTCAATGCTAAGCTGATCAAACTTGGTGGGTGTACAGTAATAGTGTGCCGTATCAAACAATACGCCTACATTTAACATACCGGATCCACGAGCAATTTCAGCTGCCGTACGTAATGACTTAACAAACGGTGACCAATTAAACTCTATACAGATGGTAACACCAGTATCTTCAATTTTATGCGCCACTTCAGCCACGATTTCTGACATTTGCTTTAGCGGGTCGCTTATTTTCTTACTCGGACCATCAGTCCCAACCACCAGAATAGAACCACCCAACTCGGCAACCATATTCGCATTTTGTATAATTTGTTGATTATGAAATATCCGTTGTCTGGATTCATCAAAACAAGAAATGGTACTTTCAAAACCGCCAATGCAGGTTAAGCCTGACTGACGTAGCATTTTTTTTATTTGTTCTAAGCTGAAGCCTAATGCCATTTTATTTTTTATTTGTGACAGAGAAAACTCCACCTTTTCAAATCCCGCTCTTCGGTAATCGTGCAAACGTATTTCTAAATCAACATCTTGGGTCGAAATAGAGTTAATTGCCAACTGAGAACGCCTCATTGAACACCCCTTGAGTACCAGTCTTCTGTTTTCCGTACTTAAGACTGTAACTACTACACAATTGAATTTTATTATAATAAGTTTAGGCCTAATTCAACTCAGTATTGGATGGAATTAGTCTTTAACAGGTGTGGATTAATTGGAAAAACTAACCTTGGTTGTTATGGTTTTCCGTGTTAGTCAATAAAAATAAACATAATTTTTACTATAATCCAAAACTAAACAAGGATTGATAATAGTTCATCCCACCAGAAACTGGAAATTCAACGACTAAAAATTTTATATTTGAGGAGTTCTCGGTATTGGCGTTTGTGGCGATACTATCCTTCGACGTTCAGGTGTTAACCTATCCAGCAACTCGGGTGAAGGATGATAACCATGTCGAAAATTACCCCAAGATGGGCCATATCGGTAAACAATAACGCGGCGTTGCCCTTCGTTAGTTCTATTGGCTGAACCATGAGTACAGCAATCAACAAAGAGTAATGCATCCCCGGCTTGCATGTGTATTTCAGTAGCAGCTCTCATCATAGACGGACACTCACCTTTTGCTCCCATGCTGAATTGACTAAAATCAGGATTGGCAAAATTACTTTTATGACTACCAGGTACAATGACTGTTCCTCCATCGCCTGGGCCAATATCTGTTAAAGCGATCAAGATATTTATTTGATTGCAATGAAATTTACCATTGATATAACGAAATTGGCACCGACTGATTCCAAGTTGTCCTCCGTTATGTAACCCGATACCTTGTCCTGGTTGTCGAAAATTGAGTAAATTTTCATCAATAAACATTGGCCCATGCATTTCGTCGAACGAGCCTTCTCCTCCAATAAAAAACCTTGCTCGATCGAACCAAGATGGATGGTCGATCAATTTTTCGAATGGCTCCCCAGCTTCGTAAATCTGTTGATAGTTTAAACCGTCGTTGTCTCCATAGGTATGTCCATGGATATAACCATACCACTGGCCAGGATTCAATGACGGAATATTATCTGCACACGAATTGAGTTCATCTATTTCACTCTCAGTTAAAGCGCCTTCAATATGTATGTATCCTTGTAAGTCAAAGAGGTAAATATCCATATCAGTGATCATATATTCTCCACCTTCCTGATGTGTCTAATAATTAAATAAATTAGAATAGTTGACAGAATTAAGCTAAATAATTTAAGCGACTAAATTTAAATTAATCTGGTCCAATTTAATATCTTTTCGCTGGCGATCAAGAAAAATGGATACCTGTTGGTAGCCGACCTGTGCCAGTATTTTCAGTCCTTTTTCAAACTGATCTCCGACTCTAGTCGGATCATGAGCATCAGCCCCGATTACAACTGGGATCTGTCGCTTTTTCATCTCTTCGAGCATAAACAATCCAGGATTCATTTCCGGTATCGATTTATACAAGCCCGAGGTATTGAGTTCCATAGCAGTTTCAGTTTTAGCGATTCTGTCTAGGACGGAGAGAATATGATCTTTCAATGGTTCTAAATCCCAATCATTTGGCGCTACATTTTTAACTAAGTCAGGGTGAGATAAGGTGTCAAACAAACCAGTTTCGGCAGCTAATGCCAGATGATGAAAATATGTCTTCTGGAAATCTCTTATGTTACCTGTAAAATAACGATCTTGATACTCCACTAGGTGAGGGTGGACCGAACCAAGCACATGATGTAACTCCGCTCGGTCGTGTAGATCTTCCAACCAAGACTCCATACCCGGAGCATAATCGCTTTCCAATCCTAGACGGATGTCAATTCGACCTTCCCACTCTCTTCGAGCTAAGTCCACCATATCAATATAGTCTTCAAATTGTTGGATAGTCATACGGACATTTGGTCCCCAATTTTCAACAGGATTGTGACAAGTAACTATGATACCTTTCAATCCTCGTTTTTCTGCTACCGCTGCATATTCTTGTGGTAAACCACGTGCATGCTGACAGAGAGGTGTATGCATGTGAGATTCGTATAGAATGGGTTTTGTTTTCAATATTTATTCTCTCTGATACTTCTAAATTTTACGCTTAGCTCTGACTGCTTCTGATATCTTAGTCATTTCAACCTCAATAGTCTGGACCAATTTGTTCTAAGAGTCAATAGGAACAACTACATAAATTGAATAATGTATACTGACCTATCTGGATCTGCAAGAAAAAGTAAATTTCACCTCAAAACGAGTGAAAATCTAGTGAATAGGGTCAAATGCTGTAATTTTTGAGGTGAAAAGGCTACGAACTATGCTAGTCATTGAAAAATTACTGGACTGTATTTCATATCTTCTAAATGTGAAATGTAATAATTATTAGTACTCCGAATTGGATCGGCTCGTTCATCACGAAGGTGAACAGCAAAACTCCATCTTGATTTATCCGAAATATTTTCTTGACTGCCGTGGTATGTCAAACAATTATGAAGACTGACACTACCCATCGGTAAAGGAACAGAAGTTTCTTCCCACTTTTCTTCTACTACTGTTTGTATACTTGTCCGAAGTGTGTCCTGGTCAGAACTAAAAAAATCTCCCTCTCCTAAGAAACCCCATTTGTGAGAGCCAGGCACGAATTGAAGCGGTCCGGATTCTTCACTGACATCACTTAATGCAATCCAAGCAGTGAAGAGTCCTTCACTTTTCTGCCAAAATTGCCAGTATTGACGATCTTGATGCCAGCCAACACGACCTGAACTTCCTGATCTAGGTGGTTTAATGAGTAATTGGCTAGCCCACACTTGTACCATTTTAGATCCTGTTATATTGGCAATACTTTCGCCAAGTTTAGAATCAACGAGCATCGTATAAAGAGCGTGGTTGGCTAAGTGAGCATCGTTAATTTTGCACAACTTGGTATGATCGAAACCAGGGTGAGAGGAAGGTTGAGACCCAGTGTCGAAGATTCCATCTCTTACAGCCAACATACCTTTTCGTGCGTCCTCGATAAATTTCCGGCCGATGGCTGAACCCGGCAACACACAAAAACCCCGTTTAGCATATTGTTCAGTTAAAGTCATAGTATCGAATTAGAAATCATGTACCTTTCTAACTTGTGGTATATCAGTCTAAGCAATTTACTCCATTTTTCTGACCCTATACTATATCAAATTGAATAATTTTGCTAATTAGCTTAGAATGCTAGATGATAGGTAGTACTATTCCATCTCTGTAAAAATACGTGTTAGTAATGGTGAGCAATTCATGATTAAGCCTTTCTTCATTGGTCTAGCTGGTGGGAGTGGGAGTGGTAAGAGTACATTAGCTAAGTCTTTGAATTCCCATTTGGGCACTAACCAAACCAGTATGTTTTGTCTAGACTGGTATTACCATGACATCTGTAAACAACCAAAATTGGATGATGGATCAATTAACTTTGATCATCCCTCTGCACTAGACCAATATTTATTGATTAATCATCTACAGCAGTTGAAAAAAGGGCGAAATGTGAATGCACCTATCTACAATTTGGCAACTCATCGCCGGTCAAAATCAACCAGAAAAATCGTAAATAGGCCAACGATTTTCATCGAGGGGTTACATACGCTCGTTTTGAGTGAAGTTCGCCAGATGCTCGACTTGAAGATTTTTATCGATTTATCAGATGATATTCGTTTTATACGTCGTTTATTACGAGATAAATCTGAACGAAAACGGAGCCTACAAACCGTGATCAATCAGTACCTTGCTACAACGCGACCAATGTACATAGAATGGGTCTTACCTAGTCGTCGATTCGCTGATGTGGTCCTTTCAGCAGAAAATTCGGTCTCAGAAATGAAGCAAACGGTGCTGAGCCAAATACAAGCCACAAGCAAGACTAGAAACTAAAATAAGAGTAGTTCATTAAGGTATTTGAATATTTATAACAGTCATTTTTTGAGTCAATCTATTACTATTGACTCGGTATTCATTATTGAAGAGTTTACATTGGCTGTTGTGTTATGTGATGCAGCATTTCATTCAAATAATATCGATTCTCATTTCAACTTGTATCTGGCTAACTTACGATCTCTCTTTGGTATCTATAAGATACTGAAATTTAGCCCAATGGCCATATTGTTTTAGTTAATAACCTCAGTTATACCATTAACACGCACATCTGGTAGTAGGCATTTTACGTATCGACCATTGTCATTAAAATCTATTGGGATTTTTGTTCGACAAAGATCGGTTTCCCGACTACATCGACCGACATACTTACAACCTCCACTTTGTATGCTATCAGTATCAATAGATTCGAGACGGATCAGTTCATTCCACTTTTTATCAGGATCTGGAGTGGGAATAGATTGTTTCAGATTTTGTGTATATGGATGTTGGGGATCGCCTAATACTTGCTCAACAGAACCAGATTCTATAATCCATCCGGATAGCATAACGGCAATTCGGTCTGCGGCATAGTAAGCTGTCGCTAAATCGTGCGTGATATACAAAATGGTAACACCTTTTTTATCCCGAAGTTCTCTAAATAGATTAACAATCGACATTCGCAGTGAAGCGTCAACCATAGAAACAGGTTCATCGGCTACTAATAATGTAGGGTTAGTAATCAATGCTCTAGCAATCGATACCCGTTGAGCTTGGCCGCCTGATAACTCGTTTGGATATCTCCCGCTAATTTCTGCTAAGGAGAGACCAACAGAATTGAGGACTTCACTAACGTAGGAATGTAGTCGAATCTTGTCAACTATATGATAGTTCAGAGCTGTTTCAAATAGATAAGTTTCTATCTTTTTTAGGGGACTAAAAGTCGCGAAAGGGTTCTGAAAAATAGGCTGGACTTGCCTGAAATACCAAGACTTTTTCTCCCGTTGGCTTAACTTAGTAATGTCTCGTCCTTGATAAAGAATTGTTCCGCTGGTAGGCTCTACTAATCCTAAAATCATACGAGCGATAGTAGTTTTCCCACTACCGCTCTCACCAGCTAGAACAAAAATTTCTGGTTTGTCGGATCGAATTGAAAAATTAGCCCCATCAACGGCTGTTAATTCAACGCTAGAAAGCCCTTGCTGGATTTTGAAAATCTTAGTTAATTTGTCAACCGATAATAATATTGAAGACTTCGAGTGGCTATCGTTGAGAGTCATATTGGATTTTGTCTTCCGCTAAGAAACAAGCTACCTCTTGCCCATTTCCCATCGCAATTAAAGGTGGGACCTCTTCCTTACATTTATCCTGAACGTGGGGGCAACGGGGATGGAATCGACAACCAGTAGGAGGTTGGTCAAGTGCCGGTGGCCTGCCAGGAATACTGATCCTCTCCGACCTATCACCGAGCCGAGGTAAGGATTCGATCAAGTATTGGGTATAAGGATGTTTGGGTTTTTTGAAAACAGATTTGGCATCGCCAATTTCAACGAGCTTTCCAGCATACAAAATGGCAATTCGGTCTGCTAAATTAGCATGTACCCCCATGTCGTGAGAAACCAACACTAGCGTGTTCCCCTCACGTTGTTGTATTTCTTTTAATAATTGGACCACACCACGTTGGACCAGAACATCTAATGCGGTGGTTGGTTCGTCGGCGAATACCAGTTTGGGTGAAAGTACGGTGGCCAAAGCAATGGTTACTCTTTGCCTCATTCCTCCTGATAATTGATGCGGGTAAACGTTCATGATGTCCGACGATAACCCCAACTGATTTAGATAATCTTGGGCGAGCCTCTTAGTGGCGTTCTTATTGATTTTTTTGTGGGTAGATATGAAATCGTGAAATGTATCGACGATTTTTCGTACAGGGTTTAGAACTTGCATTGACCCTTGCGGGATATAAGATATTAGGGACCAGCGAATTTTTCTCAAATTGTCAGCAGACGTCGAAGACAGATCGAATTTTTGCTGTGAAAAATTGTATTGTATATTTCCTTCGATAATACGCAGTGGCGGCTCAACTGAACCCAGAAGGGTTTTTAGTAGAGTTGATTTTCCGCAGCCAGATTCGCCAGCAATGCTTAGAATTTCTCCCTCTTTTATCTGAAGACTAATACCATCAACAGCTTTAACTGTTCGTTGGACCCCGTATGATTGAGTAATATAGTGGGCCTGAAGATCCTTGGCTTCTATTAAAACTGACATTAATATCCCTTGTTAATTTACTCCTAGTCGCTTGAGTCGTGTCCGGGGATCTAGATATTCGCTTAGGCTCTCTGAAATTAAATAAAAGGCAACGACGATAAATATTGAACTGATGACTGGGGCCGCCAATACCCATAGTCTCTGAGATAATAGCGCTTGATAGTAGTTGCCCCAATAAATCATGGTTCCAATGGTAGGCCTAGTTAGGTCACACAAACCGAGGATCGCTAAGGTAATTTCCATTCCGATAGCCCACAGGAAACCACTAACGGCATCAGCCAACAGATAGGGAATGAAAAAAGGAAAGTGTTCTTTCAATATAACAGAAAAAGTGTTCATACCTGAAAAGACAGCTGTGTGAGTAAACTCCCGTTCACGCAAAGTCAATATTTGAGATCGATACCTCTTGGACGGCCAAAAAATATCCAGAAAGCCAAGAAGAATAGCTAAACCCCACACCCCTAGTCCTCCCTTTATGATTACAGAGATTAAAATTAGTAGCGGCAAACGAGGAATCACAATAAAACTGTCAACGATAGACTGTAATACCCTATCGATAACACCACCCAAATAACCAGATAATGAGCCAATTAGAACCGCCATAGATCTGCCAATCAAGACGGCTAAGCCCGCAATAATAAGCGAATTGCGAATAGAAAAGGTTAGTAACCAGAAAACATCCTGACCCAAAGCAGTAGTTCCCAAGAGATGCTCGAGCGAAGGTGCAAGATTTTTTGGCGTCACACGACGCTCACTAGCTTCATAAGGTGAAACAAAAGACAGTAAAACTAGCAACAGGATGCCAATTAAAATTGTAATGCCAATACGGAATGCAAGATGAAATTTAAAAAGCTCAGTGATTATTTTCATTTGGTATATGAGGTTGAGTAACTATTTGTAACGAACCCTTGGATCTAAAAAAGGATAACTCAAGTCAACCAGTAGAGCTGCAGTAGCAATACCAACAATTGAAAAAATAGTTATACCTAGAATTAAATTAAAATCTGCCTGAAAGACTCCCATATACAGGGAATACCCAATCCCAGGGTAACTAAAAACAATCTCGATGATCAATGCACCACCAAAGACAGATCCCAGAGAAAGCCCTAAATCAGTTATCTGAGGTAGCATGGTATTCCTTGTGATGTAAAAAAGGACGATTCTCCACTTTTCCAAACCTGCAGTTTCGGCGTATTTGACGTAATCGCTGCCAATAACGGTAGTGGTTAAGGCCTTAGCCATGATAAATCGAAATGCAGTTGAGAGGAAAATCAATGAAGTAGCAGGTAATAGACTGTGCTCAAAAATACTGCTGATATATGCCCAACTTAATGCGGGTTTTCCTGAGGCTCCACCTACTAGTGGAAAAATAGGAAAATAGTAAGAAAAAATCATTACTAAAATCAGGGCTAGTATGTAATGCGGAATAGGATAAATTGAGATAAATACCTTGTCAATAATTTGCCACTTTACACTTGACGGAGAGTAACCAGCCAAAGTACCAAGAATTACACCAAGTAACCAAGAGATCAAAGTAGAAGTCGTCAGTAATCCCACTGTCCACGGTAATCCTTTAGCAATAATTTCAGTAACTGGTGTAGGAAAAGAACTTAGCGATGGGCCAAGGTCTCCTCTTACTAACCGTTTCCAAAAGTTGATATACTGGTCTAGTTGGGTTCCACCTAAACCGTATAGATCAGCTAAAACTTCCTTTAGATTTTCTACAGCTCTAGGATCTAGTGTCTGCAAACTACCCAAAGAACTAAGAGTCCTTTCAACTGGATCACCAGGAATCATTCTGGGAATAATGAAAGTAACAGTGATACCAATGAAGATTGTAATACCCCATTGACTAATTCGAGGTATCAAATAACTCTTGAACATATTTGCAGGCTATTCACTTGCCGTTTCAGGATCGATTGGTGTGAGGTGTTGTAAGGTAAATCTCCCACCACCAAACCAATAAAGCGGTTGAGTAAACGGATTTTCACTAGTTGGAAAGCCAGTCCAGTAATGCTCGTCAATAGTTACGAATTTCTTAAAGCTTATGGTGACGATTGAGTACATATTCGCAAGCCACAATTTCATAAATGATTGACCCAGTTCTATCGAGCGAGGATCTTCAGGGTGGAGTTGATCTAATTCATCTATGATATGGTCCATTTGTTTTGATTTTATTCGTAAAATATTACTACTACCGTTACCGGCTGTGGATTTGCCGACCGGGGTATAAAAACGAGAGTGTAGGCCAAAAATCGCCTGCCATTTATCACCTGTTACATCTCCAGCACTGGCATTGCCCCAACTGGAAGTAGATTCGAATTCACCCATGTATTCGCGTGTGCTGTATGGATCGCGCTGTAACGTTTCTAACTCCAACTTGAGGCCAAATTCAGCCCATTGGTCTTGGGCACCAATAGCTAATCGATAAATGTCTACTTCATCTGGAGCTACGATCATGCTGACCGTCCACAATTTACCGTCTGGTTTTAGCCATTGACCATCAGAGTTACGAGCAAAGCCATTTTTCAGTAATAACCTTTCCGCCACTTTTGGATCATGCTTCCACCAACCGGTACCAAACATTAATCTTAATTCTTTAGCGTCAGTAGGTACAGTATAGCCTTGTTTCCTAGCCCATTTAGCAATTTGTTCTGGGATGGTATCATCATATGGATGATATAACTCTCCGTCCTCAATCTCAATCTGGAATGATTTTAACCAACTTTCCATGGGATCATGATACAAATCCATCAGTTTGGGGGTAGCTGGCTGAGGAAGTGCTGTCACACGAGCAACACCACCGATATATTCCGTTTGTAGATCTACGATATCTAATGCTAAGGTCAAGGCCCATCGAACCTCCTTATTTTCTAGTATAGTCTCTTGACCTAAATTGAAACCAAAATACCTACAGGTCAATTCGTTTGGGTATGCCCAAGGAAAGGATTTGTACCAAGAACGAGCTTTAGGAGTCTTTCGAAGAACGGATTGAAAAGCCTCATAGTCAACATTCATAAAAAGATCTAGCTCGTGTCGGCCCATCGCCATAGCCTTACGTTCACTACCACCGTAAAAAATACTCATAATGTAGGGAGGGCCGGATTTTCCTGTCAATATTCCCGCAGTAGTTCTTTTCCAGTCCTCGCGACGTTTAAATAACTCCCAGTATCCGGAGGGATCGGAATCAGCATATTCATAGGCTCCCAGAGAAACCAATGGATTATTAAACCTAAATGTCATTGGATCTTCAACGTTTTGCCAAATATGCTTGGGTTGCATCCATATTGCGTTATACCTAACTTCAAAATAGTAGTGAAAGCGGGGGTTGGGAATCTTTAATTCGAAGACAGCAGTATATTTATCTAATTTGTTAGCTTTCTCAACGAACAAATCTAGCTCTGTGGACCAATTCATACCCAAGTTCGATTTTAAATTGTTAACGGTAAAAACTAAGTCTTCCGCACTAAACTCTACACCATCGCTCCAATATACACCGGGACGTAGCTTGACAGTCATTTTTCGAAAATCTTCACTGTAAATCGGAGGTTCGATTGCTAAAGCATTAATTTGTTCTCCTGTTTCTTGGTCAATATACCAGAGTGTGTCCATAATCAGACCTTGTCTGGTTGGGCTCGGTGGTCCTGGCATCCACAAATTAAAGTTCTCGACTACGCTGTAACGAAAAATTTGGTCTAGGACAAAAACTTCTTGACGTGGAATATCAATAGGAAGTTGTGATTTCGGGTTTGCTTTTGGCTTCTTGTTTTGATTGTCATTAGTGTTTCCACAGCCTAAATAAAATATGGTTGTAAAAATAAAAATTATTGTCCCGAATACAACATTTAATCGATTATTCACTTGGTACTCCAATCTCTCTATGATTTCATCGCTTAGTGTGAAATTACGTCTCTTCCTTATATTAATATGACACAATCATAATTGTGTCATACCTAATCAAACTATCGGGACGGTATCAGGTTTGAACATCCCTACAGATTACTTACCTGTAATCTCTTTTAGGCAATTAGATATAAATCTTTTATAATCAAACAACAACCGATTTCAGTATGATGTTTGTCACTGATAAAGCAAATCAAGTAACATACAATAGAGTAATCAGTTACTCTTGAATAAGGAATTCTCTTTCTGC
Source organism: Candidatus Poribacteria bacterium (assembly GCA_036339735.1). Classification (GTDB taxonomy): domain Bacteria; phylum Poribacteria; class WGA-4E; order WGA-4E; family UBA9662; genus TMED15. The sequence goes on from JAYZAL010000038.1 coordinate 65,210, forward strand.
AGATGAAATGTAATCTTTATTCAATTTAGCTCTGAGTACTTTGTTGGTAACAAACTGGCCTATGCAAGCTTAACCTCAGTATCCTATTACAATAAAGCGAATTATACAAGGGAGCAAATATTAAAAAGCAGCGTTGACGCACTCAAAAAAACGGCGTACAATCACCGGAACCAATAGTTCAAGAATAGGTTTATTTGTGCAAAAAGAAAAAGTACTTAGCGAAGAGCAACTGTGTTTCTGGGAAGAAAATGGATATGTAGTGGTAAAGAATGCAGTTCCAGAAGAAAATTTAACTGCTGTAATTGAAGCCATCTGGTCTTTCTTGGAAATTGATCCCAGTGATCAAGAAAATTGGTACGCCAAAACGCCACGTAGTTCGCAATATCCGGATTCTCCTATTTCTCAAGCTGGAATGGTCGAAATTTACCAGCACCAGTCGCTCTGGGACAATCGCCAATACCCACGTATTCATCAAGCTTTCGCTCAGATTTGGCAAACTGAAAAACTCTGGGTTTCACTAGATCGTGCTAACATGAAACCACCTACTCGTTCACAAAATCCAGAATGGAACAATTACGGTATGATACATTGGGATGTCGATACCTCTCAGAAACCAATTCCGTTTGGTGTGCAGGGCGTTCTTTACTTGACTGATACAGCCGAAAATCAAGGTGGATTTCAGTGCGTTCCCGGATTTCATCATACTTTCTATGATTGGGTCAAGAGTCAACCAGTTGACCGTAACCCAAGAGTTCCTGACCTGAATGGATTGGATGTCAAATCAATTGCAGGACAAGCTGGTGATTTGCTAATTTGGCATCGTTTACTAGCCCACGGTAACGGTCATAATACAGCGACGCAACCACGTTTAGCACAATACATTACTATGTCACCGATTAATAAAAATACACCTTTGTTCCAACAAAGGTGTGTAGAGCGTATTGAAGCCTGGCGTCAGCGTCGACCGACCTCAGGTTGGCCAGGAGACCCTAGAGATTGGGAGCACCACAATTGTCAAACGGCTCAATTAACTTCCTTAGGACGAAAGTTGTTAGGGGTAGATATATGGGAATAAATAAGATAAATTTTCTAAATATTTCATCAGGTCTCCTAAGAAGTCGAAAGGTAATACCTGTTTATTCATTGAGTATTTTAAATATTTGTCTAGATTGAGCCCCAGAGACCTGCATCTAGCAAGTCAATTTTGCGAAGATCCTGATACTAGGAATAAATAAAATTGTACCAAATGTGTTTGCCTGCCTGACCGTGACAATGTTTATAAATTGAGAGTAAGAGACATGAAAAATCGAATTTGTCAGTTAGTGATCATTAATATTCTTTTGTTACCTTTCTGTTTGAGTTTCTCGGCGGTAATTGATTTGGGTACGGTAGAAGTATCATATCTTTTTGAAGAAGGAAGAGGTAAGTTAGCAAAGGATGCATCTCCTAACAAGAGAAATGGCTCCTTGGAAGGTGGTGTTAAGTACGGACCTGGAAAGTTTGGACAAGGTTTGATTTACGATGGCAAGGACGATAACTTGATAGTCAGAAATTATCACGGTATTAGTGGGAAAAATCCGAGAACCATTTTGTATTGGTTCAAGAGTGCTAGTACACGAGAACATTCTTGGGTTAAGTGGGGAGTAGTCGAACCAACCAGAAAGTATTATGTGAGGGCCCATGTGGCTGGTGCAATATGCTGGCTTCGAGTAGAAAACGCCGGTGGCAATAATTGGGGGGGAGATGACGTTTGCGACGGCAACTGGCATCACCATGCTATTGTTTTTCCCAAAGGATCTAAAGACGTTCAAGACCACCAAATCTACGTTGATGGAAAATTAAATGGGAAGAACGGCGCAGCTAATCCTATGGATACCGATGGTGAAGGGCAGGAAGTTGTAATGGGCGATTTTTTGGCGCACCATGCTTTCATGCATGGCTCATTCGATGAAGTTGCCATCTTTAGCATTGCACTAACGAAAAAGCAGATTGAATTGGTTATGAACAACGGACTAGCATCGGTTTTAGCCATCGATCACAAGGATAAACTTTCCACTAACTGGGGCTTGATTAAGTCTACTTATTAAATTTTTTGGATCGCAATACAGCGAAAAATGAATCGAGGCGCTAAAGCTTTCTCTTTATTTGTTAATACAAGAATAAAAACGTTCAATTGGAAATAAGTTAGATGGTTTAGCTTATTCTAGTTGTTGATCTAGTTTATTTAAATCCGTATTTCTTAAGCTAAGATTGGCTTTATATTGATAATAAGTGTTGAGTACTTTTCCAACGTAACGCTCGGTCTCACGAATCAGAGGGATATCATGTTTGACCCGTCCAGGTCCAGCATTGTAGGCCGCTAACGCTAAGGCGTAATTACCATCATACCGATTTAGCATTTGGCGTAAGTACTTCGCACTGGCCTCTAGATTTCTTCTAGCATCGAACCGTTGATCTACTTTAGGGTCAATGGTTGGGGATAAAGGATCGTTGTACTCAGGCACTATCAAACCAAGATCTCTTGCTGTGGGTGCCATTAGTTGTCCCAACCCGACCGCACCACTTTTGGAAATGGCACTTGGTTGAAAGCTCGATTCCATTTTAATTAGAGCCATCAGATATTCTACTGGGATTTGGAACTCCGTTGCTATCCGTTCTGTCCTAGATGAAGTTTGTGTGAGCATTACCTCATTTTGGGTTAACTCATCGTTTTTTTTGTCATTTCGAGGTGCAAGCCGATCGGTGTTTGATATCCGAAACTCTCTCTTGTTTGTTGATTTTTCTGTTTTTGTGATTACATTCCGATGTATGAACTGGCCTATGGCGAAATTGAGCGACAGATAATGCCTAAAGTCTTGTTCGTCATACTGATAGGCATAATGTAAGGCTGTATCGAATTGTTCGATTGAAGCACCAATTCTCCAACTTAAACGAGGTTGAGGTGTAATCGATGTTCCCAATAATTGTAGAGCAAATCCGCTTCTGATCCATAAACCATACTGGCCAATCTCAGCACCTAAGCGGCATTGCCAATCGTTAGCGATATTGGTACGGATATCTAAACCACTCCTAATATTCACTTGCAATCCATCTTTGGGTTGGCGCGTATACCAAAAGGTATCAATTTGGAGATTACTACTCCCATCAACGGACTGACCAACTCTTAGTGGTACCTGACTATCAATCAATAGTTCGTTCTTAACATTAGGATTATCGTATACTGAACTGAGGCCAAGATAATGATAAACCAACCCTACCGATACTTTAGGATTGGGTCGTAAAATCAATCCAATATCGTAAGGATAGACAAAGGAACGTGCAATGGATCGGTCAGGTTTTAGATGAAGGTGTTGGCGAATGCCGAAATTAGCGCCGATTTGAACTTTGGCCCCTACAGATCGGGCTATTGTCAACATAAGTTGATTATCGCCCCACATCTGCATACCGATAGGATTCTTACGACTAGAAGAAAAAAAACGGTCATAAGCCAATAAATCTGTTAGCCCAATACCCACTGTGGCAAGAGAAAATGGTCTCTGGCCTTCAATTTGTATAGGAGATGTAAAAGCAAGTGCAGTTTGAGAGAAATCATAACTAAAATCGGACTGGCCCAGTAAAGCTACAGTAGCAGGATTGTTAAATAGGCCACTGGCTCCGTATGAGCTACTAGCTAATTGTCCACCTAAACCAATTGAACGCGCATCTAACGAGACTTCAGCTGATACTTGACCGAATAGAAGTATACAACAGGCAGTAATGACAAGGAAAATGCTCGTCAAATAGTTTTCATTTTGGTTTGGTCTCATCCTAATTCTCTGGTAGTCTAAATAATTTAGGAACCCAGTTTTATATAACGACGTGGGTCGACGCTCTTATTGTAACGCCGAATTTCAAAATGCAAATGTGGACCTGTAGAATAACCACTATTACCCGTTAGTGCTAGAACATGTCCTTTTTTGACCTTTTGCCCAACTTTTACGTAGATAATTGAAAGATGTCCGTAGGCCGTTTTATAGCCACCTGAATGTTCAACAACCACAATGTTTCCATAACCCGGATCCCAACCAGCTCTTACTACTTTTCCATCTCTACAAGCATAGGTACGGGTACCTTTTCTGGCTCGAAAGTCTATTCCATGGTGAAACTTACGCATTCGAGAAATAGGGTGCTTTCGGTAACCATACTTAGAAGTCACTACCAGAGGAATCTTCATCGGGTTACGAAAATGAATGTTAGATTGATCCGGAATCAGGATTTTTTGACCTGCTGGCAGATGGTCAGCAGATTGTAAATTATTAGCCAAAACTAGTTTGCCTACCGTCGTTTTATGACTGACTGCGATCTCGGATACAGTATCACCTCGTCTAACTTGATACCAGAGACCGTCGGTTTTTAGAATAGGATTGGCATTAGGAATAAATATCTTTTTGTCGATATAGAGTCGTCGGTCATTACGAATCCGGTTGGCATTAATGATTGACTCTTGAGAAACTCGATATTTTTGAGCAATATGACTAATAGTGTCACCACTACGTACTCGATACCAAGCGCCTCTACTATGAACTTGCCCTACGATTAAAAATAATATCGTAGCACACGCCAAATGCGGCCAATGTTTCGATAAGCGAAGGTTCAATATTCTAGAAAATAGATCAGGTCGGCACATATTCCACCTTATTGATACAAATAGCAACTAGCTATCAATTAAACTCCAGTAACAGTCAACAAAACTGTCTTAGTTTCGGTTAAAATTTGTGTTCTAGCATCTAAACCATCATCAGAAACAGCACGCTTGATGCCAGTTACTACAACATGAATTACCTCTATGCTCTCTAGAGAATTGAGCCCTTTAGGGGCTGCCCACGAAACATTCGGAAGGTCGTTTTCTTCTCCTAGTTTCCCATATCCAGTAACATTGATCCAAGCAATTCGTACCTGTGTATTAGCCGGTGGATCAAATTTAACTGCTAGATCAATAGTCTCACCGGGTGAAATAGTAGTGTGATCGGTCTCAATTTTCACATTCAATCCACCACTAATTTCTTCTTCTTGACTGCCAACGGTATTACCTACACTACTACCACCACACCCAGACCACACTGACAACAAGAACAATAAGCACCAGATGGGTAATCTGTTCATTTCCCATTTTGTCACTTGATTACACAAAAACTGCAAATATGCGGTCATTTGCTTCCTCCAGAAGGATAAAAATTATTTCAAACATTGTATTGAGCTTCGTAGACCCAAATTTTTGTCGTTCGGCCTTCGAAGGTTATTGGGTATCTATAGCGAACAGTATGGAAGCCTGCATCGGCTAAGCAAGCAGGAAAGTTCTTCGCATTGGTACGACCAGGCTCGGAAAAAAATGCTCGACCACCATCTGCTAAATGTAACTTGATAAAAGATATAATCGGTTGCCAACTGTCTGTCTCATACAGAATATCCGCCGCGAGAATAACCGAGAATTTCCTCGGCAAAAAGCAAGAAGATGACCAGTCCATTTGAACGTAAGTCCCGTCGTAACCGTTTCTTAAAGTGTTGTATTGAGCAAACAATAAAGACTCTGATACCCAGTCAGCAAAAACGAGTCTAGCTCCCTGCTGACAGGCGATTATCCCAGCAAGACCCATGCCACATCCAAGATCCAACACTGACGCACCACTGATATTATCGTAAGTTGCCAAATGGTAAGCTAATCCTAAACTCGAGCTCCAAATTGTTGCCCAATAAGGGAATGTAGAAATCTGGTCTGTTTTGAAATTTTCCAACAGTTGAGCAGGTTCTTCGACCACCATCATTTTAAGTCCACCTGCTGGGGTATTAATTTTTTGGTCTGCCACTTGATATTTCTGCAAAATTTTGCGTCTTAATTCACTTTTTAAATCGATATTGAGGTTCAAATGTTTAGCAGACAACTATGGGCTCCTGAATTCTTCAGGTGAAAATATTTAGTTAATGCAATGATCCAAACGATCTGCTATAATATCACGAACTCAAAGAGACGGGCAATAACAGGCAATACCGTCGCTGATCTTAATCAGAGGAAGGCATGAACAATCAGGCTCACAATTATGTTAGTGGATTCAGTCGACCCACTATGAACCGCCAATATTGGACCCATAAAATCTGGCCTCATACAACTTGGTTAGTTTGCACTCTTTTTACATTTCTCCTAGTATCTTGTGGTGGTCAACAACAGAGTAATTCAGATGGAAATTCAAATGGAGGAGTACTGACGAAACTTCCTAAACTGATTCGAAAAGATGAAGTTTCTGGCCAGTGGGTAGTGGCAAGTAGAAAAAATGCCGAGATGGTACTAGTCCCAGCGGGTACGTTTTTAATGGGCACATCAAAGAGCATGTCTGATCGTATAGCCAGTGGGTATTCGATGAATTTTTGGGATGAAATGCCTCAACACAAAGTTACTGTTCGGGATTTCTATATCGATCGCCACGAAGTGACTAATGAGGCCTATAATAAGTATCTGAAAGAGCAAGGTGGCACTAGCCCACGTTTTTGGAGGGACCCAAAGTTTAATCATCCTAGACAACCGATCGTTGGTGTTAGTTGGGATGATGCAACTGACTATGCACGTTGGCTTGGCAAACGACTCCCGACCGAAGCTGAGTGGGAGAAAGCTGCTTGCTGGGATTGGGAACGGGCCGAAGAATTGAATATCCCTACGGATGCCACGTTATGGGATGAGGCTATTTTGCGAGATGCTGTCAAGTGTGTGCAAATTTATCCTTGGGGTAATGCGGTGCTTGAAAACCGCCTTAATTTCAAGCGAACCAACGACCGACCTACTATTGTTGGTTTATATGGGCCAGGTCCAAATGATGGATCTAGTCCGTATGAAGCTTATGATATGGCTGGAAATGCCTCAGAATGGGTAGCAGATCTCTATGATGTTGGTTACTACTCCAAAGCACCGGTCAATAACCCAACGAAAACTAGTGCTGGTAGCCGGTTTACACCTGACGGTCGAGTTACCTACACTGGTGGCATTGAACACCGAGTACATAGGGGGGGAATGTGGAATGAATGGCGGATGAAAGAGCTAGATGTCCGATCTGCTCGACGTTTGCACGCTCCACCTGAAACTCGTTCGCCTGGAATTGGTTTTCGATGTGCAATTGACGTTGATCAAGTAAGAACAGATTTAGGATTGTAGATTACAAAAGACTCCGGCCCATGGCTGTCAAAAAAAAATATTTTCGCTATCGGAATCTTGACGAACTTCGTCGAGAAATTGCAGATTTGGGGCTAGATATTCGCTTGGCTGATCAGGTAGATCAGTTACTTCAGCCGGTTCGAGTTGGTCATAAAACTGTTGGTAACGCTTTCGGTATTCATCCGATGGAAGGCTGCGACGCCACCTTAGATGGAAAACCTAGCGAATTAACCATTCGTCGCTGGTTGCGTTTCGGTTCTGGTGGTGCCAAGCTGATTTGGGGAGAGGCAACGTCAATCTTACCAGAAGCCAAAGCTAATAGTCGTCAATTAGAGATAAATACCCATACTGCTGATGCAATTGGGAAAATGCTGACAATGACCCGGGATAGTCACCGTGAAATTTTCGGAGCTAACGAAGAAATCTTCGCTGGTTTGCAATTGACTCATTCTGGCCGGTACAGCTACAAACGGCCTTTGATCGCGTTTCGACATCCGGTAGTAGATAAAGTAACCTTGATTGATAAAAAGAGAAAGGTTCCGATTCCTGAAGACTATCCAGTATTATCAGATGATGAATTAGAGAAACTTGAAGACTGTTACGTAGAAGCAGCTAAATTAGCTCATCAAATTGGTTTTGATTTTATTGATCTTAAGCAATGTCACACATACCTTCTGAATGAGCTTTTGGCGGCTAAGACTCGGACAGGTAGATATGGTGGTAGTTTTGAAAACCGAACTCGCTTCATCCGTAATATTATTGGCAAAATTCAGTCTGAGATTGGGCCAGAATTAATCTTGTCTAGTCGACTTAACGTCTATGATGGTGTGGCGTACATGCCCAACCAAGATACCAATATTGGTATACCAAGAGAAGCTATGGCACCTTATCCTTACGGGTTTGGTGTAGACGAAGAAAATCCGCCATCCCCTGATCTTGAAGAACCAATCAAACTCATTAGCTTGATGAAAGAATGGGGGGTTAGCTTGGTCAATGTATCGATGGGTAGTCCTTATTACAATCCACATATTGGTCGTCCTTTTGAACGACCTCCCGTAGACGGCTACGAGACGCCTGAGCATCCATTAGTTGGTGTTGATCGCCATTTCCAGTTGACTGCTCAAATACAGCAGTCCTGCCCGGATTTACCAATCGTTGGTACTGGATATAGTTGGTTACAAAACTACGTTGCCAATGCAGGTGAAGCGAATGCTCAAGATGGAAAAGTAACTTTCGTAGCGGTAGGTCGTGGTTCAATGGCCTATCCTGACTATGTAAAAGATCTAATGGAGTCAGGACAAATGGCCAAGAAAAAATCTTGCGTCGCCATTAGTTACTGTACAGCCTTAATGCGAGCTAAAGAGCATCCACTACACCAGTTCCCTTCCGGTTGTGTTCCTCGAGACCGATTCTATACCCAAATCTACAAAGATGCTATGAAGACACTCACTAAATCTTAGTCTGGACAGATTTTTTCGAGTGTGCAAATTTAAATATTATATGCGCCCGTAGATGTTACAACTAGTAGTGATTCAAGTTTTTGGGCTGACGTTGAGCCAGTTGCTGTATTTTGATCATTGTTGTGATCTGCTCGGATTCGAAACACTTGATTTTAAATTTTGACTAACTTGGATCGATTGGAGCCTTGCCTATCCTTCTAGTCTGTTTAACACAATTCTTCGCAGGTCCATTACCTGAGAACCGGTCACTTCGAGAGCTCGAAGCGTCAGCCTTCCGTGGCCAGCTGGGAGTTCAATTTTTCCCAAGCTTAATGGCTTAAAATCTTTGACGTAAGATTCACCACGACGTGGATAACGATCGTTTTTTTCACCTATCAAAGGCGGATCATGAGCTATCATCACTTGGCCTTTTAGGCTTTGTTTTTCAAAAGTTATTTCTATAGTAGATCCAACATCAACCTCTGAGCATGTGTAATATAGTATGGCTTCATAACTCCCACTGGTACCAACCTGAATATCCCAAGTCATTGCATCATCGATAGACACCCAATTAGAGAAATATGAGCAATTAGGAGCATTGGCACTTCGCTGAATATTTCCATGTGGTATACCATCTCGTGCAGGAAGCGATGTTGATTGCCAATAACCAACTGTAAACGGTCGACTATCTTTGATCGGTAAAAGTTCTGCTCGCCAGTCTGCCACCGCCTGATTCAATTCGGATTTAACTTCCGGAAATACATTTGAAACATCATTGATTTGGCTAGGGTCATCGGTCATATCATATAATTGACCATTTTGTGCTAGACGAAATCGTTGATTTCGTACACTGATCTGTTCTCGATGGTGTGTGAAAATTAGCCGTTCTGGCCAATCTGTATCTTGGCCATAAAGCAGTGGTTTCAAACTTCGACCATCTAAGGGTTTATGACCAATCAGATTAATGCTAGTTAAATCTGTGAGTGTCGGCAACAAATCAATTCCACTAGATATTTGTTGAATCTGCGTCCCTGCAGGAATTTCACTTGGCCAACGCATTAAACCTGGGACTCTTACTCCCCCTTCATCAGTTGATCCTTTAACCCCTTTCATTTGTCCGTTCCATCTGGCACCATTGGGACCGTTATCCCCAAAGTAAAAAATGATAGTGTCATCGGTAATACCAAGTCTATCGAGTTGTTCAAGTAATCGTCCTACGTTCCAATCAATATTTTCACAAAGTGCTAGTGCAGCCCTCGTTCTATCAACATTTTCTTGAGAGGGGTCAGTAGCCATCATACCAATCGTCCGATTTTTGAATTTTTCATAGAATTGATCAGGAACTTGAAACGGAGTATGAGGAATATTGAAGGCGAGATAACAAAAAAAAGGCTGCGTTGTTTGGCTATAGGTGTTAAAAAAATCGATTGCTCGATTGGTAATTTCGTCCGGTAGGTAGCCTTGCCCGGTAGTAAATTGACCGTTGTGTTCAACTTCTGCATCAAAATATTCACCCCAGTGGCCAGAGCAAAACCCAAAGAATTCATCAAACCCACGAGCATTTGGGTGATAAGGGTGCTGTGTACCATTATGCCATTTACCAAAAGCAGCAGTTGCATAACCGGATGACTTGAAGGTATCAGCAATCGTAACTTCATCAAGGTTAAGCCTTTCTGCTCCCGTACTTACTCCGTGTACACCCGTCCTTAGATGATACCGACCTGTCAAAAATTCGGCTCTGGTAGGTGCACAAACTGGACAAACATAAAACCGATCAAATATAGCCCCATCCCTAGCTAGCGAATCAACGTTTGGTGTTTTCAAATTGGTGTTACCATGAACACTTAAATCTCCCCATCCTTGATCGTCAGTTAGGATAACAAGTACGTTTGGTCGTTTCATTTATTGTCTCCATGGAATATAACAGCAGCCGTAGGCTAACGGATCTTTGGTCTTGCAATCTACCGATAATACGGTATCATAGCTAACATTCTCCAGTATGCAATCAATCTATCCGACTCTATAAAAAAATGCAAGTTAATAAATAGTTGAGGGAAATAAATATGCGTATGTATTCACCCATCAAAACACCGATCCGCATCGGCTTGATCGGTTGTGGTGGTATTGTACAGCAAGCTCATCTACCAGCGCTCAGAATACTTTCGGATATGGCATTAGTTCACGTTACAGCACTGGCCGATCCTATGATTTCTAACTTGAATGCTATTGACAATCAGATTAGTGTCCCACAGAAACATCATTATACCGATTACCGACAGATGCTAGATAGAAGCGATTTAGATTTGGTTATCATTGCTACACCCCACCATCTTCATGCCCAACAATCAATCGAGGCCTTATCAGCTCAAGTTTCAGTAATATGTGAAAAACCAATGGCAACCAATTTAGACGATGCTGATCAAATTTTGAGTATAGCAGACAAAAACGGACTTCCTTACACCGTCGTACACAATTTTCTATTTTCGTCCGTCTCTCGTCGGGCAATGCGATTACTGGAAGAAGATTTTGAAGACCGGGTATTTGGCCGATCTAAGTCTTTATTTGCTAAGCCAGCTAGTGCAACGGATACGGCCTTCTGGAGAAATCAATACTCAGCAGGTGGGGGGGCCCTTGCCGATACCTGTTACCACGAAATTTACTTGTTGGAAAATATGATAGGTAGCCCCGTTCGCTACGTGGAAGGACGTGTTAAAACTGCTTTTTTCAATTTCGATGTTGATGATATTGCACTCCTACTGTTGGAACATGAAAATGGTGCCGTTTCTACGGTGATGACTTCTTGGGGGGCATCTAGCGGGCAAGGGGACGCAACCAATATGTGCGAGGTTCACACGCAAGGAGATGGATTAAGAATCGTTTCTCGTGGCCAATCACTACACCGTTTTTGCCGTTCTGATCATCAATGGAAAGAAGTTCAAGTTCCTGACTTACCGTATCTGACCAAATCATCAAGATCGTTTGAAGGGCATACTGGTTACTTTGTAGAGACCATTCAGGCACTGGTCAACGGGAACGGTTTGCCAATTACTGGACAAAAAGCCCGACAAAATCTGGCTATTATAGAAGGAGTTAGGAAAGCTAGTAGTGAGAGAAAATGTGTTGATCTCCAGAGAGTGTGATGTTATCGAAAGTCTAAAAAAATAATGAAGGAATAATTATTGTGGTACGAACAGCGGACATCGAAAGAAATACTAACGAAACAAAGATAAGGCTCAACCTTAGCTTGGACGGAACTGGTCGTTCATCTATACAGACTGGAGTCGGTTTCCTAGATCATATGCTAGAATCACTAGCGAAACACGGTTTTTTTGACTTGGATATTACTGCTGAGGGTGATCTACATATTGACGACCACCATACGGTTGAGGATGTTGGAATCTGTTTGGGCTTGGCATTTCAGAAAGCTACTGGAGACAAGTCAGGTATACGAAGATTTGGTAGTTTCAATGTCCCGATGTATGAATCTTTAGCTCAGGTTGATCTCGATCTGTGCGGCCGATCGTATCTACACTACCAAACTCCGTTACTAGGTGGTAAAGTGGGTACATTTGACGTGGAATTGGCAGAGGAATTTTTTCATGGCTTTGCTAACTCAAGTGGTACAACCTTACATATAAATGTGCCTTATGGGAAAAACCAGCATCATATTATCGAAGGTATATTTAAAGCTTTTGCTAAAAGTCTAGATCTTGCAACCTCGATTGATCAGCGGCTGAATGGTGTTCTTTCAACAAAGGGGAGTTTGTAAATTTCAGGTCTAATTTTGTGTCCACAGAACAGAGAAAACAGGTAATAACAGTATCCGACCGATTAATTTCGATTGCTCACTTTTGTCCCAGAGGGTCTAAGGTCGTCGATGTTGGTTCTGGACATGGAAAGCTTGCCCTATACCTACGTCAAACTAAAATTGCCGATTATGTAATTGCAGTGGAACTTAACCAGGATCCACTCAATCGTATTGAGCAACTAATTAATTCTAGAAATCCCCAACAAATTAATATAGATGTTCGTTCAGGAGATGGACTACAACCTGTTCAAGCTGATGAGATGGAAATCGTTTGCTTGGCCGGCTTAAGTTCTTCTACTATTGTTAAAATTCTAGAAGCAGCTAAAAACAAGTTAAACCAAACTAAGCGACTCATATTACAACCAATAGCAAAGCCTGAAGAATTACGATATTGGCTGATAACCAATGGATGGGAATTAATTGATGAGCAGATAGTTGCAGGCCAATCGCTTCGCTTGTCTAAAATTCATACCATTTTGGTTGCTGAGCCCGGAAAGTCTTTGTGTGTGTATAAGGAGGCCAACCTAGAACATGATGACCTAGTTTATGTCGGCCCAATTTTGTGGAAACGCCGCGAACCTCTTCTACATTACAAATTGCGACAAGAACAACAACACTGGAAAGAAGCCTTAGAGACCATTCTGAAAGCTGACCTGAATCATCCTACAAGACGAGACCAAATCATTAGCCGAATCGAATGGCTGGAATTCCTAATTAACAAGTGGTAGGTCATCAAATGAAACTAGTAGATTGTACAGAAAGAGAAAATTGAAGATTCATATTGCTCTTGGCATCATGATACAAAATGCAGAAATTTATTAAAAATACATCGATTAAGTATCGACTGCCATCGCTAAATAATATAGTAGCCGGCAATTAATCGGAACTGGTAGTATTTTTTCAATGTGAGTGAGTGGTTAAACCCAAGACTAGTACTTTTTAAAATAGAGTTTCTTAAACAAGAAAGATCAAAAAGATTGAAAGAATTGGAGGCATGTAAGGCCGTCAGAAAAATCAGTGTAGCGCTGGAGTCATATTTTTTCGGACGTTTTGGCCGACGACACATCGAATAACTATGTTGAATATCGCAGAATTGAAATCATTCGAATTGAACGGATATCATGTTATTGATAATTTACTGAGTAGGAATCTTTTGGAGCAAACACGTGAAACTTTCGATCGGCTAGAAAGCTACCGTAACCTGCTCGATTTAGATGGTTTTTTTTTGCAGATAGCAAACCATCCAGACTTATATTCGGCCATTGCTTCTATTCTCAATTCTCCTCCCCAATTACTCCAATTTGATGGCATTAACCGACAACAGGGACAGGGAGATCAAACGTGGCATGCAGATTTCTTTTTTCATTGTGACCGCCCATTAATGCTCAACGTCGGGATTTATTTAGATGATTTAGAGCTAAATAACGGACCATTGTATGTAGTTCCTGAATCACACCATTTTGGCAAAACTCCTCCATCAAACAGCGATCACTTGCCTAACCAATTAAGCCTTACCGTTTCAGCTGGCAGTGCAGTAATTTTCGATTGTGCTTTATGGCATAGAGGTGGAGGTAATGTTTCTGATCAACCACGACGTGCTATTTTTCCCACTTACGGTCATTATTGGATGAAGCGATTTGAGTCTTGGATGCCAGAACCAACTTCTATGCGTTTTCCTAATGCTGATACAGCAGAATTGAGAACCTTACTCGGCATCAGCTTGGAGGAACCAAGTGCTTACTCTGGTTATGACGAAAAATTAATGGTTAGAAAAGACTCAGACGGTAACTGGATTTAGTAGATAAATAGTCAAATTCCATTTACATTTACTTACGATGGAGTGCGATATGTCTTCAGAAAGTATCTGTACTATCTTAGGTGTGGTAAACAATTTGGTGTTGCTTGTCCCAAGACTCGTAATTTTTGGCCATTTGTAAACCCTTCAGGTCTATTGTGAAGTTGGTTGGCTAGAATGGTTCGCCAGCGCTTTATTTCATTTTGATGGCACGATTCAGTGGCTAAATTTATCGTTTCATTGGGATCATTAATTAGATCAAAATAATGTTCCTCACCGGTTCCAGGATACCAGATATATTTGGTTTGCCCATCGGTTAAATATTGTTGACCGCTGTTGAGTGTCGGTACTTGGGCGCATTCACCGTGTACATATTCTCGCCAATTAGCGCTTTGGTTTTGAATGATTGTAAGAAGGCTTATACCATCCACACTTTGGGGTATTTTTACACCTGCTAAATCTAAACAAGTCGGCATAATATCCATTAGCTCTACTGGATGATTTAAGACTTGCTCCTGTGGGAATTTAAAACTCTGAGGGAACTGCATAAAAAACGGTACACGGGCAGAAGACTCGAAGGCATTCCTTTTTCGAATCCACTGATGATCGCCCAACATTTCTCCGTGATCGGAAACAAAAATAATCACGGTTTCTTTGGGTAGAATCTCCAAAATCCGTCCAACTTGGTCATCAATATGGTTAATACAACCGTAATATCCAGCTTGCATCTGCTTTTGGACTGTGTCATCTAGGCACACACGCCAAGAATTGACAGGTAAACCCTTTTGTGGCTGGTCGAAAATTTTGGCCCAACTACCAACTACTGGTTTGGGTAAGTTCATTTGTATATATCGATTAAAATAGACAGATGGTGGAGTCAGTGGTTGATGTGGTTGATGGAAACTGACTTTCAGAAAGAACGGTACTGTCGGGTCCCGACGTTCTAGGAAATTAATAGCACGATCGGCACACCAATTAGTGAAGTGAAACCTTTCTTCTAAGTGAAATGGTCGGGCCGTGTACCCATTCTGACTGGTTCCATGAGCAAGACCGGACCTTGGCTGATTGAGACCGTTTTGGATTAGAAATCTTTCATAATCATCAAAGACTGGATGTGGTCTCGGGCTATCAGCCCAATCAGATGAGCAAAAACCGTACAATTTACGTGGTGGGCTGAGGTGTAATTTCCCTACTAAATGAGTTTGATAACCAACTTTAGATAGTTCGCCAGGAAGTGTCGGTCCGGAGAGTGGAGCGTGATGATTCATGAAGACCCCGTGTGAGCTAGCCTTTTGACCGGTCATTAACGTACGTCGAGCCGCTACGCAGACGGGACAGGCACTATACCCTCTTCGAAATCGAATGCCACGACTAGCAATTTGATCCAAGTAGGGCGTTTGTAAGACAGAGTGTCCATCGACCCCCAAACAATCTCCCCTTTGCTGATCAGTGACTAACAATAAGATATTAGGTTTTTTCGTCATCTTTTTTTATTGGATAGTTAGTCAATCGGCTGGATACGACAGCCATACCAACTCCAAGTTCTTCCTTTTGAATATACAATTTGGGTTAGTTGTTTTTCCGTGATTGTTATATTGTAGTTCTGTTCAATAATATCATCACTGGTTCTTCTTTGATTTTTTTGGGAAATTCCGTTGGCGATTACACCAATCGATCGTCTATCAGTCTGAAAAAAGTTAGTCACGTTATATCTCCCATTCGGCAACGCTACTCTAAATACGCCATCTGTCTTGGCGGTCCCAGAAATCGAGTCAGCCAACAAGGGTGTTACAAACTGCCTATTACTAACAGTTGCAGTCAATTTACCTTCCGTGATCCAGCCATAACAATGTTCGTAGTTTTCATAACGGCTGATAGGAGAAATTTCAACCGAACCGTCTAGCGAAACCGATTGGTCTGGTTGAAAATCAAAGATCAATGGTCTATTGTCTGATTGATTATGCCACCACCAGTGGATATTAGGGATAGGTTCTTTTAGCTGATATAACGTATAGCGTGGAGCAACATGAAGACAATTGTAAGAGTTCCTAAGTACTACCCGTTCTAAATTATCAATACCCTCTTTAGTCATTCTCCAAGCCAACACATAATCGGCTGGACGAGGATACGAGGTTTTTGGTCCAGAGTATGGGCGACTACTCATCTGATAACGATAGTTAACCGGAAAATAATCGAATGCAGCTTCGTAGTTTCTCAGTAAAGCTACTTGGTTATTTAAGCAATAGTAGCTACCGACATGAATAAAAGGCTTAACATATTCAATCACCCCAAGCGATTCTGAAAATTTCTGGCCTGGTTTATCTAAGTAAAGTACAACTGTCTTGTTTTCTTCAATTAATCCAACACTTTTGGTCATTTCGGCAATTTCTCGGTCTAGAGCCAAATTATCATGAATAGTATAAGATAAATGCCATAAGGAAAGGCCTAATAAAATAACCATTACGATATTTTTTAAATAACGATGAAGAGTAACAGTTAGAAATGGTAATAACAACAGAACAAGATAAATATGGACACGGTCGTTAATCCAGCCACCACCAGATTGAATATTATTAGGTGAAATATAGTAGATAATGGTGAATAGAATAAATATGACAAAAAATGAGTCAGTTAATTGTAGGCTGAACCTTGATTGCTCTAAAAAATGTTTGGCAATACTTTTTACTCTTTGCCATAAAGTAAGAAAAAATAAGAAAAATAGCAGCCCGAAGAGTAGCCTACCGATCCAAATGTGGTCCTCCCGAAAATATACCAATGATTTCAAGTTAAAAAAGTATTCGTTTAGCCAAGCTAATTTCCGGTAATTCTTACCATATCCACTCGTTTTTGTTAGGTAGTAGGTCAGGGAAACTACATAAAACGGTAATATGTAGCCGACAAATCGCAATAAAGTTAATAGACGTTCAAAAATGAGTGCTGACCATCTTTCCGGCCAGAGTAGAGATCGTAGACCAGCCAAAACTGAAATAGAAATTACGAGTAGTAAAAAGGACTGAAAATGGCTGAAATACGTCAGCATCAACAGTATGTAAAAGATCAATAATCGTTTGAAAGTCAATTTAGAAAAATGTTTCCACCAATATCCAAGTGTAGAAAAAAAAATAGGTATACTGAGCGAAAAATTATAAAAACCCATCATTAGTAGATAGTGGTAGGAGTAAACTAAACCGACAAGCGCAAAAAGTATTTTTCGTTTGTCAATTGAGTGTAGGAAATAGAGTAGAGATAGTGGCAGACCAAGTACACACAGACTCAAAATAATTTTCTCACAAATTAGTGGTGGAAAAACGTACATTAGTAAAGCCATCAGGAGGTGTCCACTCCAGTTTGGGAAAGGGCTCCAATTTAACTGGTAAACATCTCGAATACGAAAATTATGGTGGTGGTGATATGTTTTGAATACTTGTGCATTATAAATGTGGCTAGGACCATCCTGACTTGGAAAATATGTAACCATCCAGACAGGTAACAAATGAACCGCTAGTAGACTCACAGCAAATAGATATTTGATCGACTGACTTGGCTGTTGGTTCACACGCATTATGTTAATCGATTTTTTTAAGAGCTTGGCGGTCTTCCTCGATCCACCTTTGCCATAATTCAGATTCGGGAATCGTAGCATCAACCTGACGAGAAAAGATCAGATCGTCAATACCGAACATGCGCATTAATCGACGATCATTATTAACTTGAGCCATCCGGAGAATTTTTTTCGTATTGGGACCACTATGATGATCTCGATGGGGTAAGTAGCTTTTATTGTAGAATCGACTCAGAAAATAACGGGGATCTGTACTGAAATTTGGTGAAGCAGCATGAATCAAAGCGGAATGGATTATAACAACATCACCTATTTGAGGGTAAATTAGTTGTTCTTTTGTTTGAGCGTGAAACTGTTTTTGTACTAGGTCAAGATTTCGGTGTGAATTTGGTAAAACTCGAAGTGGTCCTACATCCTGATCTACATTTTGAAAATAAGTTAGAACATTACAAGCATGAGGAGGTTGATATGATTTTGTTTGACCTACCGATAAAGCCCACATATCCCGATGCCAATTTCGCGTTTCGACTTTCACTTGTTTTTTTTCAGCTGGTTCGGTTAGGTTAATTCGTAGGCTTTCCAATTGGATGAAGGGACCCATAAGAATTTCTAGAAGGCTTAAAATGGAAGCGTTTGTGACTGCCGGCAGCATGACTTCAGGTGCATGCTCCACTAAATTATCTAATACGATTTGTCTACCCAGCCCATACTGGGCTGGTCGGTGAATTGGTTCAATTTTCTGAATTAACTGGTGAAAAGTATTCTTCCAAATCTCTACTTCATTCCGACCAATTAAGTCTTCAACTATTACATATCCATCCTCACAGAACTGCTGGTAATATTCGTTATTGATTGTTGTCATTTCCAGCATAATTGATCCAGTAATCTCTTGGTGTTGTCTTCTAACACTTTCTATCATAAGAGAGGCCTCATAACGAGTCAACACAAAATGGAAAGTGATAATAACCCAAGTACTCATAAAACTCATTTAACTAAGCATTATATTTGTATTTCAAGGTAAGAAACTGGTTGTCAAGTTACCAGAAACAAATAATAGATTTATTACTGTTTATTATTTTTACTCCTAGCTAGCCGGTTGTAGTCATTTTTATCAAAACCTAACTTGGACGAGATTCAGTTGCAACTCAAACTTGTCTAATATGCTTTGCTAGTTGTGTTTTTTTATTTACAATTATGACTCTTTTTTTTATAATCTCCCATATATGGCTTGAAATCACAGGAGAATAATTCAAATGTTTGAATCTAGGTCAATTGGTGCCTTTATTGGGTACCTATCTATTATTTTGATGGTTACTAGTACCTCTTTGGCATCTGTCCAAGGAACAGTACTTTTCCGAGCCGATTTTGAAAATGATAAGGGAGATAACACGCTGGCTAAGTGGAAACCAGACAGCGATGGGCAAATTTGGGAAATTGCTGATTTTCCTGGTAGTGGTAAAGGATTACTTAATGCGAAAGAAGGTTGTGGTGTTTCAGGTAATACACCATTACCCGGTACCGAAAATTTTAGCGACGGTATTATCCAGCTAGACATGTCTTGGCAAGATGATGATAGTTGGGGCATTATCTTCAGAAAGTCAGAAGAAAAAAAAGGTTATTTGGTTACCTTCGGTTACAATGAAACACCAGCGGTTATTGTTGCTCTTCTAGATGAAGGTTGTGGAGAGACTGGGAAGTGTAACGATCAGACCCAATGTGAGAACAATCCCGATAAAACCTTGGGCCAGAAACCACATGGTTTGTTTGAAATCAAAGACGATGGAAAGGGTACTGGAACTCAAGACTTGAGTGTTGTTTACACTGGTGTTATAGAAGCCAAAGGGGATAGTATCAAGGTTTGGTATCATGAACGAGGTAAACCAAAGGGAGACCCAGTGATTGATATCAAGGATAACACCCACAAAAAGGGACAAGTTGGCGTCTGGCATGAAAGCCAAGGTAATTGTATGATTGATAATGTTGTAGTACGAACTTTCGATGCCGGGACATCAGTCGACGCTGAAAGTAAGCTTGCGACTTCTTGGGCTAGGATCCGTTCGGCATACTAGTTTACATACTTCTGTTGTTAATACCGGACTTAGGGAAAACAAAGGCCAGCAACTTAGAGTCGCTGGCCTTTGTTTAATCCCATAAATTCTGACGGAATAATGGCTAGCCTATAATTTACGTTTAAATAAATTCAATCAGACAGGAGATTAGTTTTGAAGAAGCAATTTTATATGCTGTTAGTTGCATTAACTTTAGGTTCAATTTTTTCTTCCTATGCTCAAGTAGTCTTTTTTGCTGATTTTGAGTCGCAAAACAAACCCATCAATAAGGCAGGAAACTACAAAGGACCCGCCGGAACTAAATGGGAAAATTCTGACTTTTTGGCTGCTGGTGGTGGGAAAAAGGGATTGAAGCAAGCTGCAGAAGGATGTGGTATTTCTGGTAATACCAAACTACCTGGAGTTACTAAATTTACTGATGGGGTCATCCAATGCATTTTCTCATTTGGAGATGATGATGGTTTTGGTGTCACTTTTCGTAAGAAGGGTGATGATAAAGGCTACTTGGTTGCTTTTGGTTATAACGAGACAACGCAGGTAATTATTGGTGATTATGCTAACGGTTGTTGTCCTGACCTCCAGTGCTTGGATCAATGCGGGTGTGAAAATGGTGGTAAAGAGTTGCTCGGTGTAGATCACGGTCTTGGTGGAGGTCTTCCACAAGATAATAAAACTGCGATGCTTGGTCGAGTTGAAGTACAAGGTCAAAAAATCCGAGTATGGTATAAAAAACTTGCGGATGTTAAAGGTTTTAAAGTAGATATGCCCTCTAATAAATTAGGTAAGCCTGTTGCAGAATACAACAAAGCTAACTACCAATCGGCAGGTTCAGTTGGTATTTGGCATGAAAGCTGGGGACAAGGAATTGTCGATAGCATCTTAGTCACAGGTCCAGGGTTCTTTTCCGTGGATCCCGAGGAAAAGCTAACTACTAGTTGGGGTTTTGTCAAAGCCGCATACTAATCCAGATATTTTTCCAACAAAGGCTAAAGGGTTTAAGATTTTTTTATTCTTAAGCCCTTTTTTCAGTTTGGTGGTACAAATTTATTTAATAGAAAAAAGCTTGCGGAAATTTTGGCTGCTAGTTTGTCCAACTGATTCGATAGTCACTTGCCGTAACTCGGCAATTTTTGTGGCGATTTCGGTAATATAAGCAGGTTCGTTTCTCTTGCCACGTCGAAGTTGAGGTGCAAGCCAAGGGCAGTCAGTTTCGATTAAAAATGAATCTGCTGGCATAACTTTCACGACTTGTTTGAGATCTTGCGATTTTTTGTAAGTAACGGGTCCACCGATTCCAATATGAAACCCAACATCAATGACTCTGTCCATCGACTTTGTGTTTTCCGAAAAACAGTGTAAAACACCACCAGTTAGCTGGGGGCGATTTTCTAAGATAGATAGGATATCATCAAAAGCATTTCGGTTGTGGACGACTATCGGTAAGTCTAATTGTGTTGCTAAATCTAATTGCTCTTCAAAAACTCTTTTCTGCACTGATTTTGGTGAAAGATTTCTATGATAGTCAAGACCCATTTCGCCTAAAGCTACAACTTTAGGATGTTCTGCCAATAGGGCAATTTCCCTTAAGGTCTGAGGGGTAAATCTTTTTGCATCATGTGGATGAAGACCAACGGTAGCATAAATGTGGTCGTATCTATCAGCTAATTCCACGGCTAAATGGCTGGTTGAGATATCAAAGCCGACAACTAAAATGATACTTACTTGTGAATTCTTAGCTCGTTCAATTACCACAGAACGATCGGAATCAAAACGATCAAGCTGTATATGTGCGTGCGAATCAATGAACATCCGGATTAGGTACTGTTAGGACTACCCAGGATGGCTGTTTTTATTCCTTGACTTTTCTTCACCTGTTCAATAGCCTCTAATCCTTCTGAAATAGGGAAACGATTTGATAGAATTGGTTCTAGTTTAATTTTCTGATCACTGATCATTTCATGTGCTTGATCTAAGCTCCAACGCGAAAATGCCCAAGAAGCCATGATTTTATGCCCCATGAAGTGAAGTTGCTCCAAATTGAGCTTGAGATACTGATCGTGTGCAGAAAGACCAAAAAAGTTTAGACATCCTCCTCGACGGACTATTTGAAATGATAGGCCGATAGCGGTTTGGTTGTTATTGGTCGCCGATATTACTGTATCTGCACCCCCATTTGTTTGTTCTAAGATTTCTTCAGTTTGTTTGGGGGTAAAGGTTGCGACCGCACCTAACCTCTCTGCCATTTCCCTCCGTTCGGTAATCGGGTCTACGACTATTGCTTGCAGACCAAGTTGATCAACCAGTTGAGTAAAAATTAGACCAATCTGCCCGGCCCCCAAAATAACTACGGATTGATTAAATATTGTTTCCCGCATGGCATTAATACAACAACCAAGTGGTTCCAGAAACATCAGATCAGTAGTTGATACGTTATCGGAAACAGTAATTAGTTTACTTGTCTGAATTGCGTGCCGTGGGAATTTAAAATACTCAGCATAACCCCCATCAATATCATGTCCAATACCAACTATTTCTTGACAGTACTTATCTAAGTCTGCTCGACAATATTGGCAGTCGCCGCAGGTAATCATCGGATTCACAGAAACTTTTTGCCCGACCTTGACTGACGGATGCTTAGTTTCCACAACTCGACCCGCAACTTCATGGCCAAGAACTACTGGTGGAGAATAATCAGTCACTTCGCCTCGAATTGCGGCCAAGTCAGAAGCACAAACCCCACACAAGTCTACCTGAATCAGAATATCGCCGTCCTCCAGTTTAGGGATCGGTTTTTCCTGAATCGAAACCCGATTAGGGCCTTCAAAAACGATTGCTTTCATGAGCTATTACTACCACCTAACTGACTGAAAAGTCCAATCAGGAACGATTTTTTGCATCTCAACTGCATCGTTACGCTCAGTTAATCCGCAATCCAGATATTGCTGATGCAATTGAGCTAAGGCCTTCCGATCCAGTTCTATCCCTAACCCTGGTGAATTAGGAATAGTCAAGGCGCCATCTTCAATAGGTAACCGACCACCAATAATAACCTCTTCCGATTGCCAAGGATAATGCGTATCGCATGCGTAGGTTAGGTTAGGTATTGCAGCAGCAAGATGACCCATGGCCATCAATGAAATACCGACATGGCTGTTAGAATGCATGGAAAGCCCAAGACCGAAAGTTTGACAAATACGCCCTAGTTCAACTGAAGCACGTAATCCACCCCAGAAGTGATGGTCACTAAGTATAATATCTTCAGATCTCAGCTTAATACTACTCGGAATCGCCTCAAATGAGGTGGTACACATATTGGTTGCCAAAGGAATTTGGACAGCTTTTCTAACCATAGCCATGTTATCTTGGCCTCGTACAGGATCTTCGTAGTATTCCAGCAAACCTTCCATCTCTCGCCCCCACTTTATGGCTGTATCAACAGCCCAAATGGCGTTAGGATCCAACCGAAGAGGCATTGCATCTCCAAAAGCTTGTCGCAAAGCCTTAATCGACTCAACTTCTATTTCTGGCTCAAAAGCACCCCCCTTGAGCTTGATAGAATCAAACCCAAATTCCTGACACATGACTTCAGCTTGCTTGACGATTCCTTTTGGATCTACTGCCTCTGCTTGTCGAGCTTTGGCCCAACCAGTGGCATTGGGGTCAATATCGAAAGCTAAGTCCCCACCAGCACCTTCATATTTGTAAAATAAGTAAGCCGAAAATGGTACCTGGTCTCTGACTCGACCACCAAGCAAATCAACAACAGGTCGACCTGTAACTTTTCCCATAACATCGAAGCAAGCAACCTCAATTGCACTGAACACATGGACTAATCGTCTTTGATCCCAAGGAGTTTCACCACGATTTTCACTTCCTTCTGGTCCAAAATAATCGACCAGCGAAGATTGAATATCGTTAAGTTGAAATGGATCTTTACCAATGACTACCTGCCGAGCTGACTCCAGTGCTTTCAAAGTTTTATTGTTTCCTGGAACCTCACCAAGCCCATAAATTTGATCTTCTGTAATTAATTCCAGAACGATCCGTAACGCATAAGGAGCATGAAGACCTGCGGCGTTCAGCAGAGGGGGGTCAGCTACTGCAATTGGTGTGACTTTCATATCGGTGATCAACACATCTAAACTCCCTAGTATTTAAACTTCTTAATTAAGTAGGCCTGAATGAATTTTTAAGATTGTGTCCCCGTACAATTTTAGCAGCCACTGCCCAACTGTAGTCGGGGTCTTCGGTTATTGCATCACGATAGGTGGGAATCCAAACCCAACGTTCTCTCTCACAAATGTGTGGATAGCTAGCATGAAGGGTTAAGTCGTGAAAAAAGACTGCATCGCCGCGAGAGAGTTCAGCTACTACCGCATCTGATTCATCAATAGCGGACGGTCGCACTCTGTGGCCAAAACCGTAATCATCGTCCACGACTCCGTCATGAACATTGACCTTTCGGTGCGATCCCGGAATTAACTTTAAGCAACCAGAATCGATATCTACATCGTCCAATGCTACCCATAGAGAAATTTTGTGTTGTCCTCCCCAGTAATGCCAATCTTGGTGCCAAGGGCTAGCAAAGTTGATCATTTCATCTTTGAACACTGCCTTGTCGCTTAAAAATTCAATGTTGGGTGCTAAAATGACTTCTAGTATGTCCAGAATACGAGCGTCTGTTATAACTTTTTGGAAGATCGAGCTGCCGACAGCTAATCCAACGTAAACTCCATGGTTAGCAACCTGTTTAGGTTGTTGACTATTAGATTTAGCTTTTTGAATAATAAACTTGCACTCGTCTTTTAATTTTTTCGCTTCATCTGGCTGGAATAGTGCTTGGACAATAACGAAACCATCCCGTTCAAAATTATGTTGAATTTGTTTAAGATTGGACATCTGAAACTAACTTCCTAGTATCCTAAGCCGTTTCACTTAGCACTAACGTAGTCGATCGATCAAAGATATGAATCTTCTTTGGATCAATTTGTATCCATACTGTTTCACCTGATTTTGGTACAATCGATGGGTGAGTTCTGACTCGAAGCAAGACAAATTTGTCAGCTGATACCTGACCCAGCACAATATCAACAATATTAGCAGATCCAAGCGGTTCTACCAAATGAACTTTAGCCTTCAACCCGGAGGTTATTGAAGTTGTCGATAAAGAAATGTGCTCTGGTCGAATACCGAATACTAGATTTTCACTGATACTAGGTCGGATCAAGTCAAGATGGTTCCGTGTGAGTTTAATTGCGAAATTGGTGTGTTCAATTTTTAACTGCTGGCTAGCTGACTCAAAACTACAAGGAAGTAAATTCATAGCAGGATTACCCATGAATCCAGCAACAAATAGGTTTTTCGGCCAATTATAAACATCGGTTGGCTTACCGATCTGTTGTAGTTGCCCTTTATCCATGATAGCAATTCGGTCTGCCATTGACATTGCTTCCACCTGATCATGCGTCACATAAACAGTAGTTGTTCCGAGCTGTTGCTGAAGGCTTTTGAGTTCAGATCTCATATCTACTCGTAATTTGGCATCCAGATTAGACATCGGTTCGTCCATTAAGAAGGCTTTAGGACGACGTACCATCGACCGGCCAATGGCTACCCGTTGCATTTCACCACCACTCAAAACACTCGGTTTTCGATCTAGAATATGTTCAATACGGAGCATCTGCGCGACATTGATTACTCTTTTCTTAATTTCAGTGGGGTCAACTTTAGCAGCTTTGAGTGGAAAAGCAATATTATTTTGTACACTCAGATGAGGATAAAGAGCGTAAAATTGAAAGACGAAGGCTATATCCCGATCCGCTGGAGCTAGTGTGTTAACACACCTTGATCCTATGAAGATATCACCTTCTTGCGGGTGTTCTAAGCCGGCAATTGAACGTAGAGTTGTTGTCTTCCCGCACCCCGAAGGCCCCAGCATAACCAGAAATTCTTGATCTTCAATCTCAAAGCTAACATTGTTAATAGCAATGACGTTGCCAAATTTTTTAACTACGTTGTCGAGCCGAATTCCCGCCATTTCGATTTACCGTTTGGTATTTTTCCCTCGGCCAAGCAGCGTACTAATACCTCCGACTAGTTTTTCGCCTAAGGTCAAGTTCGGTGAAGTAATAATCGGTGAGTCTTTGTTGGATGAAGATAAGTTATTGTCTGGTATTTCATACTCAGGAATGTTCTCTGGATCATACCGGTTAGTATTGAACTGTTCTAAATTAGTGATAGCTTCCTGACAACTAGGATCAATCTGCAAAGCCCGATTCCAATACTCATTAGCAGTAGAGATATCCCCTTTTTGTTGATAAATATTACCAATTTTAGCGTATGCCTCAACTAATTCTGGGTCATTCTCAGTCGCTTCCTGAAAACATCTCAAGGCATCTTCAATCCGATCTAAATAAAGGTAGGCACTACCCAAATTATGTAGAGTTTCAGACACTTTCGGTGCTTTCTCAACAGCCAACTCCCACAGCTCGATAGCCTCGTTTTTTTTTCCTTTCTGCCAAAGTTGAATGGCTTGATCATTAAAAACAGTCGCTTGCCGAACCTGAGCGTCAGATACTTTTTCCATCTATGTTTTCTACTACTTTTTTTGTTCAGCCAATATGGTCTAGGCCGATGAAACACGCCGAAGATTAACATATTTAGCTAAACGCGTCAATTCAGTGTCGATTAAGGAAATTGAAAGGTTTTTTGATCCGATAGCACCATCAAATCGAAGAAAGTTTCAACATCATTTCGAGTCGGATCTAGTTGCCGGATTCTATCGTGAAGGAAAGACCAACTCCGTGCATTTTGTGGTCCCAAATCAACTAATTCTTGATTATACTGTTCGATCTGGTTTTCATTTTTTGGTGTCCGTTTCATCAGCCATTCTACAATTTGATGGTCAGTGGGCAATTTTTGGAGTTGTTGAGTAAATTCATCGATCGAAATTTCCAGAAAATCTAATATATAACGATCGATAGCAGAATCTTTTCCGTACCAATAACCGCCGAGTGTATTGCTGTTGAAAGCTCGGCCTTTATCGATGAGACGAGCTAAATGAACTAAACCGCCAGCATCGCGATTGTATGGGCTACGGGGTGCTCGTCGAGCTAAATCAAGAATACCAAAACTATTTTGATCATCGTAGTCCATAAGATCGAGCCAGTTCTGAACATATTGGTTGTCAGGTGCGACGATACTCCTACGAGAGTCAAAGTTCTCCCGATTAAAATAATCCAGATAAGATTTGTCTGGTGTCGACTCGATTGCTGGTTGTAAACCAAAATGGAGAGCTTGATGATTCCATGTGGAAATCCGATCAGAGTCAGCAGCCGTATTTAATAGTATCCATTCTCCAAGTTCTAGATCATTCGGATTATCAATTGCTGTTTGTTGAAATTTCTCGTCTTCTATATCTAATAACTCCAGTAAGTACACATCAAAGGGGGAGTACTGGCCATATTTGTAGACTCCATTTTTTTCGCAGCTACTAGCACGTGCTTTGTCTGCCATTCTAGCTATACCAAACAGTCCAGCAACATTTCGGTCATAAGGACTACGAGGCGGACCAACCTGTAAATCAACAGGCCAAAAAGTTCCCCAATCGTCCAATTCTATGGACCCAAAAACTGTTTTGATATCTGTTCGGTCTGGGGCATATTTTTTGACTCGATTCTTTAGCAATTCAATGTGCCAATCATCTTCCGGCATACGATTTGTTTCTAATCGATTGAAAGCCTCTATTTCTCCAAGTGTTTTTTTTGATTGATCGATTACCCAGTGGCCGATTTCACTATCATCTTTTTGATTTACTGCTCGAGTGAAGTCTTGAGCCGAAACACCTAAGAAACGTAGGATTCGTCTATCCAAACCAGAATCTGAGCCGTATAAATATTGGCCGATCATTTCTTCATTATGAGCCCTAGCTTTGTCAATCATACGAGCTACACCGACAATTCCGGCAACGGAAGAATTCGTAGGGCGCCGAGGTGGTTGTTTGGTCAAATCCATATCTATTTTCTTGCCCGGTTAATTATTTTACTTCTTTGATTCTAGGCTAGCTGGTCGCCCACCAGAAGATGGCGGTGACAAAATACGCTTCTGCTGCTCGGTTGGTTCAAAATAGTCATTAGGATCATAGTAACTTTGAGAGTAAGAAATATGCCCTGGACTATACTTGTACAGGAAAGTACGCCTTTCATGGTCAGCGTTCCAAGGCAAAGTACCATGAACTAGGGCCTCAGTAAAAAAAAGAGCGTCTCCAGCTTTAACTACTGGCTGAACCACGTAAGGCTCAGACCTTTTAAAAGTACGAACATCATGCGGAAAATCCGATAAAAAGTTAGATTTATGACTGCCAGGAACACAAGCAAAGCCTCCATCACCCGGACCTGCATCCGCAAAAAAAAAGGTTAGTACTGACAACCCATTACGAATAGTACCATTGTGATGTTTGTAGAATTGACAACCGTTCGCAGTCTCAGGACCTCCATGCAATATACTTTTATCCTCACGACCTCGCTTCATAAAAATACAGTAGTCATGGTCTAAACGAAAAGTCGGTCCCAAAAATTCTCTCAGGTATGGTGTTACACCAGGATGATCTATCAATCTTTGGCAAACCGGATCCCATTTGGAAACCCGACTCGTTCGACGTAAACTTCCCTCTTCTTTCAAGTTTTCCACTTCGTCGTAACTACGAGGAAAGATTCGGTCACACACTTCATTAATTTCAGCAATTTCATCTTCAGTCAGAACATTCTTAATTATGATGTATCCCTGAAGGTCAAACACGAATTTATCTTCTAACGTTACCATTTTGGCCCATCTCACTAGACTTAGGTTTAATATTGACAACATGATAACATTTTGTCCCTTCAATTCAAGGTGCAAAATCAAGGATGACTGCCATATAATAGCCAAGCACAAAAATCGATAATCGATTTTTGTTCTGGTAACAAATCAAAATAAGGAATTGATCATGAAAATTGGACTACGAATCCCCGGTGCTGCTGGACAAATGCCATTCTCAGAATTTTGTGCTTGGTGCAAAAAAAATGGCTTTGAGGCCATCGATATTGGCCAAATTACCAACGAGGTAGTTGAGACGGCCACTGGTGCTGGGTTGACCATCGGTACAGCTGATCTACCCGGTACACGTGACCTTATTAGTCTTAATTCAGCCAAGGTTAAGGCGGGAGCTGAGGCAGCGAAATCCGCGATTTCTGCCGCAGCCGAAAACGGCATCTCAATTATGTTTTGCGTATTCGTCCCAGATGATGCTTCACTAGGACGAGCGAAAAATTACGAAATTTGGAAAGAAAATTTTCCAGCAGTTGCTGAATTTGCTGCTGAAAAAGGCGTTTCAATTGCAGTCGAAGGGTGGCCGGGTGGTGGTCCCGAATATCCAGCGCTTGGTTGTACGCCCGAAATGTGGCGAGCTATGTTTGCCGACTGTCCAAATGGTTTCGGCCTTAATTATGATCCTTCTCACTTAGTACGAATCGGAATCGATCATGAACGAGCCTTGGACGAATTTGCCCATAAAGTCTTACATGTACATGCTAAAGATACAGTTTTCGATCAAGAAGCTCTCTACCTTCACGGCAATCTTGGTCCCGTTTTTCGCAATCCGCGTGGATTTGGCGAAGACTGGTGGCGATACACAATTCCAGGTGATGGTGTAGTAGATTGGCTGAAAGTAGTTCAGCGCCTAGAAGATGAGAGCTTTGATGGTATCGTAAGCGTAGAGCTAGAAGACTATCGATATTGGAAGGACTGGCCGGCTCAGGCTGATGGACTTCGGCGCTCGCAGTCCTTTCTATCTAACATTGTACGCTAACTAAAACATAATAGATCATGCAGTAGGATTCTATCGTTTATTACGTTTTTGTTGGTAGTGGGTTTGAATTGCGTACTTGGTGAGGATTTCAGCTATCTAGACCAAAAAGTAACTGATCTATTTGTTGCCAGACGCGCTCTATTGCTATCCCGTCTGCGCTAAAAGCCAATAAAAGGCTAATGCGCCATGAATTAGTATCAAGATTGGCTTGTGATGTTCAGCTAAGTTGACTTCACAAGCCGACTCTTGACACCTGCTGCCAATAGTGGGATCATAATTTCGTGATGTCCACAAAAAGTGAACCCTTGTCCTCCATCGCTAGTAGGACGACGGACAACATTTTCCTGTGGCCGGTAATGATTCACCATGTCGAAATTGGCCGTTGTGAATTGACGAACCGTGTGACCAAGGTTACGAGCAACCGTCAAGGATTTCAAGAAAACTTCAGGCAAAATAACAGCTGACCCGAAATTCAATACCACCCCACCACTACCCAAGTCGGCGACTATCGATGTTAACAGTCGAAAATCGTCAAAGCTTGCTTTCCCAATTGCTGCTCCATCTGCAGTAGGGTGTTGATGGATAATATCGGTACCAATCGCAACATGAACAGTAATAGGAATGTTGAGCTTTTGAGCTTGTACCATCAGACTAGCCTCGGCATAAGGTGGATTCAAATTCCACAAGGCTTGGGCAAATCCCTTACCCAAACCAGTTCCGTCTCTCACGGCTTGGATACTTGCATGATTCATCAAACGACCTGTTTCTTCGGCCATCCCGAAGTAACCCGTTTGAATATTCAGTTCCACATCTTCAGAAGTTTCACCTATCATACCAATTTCAAAATCATGAATGGCTGTTGAACCGTTAAAAACCAGAGCTGAAATGACACCTATCTGCATCAAGTCTATCAGAATTGGGCTTAACCCGCATTTGACTACGTGTCCACCCAGCATGGCAATTACTGGTTTCTGTTGTCTGTAAGCAAGAATCATCGAATCTATTAAGTCAGTTAAATCTTGCCCCTTTAGGATTTTTGGTAAAGATTCTAGCAGATCGTCAATTAGTAGACTAGAACTAACAGGCGCAGCAAAATCTTGCACTGAAACCTTGTTTGTACGTTCAGATAAAGGGTAGGTCGTAACCTTAGATAAATCGGCAGGCGACCAGTTTTTTCTATTCATTTTATATATTTTAGGCTAATAATTTGTTGTAAACCTGTTCGGTCTTTTGCACCATAGCAGTCTGGCTAAAATATTTTTTTGCGTGACTACGGGCATTTTTGCCTAATGTTTGAAGATAAAATGGGTCTTCTGTTAACTTCAGAATCGCAGAAACTAAAGCAGCATGATCATTAGACGGTACAATGAGACCATTTTCACCATCTTTGACAATTGTTAATCTAGCAGGATCAATCTCTGACGCGGAAATAACGGGTGTACCACAAGCTAGAGACTCAATCATTACCGAACCACCTGATAAGGTAACTAGCACATCTAGAGAGGATAAAATTTCGGGCATATCATTGCGTTTCCCAGTAAAATCGACGACATGTTGCAAGTTGTTTTGTTTTATGTATCGTTGTAATTTTCGAAAGTAAGAGCTAACTCGAATTGACCCAATTAAATAACATGATAACGTAACTCCAGTTCCCAAGACTTTTTTAATAGATTTCAGAAAGTCTAACTGACGTTTTTGCGGCTCTATTCTACCGACTAAACCAATTTTAAATTCTTTTTTAGCAGACGGGTTCAGTTTCGTCTCTATATTCAGAACGTCAATTGGATTAGGCGAAAATCTTTCGACATCCGTGGCATCAGAAATCAGGTGTAGGCGATAGTTCTCAACCCCATTCTCAACCAGAGGTTGGCGATAACGATCACCAATGATAATGGCTGCTGTGGCCTCATGTAGATCTAGGTTCGCTAAATGTTTATTATGTAACCGTGAGCGTACATGAAAAACGGTCGGAATTGACAACGCTTGACTAACTGCTTTTAAATATGGGAAATGACGGTGTTCAGAATGAACTAAATCGACCTGAGTTTTTTTTGCTAGCCGTACTAGTCGTTTAGCCGCCGACCAACGAAATGGAATCGACTGAATCTGCAACCAGCGAGGTAATCGCAAAAAGTGTACCTCTATCCCAGATTCAATCAAGGATTGGCTCAAATCTCCCACTTTGGGGCAAACGACAATTGGTTGGAAATTGTTTTTATCTAATCCTTTAACCAGGTATTCATACTGGATTTCTCCACCACCTACTCTGGAGCCATACAGCAACAAATACAAAATGCGGCGTGGGCGTTCTAGCATTTTGATCTAGGGATAGTACAGATTAACCCATCAATTTATCTACTTCAGTCTGCCATGTACCTTCGATCAGTTGGCCGTATTCACGTTGGCCACCAGTGGCATCTGGACCAGTAATGATGGGTAATTTGTGCATCTGTGTCGCATTATGTGGAATATAGTCTTGTCTGAGAAAATGGTAAGCACATCCACCACGATCATAATCACTAGTATTTGCCTTCGTACAATGAGGAATTCCGTAGTTAAAAAATACGATCCCACCAGCCTTCATTTCTACTGGTAAAGCTCGGCTTTCATCGATCTCACATGTAATGTGGTGGTCACTATTGGGGTCCCGGTCATGATCGTAGTTTTCTAGATGGCCACCTGGTACAATGTGCAGTGTACCATTTTCAACCGATGCATCGTGCAAGGCGATCCACATACCAGTCCCTTTTGTTGGATCACTAATGCGAAAATAACTATTATCGGTGTGCCAACTTGTACCGATTCCGGTCTTGGCAGGTTTGTAGAATATCTGGTCTAAATGGCGAATAAAGGGGTCTCCAACTAGTTGACTCACTACTGACTTAACTTTATGACTGTACGGCAAAGCCCGATATAGGTCGCTAATGTTGTTAAGTGGAATGATTTGATAATTATGACGAATCTCGGAGTGAGTTTTCCCATCCCCTTCAGTTGCTACATTTCGGCCTAAATCTTGGTGGTAGAATCGTATCAATTCTTTTTGCAAAGCTTCTACTTCTCGTGAATCAAAGAAATTGGCTAAAATTAAATAGCCTTCTTTTTGGAAAAGACTAATTTGTTTTTTTGTTAGTTTCATCTTATACCTTTCTGCGTTGCTACGAATATCTTACTTAATACAATTCTTTTCTCTAATCAACTTTCTTATTAGCTCTTAATACGGGAACCTGGTCTCCGATGAGTTGATTATTTTTTTTGAGAATTACACCAGGCACATGATATTGAGGAACAAAACCATGCCTATATTGACATGAACTTGTGTTTGGTCCACTCATATGCAAGAGTAAAGAACTAAAGATGGCTACTTGGCCAGCTTTCATCTCAACGGGAATAGCGGGTTCCAGTTCTTTTGCTTGGCTTGTTTCCGCAGTTAGGCCAGCGTATACCTGATCGTTTTCATCTTCTTGATGATGAGGGAAAACACCATACTGGTGAGATTTGGGCCTAATCCAAATACAACCATTGTCTAAATTGGAGTCGCTAACGGCGGTCCAACATGTAATGTATGCCAAAGGAACTGTTTCGGTGTAACCAGAATCTTGGTGCCAATTGAACGTTTTACCAATTTTAGGTGGCTTGACTGCGGCCTGATTCCAATATAAATCAGCGTCAGCACCAATTAATTTCTGGCAAGCTTCTAGATAAATACCCGATTTGACAAAATCTGCAACAATCTGGCTCTTTTTGTGAACCTCGCCATAAGATCGACGTCCCTCAGCTGCTTTGACGTCATCCAAATTCCCGCTGGATTTGGCTTCCTCTATGCCTTCATGGTACAACCGGTCAAACTCTTGACGAACCGCCAACAAGCGATCTCTTTCGATGACCACATCGGTAATAAAATAACCTAGTTGATCAAATTGTGACACATCAGAATCACTAATCATACCCATAATTTTTCAACCTTTTTCATTTACTCTAACACGAGATAGTGAATAAAGATATGTTACTTTGTATAACAATGTCAAACGGTTTTGCCTTTTTTGTTTGTCTTTGGTAGAATCAGCCAATTCAATCTTGATAATGGAGCACTAACTGCTCCTGTCTCACCAGAAAAGGGTGTTAAAAAAAGAAGATCTTTTGACGAAAATAATTTTTCCTAATAAGCTCTTTTGATAGAGTTTCAAAACATTGTTAGCTTATCCATCTTTCAACTATCGCCTGTGATTAGGATTTACTGGTAAGAGCGAACTGGAATATGGCATAAGATGCAAGATCTATTATTCGTTGTTCGGTTCGGTATGTTTGAAAAATACAGCAAATAACTGTGAATGTAAGAATAGATTTAGAGATAGGAAAGCTGCACTTGGTAAATCCTAAATAAAGCGCCTGAGAAATCAAAAACCTAGATCTAGAAGAAAATTCTCGTTTAGGGGCAATTGTGCCCGATTATGCTAGGCCCATAGTTGAACATTATTCAGATTATTGAAAAATGAACCAATCTTCTTCTAAAAAGTTGGCTGTTCTAACTCTTATGCACGGCGTGGTGGACACCTACGCCACCCTTCTACCGCATATCCTACCACAACTCTTGATTCAAATTGGAGCCGTGAGCGGACAGAATCGGTTAGCTGGTATTTTAATGGCTGCCGGTAACGCTTTTAATTCTTTTAGCCAGCTAATTACAGCTCGATTTGCTGACCAAATTCGTTCAATTCATTTTTTGACGCTAGGAGTAGCCTTACCAGCTATAGGAATATCTTTACTTGGACTGTCTCCTTCTCTACCTTGGTTGATTTCTTTATTGGCTATTGCTGGAATTGGTGGAGCTATTTTCCATCCTGCTGCTACCTCTCAGGCTGGACGACTTTCTGGGAAAAAACGAGGCACAGGCGTTTCTATTTTTATTACCGGTGGAAATATTGGACAAGCTGTTGGCCCATTTCTAATTATTCTGTTTTTAGAAAAGCTTGGTTTAGATATTATCTGGTTGACTATCTTAGTTGTCCCTGGCTTACTAGTATCTGTTTTTGGTGGATTATCGCTAAAAAGCGTAGTCGAAGAATCAATTCAGCCTTCTTCAATAAAGTTGCCTCTATGGCCAGAAATACGGCAACAATGGTTCCCGTTGATATTACTCTATTTAATGTCAATGTTAAAAACGGTAACGGTTATTGGATTTGTTACCTACCTTTCTCTTTTACTGAACAAACTAGGATATTCACATACTAAGCGGTCACTTATTCTGGCGGGATTTACATTTGCGGGTTCAATGGGGATTCTCGCCGGTGGTAAACTGTCTGATATTTTGGGTGGAAACCTTGTGTTATTAATTTCGCTAGCTTTTTCTACTCCACTTCTCTATCTTTCGGCTTCGTCTATATCTGACAGTCCGATTGTGTTTATTCTTTTGTTATTTGCTGGAAATTTTGTCCTAGCTAGTTCTGCATCTGTAAACATTGTTATGGGCCAACAACTCCTGCCCAATCATCAAAGTATAGCTTCTAGTTTTATGATGGGAGCAGCCTGGGGTTTAGCAGGCCTATTCAACATTCCACTAGGTGGATTAGCAGACGAGATAGGTCAGGAGAGCATTCTACGTGGATTGTCGATTATCCCTTTTTTGACGGCTTCCTTGCTTTCCTTTTTAAAAATGCCAAAAATCTAGTTTGGTATAAGTTGTTTAGGAGGCCTAATTGACGTTTTATTTAGCCCGTGCTATAATCGTCGGGTGATCAGAGTGGCTTGATTTGAATGCCAACAGACAAATAGGTAAGGAGATTTTACTATGCCATTAGGCAGAAAAATACGTTATGGAATGGTGGGTGGTGGACCTGGTGCTTTCATTGGTGAAGTTCACCGAAAAGCAGCCGCCCTAGATGGCGAAATTGAATTAGTGGCTGGTGCTTTTTCTTCTGATGCAGAAAAATCCCGACAACAGGGACAACAACTGTTCTTAGATCCGGATCGTGTTTATGATTCCTACCAAGAGATGATTGAAAAGGAAAGTCAGCTACCGGAGGGTGATCGTATCGACTTCGTTTCGATCGTTACACCCAATCATGTGCACCATCCAGTGGCTAAAGCAGCTATTGAGGCTGGGTTTCATGTGGTTTGCGATAAACCGATGACTATGACTGTAGAAGAGGCAGAAGACCTTTGTCATTTAGTCAAGAAGCACGATGTCGTCTTTGCTTTGACTCATAACTATACCGGTTACCCTATGGTAAAGCAAGCACGTGAACTTGTGAAAAATGGTGAATTAGGTGAAATCCGTAAAGTTGTGGTCGAGTATCCTCAGGGATGGTTGGCCGAATTTTTGGAGGATCAAGGGGAGGAAGATGCTAAACAAGCTGTTTGGCGAACTGATCCTAAACGTGCTGGGGTTTCCTCTTGTATTGGGGACATCGGGTCGCATGCTGAAAATTTGGCCAGATATATAACCGGGTTGGAGCTAAGTGAAATTTGTGCTGACTTGACAACTTTTGTGCAAGGTCGTTTGCTCGAAGATGATGGAAACATTTTAGTTGGATTTCAAGGCGGTGCTAGGGGTGTCCTACACGCTTCCCAAATTTCGGTCGGTGAAGAAAATGATCTTAACATTCGTGTCTACGGTACAAAAGCTAGTTTAAGATGGAGACAGGAAGAACCTAACTATTTGCAAGTCAAATATCCTGATGGTCCGGAGCAGTTGTACAAGCGAGGTAATGACTACTTATCTGAGGTGGCTCAGCATTTCACGCGTATCCCGTTTGGCCACCCAGAGGCGTTTATTGAGGCTTTTGCTAACATTTACCTTAATGCAGCTCGAACTATTTCCGCTAAGTTAGCTGGAGAGGAACCAAGCGAATTCGATACCGATTTCCCAACGGTTCAGGATGGTGCTGTTGGTGTTCATTTCATTCACAAAGCAGTCGAAAGCGGACAGGCACGAGCTTGGGTTGATGCTAGCTATACACCACCTGAATAACAGATATTCAATCGAATTTATTTAACAAGAGGAGAATAACTTATGGGAAGACCTGTTACTCTTTTTACTGGACAGTGGGCAGATCTCGATTTTGACACGATATGTCAGAAAGCTAAGAGCTTCGGTTATGATGGTATTGAGTTAGCTTGTTGGGGAGACCATTTTGAAGTCAATCGAGCCTTGTCAGAAGATGGTTATGTACAGAGTCGATGGGACACACTCGACAAACATGGTTTGACAGCATATTCCATCTCTAACCACCTAGTTGGTCAGGCTATCTGTGACAACATCGATGAGCGACACAAAGAGATTTTACCAGATTATGTTTGGGGAGATGGAGAGCCTGAAGGCGTTCGTCAACGGGCAGCGCAGGAAATGATCGATACTGCAAAAGCTTGCCGCTTGTTCATAGATGCCCGTCCTGGTGGTGAGGAATTCCCGGCCGTTGTCAATGGATTCACTGGTTCCAGTATATGGCACTCAATTTATGCTTTCCCGCCAACGACCCAAGAATATTGGGACGAAGGATTCGCGGACTTCGGTCGACGATTTATCCCGATTTTAGATGCGTTTGATGCCGTTAATGTAAATTTTGGCCTAGAGGTTCATCCGACTGAAATTGCTTTTGATATTGCTTCCTCTCAGCGCGCTATTGATGCCGTTGATGGCCACAAAAGATTTGGGTTTAACTATGACCCCTCTCACTTGGGTTATCAAGGGGTTGATTACGTGAAATTCATCCGAAATTTTGCTGATCGTATTTACCATGTTCACATGAAAGATGTTTGGTGGGGACATGGCGATGGGACTGTTGGTGTCTTTGGAGGACATACCAGCTTCGGTGAAGCATCTCGGTATTGGGATTTTCGTTCCCTTGGACACGGTGATATCCAGTTCGAGGATATTATAGTTGCTTTAAACGACATCGGTTACAGTGGACCACTCTCTATCGAATGGGAAGACAGTCGCATGGACCGTGAACACGGCGCCGCAGAGGCTTGCGCTTTTACGAAAAAAGTTGACTTTCCAACTTCGGATATTGCCTTCGACGCTGCTTTCGAAGAATAATCTAATTTTAATTGCTTAATGAAGAGTTGGACAATTATCTTATTGTCCAACTCTTCTCTTTTAGTTATTCACCTTTCAACCTCGTCAATTCATCTTCTAGTTCACTGACTCGGACTTTTAGTTTTTGTATGTCGTTAGTCAACTGATGGATTTGGAAGTTTGGCCCTTTAATGGCCGTTGCGATTCGCCTAGCGTTCAGCTGATATGTAGCAAAAATAGCAATCGATAGTAAGAAAACAGCAGCTAATAGAAAAAATTCCACAGTTCTATTCCTCCCCAGTCCTCTCTGCGTTTAATTTGTTAATTTATCTTATTGAATTTGGTATTTGTTTCCAGCTTCAGCCGAAAATGAAACAGTACAATCGTCGACGACTTGACAGTTGATGATTTCACCGGATCTGTCTTTGACGGTCAAGTGACGATCTGCTCGGATTTGGCAAATTTTAGCCTTTTGAGCCTTAATGAAGGCGTACTCTATAGACCGGTTCGCCCAAGAAAAATCAACCGTAAACCCTCCTCTCGCACGTAAACCGGCAATTCTACCTGTTGGCCAATCCACAGGTAGAGCGGGCAAGAAATGAATAGCATCATTGTGGCTTTGAAGTAACATCTCAGCTAAACCGGCTGTGCCACCGAAATTACCGTCAATTTGGAAGGGAGGATGAGTATCTAATAAATTGGGTAAAGTACAGCGTGTTAATAGGTCGAGGAGATTCTGATAAGCCAATTGACCATCTTCTAATCGAGCAAAAAAATTAACGAGCCAAGCCCGACTCCAACCAGTGTGCCCACCACCGTGTGATAGTCGGTAATTTAGCGATTTACGGGCGGCTTCTGCTAGTTCAGGTGTGTTTCTCAGAGTTATTTGGCAACCTGGATGTAGCCCATACAAGTGAGACATATGTCGATGACCTGGTTCAGGTTCATCATAATCCTCTATCCATTCCTGAAGTCGGCCAGTTTCGGGGCTAATCTGTAAAGGTGCTAATTTAGATAATGCATCACTCACGTCAGATTGAAATTCTATCTCAAAACTAGCATCGTCTTGCTGAATCTCGGAAATAGCTGATAGGCAATTGGTAAATAGATCATGAGCAATCTGCAAATCCATTGTAGCACCATAGGTAAACTGAGAAATGGTACCATCCTTTTTTCGAAATTGGTTCTCTGGAGAGTGCGAAGGATTAGTAACGAGTTTCCCTGCAACGGCAGTATGATCAGGTGCGGGAACTAAAAAATCAAGCATAAACTCAGTTCCACCCTTAATTAATGGGTAAGCTACTTCTCTCAGAAACTGACGATCTTGACCAAAGATATATTGTTCCCAAGGATGCTGACAAAGCCATGCCCCACCTACTGGCCAGATCCCCCAAATACCATCAGCAGGCACAGTGAACCCCCAGATATCAGATAAATGATGTACGGTCCAACCCTTTGCCCCATAGTGAATTTTTGCTGTTCTCTGACCTTCGTATACTAGGTTTTGCATGTAGTCGAATAGCGGTCGATGGCATTCGGCCAGATTACAGACTTCGGCTGGCCAGTAGTTCATTTGTAAATTAATATTGGTATGAAAATCGCTGTTCCATGGAGCTTTCAGGTGGTTGTTCCAGATTCCCTGTAGATTAGCAGGCAAACTACCAGGCCTAGAACTACCCATCAACAAATACCGACCAAACTGAAAATAAAGAGCGAATAATTGAGGATCATCACCACCATTTTGTAAGATTCTGAGCCGTTCATCAGTCGGCAAACCCGGGTCTTTCCCTAGTTCAATTTCAACTCGACGAAATAGATTCCGATGATCGGCTAAGTGACGTTGACGTAGTCGATTTTCGTCACTACTTGTTAGTTTAGATAGTATTTGTTTGCAAATTTCCGAAGGGTCAGCAGATGTGTCATCCTGATTGATGTAACTAGTCGCAGCAGACACAACTATCGTACACTCAGTAGCTGATTGTATTATCATCCGGCCATCTTTATTAGTACTTATTTCTCCGTTGGTGTTCAGTACGTGCAAATGACTTGAAAATCGTAGTCCCTTAGACCCAATTTGACCAACTAACCCAACCGTTGTATCGTCAATTTCAGTGGCCCGGGCGTCTTGTTCTCTACTGAGCCAAACCTGAAAATTAACCGTAGTATCATTCAAAATATGGATTACTATCACTTGGTCTACTGCCGAAATATATACGTCTCTCTGACAGCCAATATTTCCAAATTGGTAGCGGCTAGTGGCTATACCGGTGTCGAGATCAAGTTCTCGCCTATAATCAATTGTTTCAGCATCTAAATTGGTAAGCTCACTAAATTTTAGGTTAAGGTCACAAAAAGTTTGGTAAGAATCGATACGACATGGATT
Organism: Candidatus Poribacteria bacterium; assembly: GCA_036339735.1. Classification (GTDB taxonomy): domain Bacteria; phylum Poribacteria; class WGA-4E; order WGA-4E; family UBA9662; genus TMED15. The sequence goes on from JAYZAL010000038.1 coordinate 105,301, forward strand.
ACCCAACATTGTTTCAGCTGCCAGCTTTGCCGCTTGTTCGTTTTGGTCATCAAATAATAATTGCCTTACCTTTGGTAATGCCTCCAGTGCTTTCGGGTTGTGTCGATCAAACTTACGTCCATCCCAAAGAGTTTCTTCGTTTATCTGAATTTGTTCCTGATCAATTCCACCAAAAACCATTGCTCCCAGTTTACCATTGCCGATCGGTAACGCTTCAACCCAGTTTTTAGCTGGTTGCCGATACCAAAGTTTGAGTTCACTTTTATCCATCACTTTCCGACTCCATTCAGATGTATGATTAGTCAAATCCTTAGAGCAGTCTAATTATCATCTACAAAGTTGAATTACGCAAGAATTACGGGTTGCGAGATCCTTTTCCAGTTGCTAAAATGCCGGAGTGTTGAGCCTTCGATTCAATTTTGTTCATTCAGGTTTTAGATGTGGGTGGTTTTAAACAACATTACATTAGTGGTGTGGTGGTTTACACCACTTTCTTTATTATTTCAATGGCTGTTTCCGTTATGGGCTGGCTACTGTTTGAGTTGCCAATGAACTGGAACCCAACGATTCCCACGGCCATACTACCTGCATTGTTTTGCTTCACAATCTCTTTTTTGTGTAGTTTGTGGCCGGATGTAGATATCAAAAGTAAGAGCCAGCAAATTTTTTATACGCTATTTGTCACAATTAATCTGATTTTGATTTTCAAAGGATTGTATCGGATCTCTGCTTTTTTGGGACTGTTTGCCATGCTACCAATGCTTAGTAAACATCGTGGCTGGACACATTCTCGCCTAACCATGATCATTTTCCCAACCCTGTTTGTTATTATTCCACTTTACTTTGAGTCAGGAGTTAGCAATATGATTGATTTCTGGCAGCAACTCAAGAATTTAGATTGGCTGACTGAAGCTAAAAGAGGTCTACCAGCTTATTTAGCAGGTGTCATTGGCTATGCGACTCATCTCCAAGTTGATGGTATTCTTCATCGGTTGCCGCAAAATCGTGCTTGATTTATCCCCGATCGCTCTCAATATCCAACTACTGCATCAGTTTACGAAATCTCAGAAAGAAAAATTGTATTTAGTTGGTGGATCAGTCCGTGATCTAATACTCAACCGATCAATAACAGACCTTGATTTTGTAGTGGATAGGAATGCCATTGGCTTAGCAAAAAAATTTGCTGGATCAATCAATGGAACTTTTATTCAGTTAGAAACAAACCCGCCTACAGCTCGGATTATTCACAAGCAATCACAATTAGCAACTATATACGATTTAGCTCAGTTTCGTGGTCCTGATTTAGCCACAGATCTAAGTAGGCGAGATTTGACAATCAATGCTATGGCTTATGATTTAGACAGACAAATTATAATTGACCCGTTCGGTGGACAACAAGATTTGAGGGACCAAGTAGTACGTTTCATTAATAGGCAATCAGTTATTGATGATCCGCTCCGGATGCTACGCTTATTCCGCCTATCAGCACAACTTGGTTTTCGAATTCCGACTGATTCAATCGGCTTAGTCACGAGTCTATCGAACCATATAAAGAGATCGGCCATAGAGCGAATACGGGATGAGTTTTTGAAAATGTTAGAAACACAGTCATCTGCACCGATTCTTGATCAAATGCAGGCTACTGGTTTATTAGAACATTTTTTACCAGTCAATTGCTACAAAGCAATCTCGAAGCGTATTCATGCTTTCGAAGTGAAGCCTATTCCATCTTCACTTGCTAATTATCTAAATCAGATTGATCCGTCAAATAACTACTTTAGTAGAAAAGTCATCGGTAGTTTCAGTCGATCTACACTGACCAAATTGAGCTTGATCGCACCATTAGAACAGCTGAAGCCATTGTATCTAGGCCGGAAAGTTGAAAAAATATTGACAGAATGGTTTTCGCGTGACCAGTTTTTTCCCAAGTTAGGCGAAGAACCGACAGTTTTTTTACGCCAGATCAAAGATGAGTGGTTGGGTGTAGTTGCCCGACGCTTCGCATCTATGACAGGCAAAGTTACCACTCACTTTGATCCCATTGTACTTTCAATTGCTGCATGCTACTATGGAAAGATGAGGCTTATATGGCAAAATGGACCTTTAATGACGGGCAAGCAGCTGATAGAAAATTTTGGGATCCAAGAAGGACCAAAAATTGGGGAAATTTTGGCCTACTTGGAAAACCTTCAATTTTCTGGTTCGATAGAAAGTCCTCAGCAAGCATATGAAGCCGTAACCAAATACTTAGACCATTAGCCAAAACTGTCAGCTAAACACATGTTGATATTATTTTTTGTCCCGTTTATTTCGAAAAATTGTTTAGGAGTAAAGTAATGACTGAATTTGAACTCCATCTCAGAAGTCAGATTCAACCCTTCAAAGGTAGCAATGAATGGCACACTATTAGCCTAGAGTATTCAGTTCCTATACAGCAAACGGCACTGTTATTGTGCGATATTTGGGATAAACATTGGTGCCGGAGCGCAACCTATCGTTGCGGGAAAATTGCGCGACAGGCTAACCTAGTAGCAGAGTCAGCTCGACAAAAAGGAGCACAAATTATTCACGCACCGTCTGATACGATGGAATTTTATGAAGATTTTGAGCAACGTCAGATGATGCAGAATTTGGCTCATTCAGAAATGCCTACACCACTTGATTTGCCGGATCCACCCCAACCTATTGATGCTTCAGACGGTGGGTGCGATGATGATCCACAATGCGAAGCCGGCGGACCTTGGACTCAGCAAGATCCCATTATTGAAATTGGAAAAAGTGATGGAATTTCGGACAATGGTCAAGAGGTTTATAATCTTTTGCGGTTAAAAGGCATTAGCACTTTACTAATTATGGGCGTTCATACCAACATGTGCATTTTGGGTCGGTCATTTTCCATTAAAGCTATGACTCGAATTGGTATCAACTGTATTTTGGTTCGTGATTTAACAGACGCTATGTACAATCCGAAAAAGGCACCATTTGTTAGCCATCAAAAGGGTACTGAGTTAGTAATCGAATATATTGAAAAGTATTGGTGCCCAACTATTCTCAGTCGAGACTTGCTGTTAATGGAATGAGTAGTTAGTTTTTATTGTTTATCTCTAAGCTTAATTCTTCTTCTAAGGTCCGTATTTCAGCTAGTGTATCAGTTCGAGGGTCCAGACTATAGGCCACTTTAAAAGCTTCGAGGGCTGAATCTGGTTCTTCGAGGAAAGAACGGTAAATTTGGCCCATAGAAAGCCATGCGTCAATCTCTTCTGGATCTAAGCTAACGATTTGCTGGTAAACCAGCAAGGCTTGATCGTAAAGTCTCATGTCTCCTTGACCACGTTCTAAAGCGGAGGCTTGCCCATACAAACGCGAAATCAGTTCTTGTTTAGCTTCCACGAAATTTGGACTTAGATCAACAGCTTCAACTAATAGTTGGAGAGCTGAATCAGTCATTTGATTTAGATTTTGGATTTGCCTATCCGTCAGAGTCTGATCAGAGTACTGTAGTTTCTGGCTTTTTCGGGAATAGGTACGGGCCAGCTGTAGTCGAGATAACAGGCCATAAGCAATAGGAGTGTTTGCTGATGACTTTAGGTCTACATCGCTATTGATGGCTTGTTGGTAATGATTGATTGCCAAGTCGAACTGATTGGCACCTTGATAAAGAATACCCAACTGATAATGAGCTTCTGGATTATTATTAGATTGCTGTAAGACTTTTAGAAATGCCTCTACAGCCAATGCTCTTTCGCCCTGATCGATGTATAATTTACCTTTTAGCAAATGAATTATAATATTATCAGGAGCAATATTACTCGCCTTTTCTAGGTGTTGAAACGAGTCTTCCACCCAACCACTTTGAAAATAGATATCAGAAATCCGAACATGAGCATGTAGTAGCCAGCCTCTGGATTCTTTGGATTGGTTTTCCATAGCTTGTACACCTTGCCAGTATTTAAGCAAAGCTAGACTCATATTTTGATTATTGAATGCATCATCAGCTTGAGCGACCAACTCGTTTGGTGGCAACAGCACTGATCTTTTGTCATTACTACTCTTCATGTACCATATAGATAGGCCTAGGAAGGCCAAAAATATACAGGTTTCGCATGTAATCTGAACTAGGAGTACTGGTGATAGATCGATTAGTTTGTTAGAACTCAACTGGTCAGTCATCGTTTATTTTTCCTCGGTTGAGGATTTATACTAGTTCATCTTTGATAGGAGAAAAATAGGCTAAGCCGATAGTTAAGCCAGTAGTGATTAATAGCAAGTCTAAAATAGCTTCGACAAGAGCGATATTGATATACGGATTTCCTTGACCTGAAGTCCAGGTTACTGCCAGCAGAGCTGCCAGTAAGTAGACGTGCTTCGCCCATCTTTGCAACATGAATAACCCTACGTATCCTATAATACTTGAGACTACAACAACAATCATTGAAATGATATCGCGTTGGTTTATATCCAAAAGAACTTCTTCATACTCTTTGTCTAAATTTTCCGATAAAGCAAAGACTGCAAAAGCTAAAACAATCAGCGCCCAATGAGCGGCGATTATCAAGCGAAAGATTTGTTTAAGTTCCACAATATAAATCTCCTAAAACAGTTTGATTGGGAAATTTCACCAAAAGCTAGATTTTTTATGATTTATGAACAGCTGGATTGTGCATCACAGTAAGAAGCCATCTCACAAGTTTGACAAATTTTCTCTGGTCGTTTAGCCATGTCGAAATCTCTAGCTTCAATTTTTTTCACTATTTGATTGAATGGTTCCATATTCAAGTCTTTATCTCGTCTTTGTAGTGTGAGTATGGGATGATCGTTACGTGAAGTCAAATACAGGCTTACTCTTAACACTGATCGTTTTTTATGGTCTTGATTTTCGACTAAATAAGCGTAAATATCTAATTGGTGTCGGTATTGCTCTAGTTTATCCGTATCTAGTTCAAGTTCTTCTTGTCGGCCTGTTCGAAAGTCAATAATCTCTAGCCCATTTTTATAACGCTTAACTAAGTCTACTTTTCCATTGAGAATATATTTCCCTTCCGAACGAGACACATTTAATTCAGACCACTCAATCAACGACCAGCTTTCTTTTTCTCTCTCTACGTAACGAAACACATCTTGCCAAGCCTGATCCAAACTGCGTTCTTGTAGATCAAGTCCTTTTTGATATTGCAGAACAGTGTAATTGTATTCTAATCGATCCCTTAGCCAATCTTCATCAATCGCTGGAATCCGACTGTTTTTTTGTTGCTCTAGGACCTTTTGATGGATATCTTGGATTGTATGGTGAACCAATGTGCCAAATAGCCACGGTTCTTTTTCGTAACGAACGAAATTCAATTCTTGAAAAAAATGATACTGACGAGGGCAACTAGAAAATAAGTTGAAGTGTTCCGAGAAGGTATAGGGTTGTATCACGTCCGATTTTTTCACTGATTTTAGTCGCCGTTTAGGTGCCGGGAGCGTCTGCTTAATGCCACTTGGAACTTGAGATAATAATTTTTCAAGTTCCAAATGTGGTTTTTTTTCCCAGGTCATGACCAGCATGTCTTGAGCTCGAGAAAAAGCAGTGTAAAACAATCTCCAAGCGTCGAAATCGGAAACTTTCCATTCAGGTTCCTTGCCAGATTTTGAAATTTGTTTAATAAATGATTCTAAGCGAGATATTTTAGCCGAATGGCCTAAAGTGTCTAACGATGTCAATACTACAACTGGAAATTCTAGACCTTTGGCTTGATGAATAGTCATAAAAGTAACACAACCACTCGGACAGACAACCAATTCATCTTCATACTCCGACACATCGTTGTACAAAAAGGTCATAAATTTATTGAAAAAATTCTGAACTTGCGTGGCCAAATTGTCACGATTGAAAGAAACTACTCGGTGATGGCGTTGAAATGATTCCAGAATTTCCGACATTTTTGCCAAATTATGAGCTGAACGTCTTTCTAGTTCAGTATCAGTTTTTTTAACATATTGTGCAAACAAATCGAACTGTAGTAACCCATAAAATGACTTAACCAATGTTTGATCGGTATCTTTTTCTAAATTTTGAAAAAAATCGGCTTGCTTTTTACACCACTGGGCCAAGCCATGGTTCTCAGTCTTATCTAACTCTTTTTGAAAAAGAGGTCGACATTGATGATCGTAGTACTCCCAAATTGCGAGCTTCGCCGTTTGATTCCATCGTCTCAGTTGCTCAAAGTCAGCAAAGAGAGAGATTAGTCCACCAATTATTAATTGAATCTCCCGCCGTTGAAAGAACATCCTGGCCCGTGGGGAGTAGACACCAATGCCCTCAGTTTCTAGAGCCTTCTGAAGCCTTTGTACTTCTGGATCTCTAACTGAACGAGATAGAAAAACTACTTGATTCCAATCATTAATGTAACCTTTTGATTTCAACTGTTTTAGGAAATGTGGGATATTTAATTGACTATTAGGAACTTGGAATACGGATGGTTGTTTTCGGTCAAAGTTGTGCTCACTAGATGGAACAATCTCTTTCTCGTGCCGGAAAGTTTGTCCGTTTTCGTTCCAAGCCCCCTTTTTCATCCATTCGTTATAAAATTCGATGATACTAGGATGTGAGCGAAAATTAGTTTCTAAACGGATTTTCTTGCAGACCCCTGGTTTAAAGCGATTGGAAAAATCTAAGATATTTTCAACTCTAGCTGAACGGAATCGGTACAAGCTTTGGTCATCATCACCCACTACGCATATATTCTGATTTTTTCCAGCTATATCGAATAGTAAACGTTCTTGGATAATACTGGTGTCTTGGTATTCATCGACCATAATATACTGAACTTGGCTTTGCAATTCTTCTAAAACAGTTGGATGTAGGCGAAATAGCCGTAGGGTTTCTGCTTGCACACTACTAAAATCGACCACCTTGGATTCAACCAAATGCTGACGGTATAGTTGGTAACAATCAGCTAGACCATGCAGTTCCTGTTTCGATGTGTTTTTCAATGAATCTAGATCTATCATCTCTTCATTGATCCGATTCATCCAATACTTTATATCGGATGCGTAGTTCCAACGCCGAGCTTCTGGAGGTAACGGGTGGCTTGAACGAGATTGACTATCTATCCGGCTATCAGTCTTGGCCCATATGTGTTGAGTGTGTGCAATTCTCTGATATTGGTCAAGACGTTCATATATGAAATACTGTTGATCAAAATCGTCTAATTGTACCACTTGCTTGGCAAATTCAGTTCGGTTGATATACTTACGAAGAATTGATAAACAAATGGAATGAAAGGTCCCTATATACATGTCATCTAAGCGAAAGGCTATCTTAGCATTAGCTAATTGAGTAGAAATCCGTGAGATTAACTCACGGGCAGCTTTATTAGTAAACGTAACAACTAACAAGTTTTCAGGCGCTAACTCTTTCTCACGAACTAAGTGTACGACTCTTTCAACTAGGGTAAAGGTTTTTCCTGAGCCAGGTCCAGCGATGACTAACAGAGGGCCTTCGGTATTAGTGATAGCGTCTCTTTGAGCGGATGTCGGAGTTCGAGAAGCAGGAGTTGGAGAAGAATTTACCACATGACGATGTGGTGTAGCTGGCAGCCTACGGGACTGAGCGACGGGAATATCTGATTCAGGAAAGAGGTATTGACTTATTTCGTTTGACACCGATTTGAGTACAATTTAATACAAATTTACCTCACTGACCGAATTATAACTTATAAAGTCTACTTAATCTAAGATTGATAAATCTGAGTGAGTCGGAAAAAGATAAAAGAGATCAACTAAAATTTTCAGATCAAAAATCGAATCAACTTTGTCCTGACGATGATTGTTCGATGGTTCTGCTCAGAAAATAAGCCAATACGCTACCTGTTATGGTAATACGTTATAGGTTACAAATTTATGATTTCTTGATCTGAAGAGCATCTTTCCCCACAGTCTTACTTGACCAATAAGATCGAGTGCCCATATCTTTTTAAAAAAGTATTTTTCAACTATTCTAGGTTCGAGGCATAATATTTTTGGCAATTCTGATCCTAATACCCTTAGCAGACATTCATTAACATTGAATCAATATATCATCTTTTCTACATTGGAAAGTCTCAACCAATTTCTTTTTTGCCTTATCTAAATTGCTATTTGCTTTAGAGTGAGAAAAAGATTAGAATGAAAAATTAAGAATCTAATCTACAAAGTAGCCTAGTGTGAGCAAAAAATGAAGAGGGTAAATAAATGAGCGTAGGGAGAATAAATGAACCGGTTAAGGGCTCAAATCGAGGTGAAATCTATTTTGACGATCCACCGATCAATAAGATTCAAAACGAGGATCTGGTTTATCATCAACTTTGTTTAGCAACGGACTTTGATGAAGTAGAAGGTAAACCATTCAGTATTGATGGTACTCACCTGGGTGTGTTCAAATATAAAGATAAATTCTACGCTGTCGATAACCGATGTCCTCATATGGGTTATCCAATGTCGAAAGGCAGTATCCGAGACGGTGTGCTAATTTGTCACTGGCATCATTGGGAATTTGATTTGAAGTCAGGTGGATGTTTCCAAACATTTGGCGATGATTTAAAAGCATTTCCAGTTGAGATTCGAAAAGATGGTTATCTCTATGTTGGTCTTTCTCGTGGTGAACGGGAAGCTACAAAACGTAGAATGATTGACCAAGGGAAACGAGCATTAGAAAGAGGCTTGAAAGACCGAAGCAATTTTTTTATTGCCAAGGCAGTCACAGCTCTACGAAATGCAGGTGCCACTCCAAATGAAATTATTCAACAGGGCTTGTATTATGGAACTAATAAAAGTAGTGATGGATGGTCATCAGGTGTAACCATCCTAGCTCTAGCTGCTAATATGTGGAACGACGTGGATAAAAAAGACCATAATCTGTTTTTGGTCCATGCCTTATCCCAAATCAGCCGCCGTACAACAGGTAGTTCTAGAACCTATCGATCTCCTTTCCCTCAGAATGGCCAAGAACACGATCTACCTACTCTTAAAAGGTGGTTCCGTTACTTTATCGATAAGCGTCATGACGGTGCGGCTGAACGAATTCTGTTAACTCTCAACGACCGAGGCCATTCCAAGTCTACGATTGCTGATTTCGTCTTTACTGCCGCCACTGACTACTACTTTACAGGTGATGGTCATGCTCTTGACTTCGCTAACAAAATGTTTGAATCTTTGGATTACGTGGAATGGGAAGGCGCGCACGAAATACTCCGCCCTATCATCATTGATTTAACTAGTCGGACTAGGCACGAAGAGACTTCCCGCTGGGCAGATGCATTGCCAGTGCTAGAACCTATTTTTGCCCGAATAGATGACATTTGGCAAGATAACCAAGATAATCAATCAGAATTAGATGTTACATCTTTTGCTCAAGTAATGCTGGGGGACGATTTTGTACCAGTATTAGATCAAATTGAGAAGAAACTTAGGTCTGGTGTTACACCTACCGATATTTGTCGAGCGATGACCTATGCTTCTGCTATTCGAATAGCTCGTTTTCATCTGAAAAATGAAGGGGATTGGCATGATGTAGCAAACATTTATTCCTACGCTCATGGTCTCTACTGTGCTTTCCAATATACTTCGACCCCAGAGCTACTACGTGGTATTTTTCACGGAGCTGTATTTCTAACATATCTTCGTTGGCTAAACATGCCATCAGCCCGGATTCCAAGAAATGGTCAGCATCTGACTGAAATTTTCAATACCCCCAAACAGATGCTTGAACGCTTAAAGGAATTTGCTGATTTTCAAAAAGTTTTTGAGGCTGAAATCTTAGTGAATCAATATTTGGAAGAGGGCTATGACATTCAAGAATTGAAATTCACATTGGCACATATACTTCTTAGAGAAGATGCTGAACTTCACATGTTCCAAGTGTTAGAAGTAGCTTATCGACACTATGAAATCACCAAAGACATTGAAGAGAAAAGGATGCATCTGCTCGCAGCTACTCGTTATATTACAGCCCAAAAATTGATGAAAAACATCCTGTGGTCAACGGAAAATGCAGAACGATTGGCACGCGGTGAACTGCTTAGCGAAAGAGATGACGAAGATTAAGTCTCGGCCTGACTTTCTAAGTTATTATCGCTAAAGAGACGACCTAAAGGGGTTTGTTGTAAGACCATGTTGCTCGAAGCTACTAACCCCCCAGAAATCAGAAGTCGCATGGCTGTTTCAGCTTTTATATCAAGTTCGTAAACAACATCAGTGTTACAAAAGAGTAAAACACCAGTTGTGGGGTTTGGGCTAGTGGGAACAAACACAGTCAGCAGAGGCTGGGAATTACCTTCTTCTTGGATTTCTCCAGTTACAAACCCAATTACCCTAAACGGTGAATCTGGGGTCTTGACGGAAACAACCCGTTGAAACCGGCTTGAATCTTGTGGATTAAGCAAGACGTTAACAAATTCTTTGACCGGAGCGTAAACTTCCCTTACGATCGGGATTCGTGTTAAAACTTGCTCTGCTGTAGATATCAGACGCCGACCGATGATGTTGGAGACAATCAAGCCCGTGAAATAAATTATTAGGAACGTTATGAGTAATCCTAGTATTGTTTGAACTGTCGGCCCAAACAAAAGCGGATAATCACCGGCGGGAAAGAATTGAGACAGAAGGTTCGGCAGCCACCCGCCAATCTTTCTGAAGAGAAAACTAACAACAAAAAAGGTAACACCCAGAGGTACGAGTGTTAGAATGCCAGCAATTAGTGAGCTTCTGAGGTGGTCTTTAAATTTGTCTCCCATCCCCTAAACTCACCCCTTTATGTTTTACAATGATGTCCGCCCCCACCAATATCGTAATGATTATCAATAATATCATCAAGCCAAGTCAGGCGTCAATGGCATTGACATTGACGCGAAAATTGTGGCAAAATCGTCATTGGTATTAGAATTCTTTCTTGCTTATATTCCATTTAAAAATCTATAACAGACAAACCCCACGTCGTACCACATGAAAATTTACACAAAAACTGGTGATCAGGGAACAACAGCCCTTTTTGGTGGCCAGCGCATTAGAAAAGATGCTGATCTAATTCAACTCGTTGGTGAAGTAGATGAGCTGAACGCATGCTTGGGCCTATCAGCTTCAACGACTGAAGATCAATTAATCGGCCAAATTTTGCAACGCCTCCAACACGAGCTCTTTAATCTAGGTGCTGAAATAGCTACGCCTTCAGCCCAACTACACAAGCTAGATAGTTTGATCAATTCAAAACAGGTTGATCTCATAGAATCTGACATAGACGAACTAGAATCTCATCTATCGCCCATCCGCCAATTTATTTTACCTGGAGGTGGGCTAACAGCTTCTACTCTTCATCTAGCTCGTACAGTTTGCCGGCGTTGTGAGCGTAAGGCTGTTTCTTTGAATGGGGAGCAACCAGTTTCACCACTCATCCTTCAATACCTCAATCGTCTGTCAGATCTCCTTTTTATTTTAGCTCGTCGTGCTAATGCAGTCTCTGGTCAGCCAGATATCTATTGGCAACAAAGCCTCTCCACAAAACTCTAGAAAATATTTGCGTGTAGAACAAGTTTATATGAGGCTGGAAAATAAAGTTGCGATCATTACAGGAGCTGCAAGAGGAATTGGTCGAGCTACAGCAAAACGGTTTTCAGAAGAAGGTGCCTTTGTAGTAATAGACGATGTGGATGTAGAGAATGGCAGCCAGTTGGCTAGTGAAATTGTAGAAACAGGTGGAAAATCTCTTTTTATTGCCGCTGATATCTCAAAATATTGTAACACTATTCGGCTAGTAAGCCAAACGCTAGACCACTTCGGTAGAATCGACATCTTGGTTAACAATGCTCTGTGTAGTACTGAGAATATACTGGAAAATAATTGGGATCCCATCATCAAAGTAGCCTTGAAGGGTACAGATAATTGTACTCAAGCTGTGATTCCGGCTATGTGTAAGAACGGTGGTGGAAGTATTATTAATATAGCTTCAGTAAATGCTCTAATCGGGCTACAAAATATACACGCATATTCGGCAGTAAAAGGAGCCGTTGTATCTTACACTCGATCTACGGCAGTTAGCTATGGTATAGATAATATCCGCATTAACTGCATTTGCCCTGGAACGGTTGAGACAGAGGTTTGGGCACCAATGATTGAAAAAAATCCTAATATTTTTGATGACTTATTACCTTTCTACCCACTTGGGCGAATCGGTCAGCCTAGTGACATTGCAAATGCGGCTCTGTTTTTAGCTTCAGATGAATCTAGTTTTGTGACTGGTTCAGTTCTTGTGATTGATGGTGGATTGACCGCAGGTTTGCCACAATTTCCGATTTAATAACCAATTTGTGAAAACGAAAACTTCAGAATCTTATATTTCTCTAATATTATTATTTTTTAACTATTGGCTGGCCATTAGCTGGGCTAACCCTGTTGTTACGCCATCAGTTAATGGTTTAACTATTAGTTTTGAGCTAAATAATCTGCAAGTCCAATCTGCTTCTGTCTCGAGCAAAACAGAACAAGATTTAAGTCGGTACAAACAAATTACATATGGGCAACCACCAGCCAATGGCCGATTAAGCGTGGCTGGTAACCCCCAACTACCGGTGTCGAGATTCATTATTGGAGTACCTATTTCTAGCAATCCAACGATCGATGTAACCCAAGTTACTACAAAAAAACAATATGGAATTCAGGTCCTGCCCACGCCACATCGGGAAATTGTCCCCAATCAATCAAAGGATTCACTGAAAAGCGAAAAAATTCTGAGCCATTACAGGGAAGATGGATTCGCTTACCAAAGTAACGCTAATTATCCTCGAAAACTTGCCGAAATTGTTTACGATGGTTACATTCGCTCCCAACGGGTTATCTACCTTGAGTTACACCCGATTCAGTATCACCCATCTTCACAAACTCTACTTACTCATTCTCGTTTGGTGGTTCAGCTTCGTTTTGACCACAGTTTATCAGACCCATCGTCAATACGGTTTGAGAGTACGCCATCTACAATTTTTGGCCAAGAACAGTTCGGAACTTTTTCGAGCGTTCTAGAACCAAATGTTTTTGAACGACTATTCGAACATAATTTGATCAATGCAGAGCAAGCCCGACAGTGGCGTCGACAAGAAAAACAGCCTGACATAGAGTCTGAGCCGGAATTAGTCCAGACAAAAAAAAAGAGATACAAAATTTGTGTTAGTCAAACAGGTATATACCAACTGAGGGAAGTAGATCTACGTACCCGTTGGCAAATTGACCTGAGGCAAATTGACCCGCGCTTATTTCAGTTGCATCATAAGGGAAAAAATGGTTTAGAACAAGTACCGATCTATGTGAAAGGAGAACAAGATGGTCGTTTTTCTTCAGATGAATATATTACTTTTTTAGGTAAGAAAACTAAAAACAGATATACTCGTTGGAACGTCTATTGGTTGAGTATTGGCAAGTCAGCTGGACTACGTGTGGCTGAGATTGACGCAAGCCCAACAGACCCAGGGGCTACCCAAATACCTGCATTTCGAGCCAAAAAGTATTTCGAAGAAGACCATCTACATAGTAACCTGCAGCATCTTACCCCAGACTCGGTTGTACCAAGACGATCAGAACAAAATTATTCTAACTCACGTTTGTTGTTAAACCAGTCTTATGGCTCGGTAGTCGATACTAGTCAGAAGAATCGGTGGTTCGAATCCGTTGAAAGCTGGTTTTGGACTGGGGTCAGGAATTCTGGAGATTTTAACCAGATCGACTTAAACTTCCCTCTATTTGACCTAGCTAAAAGTTTTGATCAGCCACAAATTGAGGTCGAGTTACAGGGGGGAACACCAACAGATCACCAAGCCCTCGTTTCAGTGAATGATATTCGGATTGATTTTGCTAGCTGGAAAAATCAAGACTCGTTTCGTGTTAGCCGGTCTTTACGTTTATGGAATAACTTAAAGGATGCAGGCAAAGGCGAGATGAATGCTATTACGCTTGCGCGTGTTGATACTACCACTGAGGACAATACAACTCGGTATCCTTATCACATATATATTAACTCTTTTTCAGTCGAGTTCACCCGATTATTCAAAGCCGTAAATGAATTCATTGATTTTTCCACCCCTTCCTCGGATAAATCGTACGAAGTTCGTAGTCGTCGTAAGGTCGAATATCAATTGGAATCCTTCTTGTCACCTAGAATTGAAATTTTTGAGCATGATGGTAGTCGGCTAGTTGCCAAACTTAGCAATGTATATGTGAAGGAAGATCAAATGAATGTCGCTGATCAGAATCGGTTGAGACAAATAGAGGCTGTTACTGAATATGGATTAATCGATCAGCAAATACCAGAAATTGATTATACCGCCACCTTCCAAGTTTCTGATGCTCATGATGGTAATTACATGGCTGTTTCCAGTCGCGGAATTAAACATCCTGATCGTATCGAGATTGTTGCACCAAGTGATTTACTCGATGTAACCAATGGGGCAGATTACATTGTCATAGCTCACCCAACTTACATGTCTGAAGCTAAACGATTGGCAAATTGGCGACAAACAAATAGGGGTGGAAACTATAGAGTGAAGGTCGCAGATTTAACGGAAATTTATGACACATTTGGTCAGGGGTTCGTTAGCCCGAAAGCAATCAAATCTTTTCTGAAATACGCCTATCAGAGCTGGCAACCACCAAGTGTATCGTACGTCGTTCTAATGGGTGACGGTACTTGGGATTTCCGAGGTTTTGACACTGAAACTCACGTTGAACCACCTGAGACTGTCGGTTACATTCCGACCCACTATATTTGGACTAGTCAATTCGGTCAAACATCGACTGATCACTGGTATACGACGGTCAGTGGTATTGATGAACTTCCTGATTTTTACTTAGGGCGCCTATCGGTTGAGTCGATTGATCAAGCTCAAGATATTGTAGACAAAATTATCGGTTATGAGTCTAACAGACCCAATGGAAAGTGGAGAAAGCAAATTGTTTCTGTAGCTGATGATGAAGTCAGTAATTCTGGAGACTTTATCTTTCGCCAAAGCCTAAACGAAATAGCCTCTGGGCATACGCTCCTCGGCTACGAAACTACCAAAATATTTCTGGAGGATGTAATCAAGGAAGTTAAATCTGATCCAGCAAAATACAACAATGAGCTACCAAGACGAGTAGCGAAAGACCGAGTGATTGAGGCTTTAGGACAGGGAAGTGTTATCGCCCAGTATGCTGGCCACGGTGGCCGTGTCGTTTGGGCACACGAGGCCATTTTTGATAACACGTCAATTGATCAATTAGCCGAAACTAAGCATCAACCTTTTATGCTGGTACTCAGCTGTTATAATGGTTATTTCGACAAGCCCGGTGAGCCTAGTATGGCGGAGAAACTTTTACGACACAGAAATGGTGGCATCATTTCTATGCTTAGTGCTACTCGGCTCACTTATGGTAGTGGAAATGATGCCCTGAACCGAATTATTTTTGACTCCATATTCAAACGAAATGTTCGAAATTTTGGCTCCTTGAGTTATGATTCGAAAGTTGAGCTTTTAGCTACGGAAGGTACAGGACAAATCGACGTGATGCTAGCTTATACACTTTTTGGGGATCCAGCAATGCAACTGGCAATAGCAGACTATGAAACCCAACCACGGCTGGCTAATCGTACCACTGCGCCAGGTGAAATATTGAAAGTTGAAGGTGGACAAATTTTCAGAATTGATTATGATGCAAAAAAAAGACAGAAAAACTATTACCCACTTAAAGATTTTAATGGTCGGTTAGAAGCTCGAGCTGTTTTCCCTGGGACTTACAGAACAGCTCAGACAGAAGATGGTGTCATTGAGGTCTATAACGGCGATATTGTTTCAAAAGCTTCTACGTCCGTGACTGACGGCCGTTACGATTCTTTTCAAATTACTGTACCAACAGATGTTCGAGAAGGTACGGCTCACCTGGAAGTTTACGCGGAGTCTCTTCAGCATATTGCAGTTGGTGGTATTTCGTTTAGCGTCAAAGTGCCTCGCATTGTGGAAATTAAACCCAAACTCGTTTCCGAGACAACGTTTCAAATTTCTGCGTTAATCGCAGACGAACTGACCAGAGGAAAAAAGACAGGTGTGGAGACAGTTACATTGGAATGGAGACATCCAACAACTAGAGACTGGTCTAGTACCAAAATGATTGCAGATGATAGCCAAGGAATAGGTTGGTATAAGACTGAAATTCCTTTACCCTTAGCTAAGAATACGGAACCTATTCGTTACCAAATTGTTGCTACTGATATCGATGGATTGCAAACTACTTCGGATTTACAACAGTATCGTCCTTATACTTTACCTGATTTATCCCCAATTGATGTGAGCTTTGACGTTGGCGCACTGATTTATCAAGTTTATTCTGCTAAAGGTGGGTGGGAATTACGAGCAGACATTCAACAATCAGAAGATTTCCAAATTCAACAAGATATTAAAGTTGTATTTTTTAGCGGAAATCCGGATAGAGATGATGACGGTATGATTGACCAGTCAGCAAAAAAAATTGGGCAAACAGTAATCCCACCAGTTGCTTGGAAAACACGAAAGGAACACACCATAGAAATGGGAGACAGTGTTAACTCTCCATTAGCTATAACCAAGGACCCACTCAATTTGAACCAAATAGCAACCGGCAGTATCCGTTATCAATTACCAATCGGTGAACAAGTTATCTTTGTTTGGGTCAATCCACCAAACGATGAACAGCAAAGTGAAGTTAGTTATAGTAATAATATTGCAGCCAAAAATCTGGAACATAAAGATTTGCAAGTGGGACAAAAAGATATGAATTTCTCACCTCCAGGTTACGCATTTAGTTTGAGATTGCCGAGGGCGAGTTTTGGCCATACTTCTATCCTTCGGTTAGATTCTCTACCTACCCCCCCACCTATGCAACCCAGCCTGAAATCAATTCCTCTTGGTGGTGATAATGATTCGGTATTAGCTTATAATTTTCTTCTAGAGAAGCCTGAAACCGGTGGTTCTTCAGCGAATCTAATTTCTCCGGTGACAATTGAACTTTACTTTGACTGGACCGCTTTGAAAGCCGAACAAGAAAAAATGATTGGTCTGGAAGAAGGAGAAATCCCAGACCAGAGTCAGTTAGAAATCATAACGGCTGGCGCCAAACAAGTTGCTGATCAGTTACGTGTCTATCGGTGGTTGAGTGATATGGGGAAGTGGTTACAACTGGCCGAATCTCCGGGTCAGTCAACCGAGGTCATTCAGCTTGAGACATTGGCAACCAACGTTCGATCAGAAAATAAGGGTGATGGCCATATCAAAACAGTCCGCCTTGATGCAAATGCCAGTGTACGTGAAGGTAAATGGGTCCTGTTTTTTACTGGTAGCGATACTTACCGACTTTATTTGGGCCAAAAAGAAGACGATGAGAAATTCGATTCACTAGAATTAATCGACAACAGTTTAATAATTCCTTCTGATTTGACTGAAAATACGGTATATCGTTATGGTATGGACACGAAAATTATCAAAGGAAATATACCATTCCAATTTGGTGACATCCTCAATTTTGAAGTGTTAAAGTATAAGTTGACTGGACAAAATGAGATGCGCCACTATGCTTCTGCCATTCGTCGCAGTAATAACGGAAATGGTGTTTTGCGACTGTTGGCTGGCAAAAAACAGATACCACCTGATAGTTGGATCGTACTTTTCTTAACCGAACAGACTTTTCAAGTGGAAGGAAAATCAAGCGGATTACTAGCCACAAGAGGTCAGCTCGACGAAGTATACCAAGATTCAAATACAGGACTAAGTTTCGAGATTACTAGCGGTCTCGATATCTTTGATACCGGTGATAGCTTTTCATTTCAAACGAGAGAAATTGGCCGTGTTCAAGCCGAAACCAGTGCTCTAGGCACATTTGCTCTGATGCACAGCTCTGACCGCACTAATCCCGACATTCAATTGACGGTCGGCAGACAAAATTTTGTTAGCGGTGATCCGGTATCTGACACACCATTGATACAGGCGACTATTAGCGACGATAACGGTATTAATCCCGAGTCGATCAAATTAGAAATTGGACAAAACAATCGTAATTTTCGCCAACTGACTGATGTAGAGATAAGCCAACAATATGGGGCTAACCAAGTTTTGGTTAACTATCAGTCAGAAGAACTGAAGCAAGGTGTGTATCAAATTCGGCTATTTGCCAAGGATCTCGATGGTAACAGGTCAGAAACAAAGATTGAGTTTCAAGTTAATAAAGGTCTACAGTTACTAAAAGTGCTGAATTATCCTAACCCGTTTAATTCAGAGACGGATATCACATACGAGCTACCTAGTTCTGCAGATGAAGTCATCGTTAGTATCTACACAATTTCTGGACGGTTAATTTGGCGCAGAGAGGTCAGTGGAGTGGTTGGTTTTGATTGGGTTCACTGGGACGGTCGAGATAGCGATGGTCGAATGGTTGCTAACGGTGTCTACTATTGCAAGGTAATAGCTCGAAGTGCAGGTGAAGAAGAACGTAGTGAAATTATCAAGTTGATGAAGTTGAGGTAGTCTCTATTGTCTGGTCAGTCAAATTCCCTACTGGCGATTTTGGGGCCGACAGCCAGTGGGAAGACAACAAATGCTGTTCGGTTAGCAAAATCTATTGGGGGCGAGATTATATCGGTAGATTCACGACAAATCTACCGACAAATGGCAATTGGTACGGCTAAACCAACTTTGGAAGAGCAACAGTCAGTTCGACATCACCTGATTGACATTGCCAACGTGGATGAAAAATTTTCTGCAGCAGATTTTCAGAAACTAGCAGACCGAGCGATTCAAGACATTCGTCAAAGAGGAAAAGTAGTTTTGTTGGTTGGTGGTTCGGGGCTATACTTTCGAGCATTAGTTGATGGTTTATTTTCAGGACCAGCTGGAGATGAAAATTTTCGACATCAGCTAAAAACACAAGCGAACGTACATGGTCCCCAATATTTACATCAAGAACTTCAGAAGGTCGACCCACGTACAGCCGACAAAATACACCCCAACAACCTCGTACGTGTGATTCGAGCCCTAGAGGTCTACCATTTGTCAGGCCAAAAAATGTCAGATTTTCAACCTGCGTGGGATTCGGAGTCCCGATATAATTTTCGGGCCTACGTTTTAAAATTGGATCGACAATATCTGTACCAACGAATTGAAACCAGAGTGGACAAAATGATCGAACATGGTTGGGTTCAAGAAGTTCAAGATTTACTAAATGCTGGTTACTCACCTTCAACTCAACCCTTACGAAGTTTTGGGTACCACGAGCTCATCAACTATCTTGATGGTAGAACTAATCTCGATACCGCGGTAGAACAAATTAAACTTAAAACAAGGCGCTATGCCAAGCGCCAATTGACCTGGTTTCGGGCAGATCAGCGACTAAAGTGGGTTGACCCTAAGCAGTTAGAAAACCAAGTACTAACAATCAATTTTTCCCAATGATGAAAAATAAGGAAGCTACAAAATGGATCGAATTCAGGAATATATTTCTCACCTGCAACAAGTTTTGAGTCGATTATCGGTACCCGATGTTCGAGCCTCAATTGATCTTATCATGAAGGCTTATGAAAATGATAAACAGATTTTCATTATTGGAAACGGCGGTAGTGCTTCGACAGCGTCCCACATCAGTTGTGATCTAAATAAGGGTACTGTTACAATACCCGGTGGTGGAGTTTTGCCTGGACTTAAACGATTTCGATCCATCAGTTTAACTGATAATGTTTCAACTATGAGCGCATGGGCTAATGACACGACCTACGATGATATTTTTGTTGAACAGCTAAAAAACTTAGTTTGTCCCAATGATTTACTATTGTGTCTTAGTGTTAGCGGCAATTCAGAAAACATATTGCGGGCCATGAGACTAGCTAAACAAATGGACTGTAATTTGATTGCTTGGACCGGACAAAATGGAGGAAGAATGGCTGAAATTGCTGATGTTACTGTTCGTGTTGAGAGCGATCGGTATGGTCCTGTTGAAGATATTCATCTCATTTTGAATCACATTTTACATGATTGGATTTCAACAGATAACCAAGCCCGTATTGGCTGACAATTGTTTGACACGACTGAATTTGGTCGATATAATTCGGTACAGTTAGGGGGGTTACGAATGCTCATGTTCATCCGACTTTGGCTCTTTTTTCTACTTGCTCTATTCTGTATTCCCATTCAAGCTGCACAGGTCTACATCATCCGAATCCGTTCAGAAATAGGGAATGGACTTCGGGTTTATATCAAGCACGGCATCGAAGCGGCCGAAGCAGGAAACTCAGACGCCATCATTTTCGACATCGACACACCTGGTGGCGCGGTGAACGCTGCTAAAGATATCATCGACGATATACATCAGACAAATATTCCTACCATAGCTTATGTCAATAATGAGGCGATATCAGCGGGTGCGATGATTTCTTTAGCCTGCGACCAAATAGTTATGAGGGGTGGTGGTACAATTGGCGATTCGGCTCCAGTGTCCTTGCAAGGACAGGAAGCTGGTGAAAAGATTGTTTCTTATGTAAGAGGCAAAATAGAAGCTACAGCTGAGCGTCAAGGGCGTAACCCTGATATTGCGAAGGCAATGGTGGACAAGAAATTGTGGTTGGTAAAACTCAAAAACGGTAATATCGTTGCGTTGAGAAGCGACGAATATGAAAAACGAAGGGAAGCTGACGAGATTGAAGAAGTGATTGCGTCTGGCGGCGAAAGCGAAGCTGAACTTTTAACTCTTACCACAGAAGGTGCAATCAAATATCAGTTAGCTGAAGCCATCGCTGAAAGCTTAGACGCATTACTTGAGATGTATTTGATCGTTGAGGTCAATGGAACTCGCCAAGCTATGACCAGAGAAAATTTTGAATTTATGGATAAAGATTTACCATTTGTAGCCCTGAAAAATGCGAACCAAAACACAGTTGAACTTACCTTAGCTGACCGGATGGTTATTTTTTTGACCAGCCCGATAATTGCGGGCCTACTTTTGTCCCTCGGCACCGCAGGTCTATTTATCGAGATCCGATCACCTGGATTTGGGATCCCTGGATTGCTGGGTCTACTGTGCCTAAGCCTATTTTTTGGCGGCCACTTACTCAGTCATGTTGACGCCGAGTACGCGTTACTGGCTTTTGTCTTTGGGGTTTGCCTTCTACTTTTAGAAGCTTTTGTTATTCCTGGTTTCGGTATAGCAGGCATTTTGGGCCTTGGATGCATTTTATTCAGTATTTTCTTCATCTTTAGTCAAGCCTACGAAACAGAACAAGCTATCACGACTTTGTCAGTTTCAGTCCTAATGACCGTTAGTCTTTGTGTTATTGCGGCTTACTTGTTGCCCAAAACAAGAACATGGAACAACTTCGTTCTTCAGACTGAAATGGTCTCGGAGCAAGGATTCCATTCTGCGCCTCGTGAAGATTTTCAACACTACATTGGCCAGCTTGGTACAGCTCTGACAACACTAAGACCGTCTGGTACCATTCGTATTGGAGAAGACCGACTTGACGCGATTAGTATAGGAAATTTTGTTGATCCTGAATCCACTGTGAAAGTTGTACAAGTTGAAGGTGCAAATGTCTACGTAGAGGAAGTCTTAGTTTAATACAAACAGCTTTCCACGTTGGTAATATAAACAAATCTCAAGGAGTTTAAATTGAGTAAAAGAATTGGTGTCCTAACTGGTGGAGGCGACACCCCTGCACTAAATGCTACACTCAAGGGTATAGCCCTGAAAGCCGAGGAACTCGGTTATGAATTAATTGGGTTCATGGAAGGTTGGGCTGGTGTTTTGACCGGTGGTTCCTACGTACGTCTTAATCCTGATATGGTTAATGAAAATCAAGGTGGGACACTGTTGCAGAGTTCCAGAACCAACTTGCGTGCTTCTAATAAATTAGGTGAAGCCGTCGACAATTTGAAAAAGCTGAAAATTGACGCACTGATCCCAATAGGTGGAGATGACACCTTGAGCGTTGGTTCAGCACTGTCCGAACACTTCACTACAACTTTCGTAACTAAGACAATTGACAACGATGTTGGAATCAACTGCCCAGCAGAAGAGGCACTTGATTACACGAAGATTATTAATTATTTCTGCCCCGGCTTTCCTAGTGCTGCTCACCTCGTCGCAAAATACGTTCGTGATATCCGTACGACAGCCTATTCACACAACCGTGTTATTTTCGTGGAAGCCATGGGTCGCTATGCTGGCTGGCTAACGTTGTCCGCTGCTTATGGTGGTGCAGACTTAATCCTAATTCCCGAGGCAACTTACGATCCTGATAAGATGGCCGAAATAATAGAGAAACAATATCTAGAAAAAGGTCACCTGATTGTAGCTGTTTCAGAAGGGATCAGTGATGCTAATGGTGATCTAATCACTGAATCAGCAGAACTGGATAGCTTTGGTCACGCAAGACCTGGGGGTTGTTCAGAGGTCATTGCTGATCATATGAAAAATCGAATGCCTAGTTTATCTTCATCAGTATTTCGACACCAGATTCTCGGTTATATGCAGCGCTGTGGTAGCCCAATACCGATCGATCGAGACACCGCTATCAAAGCTGGGAAATTATCAGTTTCCGCTGTTGAGAATGGACAAGTAAACCATGTTTCTACTATCATGAGAACGGATTTGGGTCTGGAACCACGTTTGCTCCATTTAAATCAAGTCCTGAAGCGTGGAGAAGATGGACACGTAATCCGGAGGGACACGGATAGCCGTTTCTACGAAGCTGAGAATTTCAGAATTTCGTCAGCTGGTATTGGGTATTTCCGACCGATTTTTGGCGATATCCCCAGAGATCATACCGCGTCAAGTCTAGACAGAATGACCATAGGATGATAGTCTGACAGACACCAATTCATACCAGATCGCTTTTACTCTGGTTGAATTGGTTTCAACACACGTAAGAAACCGACCACCAAATTGCCTGCCCCCCAAATGAAAGCGATGGCCAAGATAGGAACACTAAGTCTGTTTTCAAATAACTCACGAATTGTCTGCCCCCATTTTGATTGTGGATTCATAGACAGAAACGTAATAGCAGAGGAGAAGGCTAGCCAAATTAAACCTCGTAGTAAATGGGTTTGGCTGCTTTCTCCAAACCCTCTGTCGGGTAACTCTGAATTTCCTCCACTGTAACTGTTCGTCTGCCAATTATTTTCTTCCACCATTCGTTTCACGTGATCTGACAGATCAGTCTGGTCGATCTGAGTAAATATAGGCTGTATTTCCTGGAGTATGGTAGTTTCGCTTTTTCCTTCGTTGATTCTCAAGCTAACTTCTGCTACTAATTGATTATAGAGTTCAAGAAGATAGTTATTATTTTCTGTAGGCCAATCTGGCTGTGCATCGGCACTTTTATCTTGGTTAAAGGTTGCCAAATGATTATCCTATCCTTTTATACCATGAATCAATTCTGTTGCAAATTTTTCGACACTCTCAATTATATTAGTTTCATTTCCAAGGTTCGACTCAATTTGGTCGATAATAGCGCTTCCTACCACCACACCGTCTGCAATATCCGAAATCGATCTCGCTTGCTCAGAGTTAGAAATACCAAACCCGACACATATAGGAGTCTTAGTATGTTTTCTCAATTCGGTAATCATGGGAACTACATCTGTTGAGATCTCTCTTCTAGTACCGGTTACACCTGTTACCGAAACGCAATAAATGAAGCCACCTCCAGATTTAGCGATTTTTGTCATTCGCTCAACAGTGCTAGTTGGTGCTACTAAGAAAATAACCTTAATATCATACTGTGCTGCAATTCGTTGAATGGGATCACTTTCTTCGATTGGTAAATCTGGGATAATGATGCCATCTACCCCAACAGAACGAGCTTTAGTAAAAAATTCTTCTAACCCCATTACAAAAATGGGATTATAATATCCCATTAAGACTATCGGTACGTCAGTCTCTGTTCTTAGATCTGCTACTAGTTGTAATAATTGACTCAGCGTTACCCTGTTCTCTAGTGCACGCTCACTTGCTTTCTGAATGGTTGGTCCATCAGCAATAGGATCTGAAAAAGGAACGCCGAGTTCAATAATATCTGCTCCCGCTTTATCTAGGGTTAAGACTAACTTTCGTGTGATATCAAGGTTAGGATCTCCACCACAAATATAGGGTATAAAAGCTGATTTCTTTTCCTGCTTCAACTTGCGAAACTTAGAATCAATTCTGTTCAAGAGAAACTCCTAAATAGAAATACCAAGAGCCTCAGCAATGGTATATACATCTTTATCACCACGACCAGACAAACACAATACTATAGTTTCATCCACAGACATCTGTGGGGCAACTTTAGTCAGATAAGCTATAGCATGCGAGGTTTCTAGAGCTGGAATAATTCCTTCCTGATGTGCGAGGAGTTGGAAACCTTCGACCGCCTCCTGATCCGTGATAGATACGTATGTTGCACGTCCACTATCGTGATAAAAGCTGTGCTCAGGGCCAACACCTGGATAATCAAGACCTGCGGAAATCGAGTGTGCAGGGGTAATCTGTCCTTTGTTTTCTTGCAACAGATGACACTTGGCTCCGTGAAATATACCGACACTACCAGCACTCAACGAAGCAGAATGCTCTCCACTGTCAAGACCTCGTCCACCTGCCTCGACCCCAACTAACGACACTTCCTTGTCTTGATAAAAAGGATAGAACATGCCAATTGAATT
This sequence comes from Candidatus Poribacteria bacterium, assembly GCA_036339735.1. Taxonomy (GTDB): domain Bacteria; phylum Poribacteria; class WGA-4E; order WGA-4E; family UBA9662; genus TMED15. The sequence goes on from JAYZAL010000038.1 coordinate 129,990, forward strand.
ACTGCCTCCACCAACACAAGCAACAACGAGATCAGGTAGAGCCCCTGTTAATTCCTGAATTTGCTGGCGAGTTTCCTGACCAATAACAGATTGAAAGTCCCTAACGATCATTGGGTAGGGGTGAGCCCCTACAACCGATCCAATCAATAAATGAGTGTTACGGACATTAGCCACCCAATCACGAAATGTAGCATTAATCGCATCCTTCAAAGTTCGAGAACCGGAGGTAACTGGTGTTACTTTGGCTCCCATTGTGCGCATCCGAAATACGTTGAGAGACTGCCTATGAACGTCCTCTTCCCCCATAAAAATCTCGCACTCAAAGTCAAATTTAGCACATACTGTAGCAGTAGCTACTCCATGTTGGCCAGCTCCAGTCTCAGCGATAATTCGTTTTTTACCCATCCGTTTAGCTAGTAATATTTGACCGATGGTATTATTGATCTTATGAGCTCCGGTGTGATTAAGATCTTCCCGTTTTAAGTAGATTTTTGCCCCTCCAAGTGTTTCTGTCAATCTTTCTGCAAAATATAGAGGATTAGGACGACCAACATAAGATTGCAAATAGTGGTGGAGTTCACTTTGGAAGTCATCATCGTCTTTAAAATGGTGATAAGACTCTTCCAACTCTAGTAAAGCAGGCATTAAGGTTTCAGGTACAAATCGGCCGCCAAATTCACCGAATCGGCCTGCATCGTTGGGTAAGGTTGTGATGGAATGTTCCACGTGGTTTAACTCCTTTGTTACTTCTGTCTTATTTGGGCCGAATTTGATCCGATGAAGCGTCGAGTCGTTGAATTTGCTTATGCAAATGCGCATATTGTTGCTTGAGCCGGAACAGATACAGTATCAAAATTAACCAAACGAAAAAATAAGCAGTTATTAGGTATTTAATTCGACGAGATTGACCTTCATTAAGTAGTTCGACGACTTTTACCACGATTCCATAGACTTCAGCCCGGTCATACTTGATCTCGTTTCCTAAAACATCTGAAATAGCAGTTTCGATACGTTCTTCCGGAATTAATGTGTCAGGAGATGGAGTGAGTTGGAATAGAGCTAAAAAAGTAGCGAAAACGAGAAAGATGATGATGAAATCCACTTTCAGCATGGAGTCAAATTTACCGGTCAACTTGCATATTATTTAGCTTATGCAAGATAATTTCTAAGTCAGTTCTCATTTTCAGTAAGACGACATATATCAAGGTTAACGCGAACCAAGAAATTAGCCAAGCTGACCGCATACTTTCAGCTAAATTCGATCGAGTGGTAGTTGGTGGGTGTAGGCTACTTGATTGCCACAATTTCACAGAATAATATACGATTGGTACGTTCAAAAAAGCAACAATACCAAATACAGCAGAAAATCTCTTTTTTTGGGCTGAAGGGGCTGAATTTCTTAAAATGAAGTAACCAGCATAGGTTAACCATAAAATCAGAGTGCTGGTTAAACGTGGTTCCCAATTCCACCATGTGTTCCAAGATGACTTTGCCCAAATAGGTCCAGTTGTTAATACGATAGTGGCAAAAACCAACCCTAATTCGGCTGAATTGGCCGCGATCAAATCTGCCTTGAAATTTCGCTTTACCAAGTAAATTATGCTACATACACAAGTAACAGCGAAAGCTAGAAAGGAAGTGAAAGCCGAGGAAACATGAAAGTAAAAAATTTTCTGAACTTCTAGCATTGTCTTTTCGTAGTCTGCGTATCCGAAGACTAAATAAAGAGACAAGAAAAGTATCACTACTGTTACAAGAGGGAGAAGAGTCTTCATCACTTTGTTACCCTTCAATCACGAACTCAAATAACAAGTAAGAACTTGATAAAAACACTAAACCATAAGTTACTAGGAGAGTAAGCCAAAACCGGTTACCAAAGGTATTAGTGGTCAATATGAAGGTTGTGCATTTGGCCCCCGCCATAATGACAGGAAAAATCAACGGGAACAAGATGACCGTTAGTAAACTTTCACTGCCGAATCGTCCCGACATTGTTGATAAAGTCACTCCGACTGAACAGAAACCAACCGTCCCCAACGATAAAACCGCTATCAACTTCAGGACCGCTAACCCGGAAACTTGGTCCAAGGCTTCTGAAAAGAGTAAAGCCAATGGGGTTATTACCACTTGGACTACAGTTAACCATATGACACTACTAATTACTTTGGCCAGATAAATTAATCCAGCGTCGATCCCAGTAAGACGTATAGCTTCAAGACCACCATGTGTTCTATCAATTTCGACCGAACGATTCAAGGTGATTGTACCCACAAATGCGAAAGCCATCCACAGAATACTAGAAGCTAAACGTCCCTGATTGTCTGGGGATAGTGGCGCAGGACCAAAGGCAAAATTAAAAATCAATACTACCAACAAGCTAAACACAAAGACCTGGGCTAGGAGATTCTTTGATCTAAAATGAAGTAAGAGGTCTTTTCGAACTAGCCAACTGGCTTGGCTAATATAGTTTGAAGATGCGGACATATTGGGTCGGGCACTTGAAAGTTAGAGGATTCGTATACGATACCATACCCAGCTTATTGATTCAAACTAGAGTTGCCCAACGTCAGATATATTTTTCAACAACTGACTGAATTTCGGCTAAACTGTCCCACTCACTACCAGCACTATCGAAAATCAGTGAATAGGGACCGCAAAAGTTGGATTTTCTAGTCAATTCTAAACACTGATCAAAGTCAAACTGTTCCATTTGACCAACTTCAGGGTAATTAGCTTTCGCGTGTACGGAGGTCGCGTAGGGTAAAATTGCTGCTAGCTCTTTGTATTTTTCATCACCACGAAAATTACCAAAATCAACACATAGACCAATATTCTCTTGGCATTGCTCTAAGATAGCCAAAACCGTATCAGCGCGCTTAGTTAATTTGTGAAAATTCTCAGTTATAACGTTCACTGACCTTTGATGAGCATAGATACTGAGTCGATCCAGATTCTGGGCGCTTTGTCGAGTAACTGGATGTTGAACGGGATCTTCGAGGCCAATATCAGTCATACCAGCAATCACCCGAACACAACTGGCCCCACACTTACTAGCAATGTCAATCCAGTTTTCTATGTTTTCTAGTTCTTGTAAACACTGATCATCATCTGGATGTGTAATATCCCAGTCATCAATCAAAATGCTGTATAATTCAACGCCTGCTTGGTCTAAGGAGACACCTAGTTGATGAATGTAGTCGTCATCAATGCGAGGAAAATGGAAGTGACAAATCTCAAGTGTTTTTATCCCTTTTTCAGCAATTCGGTACGGCAAATCGAGCAGAGAAATATCACCAGACTCTGATTCACGGTCATCAAGTTTATGAAAAATAGACCCAAGGGCACGGTGGAGGCTCCAAGAAGAAATAGACAACCTAGATGACATAAAACTCTCCTCTTAACTCTTTTCTGATTAATAAAATTATGGAATTAGCTGAACTTTAATTGAATCGGCACCTTTTTTGACCATTTCGAAAGCACTCTTATAATCCGGTAAGTTAAATTGATGGGTAGCGATCTTACTAACATCAATTAGCCCACGGTCAATGTAATCAATCGCTAAGGGATAACTATGAGGGCCAAGGTGTGCGCCGTGGATATTTAATTCTTTAGTGTCTCCAATAATGGTCCAATCGACAGTGACTGGCTCTTTCATAACACTGAACTCCACAAATGTACCAGCTTTCCGAATCATATGTAAACCTTGTTCTACTGCGCTTGGATGGCCAGTAGCTTCGATGTAGACATCGCAACCGTAACCGTCAGTCATCTCCAAAACCTTTGCTACTACATCAGTTCTCATAGGATTCAGAACGACGTCAGCACCCAAATTTTTAGCGACATTTAGTCGTTGATCGACTAGGTCAATTGAAATAAGCTGTCTCGGATTTTTTAACCGTGCCGCACCAATCATTCCCAGTCCGAGTGTTCCTGCACCAGCAACAACAACAATATCACCAAATTCGATTTCGCCCCTTTTCACAGCGTGGATGGAACAAGACAAGGGCTCGACCAAGGCTGCATGTATCGGTGGTATGCGATCAGGCACTTTGTGAACCAAGGATTGAGCTGGAAATTTCATATACTCTGCCATCCCACCTTGTACTATTTTTTGAAAACCGAAAATGTGATGGACTTGACACAACCAGTATTTCCCAGTTCGGCAATAACGACAATCCCAACACGGAACGATCTGTTCAGCAATTGCAACATCATCAATCTGTAAACTGTGTTTTTCAGCAGCGCCCTCACCCAAGCTAACAACACGACCTATAAATTCATGGCCTGCTACGACCGGTCCATCAACGTACGGTTGTCGGCGTTCGTCCCCCCAAAATAGTGGAGCACCCGTATAACACTTTATGTCACTGGCACAAATGCCACAGGCTTGAACTTGAATAACAACTTCGCCGGGGTTAGGCTTCGGTACAGGTAATTCCTCTAATCTATAATCATAAGGAGCATGACAAACCACTGCCAGCATGCTTTTTGGTAACTCTGGTCCACTCATATCTGTTCTCTCTAGTATCCGCTCATCTATTGTGGGAAGTCAGCTGCATCTTCACAGTCGAGAAGATCAAGGAAAGTAGTCAAATCCATTCGATTAACAGTTCGGCAACGTTGATCGAATATTTGCTGTACTTCAGAATTCCAAGGGCCGCGCAATCTACGATCCTGATTCCATTCAGCTACTTCTTGCTGACTTTTACTAATTCGACTTCGTAACCAAGATATTAAATTTAACCAGTTACTATGCTGAGCTACCCCGTCGAGTAATTCGACTTGGTTGATATCAATAAAATCCATTATTCCAATATCTAAACCAGATGCATTACCAAACTTATAGTTTCCCAGTTTACCAGTCAGAACGCTTTTTGCCTTGCTGATTAATCTTCCAAGGCAACAAATCCCCAAAACAGCTCCGGAATGAGAGCTGATTGGTGGCATAAGTGTTAAATCAGACGGAATTCCAAACTCGTGGGCGTCTTCAGCATCCAGCATGTCAGGTAAGGTTTGGATTTCCGGTTGGCCTACAACCTGGCGACGGAATTCAAAATTTTGACGGTAGGATTCACCCGATGGTTTTTTATTTCGCTCATTAAGATTAAAATCTTTAATTTTTTTCAAGCTGAGATCGGTTTGGGCACGCAACTTACTTGAAACAGAAGAATTATTGATTCGACATCCAGTGAAACTGTTGTGTAAAGCATTTTTAACTATATTCAAAAATTCTTTTTCTGTTAATCCCAAAGCAGATAATGTCCTACAATCACGATTAGAATTCGAACCAAACTTATATTGTCCAATACTATCGCTCAATTGAGCTACGGCTTTATCCGTCATTCGTGCTAAGTTCATCATGCCAAAAATGCCAACGTTATATGGGCTGCGGGGGGCTCGTTTTACCAAATCCATATATTATAAGCATCCATTTACTATAAGCTGTCGAAGATAAACTGAATCGTTAGCTACTAAAGTGCTAGCCGATTGTGAAGAAAAAACCGTCCCTACCACTCAAGAATCCATTTTGTAATAGAACTCAAATTGGTAGAAACGTAAAATAACCATTTTTTCATCTGTCAAGTAGCCTCGTCGTAGGGTTCTAAGATTTACTTTGTACAGGCAACCCCCTAAAAATCCAATTGCTAATTCAGTACATTCTACAGATAGTTTAGAATGACTAAGATCTTATTGAACTCCTACTTGATTAGGGGTACTTACCTAGATTTTTAAACAGGATCTAATATTGACCTCTGGTATATTATCACTGCGATTTTGTATTCTGCTTGTCACTCCGTTCTTTTTTAGCAAAAACTGTAACGTGCCTAAATTTCGCATAGCAATTTTCAACATTTTTGAGGGCGTTGTCTCTCACAATATACTAGCTATCGGTCAGTATCATCTTGCCCCTAATTTCATTAACAGCTTCCAGTAACTTCTCATTTTCGTTTTAGATTCCCGTAATGCTATAATGATTCCTTCAAGCTCCGGCCTGTAAACTACTTAGTTATAGGCGACCCTAATGGGGTTATCCGATGAACTACAGGCAGGTTAGGTCGACAAGAGCAATCAACACTATAAAAGCCCAAATCCTTAGTGTTTTTGCTAATTCCGACAGAGGCAACCTTTGACATCATTTACAAAAACCGATCAACTCTTACAATTGTGATGAGTCTATTTACATAGCATACGTATGATTCATACTAAAACACAAACCAACAAAAGTCAACATCGCTAGATTGGTTTCGGCTTATCACGGTAAGATTAGCAAAATTTGCTACTTTTTGATACGAAAATCATAAAAGTTGATTTAAATTAAGTAGGTAGTCTTTGAGAAATCTGAGTTCAAAATCTTCAAGGAACGATTACTTGCAATCACCTGTTCTGCCTTTATTCATTTGTTTTTTTATTCTTTAACTTCAGCTGCCAATTTAACATTGTCGGTTATTAAGAGCAGTGTTATAATTCTCCCTTTCCTAGGAGATTAGAACAAAAATGCGGATTTTCCCAGCCATTGATCTTCGCAATGGCAAATGTGTCAACCTTATTCAAGGGCGAGCTGACGCCGAAACAATTTTCTCTGAAGATCCAATTTCAGTGGCCGAATCATGGGCTGATCAAGGGGCTGAGTATTTACACTTAGTTGATTTGGATGGTGCTTTTGAGGGAGATTCAGCTAATCTTTCAATCGTAAAAGAAATTGTACAGCGTATTTCTATACCAACTCAACTGGGAGGTGGTATCCGAGATATGGAGCGGATTGAACATATACTAGGCTTAGGTGTTAGTCGACTAATTTTAGGGACTGCTGCTCTTAGGAATTGGGAATTGGTCCAAGATGCAGCCACCAAGTACCCAAAACAGATCGTAGTTGGAATTGATGCCACCAACGGTCTAGTTGCCACAGAAGGATGGGTAAATATTTCTGAACGACAAGCTACTGAATTCGCTAGGGAAATGACGTCTCTGGGAGTTGAAACAATCATTTACACGGACATTACAAGCGACGGGATGTTGGCAGGACCGAATGTCGAGGCAACAGCCGAAATCATTACATCCTTAGATTCGTCAATTGAGGTAGTTGCATCAGGTGGTGTAACTACGCTTGATGACTTGAAGAACTTGAAAGCTATCGGGTCGGCTGGAGCAATTATTGGGCGTGCTCTATATACTCAACAACTAGACTTACAATTAGCAATCAATACCGTACGTAACTCTATTCGTCTGCCCTAATCCAACTGACCACGTCCATACCTTCGCCAGCCCCTCCCTCAATACCATCACTACCAAGGGACACTAAATCATAGCCATTCGGGTCTCGAAAACCAGGTCTGGCGTAGAAGTATGGGTTATCCCACGGGTCATTAACAATCGGATCGTCCAAATAAGGCCCTTTCCAGTTAATAGGTAAAGGCGCGACCTCAGGGCTCTCCCATAAAGCGACAAGCCCTTGCTCGGTAGAAGGGTAATCTCCGTTATCTTTGGCATAAGAATCCAATGCAATTCCAATTTTCTCGATTTCGTTGCTTGCTTGTGCCTGTAGAGCTTTTCCTGATTGGCCTAGCAAACGAGGAGCAAAAATGACTACGACAATGACACCAACTACTAAAATGGCGACTAGTGCCTGTGTGGAAGATACCCCCGATTGCCGCCTCCAAAAGTTACTCAAACTATGCCCCCTAATTCATTCTTATAATCAACCAAACCTAACACTCAGACTTGCAAAATCGCTTACCATTTTAGCATAATCACCTTAGTCTGGCAAGCCCCCAACCTCATATTAGTAGAGGATATAAAAAGACATTTGAAGGTTGTATTTTGGGGGTGAAATTGCTATACTCAGCTCTTGTTTATTACAACACTAACAAATCATACAATTTTGAGGTAAGAATATGTCAATGAAAGCACTAGTACTAGAGGAATATAACAAGCTAGTTTACAAAGATGTTCCTATGCCTCAACTTGCATCTGACGAAGTATTGATTTCAGTCAAGGCTTGTGGTATTTGTGGAAGTGATGTTCATGGACTAGATGGTAGCAGTGGTCGAAGAATTCCACCACTTATTATGGGACATGAAGCCTCTGGGCAAATTGCTGAAGTAGGTACAGATGTTAGAGATTGGGACGTAGGGGATCGGGTTACATTCGACTCAACCATCTATCGTTTAGATGATTGGTATACCCGAAAAGGTCTTTATAACCTGAGTGATGGACGAGAGGTTGTTGGGGTGTCCCCGGGTGAGTATCGACGAAACGGTGCATTTGCAGAGTATGTGGCCGTTCCTAGTCATGTGTTGTATAAAATACCGGATCAAGTCTCCTATACTCAGGCCGCAATGGTAGAACCAGTTGGTGTTGCCCTACACGCTGTCGAAATTACTCCTATTACCGTTAACGATACCGCGGTTGTGGTAGGAGCTGGTATGATTGGCTCATTTATTGTTCAAGCACTTAAGGTCGCTGGCTGCGGAAAAGTCGTGATTGTTGATTTGGAGCAGGATCGTATCGACTTAGCTGTTCGATTGGGTGCAGATTTCGGGTTATTGTCCCACGACAAAGTAACAGAAAATATTCGGGATTTGACCAATGGCCGAGGGGCAGACGTTGTTTTTGAAGCTGTAGGTATTGACCCAACTGTGCAAATTGCAATTGATTGTGTCCGTCGTGGAGGTAATGTCACATTGGTTGGTAATATCGCTTCAGATGTTAATTTACCACTCCAAAAAGTAGTGACACAAGAATTGCGATTGCAAGGTAGCTGTGGTATTTGTGGTGAATATCCAGCGGCATTAGACTTGATTAATAGCGGCAAGATTAACGTTGATGAGATATTGAGTGCGGAAGTAAACCTAAAAAATGGAGCAGATTGGTTTCGTCGGCTATATCAAAAAGAGAAAGGCTTGATGAAAGTAGTACTCAAACCAGAATAGATAAGCATTAAATTTTTTCTTCTAGAACCTGCCTAATTTGCTCAATTCGAACACCATCTTGGATTTTGCTGCCGTCACTTTCAGTGATATAAAAAGTATCGATGACAAAAGTCGGTTGCGTAAAAATCTTTGCTATTCGCAGGTCGATCTCTAACCCAAGTAATACGTCAGTGATAGTAAAAAGCAAGCCCACTCTGTCTCGAGTACGGACTTCCAAAATAGTACATTGATCGGACTCTTCATTGTTGATTTGAATACTAGTCTGATGAAGCCCCGGCTTGCTCCTTTCGGAAACAGGCAACGGTTTAGAGTATGCCTTGTCTAACAATTTATTTACTTCCGATTCTTTACTCCAGATTTGATTGAAGATTTTGGCTAATTCAGTACAACGTTGAGCAGAGACCGCTAAGTGTTGCTTACTTTTTGGATCTATCTCGGAAATTGTTAATAAATCAACGACAATGTTATCCTTTCGGGTTTCGAGATCAGCACTAAGTATGTTGATGTTCTCGGCGGTCAAGATGCCCGCAATTCGACGAAATAGTCCTATTGAATCTTGTGTACAAATCCCAATCCGTGTATGCTGTTCGCCCCGTTCTAAACAGACTAGAACAACAGCAAATTCATCCCCTAATTCAGTATATTGTTCAACCAATTCAATTTGATTAGCAATAGCTGTTGGATCGTGACTTGTCAAAGTTTCCATTTGTTCAAAATGTGTTCTGATTTTCTCTATCGGTACTTGATAACTTAACTGCTTATCTACTGACTGCTCTAGCTCAGACAATCCGATTTTTTGGTTATAATTTTTCATGGTTGTCAGTGTCCGTTCATAGAGTTGCCACAGCAAGGTAGCGTGCCAGTCATTCCAAACAACAGAGTTAACAGCCCGAATATCTGCATAAGTCAACAAATACAACATCTTTAGTTTATTAGTATCACCTGTGAAAATATCAGCGAAAGATTGAATCACTTTTTCGTCATCTAGATCACGATGGCGTGAGATATAGCTCATGGTTAAGTGTTGCTCAATTAGGAACAGGACTAGCTGGGATTTGGCTCCTGTAATACCTAAACGGTCTAAGATGATTTTTGACAAATCTACACTCTTTTGATCATGACTCCCTTCATTTTTGAGACCTTTTCCAATATCGTGGAGCAATACTGATAATCGAAGCAATTCAGGCTGTTCCAATTCATTTAAGAGATCGATAAATACTTGGCCTCCTTTAACCTCAGCGAGTGTGCTGATTTCTAAGTTTTCAATAGCATAAAAAGTGTGTTCATCAACAGTATATTGATGAAAACCATCGAGCTGAAACTGAGCTCTCAAATGCGAAAATTCGGGCAAATAAGCTTCGAGGATTTTCCAACGGTGCATTCTTCTAAGTGTACGGGCCACATTATTGGGTTTAGCTAAAATGGCCAAAAAATACCCGGCAATTTTCGAAGAACAGCGAAAATGATCATCAATTTGGTCTAAGCTATTGGCAAGACTATAGCGGACCTCTGCACTAACACGACAGTTAGTCTGTTGACGATGCATAAACAGTTTGAAAATACGTTCTGGTTCTTGGCTAAAGTCTGATTTTCCTTTTTCAAATACGATTTCATTACGAACGGTTCGAAACCCATCAGCTAATTTTTGTCTTCGAAATACATCAAAGATTGTAGATAAACTTGGATGTCCATAGCTCACTCGATCAATAATTAGTTTAGCAAACTCGAAGATATTTTCTGCATGCAAAAAATAATCCTGTAGTAATTGTTCTTCAGAAAAACTATTACTTTTATCCTTATAGCCTAGATTTTTTGCGGTAGTCTCTTGCATTTCAAACGATAATATATCATTACACCTTTTGCTAAGCAGATGAAGTTCATTACGTACTCTAAGCATAAAATCGACTGCTGTGATAGTCGGTCTGTAAACAGCGGATGGAATCAATTGTTTACGGTGTAAGTCTTCAATACTTTTTGAACCATATTGAACAGTTGAAATCCAGATAGCTGTGTGAAAATCACGCAGTCCACCAACGCCTTCTTTCAGATTAGGCTCTTGTAAATAAATAGTTGAACCATAGGATTCGTGTCGGTTATTCCAGTCCTGTATTTTCTGTGAAATAAAACGTCCGACTTGACGCTTAAACAATGGTTTGGAAGTGACTCGGAGATAGTGTCGATAAACGTCTTCTTTACCAATAACGAATCTTGCCTCTAGCATTGAGGTCTTTGAAAATAAATCTTCTTGTGTAACTTTGACACAGTCTCTTACTGAACGACAACTGTGACCGACATCAAATCCAGTATCCCACAAAACCGTAACCAACATTGAAGAGAATTCTTCTAATTGACCAAGATCAGCAGAGGAATCATAAACTAACATTATGTCAATATCAGAATGGCGGTTTAGCTCTTCTCGCCCGTACCCACCTACAGCCAAAATTGCCATCGGGAATTCCGGCGGCAGAACCTCCATCTGCTCGGCTTGTCGAACGATGCGAAAGATGACATTATCAGCTAAACGAGTGTATTCGGATACAATTTCACGACTACTTACACCAAACCGATGTCTTTCTTGAATACGCTCATATTCTTTTTCGCAAAAAGACTGAATTTCTGAAACCAGATTAGTATTTGAAGTAATCATTGTCGCGTCGTCCAGAAAATAGCGTTAGCTAACATTTGCAAGAAAGACGTAATGTGAAAGTCATCCTGATGACCTAGTGAAGTATAGAAGACTCGGCTAACATTTTCACCAACTTGTCTTTCACGAATCCAAGTAACCGGCTGACAATGTCCCTGATTAGTTTTAGCTGTCATTAGAGTAGTAGTATCTGCAGCATTGGACGGATTTTTATACAAACTGCCGAAGGCCTCAAAATTAGAAATACCTTCCAAAATCGAATGTCCCATTTGGCTTTCCACAATCTCAACCTGAGAAATTGGCCCGTGTCCAAAGTGGCCTTGGTAACTGCCACCTAGAACGTGAGTATCGAAGTCCAGCCAATTTTCATAAGCATGACTAGCAGTCCTAATACCGACAATCGGTTTTCCCGTTTGGCAATACTTCTGAAGTCGTTCTAAATTTTTACCGCTAATGCGAATCCTTCGAGTGAAAATCATTATTACATCCGTTGATTCCAGTATTCTTAAGGATGGATTATCATCCTCATCCTGATAGATAATCAACTCAGTTTCGATCAAAGGATAATTCTCAGCTAGGTATTTCTGAAAAATCTTTAATGACTTTCTAGAATCATATTCAAAAGACCCTGAAATCATACACACATTCAATTTTTTCATTTCTGGTTAACTATTTTCCTTTTTGGTACAGTTTAAATGTTGTTTTTAAACGATGAGTACTGTGGATATTGATTGCCAAAACGAAAAACATAAAGATAGTCAGATATCTATAAAATCAAATACCTGCCAAAAAAACCTTCTGAAATGGAATTAATCCGTACTAGTGTGGGAACGTCTAACCTACTTTTTAAGGCAACCATATAACTTTTCGAACTCTTGTAGAACGGCAACAATTTACTTAGGTGACAATCTATTTTCCTATTTTCTGTATAGAATATGTAATAACAAAACGATCAGTTGTCAACTTTCAGATCAAGAACCACGTTGTCAATTTCGGTTAGTATATACCAAAATACCAAACCATAATAAGCCTTTTCGGATTAGTGAACAAATGCCCATCAGATTTCGACTATACCTATATATAGCATTTAGTCTTTTTTGGTTTTTCTGCGGTTGTGGAAACGAAGATCTGCCTAATGAGAGTAATTATGCACCCAAAATATCTCTTCTTAAGGCGGAAACTGATATTGTTGAACCAGGCCAACAAGTATCGATTTATCTTAAAACTATCGATTTAGAGGGAGATCCTATTTCCTATAGCTGGCAGGCCAATGGAGGTAGCATTCAGGGAGATGAAAATGGTGCTGTCTGGCTTGCTCCCGAAAATGAACGTAAGTACACAATTGAGATTACTGTCAGTGATGGGTTCAAGTCTAACACAAGTTCTATAGATCTTCAGGTCTGGAAGACTCGTCTTGGGAACTACTATCCCTTGTCAGTCGGTAATACCTGGTACTACGAAGACGATCAAGGAAACCAAATTGTATTTGAGATCATTGACACAATCCAAATACAATTACCAGATAATCGAACCGAGAAAAGTTATGTGCTACAAAAGTATGACCCAAATTTACCAGAAGAGGAACGGGTATATAATTTTTCCTACTTAGGTAAAGAAATAGACGAGAATGGTGAAGTCAAAGCTATTATTCAACAAGCACAAAATGTAACTTCTGGGACCGATGGCACGATTATGTTTGTACCGTTTCTCCCTTTGTATAAGTTTCCACTGATTCCAGGTTATCAGTGGCAGAAACAATTTCAGGCTAAGTTAACACCAGAACTATTTCCTATCGGAGGCGGATTAGACAAAAATGAGGTTCTATCGGAGGAAACACTAAATGTACCTGCAGGTCAGTTTGAAAACGTTTTTCAGGTTCAGGAAACATTTAAGTGGCGTTTTTTTGATCGGGATTTAGACGAAACTGTTGTACAGAAGTGGTTAGCACCAGACGTCGGCATTATCAAATTTACACAGGCTCAAACTCGCGCTGACGTTACAGTGGAAGTCGATTTCGAGCTTGTATCCTACGATTTAGTCAATGGAAACGAACTGGAGTCAAACTAGCCGGGCCAATGCAAAAACTAAAGCTGCGCTTATCAGGTGAATTCGGTTTTTCGTTAGCTGTTTATCTGTTGTGAAATGGCACACATGAAACCAGTTACATAGTTGGATGGCAGTATTTAGTTGTTTATAATTTAACTACGGGAGTTATTCGTCAGTAGGCTATTATCCTCTAGACAAGGCATAGAAAAAAGCCTGTGTTAGGTTAGCGATGTCAGCGTTACCTGTTTTGACTTTTTCCACGGCGTTGCGTGCCACTCGTCGAAACACTGGCCCCGCGATTGCAGGATCATCCTCTACAATTTGGGAAAAATCTTGAAAAGTCAGTACCCCGTATTCGGTTGGTGTCATGGTTGTAACATTAGCTGTCCGTATCGCTTCATCAGAAACAAGTGCGTACTCGCCAGTGGCAAATGCGGGTTCTTCAACTACGAAGGTTGTAGGTTCAGACACAGGATCCTCAGCCGGAGCAGGATCAGTAGTTTTTAACCGTACAATAGCTTTTCGAGACTGGCTAAATCCACTCTTCGTTTTAATCATAATTTGGTTGCTGACCTCCACCTCTCCTTGAAAAATCAGCAACAATGTATTTCCTACCTCACCTTCAACTAGTAAGTCTGTATGAGGTTTACTGGTCGTCATTTCTACTTTGCTAGAGATGAGCTTGCATTGTTCTAGGTTAAGATCTTGGAACAAATTAATTCTTTGGACGCGTGTCGGTTGCACACTCATGTAAAGCCATCCTCTTTGTTTTTATTTAACATTGTAGTTTTTACCACTTCTAGTGCGTCTAAATCAACACAATTGCACGATGCGTCTCATCGGTCATGTAATCGTCTCGAGGATTAACCTCGATAAACACTTTTTCATCACTGGTTAAGTCAATACCTTCCCGTTCAAGTTGCTCCTTTATCATATCCAGCACGTACGTATTACCAGCATTTTTCATTTGTTCTTCTAAACTATCCGCTGCTCGAATAATAGCATAACCGACTAATAGCCACGAATTCTCATTTTTGAAATGCTGGAAAATTCGATGATGCTCTGCACCAGCTAAGATTGGTGGAATCTGGTGTACTTGCAGGTCGTTCCGGTTCTGGGGAGAAAAAATGGTCTCAACCATTTGCGGCGATCCTGGGTGGGTAATGTGATAGGCCAACAATTTTGGGGTAAAAGCATCTGAGACAACAATTTCGTCACAGTTAGCTCTTTGAAGGTGGGCGGTCATTTCTGGATTAGTGATATGAGCAATCACACGAAGGTCTTCAGACATTGCCTTAGCTGTATAAACAGCTAAGACCGTGGTCTGCTCATCTGGAGTTTCAAGTTGTGATAAGTGAGCGTAGTCAGGAAGTACAATCATATTCTTTGCACGTTGTATAAAAGCTTTAGAAAGTACCACTTCGTTAGTATAATTACCAAAGACGTGCAAAATGTCTAAATTGTCAAAACCACTTATTGCGCTTTGAATTCTCACATCATCAAGACTAATTTCGTTAACTAACACTATTGGTACTGTCTCTTTTTCTCGGGATAAAACTGACAGAATAGGACCTACCATGTGGTTCCAACCGCTAATGATAGTATGGTCAACGAAGATGCTTTCATCAAAGTCGTCTTTGTCCTCTTTTAATCGTTTGGCAACCAATGCAGAAGCAAGAGAACCTGACAAGACCATTGCCCAAACGAAGCCGCCAAGCATGACTACAATGCCAAAAGCTTTACCAACTTCTGACTTGGGAGAAATATCCCCATACCCAACTGATGTAAAAGTCGTTACAGACCACCAGATGGTATGAAGATAGGTACTAAAAAAACCAATCTCTCTTCTTTTTTTAGAATGATGATCATCAGATTGAGCTTCCATATCAACCCGGGGATTGTCAGGATTTTGCTTGGCATCATCAATAATAGATAACTGATCTGACACGCTTTCTCGGAAGTGGTCGTACTCTAAAAGGAAGAGAACTGTAGCACCTACCCAAATTAGGGCAAAAGACCAAAAGGTTAAGCGAATAAGTCTATGGTTTTTTTTGAATGTTCGAATTAAACCAAGCCACGATTTGGTTTGGCTTTCGTTGACACTTTTAGTTTTTAGTAGACGGACTGGAGCTGAAATTACACCCTTCATGAAAATTGGTACCGCTTGACCTAAAAATTACACCGTGCCGTTATTGTATTGAGGTGGACTTTTTAGCACAATTCTGTTAGTTTGTCAATCCAAGTCTCGGGCTTTACAAAATGTAACCTAGCACCTTGAAGCCTTGGTGTGCAACCAATTATAAAAGGTTTAATTAATGATGAGTGAGTATTCAGGAATTCAGAAACCAAAATTGCGATATGTACATGAATTTGAGATCGATCAGCTTGATGCTATGTCTAATTGTTTAGCTGTACATGGTTTTGCTGTTATCAAAAATGTTTTAAATGAAAAAATAGTAGAACGTTTGAAAAAATCAGTATTCGAAGGTACTGATCCCACTCGCGATTTACAAGTTGGGCAGAGCCGTACACGGCATGCCTGGATTGAATCTGGACCAGGTGCCTGGCAAATGCTAGCTGATGAAAGGTTTATGTCAATTCATCGGCATCTGATTGGTACCGATCAATTGACAATTCATCGGTCTGCATCTATCATCCGCATGCCTAATTCCAAGCCTGTGGCTTGGCATAGTGACTGGTGTGGCTTTTCAAATGAGCAACCCAAAAATTCTGGCGATGTACTCAATAGGGGTCTTTGGCCATCTGGTAAATGGTTTTACTTAACAGGTTCTCGACCCGAACATGGAGGTTTATGTGTAATAGAGGATTCACACACTAAAGGATGGAATGGCCCAAACGGATTCAAACTAACCGCTGATCGTCGGTCTTTCTACAAAATTGGTGATATTGAACATGCTTATACAGGCTTTGATGTGCCTGGTCTGGTACCGCTATTTACCGAACCAGGTGATATGATTGTCTTTGCTCATCGCACGTATCACGCGGCTTTTCCAAATCATACTGATGAAATACGTCTTTCTTGTGCTATTGGTTTTCGTAATCGGCAGCAAAGAATTAGGGTTCCTTGGAAAATGCCAAAAGCGGCGAAAAAGTTCTTAAATGACTTACCTGAAGACCTTCACCAGTATACAGATGGTTACACCAGTATTGACAATAATTGGCGTGGTTAACTTAACAGTTATCTTTTGTATATGTGGGTACTACAAAAAATTTTGTAAAAATATAATATAATGTTGCTTTACAAGAGTTATTATTTCCCATTCCATACATTGATCAGTTTAATTTACCCAAAATATTTCAGCTAATCTTACTTGCTCAGATGATGAAAATCACTTTGATTAGGCCAGTTATTCAACAATTTTATTATATTTGTAAAACCCGAAAATTTAGTTAAGTTTATTAGAATTAATTGAGCAAGATTTTTCAAAAATCATAGTCAAATTTAGAAATAAGTAGTTTGTTGAATCAGGCAAATTCTTGAACGGAGGGCGAAAAAATACTAGTGGTATTAGTAGGATAATCATCTTGTATGCTAGTTTTTCGTGATTTTGATTCCGCTGGTTATCGTTTTTCACTATCGATTTACTTAAAAATTTAGACCTGTTATAAATTAGTGTTTTGACAGGCTCTTTTATTTAAGCTACAGTATAAATCATATTTCAGCTATAGGTATTACTTAAAGGGTAAGGATCAAATATGTTAAATCCGGAGCGTGTTGCAGCGTTTCACCGGGACGGGTTTGTTCTGGGTGATCAGGTACTAAGCGATGGTGAGGTAGAAGAGTTACGGCAAGAACTTGATCGAGTAATCGACAACTACCAAGATGACACAAAACCGCAGCCGGTCAGAATCGCCAATTTGGGAGGTGATGAACAGGCTCCTGTTTGGCAAATAGTGAATATGTGGCAAGCTAGCCAGCCTTTTCGTTTATTGACCCATCATCCGAAAATCGTAGCAGAGGTTGCACAGTTACTATCGGCTCAAGAATTACGTGTTTGGCACGATCAGGTTCAATATAAACCATCTGGAACTGGTGGGATCACTGGTTGGCACCAAGATTCTCCGGCGTGGCCTAACATCGCACCCAAAACGACACAAATTTCCTCTTGGGTGGCATTAGATGATGTTGATGAATCTAATGGCTGTATGAGTATGGTTGTTGGTTCTCACAAGTGGGGAGTCGTACGGGGGGTTTTCCCTCATGGTCGACACTTCGACCAAATGCCTGATGAATTTGAGGGAATAAAGCTAGAAGTACGGCTATGTCCAGTCAAAAAGGGATACGTACACTACCACCATGCACTTACATGGCATGGCTCACATGCAAATGATAGTGGTCGGAAGAGGCGTGCGATTGCCAACCACTATATGACTGAAAAGACAGTTTATGATGAAACTGGTGGTCATATTATGAAGCCTTTTGTAACAGTTAATCACGGTGAAAAGTTGGTCGGAGAAATCTTTCCACTCGTTTGGCAAAAATCAACCAATCAAACAACCTAAGAAGTACCTGAGGTAAATGGAATTCTGCCCATGATGACGGAAGAAGAAAAATTTATTGTTGATTTAGAAGGCTACCTCATTATCAAGAATGTATTGACTACCGAAGAGGTAAGAGAGCTGAATCAGCTAATTGATGAAAGCGACCGAATTGGACCTCCTAGCACATGGGGGCAACCATTCCAAAATCTGATTGATCACCCCAACATCATGCCATATTTACTGGAGATGATTGGTCCTTATGTGCGAATAGATCATGATTATGCTATTTTTATGTCTGGTAAAGAGAAACGCGGTGGCTTGCACGGTGGCGAAGACGGAGGTCGACCGGGCGGGCACGAAGGGGATCACTGGTACAAATATCGGGATGGTGTTATCCGTAATGGACTTTGTGTCATGACTTTTAACTTGGCATCAGTCAGACCAGGAGACGGTGGTTTCGCATGTATACCGGGCAGTCATAAAAGTAACTTTACCACAAGTCTTCCTAAAG
Organism: Candidatus Poribacteria bacterium; assembly: GCA_036339735.1. Lineage (GTDB taxonomy): Bacteria > Poribacteria > WGA-4E > WGA-4E > UBA9662 > TMED15. The sequence goes on from JAYZAL010000038.1 coordinate 148,624, forward strand.
AAGTTCGAAGTTTTGAACGACGGCCACATTATGTTTTACAACCGTCTATCGACGCAGGTGATGTGTTATTTTTCACTGAAGCTTTGATTCATGGTACCATGCCGTGGTCTGCCGATCATGAGCGTCGTTCTCTTCTTTATAAGTACAGTCCTGGGCATTCAGCTTGGTCTGGACACTATTACGACCTCAATCATTATGATAAATTAACGGACAGGCAAAAGTTGATGATGATGCCACCATCGATTGGAAACCGATCAACAGTGAGTTAGATTAGTACTTGTTTAACGGCTGTCTTGAATCAAGTTGGGCCTCGTGCTATAATCGGGGACGAAGTGTAAAAGGGTTAACTGGCTACAAGATGAGGTTGAAAACAAATGTCTAAAGATGCACTGGGCATGATTGAGACCAAAGGTTTAGTGTGCGCTGTCGAAGCAGCAGATGCGATGTTGAAGGCGGCAAACGTATCCCTAGTCGGATATGAAAAAGTCGGGGGGGGGTTGGTTTCTATCATGGTACGTGGCGATGTCGGAGCTGTCAAAGCAGCAACCGATGCTGGTGCTGAGTCTGCAGCTAGAGTAGGAGAAGTTTTATCGGTACATGTCATACCTCGGCCCCACGGCGAGGTTGAAACTATTCTTTCATCGCTCCTTCCACCAACTCCTAGCCGAACCCTAGACCTGTCATCTGTTCAAGAAAGTTAGACGGTAGGGGTAGTCTGTCAAGTTCTTAGCGTTTTTCGATACTGATTCGATGGGCAGTGCTATCCGTTTCTTCTTTTTCCTCGCGCAACTCATTTTTTTGTTTGGTCTTTATTGAATTTGATGGCGGTGCCGTTGATGCAGTAACGCAAGCCAGTCGGCCTTGGTCCGTCATTGAACACATGGCCAAGATGGCCGTCACAACGTTTGCACGTAACTTCCGTCCTGACCATACCGTGGGTCAGGTCAATTTTCTCAGTGATTTTTCCTTCCGCTACAACATCGTAGAAACTTGGCCAACCGCAACCTGAATCATATTTAGTACTGGACAAAAACAGTTCGTTTCCGCACCCTGCACATTTGAACGTTCCGCTTCCCAAATTTTTCATTTCATTTGAAAATGGACGCTCTGTTCCTTTCTGCCGTAAAATCAGGTATTCCTCTGTTGTGAGTTTTTCTCTCCACTCTTGGTCAGTTAGAATCAACTTGCCATTCTCACTTTCTTTTGGTCCTATAGCATTCAAGTTATCTTGCTTTTGATGAATAGGAAGTTGTTCTTTTTTGACAGTTTTATCTTCAGATGTAACTGATAACTCGGGTGGTTGCTTCTGGCAAGAAGTGCAGATAATCATCCAAAAAGAGAAAACGAGCAAAATTAGTTGAATAGGCATTGCTAAATCTCAATCATTGTTTTTACAATATGTTTAATTATTTATTTTTGCAGTACAAATAGGGCTGTGTCTAAACGATGCAATTTCAATCTCCAGAATGGCACGACCAGTTGACATCAACTAACACTGTACTATGTGATCGTTTCTTACAGGATAACTCCTTACCAGATGGATTTATCTTGGCCACGCATCATCAAACGTCTGGTAGAGGTCGACTTGGCCGAAGCTGGCAGACATCGGATAGTAAAAATTTGACTTTTTCGTTTTTATTGAAGTCAATTAATAATTTCCACCAGATCACAGCATTGCCGATGGCAGTCGCTATTTCCGTTGCCTCTGCTTTAGAGTACCACGGTTTGAATGTTCAGACAAAGTGGCCTAATGACTTATTAATTAGAAAACGGAAAGTTTGCGGTATCCTGGCCGAGCGACCACATCCATCTTCGATTGTGGTCGGCGTGGGAGTGAATATTAATATGACACTAAAGGAAGCAAACTCAATTGACCAACCCGCCACCTCATTTTTTATTGAAACTGGCCGCAAGCTATCCGTCCAAGCTTTTTTGGAGCAGCTACTTCCAATACTAGGTGATTGGATCCGAAAATGGCGAATAGATGGATTCTCAGCACTCCATGCAGCCTGGCTAGATCGTTGTTTCAACTTAGGACAACAGATTGAAATCGGAGACGGAAGCGACCGGAAAATTGGGATTTTAACCGGTTTTGGTTCTGCAGGACAGTTGAAACTCTTGGAAGACAATGGTCAGCAAGTCGAAATTTGGGCCGGAGACCTCAGAATCTAAACTGCTAAGAGATCAATGCTAACGTGTCTCCTGCTGCTACCTGATCACCTGGGGACACCGAAAATTCGGCTAAATTTCCACTTGTAGTAGCGGAAATTGGCATTTCCATCTTCATTGCTTCCAGTACCAGAATGCCATCTCCTTCTGAAACAGTTGCACCCGGGTCCACCAATAGACGAATAACCTTACCAGGCATCTCGGCGGATACCACAGTTGCTTGTTTGTCTACAGCCTCGTTTTGCGACGTTCCATCGCTATTTCTACTAGCACCTAACTCTACTTGGAATGTCTTTCCATTTACGACCGCAGTAGTTCCATCAATTGAAACAGAATAATTTTGACCATTGACTTTAAGATTATAGTTGGCTGGACCATCAGTTGGCGTGGGAGGAGTGGGCTCGTCGGTCTTCTCGACCTTACGCACTCCAATTTCAGCTTCCCCTTGTAAAAAGGCTAGTCCCTTATCCGTACAAGTTGCAACTATAAAAATATTTTCGTCAGTCGGTTCAAGCCCATGCTCTTCGAGCTGTTGCCTAGCTGCTGCTATACCTTTTGTGGGGTCAGCATCGTTCCGTTCTAATGGAGATTGACTGGTTGGCTCAAGTGATAATTGATCTGACGCAATCTTAACAATCTCTGGGTCCGGAGGAACTGGAGTTTTGCCAAAATAACCCAAAACCATCCGACCATAAGTATCTGCAATTCGCTCCCATGGACCGAACATCACATTATTGAACGATTGCTGAAAATAGAATTGCGAAACAGGTGTTACCGAAGTCCCATAGCCACCTCGTTCAACTACTTCCCGCATTGCTTTGATCATGTCAGGATATTTGTCCATGATGCCATTATCTCGCAACATTTGTGTGTTTGCCGTTAAAGCTCCACCCGGCATGGGGCTCCAAGGAATCATAGGTTCAACGGCCACCGCTTCTGGCGGTAGAAAATAATCTGCCATGCACTCTTTGAACACTTCTTCAGCTTCCCTCACCTTATCAATATCAATACCAAGATCAAAATTTGAACCTCGCAAAGCATGCCACATAACCAACAAATCAGGTTGACAGGTTCCTCCAGAACAAGGTGCTAAAGACAAATCAATAGCATCAGCTCCCGCTTCGAGCGCGGCTAAATTAGCGGCTACGCCAATACCCGCGGTTTCATGCGTATGAAAGTGGATGAACGTGCCTTCGGGCAACATTTTTCTGGCCCTTTTGATTGTTTCACCAACTTTAGATGGAACCGCTGTTCCCGAGGCATCCTTGAAACATACTGAATCGTACGGAATCCCCGCATCTAAAATCTGACGCAAGGTTTGTTCATAAAAATCAGCATCATGTGCCCCCTCACATCCCGGTGGTAATTCCATCAAAGTTACACAGACTTGGTGCTCGAGACCAGCATCTACAATGCATTGACCAGAGTAAATTAGGTTGTTGACGTCGTTGAGCGCATCAAAATTACGAATGGTTGTGATGCCGTGCTTTTTAAAGAGGTCAGCGTGCAGTTTGATTATCTCACTCGGCTGTGACTCCAAACCAACTACGTTAACTCCTCTGGCGAGAGTTTGTAGATTAGCATCTGGCCCAGTGGTAGAGCGAAATGCGTCCATCATGGCAAAGGCGTCTTCGTTACAATAAAAGTAAAGAGATTGGAACCTAGCACCACCACCTGCTTCAAAATAATCAATACCAGCATCACAGGCGGCCTCGACTGCTGGTAAAAAATCTTGGGTGAAGACACGCGCCCCATATACGGATTGAAATCCGTCCCGAAAGGCTGTGCACATAAAACGAACTTTTTTCTTACTCACTTTATCAGTCCTGTTTTGATTAATCTATGTTACCAATTTTGACCAGAGAAACCCTGCGGCTACAGCTGAGCCTATTACCCCAGAAACATTGGGTGCCATAGCATGCATCAGAAGAAAGTTTTGTGGATCTTCTTTCTGTCCAACCTGTTGAACTACACGAGCTGAATCAGGAACAGCTGATACACCCGCTGCTCCTATTAGAGGATTAATTTTATCTTTCAGAAATAGATTCATAATTTTAGCAGCTAACACCCCACAAGCAGTAGCAACCGCAAAAGATAACGCACCTAAGAAGAAAATTAGCAATGACTGTTTGGTCAAAAAGGTTTGGGCTTGTGTTGAACAGCCAACTGAAAATCCAAGAAGAATAGTCACGATATCAATCATCGAGGTTCGAGCAGTTTCAGCCAGACGTTCGGTTACTCCACTCTCCTTAAGCAGGTTACCAAAGAACAACATTCCAATTAGGACTACTGCACTAGGAGCGATCATAGTACAGATCAAAAAAGCGACTATTGGGAAGATGATTTTTTCTCTTTGAGAGACTTCGCGTGGTGGCTTCATGCGGATTAGCCGCTCATCTCGAGTTGTCAGCAGTCTCATCACTGGTGGCTGAATCACTGGGACTAAGGCCATATAAGAGTAAGCAGCGATAGCAATTGCACCTAGAAGATGAGGAGCTAGTTTAGAAGACAGAAAAATAGCCGTTGGGCCGTCAGCCCCCCCGATTATACCAATGGCCCCAGATTCCATCGGCGTAAATCCCAGATAAAGTGAACCTATAAAAGTTAGGAAAATACCCAATTGTGCAGCAGCTCCCAGTAATACCAACCTAGGGTTAGACAACATCGTTGAAAAGTCAGTCATAGAACCAATGCCGAGAAAAATGAGCGGTGGAAATACGCCCTGACTAACCCCAAAGTATATGTAATTTAGAACACTACCTGAATCATAGACACCCATCCCTGAAGGAATGTTACCAACTACTACACCAAAACCAATGGGTAGCAACAGGAGTGGCTCATAGTCTCTTCTAATAGCCAAAAAAACGAAAATTATACCAACAAGAATCATAACTAGATTCCCGATGGACAATTTAGCTGTGGTTGTTAGGAACTCCGAAAGAATTGTCATTTTTTTTGCCGAGTATGAAGAATATAGCCAACAGCCGCAGCAATTTCGTTTGCAGCGTCCTCACTAGACGTTGGAGTTGGCTTGTTAGAATGAGATTGAACACTAGTTGAGTGTGTATGATGGACGACGGGAGGCAAGAAACGGTTAAGAGTGGGAAGGAGTCGAGGTAAAAGAGCGATGAAGGCACTAACAACCGTCAGTGCAACAAAGACGATAGTCATGCCTGAAAGGGCGGTTTCCCACCCCTGACCTTCCGCTATCTGTTGGAAATCAAAATTAATATCGTTCATTTTACTTATTTTATCATAAGCTTTGCCATTTTCGCAGTCAGAAAGTTGGCATGATTGGCTTAACTACACAAAGAAAAAAAACAACTCTTCTCATTACTTCATTTTCCAAGACTCATGAAAATTCACTTTGGCCAATAGCCTGTTTAATTTGTTCAGGCTGGACCAAGATACGAGACCAATCTGAAAGTATTACTGATATACTTTTGTTATCTTCTATATTATTCCATACCATTTCTTCCAACTCTGATGAAATACGGGGATGGCGAAAGTATGCTTGAAACCAAATGCTAAATTGTTTGATTCTTTCGGTGTACTTTGTGAAAGCCCAGAAACGAATTTGGCAAAAGTCGAGCCCTTCCTCAATTCTAACAAGGTCAAGGGTAACGATGCTTGGAAACCTAGCCAGCGTACGGATCGATTGGTTCAGTAGATTGCGGTCATCTAGATAAGTAATTTCCGGTAGGATGTCGAAATGGACTTGGTATTGATGAGCATGAATTGATGTTTCGTCTTTATTTGGAACTGTTAGCATTGGTCTAGGTATCGGTTGAGGCGTCGGAGCGCGTCACCGTTATCAATCACAATTTTGGCTTCTTTAATCGATTTTTGAGGGGTTGAGTATACCCCCAACAGATAGTTGATTATACCCGTATTCAAAATGAGTCGGTCGTAAATTTCACCCTTTTGGCCACTCAAGGCTGCAATGCCTGCTTCAGCAAAAGCTTCTGCTGTCACCTGGACAGACCGGGGGTTTGTTCGATAGTGAAACCCATAGTCAGCCGGATTGATATCCATTGAGAAATCGATGCGCTTTCCTCTTATGTAACGAAAACCTTCGGAGTGATTAATGGAGTTTCGCTCCGACGTAGATGATTTTGAAATGCGCATTGCATACTGACATGAGCCTTCCTCTCCCTTAATTGCCAAGGCAGCTGTTACTCCTCTCTCTTCTGCTAGCTGTAACAATTTTTTTTCATAACCACTATGATAATAGCCAATTACCATGGAGTTAGAACGTTTCGCCGAATATAGACGCTGTATTTTTTCGGTGGCTGACCAAGGAGGCCGTTTTTTGATTTCAGATCGTAAGTATCTCAGGTGATACGCTTTGGGTGCATATTCTCTCTGACTAACATAAGCGAAGCCAATGGACGGGTCTTCTAAGAGATGTTTTGCCTGACTTAACGTATGATTAGTTTTCCCACCTAATGTGTTTAAAATTTGTTCTTCAGTTATTCCATTTTTGGGTGGCATAAAATCAACGCCGTGTAGAACCGTTTGCTGGCCTAGTGCAGATCGAACAGCTGCTACAAAAAGAGCAGGGCGAAAGTGCCGGGTAGCTCCATCAAAAGGCAGCCCGAAATGAGTTAAGTCTGTGAGATTAACTGTTTGGATTTTTTCTTCGTGATACACCGAATCCAGATAAGCAGCCATTTCGTCGGAAGATTCGAGATTCATACGCTGTCCAATAATTACCGCAGCTTTTAACGCTGGATGTACATTATCAGACAAAACCGATTGACAGGTATTAAAAGCTCTATTGTAAGGTAAATGGTGGCCAGCCAAAATGTATTTCAGAGATTCAACCACAATAGCTGTAGCTGAATCAAGTGTATGTATCCCTCTGTTTGGATTCAGCAAGAATTGTAGCTCAGCGGGCGCACATTGATCAAATTCTGGTTCAAATTTGGCCATTGCTTCTTCTTCAGGCACGGACCAGCGTGTTTCGGGCGGAAAATGTCGGCGTATTGTCATTGCGGCACAAAATGCTCCCATTTGTGCCATAGTTGCTCGCTCTGGCAAAGGTAGATGTCCTTTCAGCGACTGCAAAATGATATCTAGGACCAACGAAGGCTGCAGCAAATCGTTTGCCTTTAGGCCTAGTGGACGACTTAAATGTGGGCCAGTACAAACCCTAGCCTGTGCTTCTAGTAGTATCTGATTCACTGCTCGTTATTTCTTACTGTTCATTTTCTAATTTAGTTAAATAAATTTTAAACGGCACTATGCTACCAGAAGAAGTAAAGACATTCAACTATGATA
>JAYZAL010000039.1:0-50333 GCA_036339735.1 Candidatus Poribacteria bacterium
GAAAAACTTTCAGTAACACCTTCGCCGATAATGTGTTATCGATACTTCTGTCCGTTTAATATTGAGCCTACCCAACTATATCTTATAGCCAATTCATACACAATTAACAACGAGGCAGATGTGATTAAGCATATGCCTAAAAACTTGTATAAGCTGGGCAAATTCCATGTGCTGGCTAATATCTGTAGGGACATTATAACTGGCAGGTGAGCCAAATATAGCCAATAAGAAGAATCAGATAAATAGCGAATAGTACGATTTTTATGAGAAAAGAAACGACGAAATAACCCTACCATACCGAAAACTACTGACCAAGTATAAAGTGTGGTACAGAACGAAACGACAATGTGCCCTTTTATGCGTTCTGCCGCAGATAAACTAGTATTGCTCCGAACTTCTATAAAGTATACTGAAATCAAAAAAGATAGAACTGATACCGCCAAATATACCGACCAATATTCCCCAGTTTTTTTTTCAAATAATTGTTGCCCATAGCACAAAGCGCCAAACCCGAAAAAGATTCCGTAGTATATTAGTACAGGGGGCCACGGAATTAGACCCGCATAAGTATCTGGGCCGAATATGGTGAACATTGTACATTGAAAGATAAATGTTAGCGGTACAAGCCATATCAAGCAGAGCGGAGTTATTAGCCATTTGTTATCTGGGCGCTTGATATCAAACCTAGTCATCAACCCAATTAATGCAGCAAAGATTAGAATCAGCCAAAACAGATAATTTAAAAACCAAAGATAGTGAAAAGTAGGCAAAACTGATATCAACCAAATCCATTCAAGGAAATCGAAGACATAACTTGGGAAACGGGTTAAATTAGCTCTCCAGTTTTCGATTTCTTGGCTCTGAATTACCTCCTTGGCTAATGTAGGACTTATATCAATAATTTCTTTGATTAATAACTCTTTGAAAGCCTTCAGGCCCCCCTCTTTGACGGCAATGAAAACGTCTGAATTTCCGTTTGCCTGCTTTGCAGTGGAATTTGCCCATTCAGCAAGACCAAAACAAAACGGAATCACGAATACCCCAAAAATAATCATGGGTAGTAAAATTCGTTTCGAACGGCGAATCAATAGACCAATTAAGCCATAACGCTTCCAGGTCATAGTGGTGAAAAAACCACTAATCAAGAAGAAAAGTGGCATCCGAAAACCATGAATTACTTCCAAAATCACCATATATGATTGATGCTGATGAATATCTTGAGGGTAATTCCCTGGAATATCAGGACAAAATGACATAGTGCTATGTAATATGATACCTAAGAACATCGCAACCGCTCGTAGGGCGTCTAAATCGTAATATCGTTTTGTTTTGATAACTTTTTTATCTGTGGTCAGATTTTTTTTATTTTTCACTTTGATTTAGTTAGTAATTTAACAAAACAGTCATTTTGTCCTGATATTCCATTGCTCATTATCGATTGGTATACGTGCTTTTCTGGTACTACTTTTATTTTAGGTCCCAAATAATCTTTGTACTCCTAAAAATAGATACCGTAAAAGTAGGCAGCCAGAAAGTAGAAAAAGATGGGATTAAAAGGTGTTTGCCAAAATAAGATTGAGGAAAACCCGCTTAACCATTCCGTATCATTTGATACAGGTTTTCACGGATAATTGGTTATTAGACCTTACTGCTCGACAGTTCAACCTAATATACGATTCGGTGGTTACTGAATGTTGATTCTTAAGTCTTCATTTAACCGGTTATAAATTGAAATGTCGCAACTAAGAGGATTGGTACGATTCTCGATCAATACTACTCAACCCAGCATAGTATATTCCAAGATAGATTTGGGTAGAAGCGCTTTGATTGAAGTTAGCTACGTTATTTTCCATCTTACCTAATAAGCCCGCCCCAAACAGTAATTTTGAGCTAAAACGAAGGGCACTATATTTCCCCGTAAAAATGGCATAGCTTTAGTACTAAAATTTCCAATTTAACAGGTTAGTATTTTGTCAGAACCAAGCAAAATAAAAAATGAAAAGTCCATAAAATTAGTTAGCTTTACTATTGAGTTGCTGAGAACGCTGCGATAACTTATGCCAAACTGGCTCCTTCTCTAATTCTGGTAAAGAAATCTGAAGAAAGTAGTCTATCTTCCATATTAGCCATTGACTTAACTTCTTATCTACTAACAAATGCCAGTAGCGGCTATTATCCAGAATATCAGCAGCCTTAATTAGCAATGCTGTTCTACCATACGCCTTGCACCGAGAGAACATCTCTCGGTTTTGTTCTGTTTTGTCTTCTATCTTTGAGTTAAATGTATTGGCTGCGACTAACCGGGCGACTTCTATTCCAAAATGTTCCTCAATTTGTATAATGGTGCAATCGGTATCTTCAACTAAGTCATGTAGGGCAGCAGCAATTATAGTTTCTTCAGGATAATCATATTCATATAAAAAATGAGCGACACGTATACTGTGGAGTATAACAGGCTTAGGGTTATTGCCTGAATGCTGAAAATTGGTAACTAGAAAAGTAATTGCTTGTTCAAGTTGATGGTCAAATTCGGGACTTTTCATAAACCTAATACCCTACATAATTAATCGATTTTGTGGAACCAATTGTGAATTAATATTATAATCACACCGCCAGATTCAGAAGCGGCAATCTACTCAAAAAGAATACGGAATAAACATATGGCTTCAACCAATACGAGGGATTTAGCACAATGTCGCAAGAAGAAATGAAGACCCACCCTTTTCCACACCAGCGCCCAACTGTTACTATCACTTTGGACAAGGCAAATTCTTTTGTCGTTAATTGTCCGGAATTGCGTAGTTGGTTTATTATACCAGAACTTGGTCATCGTAGCCTCTATGCCAATTACGATGCAACGGATTGGAAATTAAGTGAAGTTTACGATTTAACATCAGTTCGATCCGCTCGAATTCACGATCGAGAAGGAGTCGAAATTGACGTTCATTGTTGGAAACCAAATACTGGTTGGTTTCCAACTTGGCAAATGTACGGTCGATTGACAAAATACCAAGCTGAGTATTTGGCAGTACTACAGTTTAATCAAGAACAACGTATACTTTACACCTATTTGGATCAACATTTTGATTATGACTGGGGGAAGATGACAAGGTGTTTAAAGGATAAAGGAAATTTCATTATAAAAGACAGTAGACATACTGAATGGAAAGACAAATCAGACGAGGATGGCGTAGCTGGGTTTTTCTCAGTCCAGATCGGGAAGAGAAAGTTCAACTGTCTACGTATCTTAGGTCTGGACCAAGATTTGCTCCACCCTGAAGTCTCTATCACCGAAGAGTACATTGATGAATCAGGTCGAACAATTATGGTACGTCGTTTTTGTTCTATGAGAAAATCAATGCTCGATGACCAAGGCCAGAAACGACTCGTAGATCTGGATAAAGAAAGCCTCTTGAAGATCAATGGATCTACTTTTTACCACTGGTATGACTCTTTTTCTAATTTAGCATTTGGGTTAAAGACAGAAACCACTGAATAAACCCAGTCCCCAAAAGCACTCATGTCTTGTTCCGTGATCAGTCCTCCAGTCAAAATTCTGGTTAACTAGTTTTAGAACAAGCATTCGGATAAAAAAACTGCCTACAATCAAGTGCCAATTTCAAATATTGATCAAACCGTAGACACGAATAAATATAAGTCAAATAATTTATTTTATAACCATCATTTTATCTTTCAGCACCAGCTTGCTGCAATTTTTGGGCAATCTTGAAATAATTATTCTTTTTAGCCCACTGAAGAGCTGTCAATTTTAACTCTGGTTGATCAAACATACCAGTTTTCACATCGTATATTTTGGGGTTGGCACCGCCAGACAAGAGAATCTCAATAATTGCTTCGTTGCCTCTTTTCGCCGCCATTCTCAGGGGCTCGCCTAAACCGAGCTGGCCATCGACCAATTCTGGATCTCCAGTCAATATCTTTCTTACAATATTTTCTTTACCTAAATTGATGGCATCAACTATATCTATCGAACAGTTTTCAATCATGTAATCAGCTAGTTGATTATTACCAAAATGTAAAGCCCAAGAAAGCTGTGTGGCCACATGCTGAGCATCACGAATTCGAACATCCGCTCCCTTCTCAATTAAATATCTCGATAATTCTGGGTGACACTGGATCGCCCAATGCAGTCCAGTCATACCCCAATGATCTATACCATTTATATCAGCACCTTTATCCAACAAGAAGTTAATCAGATCAACCCTACCAGTATGACAAGCCATAGCAAAACAATCGTTCAAGATATCTTGCTTTGACTGAAATTTTCCTGGATCCCCAGCATTGTCTTTCAGGGTACCATCTTGGGAAAAAAAAGACAGCACTAGATCCCATCGACCCAGACCAATAGCGACCCAAAGGTTATTGGGTATTACTTTATGGGAGGCAATTAGTTCAGCAACCTCCATGCTTTGTACGTTAAGCGCTTGGCACAAAGCCGTCCATGTACCTGACCCAGCACCCTTATGTTCCGGCATATAACTGTTACGGGGATAAAGTTCTAGCGGTATACCCAAATTGATTAGTTGCTCTGCTATTTTTGACCTATTGTATTTTGCCGCGTAATGTAAAAGCGTGTATTGAGAATCCGGGTGTTGTTGTAAGATTAATTCAGGTGAAGATTTGACTAATTTAGTGAGTTTTGTTTCTTCACCTTCTTCAATAGCTTTCACGGCCTGGTCAAAAATATTGGTAATCATAATTGTCTCTAGGTCCCTGATAGTATAAACCTACATGTTTTCAGATTTTGATTGTCACCACAACTCACCTTCTCGCCATTCAGCTGATAGAGCCTCATTGAGATCTAGTTTGGGAGTTTGAGGTAACCGGAAAATCATAACCTCTTCTTGAGGCGTATGTATAACACCTGAGTCTGTTCTTACAAAAAGTGGACCTTCCCATAGCTGCCAACCCAGTCTCTCATAGTAAGCAACACTAAAGGGAGAAAGAGCGCCTAGGTCAAAATCTCGAATCTCATCGGCTACACGTTTCATGACTAATGTTGCAAAACCACGGTTGCGATATGCCTTCTCAGTGGCGACCATTTCAATATAAGCAGTATGCATGGGCAGATTTTTACCAGTCTGCAACAACCTATCTACCCACATAGCGTGAGTAACTAACGTTTGTTTGTAGTAGCCTAGGATATGAGTAGCGGGCTGTAAGGTATTGAACAAAGGTTCGAGGTCTTCCTCGTAGGCTCGATTACAAAGAGAAAGGACTAGATTTCGATCTGAATCAGACAACAATGTACTGCCAATGATTTTCAGTTTAAGCTGATTCTCGATTTTAATAACCATATCTCAACCTCTCCCGAGGGTAAGTATCGGACACTAGCATTAAGTAACGTTATACCTATACCTAGATCAAAACCCTAGGCACATTCGATTGGCCTTGATGAGCAATCAACTAGAAATTAACTATTTAGATGCTTTTTCAGAAATCGGCCAGTGAATGAGTTCTTCACCGTAGAAACTTCTTCCGGTGTTCCATAAGCTACAACGTACCCACCTTTGTGTCCTCCTTCTGGCCCTAAATCAATGACATAATCTGCGCTCTTAATCACGTCCAAATGGTGCTCGACCACGATTACAGTATGTCCCTGATCCACTAGTTGATTAAGGCTATCTAGTAGCCTCTGAATGTCAGCGAGGTGAAGGCCTGTGGTCGGCTCATCAAGCATGTACAAATTATGTTTGCCCCTCTTGATTTTTCCCAGTTCGGTCGCCAGCTTTATTCGTTGAGCTTCACCACCAGAAAGAATTGTGGCCGGGTGACCGATGGTCAAATATCCTAATCCGAGGTCATTTAGCACTCCTAATTTTCTAGCAATTAGACTATGATGGCTAAAAAACAAGACACCTTCCTCAATTGACATTTCTAGAATATCAGCGATGGTTTTACCTTCATAAGTAATTTCTAAGGTTTCTTCATTGTAGCGTCGACCTTTACAAGTCGGACACGTTACTTCTACATCAGGCATGAAATAAAGTTGTGTAGTAATTGTTCCTTCTCCACTACATTCTTCACATCTTCCACCCTTGACGTTGAAACTGAATCGAGAGGGCGTGTACCCTCTAGCTTGAGCCGAAGGGGTATTAGCGAAAATTTTGCGAATATTATCGTAAAATCCGATATAAGTAGCTGGGTTAGAACGAGGGGAACGCCCGATTGGAGTTTGGTCAATATTGATGACATCGCTGATATGCTGATAACCGTCTAGGTGATCATGATCACCTGATAAGGTTCGGCTATCATGGTAAATCGAATAGAGTTTTTTATATATGATTTGGTTAGTTAATGTGCTTTTTCCTGATCCTGAGACACCTGTGATACAAACTAACATACCTAGTGGAATATCTACGTCAATACTTTGCAGGTTATTCTCACGTGCCCCCCTTACACTTAGAAAATCTTGATTTTGTTCTCGACGCGTATCTGGCAAATCAACTTTTCTAACTCCACTCAAAAATTGACCAGTAAGAGATTTTTTATCGGCTATAATCTCCTTGAGCTGTCCTTCAGCTACGATCTGCCCACCGTGGACACCAGCACCAGGACCAATCTCAATAATGTGATCGGCCGCCTGAATGGTTTCCTCATCATGCTCAACTACGATGACAGTATTACCCACATCTCGTAATTGCTTTAATGTACCGATCATTTTAGCATTATCTCGGGGGTGAAGGCCGATTGACGGTTCATCTAGTACGTAGAGCATTCCCATTAACCCTGAACCTATTTGGGTCGACAGACGGATCCGTTGCGACTCTCCTCCGGAGAGGGTCCCAGAACGACGGTTGAGATTTAGATACTCTAAGCCAATACCATTCAGAAGTTCTAGCCGAACTGATAATTCTTGCACTAATCTCCGGCCGGCTTCCTCAACTTTAGGGTCATGAATTTCAATTTTACTGAGAAATTGTTGTAGACCTTGTAGGTGCATAGTTCCTAACTGGTGGATATTATGATTGTTTACGGTAATTAGCAAACGTTGTCTTTTTAGTCGGGTACCGTTACAGTCAGGACATGTGTGCTCAACCATAACTTTACGCAGGTAGTCCTCCATACCAGAGTGAGACGTTCCCTCTTTGCGGTAGTGACGATATCGACGATCCAGCCGATTAGCAAATCCGTCAAAGCGCACCTCATGTCCTTCGTAGCGTTCACCAGTCTTGGCATCATCTGGAATAGAGATGATAAGTTTATCCCCTTTGGTTCCATACAACAGAAGGTCTTTGGTCTCGTCTGACAGATTCTGGTAGGGCTCATCCAAATCGAAGTCATATTTCTGAGATAAACTGTACATTATACGTCCGTCCCAACGATCTGGATCATATACGAAAACGCCAGGGACAAACGCGCCACCACGGATACTTCGTCTAGTATCTGGAGTTAGAAGTACCGGATGAACTTGTAAATAGGTGCCTAAACCTGAACAAGTATGGCAAGCACTAGTAGGTTCATTGAAGGTAAAATAGGATGCTTCTACTGTCCCCATTATGATTCGATGTTCTGGACAACCGAAATCAGTGTAGAATTGTTGATTTTTAACGATTTCTTTCCCATTTTTATATAGGTGGAAACTGAGAAAGCCTTCACCTATTACTAATCCATGTTCTAAGGTCGCTAGTATTTGCTTTTCAATCCCCGGTTGAATGACGAAACGATCAATAATCACGTCCAATTTGTAGTCTCGATCTTCATCTAGGTCATGTTCTTCAGCCAAGTCTATATCCTGTTGTCCATCCAATAACACATATCGGTAACCATTAGTTCGAATTTGGTCAAACAGATAAGCGTAATCCTCACCATGTATTTTGAAAATCGGTGCTCTAATTTGAACTTCGGTTCCATTAGGCAAAGATAAGATCCGTTCCACTATCTGGTACTTGGATTTCGTTGAAACTAGATTTTGGCAATATGGACAATGGGATTGACCAATCGTAGCATATAGCATTCTTAGATAATCACCCAAATCAGTCATAGTTCCAACGGTTGAACGTGGGTTCATCGAGATTGTTTTTTGTTCAATTGAAATGACCGGTGATAATCCGGTCATAAAATCAACGTCTGGCTTTTTTAAATGTGCCATGAAGCGTTTGGCATAAGTTGAAAGAGATTCCATAAAACGACGTTGACTCTCAGCATAAACTGTATCGAAGGCTAAGGACGACTTACCTGAGCCACTAATACCGGTTAAAACTGTTAATTTATCACGAGGTATCTCTATGTCTATATTTTGTAGATTATTCTCTCGAGCTCCCTTAATTGAGATCGTAGTTCTCATACTAATCTGAATCCTTTTTCAAATAAACGACTAAAACCATAGATTTTTTGCAGTGGGTATTTAATTGTACGATCCTTAAAAGAGATCTTCTTCCAAAAAATCGTACAAATAGGCAATTTCCTCGACCGTACTGGAACTGTTGGGAGTTAGTTGCAACGGTACCCCCATTCTTTCTAACCATCCTTGCCTGACCATCCATTCACAACCCAAAACTACTGAGCCAACGGACTCATCGGCAAAGTTATGATACAAATCGGTAGCAGTACAAATTCGATTTTCAGCTTTTAAGTAATCGAGGACAAGCTTGAACATTTCTTCTGTTCCTGTTGACATGTATTCTGTCAGTGAGGTAAGTGCTTGTTGAACGGTCAATTTGTCTTTTTTTCGCTCTATCAAATCAGTACCCCAAAGTCGAAAAAAGTCAGGCTTCAACTCCACGGCTTGATGAAGTGGCTTCTTGCCTGGGATTTGATGATTTCGAAAGATTTCGACTCGAGCTAGATCTTCTACGGCTTTTAGGATATAGACAAAGCTATAATTCAAATCATTTTTTACATAAAACCATTTTTCAGCTTTGGCTAAGGTCGCACTCAGCATACAACCTAAATTCATTAGTTGGATACGACCGTCTCTGCTGGAAACAGGCGCAATTTTATCAACTTCAATCTGATCAGACTTAGTATTATGCCTTTGGATGTCAGTGTACCATTGCGGAATGGTGGGATCTTTAGTGAATAAGATTCGGCTGTCGACAAACCAGTTGTAGTATTCATCTCCAACTCGTGCCTGGCCTAACCTTCGGCGGATGGTGCTCCTTGATACCATATCTACACACAAATCTATACCATTTTGCTGTAGGATGTAGCGAGATTGAGACTTAACTTTCTCCTGAATAATCAAGGTGATATGAAGATAAGACATCGACCAAAGGTGATTTTGATTCTGTGCAGGATCATCGAACAAAAGACCTGCCACCACATTAGAATCTAATTGTGCATGTTCGATGAATTGTTCAATTGATGAATTGATTTGCGATTGAGTTACAAACTCTGGTATAGAAGTAGAATCTGGGTCATAACTATACGCTGTCTCATCTAGTTTAACTAGATTATTATGTGTCAGACTGGTAGGTAGGCTAGATTTTTGTAAAATTCCCTGACACGCCAGCCAATTGTAGACGTTGAAATGTGAGGCTTGGCGACTAGACAGTTTGAGATGAGAATCAATCTCCGTTATGGAACGTGGCCCGCTCTGACTCTGTAAATAATCAAAAATTGGTTGGCAAATTGAACGGTGATCGAATAAGTATTGGTCAATAGCAATCAAGACTTGTTCCAACCGGTCAGCAGTTTTGGGTTGATTAATAAATTCATGATAGACAAAGTTAAAAAATGTTGGATTATATTCCAGTGCCGGTTGGATTTTTTCCCTTCCGGGTACTTCTCCATTCCAGATGACTTCAAAACCGGCTAACAAGTCGATTAAATCCAAAATGGATATAAAAGCATAAACCATATCTTGTTTGATAAAGAATTCTTTTTTTGCAGTTTCTAGCTTAGGAAGAGCACGCTCCAAAATTTGAAGCAGAGCAAACTTCCTATCTCGTTCTCCAACTTGAAATCGGTGATGATTTTGATACCACGTCTGGATAGTTCGATCTTTAGAGAACAGAAGAGTACTGCGAACAAACACCATCTCTGACCATGAATTCACTAAGCCACTTTCGAGACCACGCTTAAACTGTCCCCGAGGAATCAAATCCACGTGCATAAAAATATCATTAGAGACTAAGCTGTAAAAGTTGGTGTTTTTGGGATTATCGACCGTAATTAACCACAAATCTAGATCAGATTTCTCCCAAACTTGGTCGTGAGAAAGACTTCCATATAGGATCGCTGCGATTATATTAGGATCTTTCTGAGCTTGCGAAACGACTAATTCAACTGCCAATTGATAGTGTTCTTTTGTGGATTTTAACGAATTCATCAGACGATGCACCTTGGTAATTCAGCTCCTTATCCGCGAACGAGACTATCTGACTGGAGGAAGCCAGAAGCCGATCGACAAGTGCCAATCAACTTGGTAAAATCAGGCAGACAGATTGGAATATTATCACTGTTCTCAAGCAATTACGACAAGATTAGCTCGAAGTTTCTTGCTAGCCTACTTTGGAGTATTACCTCAATGAATCCAGGAAATAGCCTGTAAACACCAAGATATTATATGCCGAAAAATTAATCCAAAATCGCTTACTTTTGCTCTGGTTTTTACTCAATTTGAAATTATAAAGTGATTTAGTAAAAAAACTGGCCGAGATCAAATAATGGCCAACTTTATGGACTCTAGTTTCTTGATAAGATGCGTTGTTTAGTCCAGCAAACCCTATAAACAGGTCGAAACTAGAGGCAGCTACAGGTCCATAGACCCGCTTCCGGCTAGCCAAGTAACTCATTCCTACAAAAACAGTTTCCATTGCTGATATATATCCGAGTTCTACCCAAATAGGTGATTGGCCGGAGGACTGAGAGTCAGAGTAGTAGGCATGATGTCCTATCTTTGAGCTACTACTCAAGTTACGACTGTTGACAGGGGCTCTTTGGTCAAGTCGGGCAATAATCATATTAGATAGAGCTAATCTCTTGTTATCAAATTTGCTGTCGAAGGTCCATTGGTCAGGCCATTTCTTGAGTTCACCGATGGTGCCAAAACTATCGACATCAATGTTAAATAACACTAGTATGATCGACACCAGCATTACACAATCGATTTTAGTTCTATTATTTGGACGAAATTTGCCTTTGGACTTCATTCTGTTAAGGACCTCATCAACGCTACAACAGCCGACCGGCATGAAGATGGATGTTACCAGTATGAGCACCTGCTTGGATCAAATAGCTAATGACGGTAGCGGAATCTCCGTTGGGATTCGTATAACCACCTTGTACTACCCGCATCGCCCAATATAAACCATCGTTGATAGTGTAATTGTCTTTGAACGAAGCATCAGTTTTACCACTTTGGATGACTCATCCAACTAGCATGACGAGAAGCTGACATGTTATAGCAACCGGGAGTCCTTCGATCAAAGCCAAGAGCTTGAGTCCCTTGACATTTCCACTTTGAGCCACTTGTGGAACTAGATTAATATCTTCTCTGGTGCTAAATCTGGGATAACTCGCCTGTCTAGGCTCGATAGGATTGTCGGCTTTTGTTGTCACGATTGTTCTAATTGGCCGATTCCCTTGAAATTACAATTTTTACTTAATAACCCAGAAGGATTGGGTAGTTGCTTAATGAGTTGAGGCATTCTTGCTCTACTCCGATGTTGAGATACCATTTACCTCAAAGGTTTTTCCAGATTAGTTGGCACTTTCTTGGGGTAATACCATGTTCTATGATCATTCACCGAGACCTCCTATTCTCTAAGAGGACATGTCTGGATGCCACTGCTATGAACCGCGTGCTTCCCGCCAAGCAAGGTGGAATGACTTAACCGACTGGTACCTCTGGTCCCGTTCCTGTTGACAAGCACGCAGTATTACCTCACAAAGAACATCAGCTCCACGGAATGGAGCTCGATTCAAGTTGTTATCGAAAAGGAGAACCGCTGCTGTCCGCCCCATAGTGAAGACATTTGTAAGACCATCAACTACGGCCCCCTGCTCAAATTCTTCAGGAGCCATGAAACGCGCGGAGCCGAACATTCTACCCATTTTGTTGATTAATGGCCCTTGGTGGTAGTGGTCCAAATCAACCACAGATAATTTCTGGTGCTTGAAATCGTAGATTAGACAGCCGTCGTAGAAGTCAATAGCCACCCAACCTTTTTGGGCTAGCAAGTTATGTAATTCATAGATAGTATCCAAGCATTTTAAAATTTCAATAACCGGTAGCAACCGAAATCTATGAAAGGCTGAAGATGTGTCATTTCGAGTAATAGCTGTAGCATACAATAGTTGTCCATCAACCCAATCGTAGACTAGCATTGGGCCAAGTATAGACTCAATAACTCCATGTAGGATCGGTCTAGCCGGATGATTACAACTATTACTGACACAAACAGCATTACGTAATAAAGAAACTCGTGCGCTGTGGGAAAGCCCTGATCCACCGAGGATATCCATGTTACCAGCAGTTTTGATAAAATAACGTTTACCTTTTGACCTTACACCGTAGCTTACATTACCGGAGTCCTGCGTATGATCAAATACGGCAAAGACATCTAAGTTCGCATGCAGATAAGTAGATGGTGCTTCATCGATAGTTGAAACGTCATGCAAGGGATGGTTCTGACAGAACAACGCTTGTCACCTTTTTAATTGCACATAATCCTAAACGAGTGTAGCAGATTATTTTCAAAACGATTTAACTTTTAAATTGGTTTGAGATCTTCTCTTTCATCTCCACAAAACTTTAGTATATTCGAATCCAAGTCTGAGACCACCATAACCGTCCACCCCCAGTCTCTCATTTTGGGAGGTTCTATGATGATGGCTCCATTTTGCTCAAATTCCCGATGCAAATCGTTCAGCATATTGGTTGGGTCTAATTCGATATACAGCTGTAATCTGAACTCACTTTGATTTAGCTTACGATCCAGAAAAATTTCAATACCATTACGTTGCAAGCCTACCATAGCAGTGTTTCCCACTTGGTCGACATGTATCCACTCCTGAGAAAAACCAAGCTTTTGACAATAATAATCAACACTTTGTTGAATATCAAGCACACTAATACAAGGAACTGAGCGAAAGCTCACCTGGGTTGGTATATTGGGCGAGTTTGTAGGCATATATAATTTACAGAAACCAGATACTGACTCATCATAGTCGGCTACTCTATTACAGTTCTTTGAAAGTGGCAACCTGTTTATTAACTAAGATTTCTATTGGCACTAACATTCTCATTCTGAATGCGGCCCAGTCTGGGTGTATTGCCTCAGTAGAGCTGCTATCTGAAGGTTATCTATAGCCATTGCATTTTCGTAGTGCGATTTTTGGTTATAGTAGTCCCTTGAATGGGGGTTTGCACCATATTTTAACAGTAGAGCAACGCGTGATTGGAAATTTTCCTTCACTGCATATCCTAACAAAAAATCGAGCATTCCATATTGACCGTCTGCATCCCAATTAATCTTATGCTGCGCATCTAGCCCATATTCGAGTAGCAATTTTATCGTTTCATCATCTTTATTGAACATTCGATTATAGAGCGCCTGCCCATCGTTGGGATTTGCGCCTGAATCCAACAACAATCTGGCTAATTCAAAACTGTACTGATGTGGTGGTTGGTTAACCGGCCCACGTTCACCTTCACCCAAGGCGCCGGTAATCGCGGTAAATATGGAACCATATGGGTAAGTAAAGTTTGTATTGGGATCGGCCCCAAATTCTAATAACAATTTTGCCGTCTTTAGACTGTTGTAGCCAGTAGATGAACTAATGACTCTCCCATAACACAAGTAGAGTAGCGGATCCCACTCTCGTGGACCACCCTTTTGTCTCACTAACAACGGATCTGTTTGTAGATGACGTCTCACAGTATCTACATCACCAATAACGGAAGCCGTATAAATATCTGGTTCCAGTCGATCTCCATGCAGATCTAACATGGATTGGGCCTCCGCATATCTATCTACACAATCTTGATCTGTATATTCTAAACAAGCTAAGGTTAAAAATTTATCTGTTATCATGAATCAATAATTAGAGCTCATTTGGTTTCTGTAGCTTCAGCACCAATGGAGGTTAAATAGGTGATGGCTCCCGTATTACCTGATTCTAAAGCTATCTTCAGTGGGGTTCTGTTTTTATAGTGTCGAGAATCATTAGGATTCGCACCTGCTTCGACCAAAATTTTCAGTACAGCAGCATACTGATCTTCTTTTCCTTCTCCTCTGGCTGATCCTCCCCAAGCTGCAGCATGTAGGCAATCTAGCGAATTAGCACTGGCTCCTAAACTCAGCAGTAGATGAATGGTATCAACGCGCGCGTTGTTGGCTGCCCACGACAGTACCGATCGATACCAGTTGGCCTTACTCGCATTGACATCAGCACCAAAACGCACTAATTCTCGAACTAGATTCAGCTTGCCGTCGTTGGCTGCATAGTGTAGAGCTGTACTACCTCTCACGAAGGGGTTTCCTTGTTCGTCCGGCCCGACCCATTCGAGGGTTGCAATCTGGGAATGATCATTTAAGATCTGGATACCCAACGCTTCCTTTTCTTGATCATATTTTGTGGCCAACAGTTTATAGAATGGATCGTTTTCATGATGTACCTGATTCTCTTGAGTCATTTTTCTCTTTATCCTCTATTTTCTGGCTTACACTAGACTAGCATTTATAGTCGGGTGTCCAGTAGAGGGCAAATAAATGCTTCCACCTTTCCCCTGAAAACCAATATCAGCAAATGAACCACCATTGTTAACGATGTGATCAGCAACACTGTTTGGGTTAAATTCAATGACTAAAGATAAATCCCCCAGGGTAGCTGCTAGAAATATACCCGGTGTTGCACCACGATCTAGTAAAAGTCGCGCAACATCAGTGGCAGAGTTAATCTGTATCTGGGCCGGAATAGAAGAGTCGTCCCGACACGTGTATCCAGATCGGCATTGCAATCCAGAAAGATATTAGCAATCTTGGTCGTATGGGCAAAATGAAGGGCCGTAGCCCCATCACCACCCAGAGTATTTACCAGAGAGCTATCCTTGTAGAGTAAGTAAAATACAATATCAGAAAGCCTGAGGGCTGCAGCCACATATACAGCAGGCTCAGTACATTTTTTTATCAGGTGCCCGTTTACTACAACTGGTATTTTTTTAACTAGAAACCGTTAGCCCAAAACTGAGTTACAGCATCTATTTCTAATTCACACTCCATTAACAGATCAACCATCTTCGTAGCTGGATGCCTCTAACGATGCTGGACGTCCATAATCAAATATACCGTTGTTGAGCTCGTCTCGAACTAAGTCGTTGGTCAGATCCTTCTCAAACAGAGAGAAATCATTATCTTGTACGGCTATTTTGAACGAACCAATTGGATTCTTCAACCATTTTGACCCACAGTCAGAACTGATTTCACCTAATCGGATCACTTTAAACCAACTTTCCAACCACTAGCACCGTGTAAATTCGGGCTGCCATCGTTCGCTTGCCCCTGGTATTTTGTCACCAAGATTGTGCTACGATCAGACGAGACCTCCTGTACCATTTGCCACGTGATTTCTTCTGGTCTCGGCTGAACATACATGGGCCAACCACTCAGCCAAACCTTGGCTTTCCTTTGCCAGAGAGTGTCTACTTGTCCCGCGCACTGACCAATATTGATGTAAAAAAAACGTTTCGCTGGAGTCCCACGGCAGAATGGACCTGTGAAGTTTGGTTTTTTAGATCGCTGGTTGGGTTTAACAACGGCGGAAAAATCAAACCGGATATCATCACCGGTGGATTTGGTCGTGGAAACAAAACTACCTTGGTTATCCTCTAGACAATACAGAATATCTCGTGGAGGGGCAAGCAAAACTACGCGAAGTGTGACCCGGTACTCATTGGTAGACATCAGTTTTTTAATTTTGTACTAACTCGTTCCACCCCCAGAATTCAAAAGAAATCATGACCAGAAGGACTAACTATTGGTTAAGGCCTTCAATAAGAACTGGGGTTGATTGGTGCCTATACGAAATTTTTTATTGTTTCTATATGTCAACTCTATTGCATCCAGCTCGCCCATACTCCACATCCAGCCGTGTGGTGTTAATCGAATACCCCAGCCATACCACCAGCGATTACGGACCTGTGTTACTTGATCAATTTTTTTCCGGCAGATGGTACGTTTAATTAAGCCCAAACCAAAACATAGTCGAATTTCTTTACTATTGACTTCGATCGTCAACCCCCAAAATACAGTAGTAAAAATGACAGACGGTAATAAAAGCACCAGTGCAGCTCTCGACTTAGCACATATCAACATTAGGGACAGTAACCAAAAAGAGAGCACCATTATTATAAACCAGACTGGTAATTGACGATGCCGATAGTGAAACTGTTCCATACTGCTACTGTTTCCTAATTAAGCCTAGCTGAGTTTTTTGAGATAAATAACTAATCCCCAGACCTAAAGTAATAATCAGTTTAATTGCAGTTCATTGCACTTAACTGTGTGAACATATACGATCTTTCAAATGTCGGAGTTAACTGTTTTTTTTCGGCCAACGACTATCAAGGTAGATGGAAAATTATTCAGATTGACTTCGAGCCAATGTTCATCCTCAACCTGAAGATCATGTTCTTCAACTTTGACCAGTTCACAACCGGCATCTACCACCGACTGAACATGATCTGAAACCGTCCAGTGATACTCAAAAGTTGGTAATCCTTCGTCTGACCTATATTCGTAAGGACCTCGGTTTAAATAGTTATAGCAAGAATTTTCTTTGCCATTGGCATCAGTCCACATTCGGCGGATGGGGTGATATTCACTTACTAAGAAGATACCTCTACTCTTTAATATACGAACTGCTTCAGAATAGTATTTTTCAATATCAGCAACCCATACGGATACATGTCCACCAGTATAAACCAGATTGAAACTACTGCAGGTCAAGGCAGATAAGTCTGTTACATCTGCCTGGAGAAACGACAGTTGAAGGCCAAGTTGGCTAGCACGATTAGCAGCAATATCGAGCCTACGTTGTGAGAAATCCACCGAAGTGACCCGTCCACCAAGACCCACTAAAGCAAAAGCGACCTCGTTGTCCCCACTACCTAGAACACAAACCTCTTTCCCTTCGATATTATTAACAAAGGACATCTCTAGTGGGCCCAAAACCAAAGAAGGATTTTCATGAGCCTTCCTCCACAGTCCACGATGATCTTCTTTTTCTTTCCACCAGTTTGCGGAAGCATCCCAAAAAGCTTGATTGGATTGATGTGGGTTCATAATGTTTTTCCGATATAGAGAATAGTGTCAGCTTATCTCGGTATTTACAGATGATCAACTCTTAGTTATTATCTAGCGTAACAGAAACTCACTTCCCTATGA
This sequence comes from Candidatus Poribacteria bacterium, assembly GCA_036339735.1. Taxonomy (GTDB): domain Bacteria; phylum Poribacteria; class WGA-4E; order WGA-4E; family UBA9662; genus TMED15. The sequence continues at coordinate 17,355 of JAYZAL010000039.1, forward strand.
AGTAATTTGCGTTTCACTTTTCACACAACAGACCGATTTGCGTTGGGATCTCCCATGGGTAATTTTTTCAAACCTTGGTTTAGTAATTTTTGCCTGTGGCTATATGCGGGCCTGAATTTGCTTTTAGGCCTAACTGGTTGCAGGAAACAATTCATAACTGACTATCCCAATAGTTTTCCAAGCTTGAACGATTACACAACAGACCGAGAGACCCATTACCCACTGAGAATTACCATGAAAACAAGCCACGTCCTCTCAATAGTTGACCAAAAAAAATATCAAGTAGCAGAGACTGGTGAAGAATATATTATTACGGTACCCGTGGTCAAATACTATCAACCCACCCAATTCCTAGTCAAGAGTAGCCCTGAGCCTATTCAATTAGGAACAGAGATGTTGCCCTACATGGAGCTCGATGATCTTAGGTTTTTTATGAAAAAGTATCAAATTGTCAGAGAATTTGACACACCGGAAGAAATTTACCTATACAACTGGGTGGATGAAGCTCAAAAAGCCATGATCTTCCAAACAGGTGTTGTAGTAAATCAGGTTAATACAAACACGCTGCCATCTACTAAGTTCAAATTGGTTCACTTACCAGCTTTGAAAGTATGTAGCATTCTGTATATCGGCCCATTTCCCTATCAGAAGAATAGCGGTTGGCAGAAAATTAATTGGGAACGTAGGGCGGCAGAAGCTGGTTATAAATATACAGAAGTTTTGTACCGAGAACTCTATCATCGATACGACTTTGGTGGTAGGAACCAGCATGTAACCGAAATAGAAATCTCGATCGATTAAAAAATAATTGGATCAAATGTTAATTACAATGGCGTACTGACACCTAACTGGATAGCTATTAATTAGGGAAGAAAAATGACAAACAGATCTCAGGCATTCAGACAAGCTGTTTTATTTATCGAGCAAAAAGACTCAGAGTCTCTTCATCAACTACTAGGAAAATACTCCGACTTACTACACAACTCCGAGGTGGTCATATCCGATCAACCCCTTATCCATCATACACTTTCGTATGCTAATTTCTCGGGAGATGAACCTGATTTCTGGTCAACGCCCGAATGCGCTGATATCCTGAAAAGACATGGTGCTGTAATTGACGCTAAATTCTGTCTAAGAGCTCTTAGTACAGCTGATTTTCCAATGATTGAGTGGTTAAGGCAAGAAAACGAGCTACCAGTCTGTCTTAGGGTTGTAGCAGCTCTAGGTCAGACCAAAGAAATTAAAAATTGGTTACTAAGTGAAAATATTAGGGTAAATACAGCACCACCAACTAATTGGCTGAGGAGTACTTCCGATCCTCTTCATTACGTATGGAAAGATCAAAATGGTGAATTGACAGATAAATGGTTGATTGCCGATGCTTTGCGATATGCTATTCGGTTCAATCATAAATCGACAGCCAAACTTCTTTTAGAACAGTTGGTAGAAATAGACCAAGAGTTATGCCAAAGAATCAAGGGGAAATGTGAGCCCGATTTTCTATCCTATATGATTCAACACCGAAGTCAAATCATTATGAATGATACATTGCCTGCGTGGGAAATGTATCAACTAATTCAGGCTGAGGTTGCTGTTGTCAACGGAGATATGAACTTATTCCAGTATGTTGTAGAAGAAACACCATCACTACTCAGTCGACAGTTTATAAGGCAGCAAGTAGCTCTACTTGAATTGGCGGCTTATTCGGATGGGTACTTATTTGCCAAATTATTATTGGATTCAGGGGCATATATCGGTAAGACCAATTCTCGCCCGAACTCCAATGCTTTAGTCTACGCCATTGAATATGGAAATCGTGAGATGGTGGAATTGTTGAAGGACCTATGGACACCCCCGTACGATCTGCCGACTTTAGCAGGGTTGGGTGATTTATCGAAAGTAAAAACTTACCTGGACCACCACATGAATGCAGATTTAGCTGCTGGCTTGGCTCTTGCTTGCATGAACCAACATAAGGACATAGCTAATTATTTAATAGACCAAGGTGCTGATATAGATGCCGAGTGGAGTTTACATGAACCCGCTACTATCCTACACCACTTGGCTTTTTTTGGTAAATTAGATATGGTTCAATTTCTAATTGAACGAGGTTCGGACCCAACAATTAAAGACTTTAGATACCAATCAGATGCTTTGGGTTGGGCTAAATATAATGGCCAAGACAAAGTAGTAGCTTACCTGAGGCATGTGATAAAGGACAAACAATTGCAGGCCGAGTAAACAGGATAGATATTGAAGAGTTTTTTATGTTAAATAACTAAAGAATATCTGAAAGGGTTAGTTTTAGCTCACTCGGTATCTAGATCGTCGGCGTCCAAATCAAAATTCACGTTTGTTTCTTAAGTAATTTCTTACTGAAATTGGCTCGAAAGATAAACCGGTGTACGCTCGAATGCTTGTTGTGTGGAATACTCTTATAGATTCAACAGTGTGTTTCTTTTTCGAATACGGACTGAAATTAACTTAACTAGAGATATTCAAAGCGAGGTGATTCTATGAATTTTCCGTTACTCTTTCCATTAAAATCTGAAGTTTTTTCTGATCTAACCTGTTCTTTGTTCTAATCTTACTACATAGATCTATCCCAAAAGGGTTTACTTTTTCGATTGCACTTTTAACGTTATCTCCTCCTAATCCCCCTGCCAGAAACACAGGAATCGAACTCCTTTCAACAATTTCTGCAGACAATTCCCAATTATGAGTTCGACCTGTCCCTCCTAATTCCCTAATTGCTAAATTAGGATTACCACTGTCTAATAACAGATAATCAACGTAAGATGTAATTTTTAGGGCGGTATCGATCGCAGATCGATCAGTTACGTGTACTACTTGCACAATGGACACTTTCGGTAATTCTTTTCTTAAGACTTCATAGACTTTACGATCAACAGAATCAACAATCTGAATCATATTTGTCGATGTTTTTCTGTGATGTGTAATAATTCCATCTGCAGTAGTTTCACTGGTCAGTAAGCAAGTCTTGATATAACTTGGGACAGAGGAAGTAATTTTTGCAATAGCCAGATCTGAGATAACCCCAGGACCACTAGGCATATGTCCAACTAATCCCAAAGCCCAAGCACCAAAGTTAATAGCTAAATTTGCTTCTTCAACTGAAGCAATACAACAAATTTTAACCCTTGTCACTATCGAAGCCGGAATATTTTATGGTTGATCGGAGGTCTTATTTAGACAATATATTATAAAATTGGGAACCCTCAGTTCATCCAATAGATCCGGGAATTCTACCGATTTCTTTTTATTAAGAGTAGGCTCGATTATCGCCTCGATATTAAATCCAACCTCTATAAATCCTTGTATATAGGTTGATAATGTCCGATGGAAATTGGTCAAACTCTCTCCCATCATTTTCCAATGACGCTCATTTTCTTCAAAATAACGATCTAACATTACGTGTTGTTTAATCCCATCTTCTGACTTATACCAGCCTTCTCCAGCTGATCTCATCGGGTGTAAATTGGCGATAACGAATCGTCCTTCATTTCTGAGAATTCTATATACTTCTCTCGTATTAGCCATAAAGTCAGGTAAATCACATTGGTTGAGATAGGAAACAACCAGATCGAAACTCTGGTCTGCAAGAAAAGACAAATCTTGTACATCAGCTATTCTATATTCATTACGGCTTGGCTGTAATTCCCTAGCCGCTCTGATCATTGGCTCACAAAGATCCAGACCCAATACATAACTGGCACCACGCTGCGTCAGGATTCGACCAAAACGGCCCTCTCCACATCCACAATCAAGAATTCGTAAACCTTTTACGTGTCCACAAGCCTCTAACATCGGTTGATCCAATAATCCGTTTCTATGAGAATTACGACCTTCACGAGTTTCTTTGATCCAAGGAGACGAAAGCTTTAACCATTCTTGTTTCAGTAGATCCTTTTTCTTTTGAGTAAGATTCATCTTTAATTATCTTTAGATTGTACAGGTATGATACAGAATCGTTATTGTTTCGTAAAGGTGAGAGGGGGTAGCAAATTAGAACAATTAATCATTAAGAATACATACATTTAGGTGGCTATTAAAACGAAAATTAGCGAAGAATAAATCGGACTATAAATGCTCAATATGATGGGGCAGAAATTTTACATTTGGCATGTTTTCGCTACTAATATCTGTGTGTAATAGATGAAAATCAGATAAGATAAAATTTGAAACTATTTGGGTAAAACAGTGATAGAGGGTAAATCCAATTCTTTCATCATAATTGTACTAAAGACAACTATGATGAACTTAGAAACAATAAATTAATCAATATCACTTATCATACGATTCATATTTAGCTTTCTTTTTGGCAAAAATAGAAATCGACCAATCACTTAACCATAAGGCAATACTGATCAGAACAATTTGAGCTAACCCACGTAATATGTGCCACCTAGCCGCATATGTTTTTCCATTGAGAGGAATGTCGTTTATCCACATGTTGAGATTAGCCCAATAAAGGATTATCAGAAGAAGGGCAATTGATGGACCTGCCCAAGTCCGGTATTTCGGGATGAGAATTGCTACTCCTAGCAAAACCTCAGGCACACCACTTATATATACCCAGATTCTTGAGTTCCCTAGTATATCCGGCACAATTGGTTCAAACCATGCAGGATCCGTAAAATGCTTTATACCAACTAATACGAAAAAGAGTCCCATAAGAGCCGAAAAAACATGTTGAAGGACTATTTTCAAATTTAAATTGACCATTTTGATTTCTGAGTAATATCACTGATCACAAAATTAGGGGGAGGTATACTAGGATTCATTAGAGACAAATTTGACTAGTATCTTGAATTAGGAACCATGGTTTTGATACTGGTTACTTTCAATTACAAATTAGTGAATAATATAAATTCGCATTTTTTTAGAGCGAAAACCGTATCTTCTCGATCGAAAACTCCTTTCCTAATCTAAAGATTTAATAAGATATTACTATAATTATGAAAAATACGAAAATGAGTGAAGATAAAAAGGACGAAATGAACCTTGGAATGTACCTATAGTAATACGGCTTGTCTGACTTTATCGTTCTTAATTAACATTCAAAAAGTGAGTGTGCAAAGTTACCTGTGGAAATTCCAATAATGAATTATAAGATCTGAAAGTAATTTGTGTACCATTCGCAATATCTTTTCGATCATCTTTTTAGCTGTTGTTCAAGACTTATCTTTGATACTTCAGTAATCATGATTACGTCTTTATTTTTGAATCCCCTATTTAATTTGAAAATAGAGTAAGGTTTCTAGATTTTCTTGAAAGGAGAGTAAGTTCAACAAACTATTTTCATGGTAACTTTTGGTTAGACTAAGTTATTTACATCATTCACTTTTTTGAAGACTGAATTCAGTAGATAGAACGCTAACCAACACGAGGCAGTAGTAAAGAAGAATTGCCATTGCCATAACGGATGGGAGAATAATTAATATCGATGTTTACCTAATCAACAAATGATCTAATTTTTCTATGAGTTAGTGTATGAAAAGTTAAATTTATTAATTAACTAAGATATATAGGCTGAATCTATGTATACAGCATATCGGCTCACAGAATATACAATAGTATCACCCACTTAAAAATAAACTGAAATGGAAATCAATAATTAGTTTTGTTGTTCAGCGAAAAAGTTGAATATCTCACCAAACTCTAGCTTCCAACTGGACCAACCGTGGCCAGCATTTAATTCTCCACCTGAAATATTATACCCAAGATCAGAAAATTTATTAAAAAGTCTGCTGTTTCTTTCACGAAGTCCTTCTACATCCATGTTGCTTCGTTTGATATCGTATTTCCCCCAATCAAGATAAATATTAATGGGCTGATATCCCGCGCTGTCTATCATTTGGTTGATAATCTTTTCTCGCTGTAAGGCCCAATAAAAACTAGATTGACATGCTACATTGCTAACCATATTTGGGTTTTTTAAGACAGTATATAAACTAATAAAGCCTGAATTACCGTTGCCTATCTTTAGTCTATTTTCTGAATTTGTTAAAGTTTGAAAAGTTTTGTCAATAAAAGGTATAAGTTCGTTGATAAAGTATTCACTGTATTTTTCTTCATCATTATCTAAGTTCATTTCTAGGACTAAAATAATGGGTCGAATTATGTTTTGCGTAATCAGTGAATCAATAACAAAGTGAACCTGCCCAAATTCTAAAGACTCTCGACCAAGATGTACATATGCCACGGGAAGTGGAACTGATTTTTCTGAATAATTAGGCGGCAGGTAAACTTTCAAATTTTGCTCTCGGTCATAAATACTACTGAAAAAGCTCGATGATTTTATCCTACCTTGGATTTTATTGTAAGATTCTTCATAACTTACGTCCTGACAGTCAGGCATAAGTAACCATGAGTAAGTATTATCTGGCTCCTTAATTATTAACTTATTCTTTGGATCTAATTCATACTCATCAAAATTTTTTATGTATCTGTACTTGATTCGAGCATCTGCCTCGATAAAAGTCGACAAATAAAAAAAATTGGTTCCTTTGATATGGTTCATTTTTGATTCATCCCATATACCCAGATGATCACTATTGATCGCAACATCTACAGCATCACCTTGATACACAAAATGAACATAATTATTATCTTCAATAATGGGAAGTGACTTATGGCTTAGCAAAAAATTTTCAGTTAATTGTAATTTTTCTGATTGTGAGGCGGAGTCTACGCGATTGACCCATTTTTCAAACTTAGAATTGAAAGAAACTGGCTGATTATCCGTCTTTAATTTTTTATTTTTAACTTCGTTTACTGAAACACGAGCGATTTCACCGTAGCTTCTTGCATATATCGATCCTTGATAAAAGCTTGGAAAGGACCAGGCTAATTCTTCAAAGAGTTTCAAGGATACTTTCTCCTCATAGCCATTTGGACTCGCTACTCCTATTGACAAGGAACCTTTTTTGGTCAATATTAGGAGATGATCATCAACAAGAATTGGAAATCCTTCTCCCGGGTCTCTAGATTTCCATTTAATCCTCCCAGTGTCTAAAGAAATACAAGTTAAAAACCTACCACTATAGCAATATATATAATTTTGATGTACTACTGGAGAAGAATAAGAACCGCTTATTCTATGGTTCTCCCAAGACAACTCAACATTTGGTTCCTCATTGGAATCAATAGTAAGAAGTTGTAAACCATCCTTGTCAGTCTGAACCAGTATCTGTCTAGCCGCAACAGTAATGGGCGTTGCACTATCCTTAAAACCATTTTTCACATGATAAACCCATTCCAATTCACCCGACGAAGGTAACAAGCAATATAATGTTTCATTTCCAATCGCTAGTAATACTATCTCACCATTTACCTTACTTATAGTAGCTGATCTATAATGAGCAAAGTCATTACCGAATTTCCATGTAAGTTCTCCTGTGTTCACGTCGAATGCAAGAATAAAACTAGACTTATCTGTACCCCCCGCTAAGATAAAAACATTATCTTCATAGACCAATGGTGAACTGGTAAATCCCCAATCGGGTGCTTTTGCCTTGAATTCAACTTCGAGATCCGCACTCCATTTTAGTGTTCCGTCTTGTAACGACAGTGAAAACAATAATCCATATGGCGAGAGACAGAATACTTTTTCTCCATATATAAAAGGTGTTGAAAGAGGACCATCTTGGGAATTACCGTGCCCTTTATACGTTGGGCCGATCTTATACTTCCAACGTATACTTCCGTCATTTATATTTAATGCAATCACATAATCAAACTGTTTGTCTGAGTACATAGTAACAGCAATATCTTTGATTAAAGATACTGCTGAATACCCTGTACCAATTTTTTGGGTCCATTTTCTAACTAACACAGGGTTTTGATCAGGTATCACGTTTAGCTCGAGTGATCGACCAGATCTATTACTACCCATAAATCCATTCCAACAGGGTAATGTGTCATCAGCCTTTGAATCACTAATGAAGATTAATGTAATTACAATAGCTAAACCCAAAATAAGATAAAATTGTCTCATGTAATGCTCTCTAGATAGTAAGTAAAACAAAATGGAAGAATGCTGGGGGACGTCATGTACATCATAGTTTTTTAATTAATTGAAGAGGTAATGAATAAAGTCGAGACTAAAAAAACAAAAAACGAAATCTACCTGACAAAGTTGGAACAAGGCGAATTTATGATCTGATTCCATAATAATTTGTGGCGCTGATCGTTAAAAGCAGTCATGTAATTTTGAAGTGGGTAGTTTAGAAAGAACCTGAACGTTACACCGCAACAAAAGAAATCTGTAGTATGCTATACAGACAATCTGGTCTTGATTTTTCTGGTTTGAAATACAGTTGAGATTCAAATTGAGTTAACAACATAGGAGACGAAGACAAAATGGTTTTGCCAAATGACAATCAAACACCTAAGAGTCGAACAAATACATACCTATGTAATATGCACTACTAGGAAGAACTCCGTACCCACTCTTAATTGATTGTACAACTTCCTAGCATACCCTTTCTTTGAGGGAGTCCAAATTACGTATTTAATTTATCACTTGGTTCAGTTGTTCAACTAGTTCGTCAGGCGTAAACGGCTTACCTACGTACCCATCCATTCCAGCTAACTTGCACTGTTCCTGTACTTCTTCTATTCTTGCCGATATCGCCAAAATTGGGACCCTTTTAAGTCCAGACGATTGTTCCAGTTGCCTAATTTGTTCCGTTACCATGTAGCCATTTGCTTCCGGCATCTGTAAATCCATCAGGATGAGATCATATTGATTTTGTTGGTAACTCGTCAAGCACTCTGTGCCATTAACGGCCTCATCTACCTGACAGCCTAAATTCTCCAAAAATTTTCGAAAAATAAAGCGATTAACCATATTATCATCAACTACTAGCCCCTTCATGTTTGACAAGTTAATCGATTTTTTCTTTTCCATTTCTGTTTTTTTCCGTAAACCAACCCTTACTAATGGCAACTCAAACCAGAAATTTGATCCTTCTCCAATTTTACTGTCTACCCCGATCTTTCCACCCATGCCTATAACAAACTTCTTACTAATGCTTAAACCTAAACCCGTTCCCCCGTAACTACGACCGATCTCTGGACTTGCCTGATTAAATGACTCAAATATATTCGCTTTTTGATCTGTTGGAATGCCAATTCCTGTATCTATGATTTCTACTCTAATTCCAAGCTTAGTGGTTTTAAGTAATAACTTCACTTCACCAACCATCGTGAATTTTATTGCATTAGCAACTAAATTGATTACCACTTGTTTGATTTTTTGCCGATCACCCAACCACTCACCACACATCGTAGGTGGGTAATCTAGATTTAATTGGATTTTTTTCTGCTCAGATAAAGGAAGTAAGATTTGTCGAACTTGTTTAAAGATATCAACTAAATCAAATGGTTCTTGGTGATGTACGATTCTACCATCTTCTATCTCGGCAAACTGAAGGATCTCATTAACAACCGTTAGTAGGTATTGTCCAGAATTTTTTGCTCTATTAATATGACTCCTATGCTCAGAATTTAACTGTTCGGTATCAATTAAATTTAGAGAGCCAATTATCCCATTCATTGGTGTTTTGATTTCGTGGCTTACTTGGGATAAGAAGTCCTTTTTGATCTGAATTTCCTTCTTTGCATTTTGTTTTAGAAGTTCTAATTGTTCAACATGTTCTTGGTAAGTCAATACTTTGCCGAAATCAGTCACGGTATCACGTCTGACATTCTTATCCAAATTAAGCGTTTCTAATTTTTGTAGCTCTAGAATCTCTGATGGTATCTCTGTTAAACAATTATGACTCAGATCAAGTGATACTAACCTCTTTAAACTGCCTAATTCAGGTGGAATTTGATAGATTAAGTTTTTGCTCAGGTCTAATTCCGCCAACAGATTCAATTGGCTCAATTCGATCGGCAATTGCCCGAGTGCGTTCCCATCCAAGCGTAATTTTTCCAGTTTAATTAAATCTCTAATAGTCTCTGGTAAAAATTTTATTTGATTATCGCTCAAATAAAGTTGTCGTAAATTTGGTAATCTATTTACTTCAGTAGGAAATTTCTGTAATCGATTCTGGTTCAAATTGAGAGATTGCAGTTTGAATAGCTTATTTATCTCAGCTGGAATATCTGTCAAATTGTTATTTTTCAGATTTAGGTCATGAAGACTTTTCAGATTTCCAATCATACTGGGTAAAAATTCTATTAAGTTCGATTCTAAATTTAAGACTTTCAAATTGGTTGTTTTGTTCAATATCTGCGGAAAGGTTCCGACTTGGTTGAACCCTAAGTGGAGTGTGCTCAGACTAATCAGTTGACCAATCTCAGCCGGAATTAGTTTGATCTCGTTCCACTCTAAATGGAATCTAGTCAGACGTGTCAATTGTCCAATCTCAGCTGGAATTACCTCAATCTTGTTGAATCCCAAATGGAGTTCAGTCAAATTGATCAGTTGACCAATCTCAGCCGGAATTAGCTTGATCTGGTTCCACCCTAAATGAAGTCCAGATAGATTGGTCAGTTGACCAATCTCAGCCGGAATTACCTCGATCTCGTTCGATGCTAAACCAAGCCTAGACAAATTGGTCAGTTGACCAATCTCAGTTGGAATTACCTCAATCTTGTTCGAGGCTAAACTAAGTCTAGACAGATTACTCAGTTGCCCTATCTCAGCTGAAATCACCTTAATCTGGTTATACCCTAAATGAAGTTCAATTAAATTAGCCAACTGAAAAATCTCGGGTGGAATGATCTGGATGTGATTTCCTACCAAATTCAGTATGACTAAACTGGACAGTTGATCAACTTCGGGCGGAATAATATTGATCTGGTTATATACTAAATGGAGTGCGGTTAGGTTAGTCAGTTGCGCAATTTCAGCCGGAATCACCTCAATTCGGTTGGCCCCTAAGTGGAGTGTGCTCAGACCAATCAGTTGCCCAATCTCGGGCGGAATCACCTCGATTTGGTTGGATCCCAAGTGGAGTGCGGTTAGGTTAGCCAGTTGCGCAATTTCAGCCGGAATTACTTCAATATGGTTCGATGCTAAACCAAGTCTGGTGAGATTAGCCAGTTGCCCAATCTCGGGCGGAATCACCTCGATTTGGTTGGATCTCAAATGGAGTGTGCGCAGATTAGTCAGTTGGCCAATCTCAGGTGGAATCACTTCAATTTGGTTGGATCCCAAATGGAGTTCAGTTAAATTAGTCAGTAGGCTAATCTCAGGGAGAATTTCATGCAAACCTTGATTACTCAAATCAAGAACTTGAACTTTATCCCTTTGTTTAATAGACTCCGATAAGTCGGTATAGGTTTTCACTGTTTTCCAATATTAAAAAGATAAGCAATACATGTACTAAAAAAGAGCGAATGGGGTTACCAGTAATAAAAGAGCAATCAGATGACCTAAGCTAAATGGGAGCAAAACTTTTCTTTTGTCCAGATTGAAATCTCAGACAGTATGATATTTGGGACCTGAACATCACATTGTATTCCTTTATAGAGATTCAGAATAGTATAAGTTTCAGGAGACAATTCTATATATCTAAACTGACGGAACGAAAATGAATAGAGCTTAGAAAAGAAAAATCTGAATGTTAAATTGGAACTTATTAGATAGATGTAATAGAGACCGACAGGATAGTATTTTCTGAGAACAAGTATCGAGAATAGAAAAGAAAGAGGAACTGGAGCTAATTTACCCTGTAGGGGCATAATTACCCCATTATGGTTCGCTTTCAGCTATATACAAGCAGTTATTCCACTTTTGGTCTAGCTTTGTAATCACTTTCTTTAATTCGATAGAAGTAAGTTCTTAGACACATTATTTCGATGTTAAACTAGAAAAAATAGCTAATGAAATAAAAACTAGCCTTTGTCTCTACCGCTACTTCCTCCATTTGATGAGCCTCACTCCAAATATATAGGTTGTTCCTGTGCTACTTGTCAGAGTCAATTGTCAGTGTTATATTGATTTCAATAAATGGTTCGGTGAAATACGTTGATGATACGCTCGGTACTATTTCTAATTTTTAATTTCTTTTGGCTGACGCTAGCATATCACAATAGTGAGGCAGAAAATAGGAACGAAGCAGTTTTGACAGGTAAGATTCTGGACCAAACCACACAAAAAGTATTGGCTGACGCCAAGATATCAATCTTCGGGCAGGTCAGTAAGAATACTACAAGTGGCCCAAAAGGTGAATTTTCGATTTCATTACCAACCGGTAGTTATTCACTTCAGGTGGCTCACCCGAATTATCAAACCGTTGTCAAGACGGACCTCGTAGCGACTATAGGACGCAATCGACCATTGGTAATCGAGTTATCAAAGATGATTTTCCTGTTAGGTGAAGTAGAAACAACGCCTAATTTTTTTCTACAACAACCAAATGCTTCGACTAGTTCATACAATTTTAGTTTCGAGGAAGTTCGTCGTTCTGCTGGCGGCGCCGAAGATATCCATCGGGTAATGAGAGCCCTACCAGGTGTCTTTTCTACTTCTGACGGTATCAATGCATTAGTAGTACGGGGTGGACACCCTCGCGAAAACCTCACACTATTAGATGGCATAGAAATTCCCAATAGTAATCACTTTGGAGACCAAGGAACCTCGAGCGGTGGAATTAGCATGATCAACCTCGATTTTGTTCGTCAATGCTCCTTTTATACCGGTGGATTTCCAGCAAAATATGGCGATAAGTTATCATCAGTGATGGATATTAAGTTCAGAGACGGTAATAGGGACCGGTGGCAGACAGATATTTATTCTGGTTTTGCGGGCTTCGGTACCACGGTAGAAGGTCCTTTATTTAGCCAAAAAGGTAGTTGGATGGCTTCAGCTCGTCGTAGCTACTTGGACCTTTTGGTAGATGTATTACCCAGTTCGCTTGGTGTAACTGCAATTCCTAACTATAGTGACTTTCAGGCTAAAATAACCTACGACCTATCGAATACCGATACTGTATCTCTGATTGGTATAGGTGGTTCTGATAAAATGAAAATTAAGAGTGCTGATGATAATATTAGTCGTGGTTTTGATACACTTGATTACGGTAATTACCAATACACATGGGGTTTAAAGTGGCAGAGCCTATTTAACGAGAAAGGGTATTCGACCATCATATTATCTCATTCCAGTTATCGTTACCTGTTTGATGGCGGTGATAGTGTTGGGAGTGGCGCTTTCACTAATGATTCTTGGGAAGGTGAGAATCAACTCAAAGGAGAAATTAACTATGATTTGACCTCACAACACCAGTTACAGTTTGGGGCTTCTGCCAAAACAGTACATCTTGATTATCAGTATGAATCTAGAGGAATCGATCTTTATAATAATGAAACGGGACAGTTAATGCGATTCGGACGCTTAGATATTAATGAAAACGAAATAACGTATAAACTGGCCACGCACCTACACTATACAATTCGGCCACTTCCTATACTAGACATGAAACTTGGTTTAAGATCCGACTACTTCGCCTTAACTAGTCAAAAACATCTAAGTCCACGTCTGGGTCTAAGTTCGCAAGTCACCTCCAAAAGTCGATTTAATCTCGCTTACGGTGTTTATTATCAAACGCCACCTTACTTTTTTATTTTGTGGGATCACCAAAACCGCTATTTAAAAGACCTAAAATCCACACACTATGTGACAGGCTTACAACATCTACTGAGAACAGATCTTCTATTCAGTGTTGAAGTTTATGGGAAACAATATGCGGATTATCCGGTTCCCATCAAAAATGAAATGGTAAATTTATCTAACAATGGTTCGGGATGGGTAACAGGAATTGACTTGTTCTTACACAAAAAGCTGACCCATCGACTATACGGGCGAGCTAGTTATACCTACTCTCTATCTCGCTTTGAAACACCCGAACGAGGAAAATTTGTATGGGATTTTGACATACCACACATCTTTAGTATAAATGGTGGGTATAAGTTCTCAAATAAATTTGAGTTTAGTCTACAATGGCGATACCTATCGGGGCGACCGTACACGCCAATCATCGGCAGTTTTGAGACTACCGATAATTCCGGCGATTGGGAAGCAATCTACGACCCAATCGCCAATTCAGCTCGTTTAGACAGTTACCACAGTCTAGATCTAAGAATAGACCGGCGTTTCCAATTTGATCGTTTGAATTTGATAGCATATCTGGATGTATCTAATGTTTATAATCGTCAGAATATCTGGTCTTTTGAATGGTTGAGAAAAGCAAACGAAAAGAAAAAAATCTATCAGTTTGGTGTCTTGCCAATTTTTGGTTTTCATCTTGAATTTTGATATTTTACATTTAAATAACTCGTAGCTTATTTGTTATCATCAGATTAGATATAAAAAATAAAAATTCCGGACAGGAAATGAGGGACGATTTCCTAAAAACCTAGAATCATCGACAGCCCGTAGTTTAGAAAGTTAGTTAGATTCAAAGATACTCACTGTTCATACACGATTCATATTTAAAGTAGGTTTAGGAGACGTAAATCACCGAGGACATGAATGAATTAAAGATTCGAACGTGTGAAAAATTTTGTGTTGTGTCTAAACTGTGCACAGGCTAACTTCTGTTTGGTGTTCTATTTTTGCAATGTTGATACAAAAACATTCTTGGGTCAATTGGCCCTTTTTATATCAGCCCATTGGACTGGTAATTTGTTTCTCCTTGTTACGATTAACGTTTTTTTCATTGCTTCATTAATTTCTTCCTTGCTAAAAACTGAGTTAGATATATGAACCTCATCTATTAAACCCTCAAAATAGTGATTCCCATCTCCTTTGAAACCAATGTATAGTGGGTCAGCAGTCGCATCAACTGATTCATTCACCTTACCCTTAGTTTTTAGTTTACCGTCCACATAAATCTTCGCCTCTTTACTTTTACCCTCAAAAGTTATGACTGTATGATGCCACTTATTGATACGGTCTAAAAAGTCAAAATCAGCTCCCGACTCAAGACGTGCGCCCCAAATTCCAAACCATAACACACCTTCTTTTTTGACGCACCACTGATAAGCTCCCTGTTTAAAGACCACTCCACCAGCACCAGTCCATTTACCGGGATTACCTGTTACATTGACCCAAGCTTGAATAGTCAAATCACCAGTGTCAGAGTGTAAGGTCTTGTTACTCTTCACCATCACGCGAGCATCTTTACCATTAAATTTTAATGCTGAACCTGATATACCTTTCACCCACTGAGCTTTTTGAAGTTCTCCGACGTTACCATTCACTAAATCTTTGACCTGTTGACCTTTTCCCTCATCAAAAGACCAATAAGCCATTGTGTGCTTGTTTACTGCGCCTGCATCAACAGCCGAAATCAGTATCAGTACAAGTGAAACACCCAAAAGCGAAATTATTATTCTGTTCATTTGTAATTGTTCCCCATATCATCTTATTATATTAAACTCGAACAGTAGGATATCAGTTAACTAAAACTAAAAACATACCAAAACTGGTTTTACTCTGTTTTTCAGTGTCTTAGATCACATCAAATCTACGATACTTACTGTCAGATAACAGCATTACCAGGTCGAAAATAAAAACGTACGCACTAATCTTTAATCTATTGTAAATTAAAACTCAAACAAAATGATTATACCAGTAATGACATACATCTTAACAAAACACTTTCTTGGTTAAGACCGCACATGAAAAATAAACAATAAGTAACCAACAACTATTGATCGTCTAACACTTGTATTATCTTTTTTGGTCTTCGTTAATCAATCTCCTCTTAAGATGGTTTGATATTCCAACTACTAGAAATACTAACCACACATTACAATTTTTTCTAAAATTTAGATGAAGCCATGGTTATATGGGAATTATACAAAAACTGTGAACAGATTTTTATGTTGATAAATTATAGTTTATTTGAAAATAATTCTACGTGTTAGGATAAAAAATCAAAAATTATCGGAGATGAAAGAATGAAAAATTTATACCCGTTTGTTTGTAGTCTGTTTTTCAGCATATTGGTTGTTTTCAACTTGTATGGGGCCGACCTTGCAATAGTTGATTTTGCCGATGAATGGACGAAAGTGACCGGACTCAGAGATACTTTAGACGAATTTAAGATTGAATATGACGATTACACCAAAGAGATTGAGAATGGGAAATTAGCTTTTACTAGACAAAATAAAGTTTTCTTTATAGGTAGTATGGTCACAAATAATGCCAAACTGCATCAAGGTCTTGATAATAATGCTGGAGTAATACAAGAATTTGTCAAGAAAGGAGGTCTGGTAATGGAACCAACACAAGCAGATCAGAATGAAGACAATGTAGATTGGTTACCCGAAGGCTTAATTTGTGTTAGGACCGATACGGATTTACCTGTTTTTAAAATCAAAAAACCTAAACATCCCTTATTTCAAGCACCACACAGATTAACCGATAAAGACTTTGAAAAGTGGGGACACCAAAATTGGCCGACCGTCTGGGAAATGATCAAATCCCACAAAGGATTTACTGTTATAGCAGAAAGTACAGGTGGACCTGCCATTATGGAAGCAGTATATGGAAAAGGTAAATTTGTCATGATGTGTATAGCACCAGATAAATATCATGTTGCCGGTAATGACGATAATACTAGGAAAAAAGCAAGAATGTTTATGGAAAATATGTTGGAAGCATTTGTTCTTTCAAAGCCATGGACTATAGACTCTAGAACTAAGTTAACAACTAAATGGTCTATTTTAAAAACAACACGATAAACAGCCAAATCAAAATAGTTGACAAAGCAATTTTCATCAATCTGATTGTTTGATTTACTAGATCAATGAAGAAAAAATAAGTAATGGGGTAAAAAATTATGGTTCGTTTAATCTAAGTGGTGGAAGAGTAGTTCTAGCATTAAGAAGAATAAAGGTAAAGAAACCCATAAGTGCGCGGTTTATAGCTCCATTTAGTATCCGTTACATATATATAAAATTCATACAAAAATCCAAATACACGAATTATGATCTGCGCAGGGAGCAATCAGATCAATCCCACAAGCAAAGCAAGTGAAGATACAAACAGTAAAACTTAGTATATTAGCCCTAGATTGTGAATTTACAAAATGGTTAAAAATTAACTATAGATTCTTATTATCACAGTTACAGCTTTGGAATTAATCTTTTTACTGTACGCTCGACTACGGTTTGGAGTTTTGCTAACTTAAACTGACACATAGTCGGAAAAGCAACGAAGAATCAATTCGAATTCCCGTTGCTTTTTTAAATTAATATTCCAGATCAACTCAGGATTTTAAATAACCCCAAGTAGTTGCTAGTTTATGTGAGGAATCAACATCTAACTTATTAGACTTAATTTCAAAATTTTGCTTGACTTCTTTTTCGTCCAAAATTCGGTTATAGATGCGAACTTCATCAATCATACCGTTCAGAAAACGGCCGTTGTGTTCGCTACCAATGCGCCGTTCGTTCATGTTTTCGGGCTGCTTCCCGGCTTTTCCTTCTTGAATTAGTTCACCGTCTACATACAATTTTAAACTTTTGGCTCCACCATCCTTAGAATCCGAAGTATATATAACATGGTACCATTGCTCTTCTTCACATTTCATTCGAATTTTGTCGCCATCATTTTTGTGTACCTGAATTTCGCCACCTTCGAATTTATAGTGGACTTTACCTGCAGCCCACATCCAAGTTGAGACAACACCTTGGATACCACCGAACTGTTTTTCGTAGACCCAAGCCTCAATACTGACCTGCTCCCAGTCACCGAGCTTTGGAATTTCAATATAGGCACTTTTGCCATTAAACTCGAATGCTTCACCAAACTTTCCAGGTACCGATTTTGGTTTGTCAATGGCCTTGGCATTCTTTTCACCAAAAACATCATGTACAACCTGTCCTTTGAGTGTATCTTTGTCAAACGAATAAAAAGCAACCAAACCTTCTGTGGTGAATTGTTGACCAAAAGCCGTCAGGCCAACCAATAACAACCCAAAAACGAATAATTTGTTCATGTCTTATAAACTCCTCTAAGCCAATTTTGATTAAATTTTTAGCCCGGCAAGTAGGATTCTATGTCTTTTTGCAAAGGCTGTCAATTTAAATTGTACGGCATTCAAAACGGAATCAAAGTCAAACTTATCCTCAGATTCGATGAGAAAAACAGATGATCAAATACCAAGAACCAATAGATCTAATCAAGTTTGAAGATCACTATTTGGTCACAAGATCCAATAAAGATGCTGGTATAGGTTTCACTTGGCAGATTTTCTGTTACCAGCAATCAATAACAACCTGTATGTAAGGATTGAATAAAATTGAGGAAAGTAGAGACATGAATTATCCTGCTATTCAGTCTAACCTGCTCTGGACAAAAAATTCAGACGTTTACTTGAAGTTAGAAAAAACAGAAACCCAACCCAAAATTGATGCTGATAATCAAATATTAGATTGTATTTCAATTTATCTAGAGTGCTTTAGAAACCATTCGTAGAGTTCTGGGTTATCGTAGGTTTCTGTCCAAGAATCGTGGCCTGCTTCGGGATAAATCGTAAATTTGATGCTGCTTCCATGTTTTTTTAAAGCTGTCACTATTTCTTCTGATCTTGAGAAAGGAATCACATCATCCTTTTGCCCATGGAATGTCCAAATAGGCATTTCTGTCAGAGATCTCAGGATCTGACGGACTTCCCCACCCCCACAAACTGGAGCTATAGCGGCAAAACGTTCAGGGAACATGGAAGCTAAAGACCATGTTCCAAATCCTCCCATACTCAAGCCGGTTAAGTAAATCCTGCTAGTGTCTACTTGGTATTTTTCAACTATTTCTTCAATTAAACCATTAATTGTGTGCAGTTCACTAGTCCACCATGAGTCTTCAGGGCATTGTGGCGACACAGCAATAAAAGGGAAATCAGGATTAGTTTCGACAATTTTTGGGATACCATGTCTTTTGACTGAATCTAGATCACTTCCTCTTTCTCCTGCACCGTGGAGAAAAAGGATCAGAGGGAATTCTTGGTTAGTTGATTGGGCATAAGATTCGGGAAGAAAAAGAAGATATTCCATCTGAAATGTGATATTAAAAGAACACTTTTTCTGCGAATCCGAAGGTTTTGCATGCTTGTTGGAGGAAATTTCAGAACTAAGTGATTGCATAATAACTCCCCAAAAATATACTAAAACGATAACAGTAATATGAAGATAATTTATGACTTTTCCTGCCAGAAGACTATACGTTGGATCAAGAAGATATCAAGGTAAAACAGCTAATAAAGAAAAGTCAAAGCAAGGATTATATGACAGCGATTTGACTACTAGGTTCGCCAGTTATATTTTGTGCAAAGATTAGTATTTAGTAAAAAGACGTCATCAAGCAAAAAAATTGCTTCAACTGTGACACTATTCCTAAAATTGAATTAGGATCATTATTCAGGTTCGTGGCTTCTTCTTACATGGTACATACGAAACGTACCGTAGTTTTTGGCTAATTGTAACAATCCAACATAATCACAAGTTATATCATCGATATTATTAGCGACAATTAAAGAAGCAAAATGCTCGCTGGCATAGACTTGACCTGGTGGTGTAATAGGTTCAATACGAGCAGCTCGGCTCACATGAGAACCAGAAAAATTAAGCTGTTTAATCATTGGGTCTGTGAACCTATATACTGGACCTGTGTGAAGTGCAATACGCAGATTAATGTCCGGTGGTAGCCCTCGCTGAGCCCAATCCGTATCACGGATTAGATCTCTCTGCTTCAGCGCAAACTTTGCTGCGTCTTCTACTGAAGCAAATACAAAATAGAAAGCATCACCCCACGTATTTCTGGTCAATGGCTGGTAGGGATATTTCTCCATTTCCTCAACTATATAACCAAGAAACTCTTGGATAAAATGTGCAACTTCCATTTCGGATAATTTACTATATCCAACTACATCTGCAAAAAACATAACTCGTATTTCATGCGAAAAATGAGAGTCTGCTTCCGAAATAGAAACACTTTCATGTTGTTTATATTTATTAGCTGGCACATCTATAATCTCGATGTCGCGTCCCAAATTTTTCCATCTATTAATCACTTCTGGGGTCTCACCTAATTTCCCTGGCTCTTGACCATCCCATACTGCGAGAGAAACAAGTGACGTGTCGTATTCTTGCGCCCTTAATATTGCAGTTCCATCTACAATTAGGCTGGTAAATTCTAGAAGGACACGATTATCTTTAGCCGGATAATCATTAGCCATGATTACTCGACCAGCTTGCTTTAAGATGCTTTCAAATCGATTCTTCCAGTTTGAATTTGGGTCTACATCGACACTATCTTTAACGAATTGTTCTATCTCATAAGGAAGTATTATGTCAACTTCGCCGCCGCGTTCTATCATAGCTTCTAAGAACAAAATATCAGAGCCTGCAGCAGCTGTAGAAATCCCAATATCCGCGTTTAATTGATTTAGCTTGTTAGTAATTCGTTCTTTGATCTCCGATTCCAAATGAGTAGGGAAGCGGGAGCCTGATTGCCCACTTGGAAGTACTGGGTGTCCAGTGAAAACAACAATCTTAGGTAAAGCAAAACAATCATCTAACCACTGAGGTTCTTTTCCTAGTGCTTCTAGTAATAGTCGTGCATTACGCCTAGTTGAGTGTAAGCTTGCAAAGTTTCCCTTTCCAATTTCACCCGCAGAACTATAATATTCTCGAGCTTGCTCTGGTTGCCCCAGAATAAGCAAGACCTCGCCTAATGTTGCCTGTGTCCAGTAATCTTGTTCTGATTCTTTGCTCTGCTCCAGACTGAGCTGATAAACGTGGCTACCAATTTGGTGTGCTATGTCTAGGTTGCCTTTGATCAATGCCAGTGTGGCAGCATTGATGCCAGTGTAACTGCTACCAGTGTTTTTATAAGAGGTATAGTAAGCTTGAAATGCGTGTTCTAGTTGCGATAGTTTTTCTCGACTACCGCTTTCCTTTTCCCATAAATCTTTGTGCGTTCTACCGAGTAAACCAAGGGTGTCATCATCTTGGTGACCTTCGCTTTGTAATTCACGTGCTATTTGGTTCGCTTTGTAAGGAGAACCACCTCGAGCAAGCGCCAGGCCCAGCAATTGTCTCAGTCGTAAATCATTACTCCAAACCTCAAGTCCTTCCGAAATAACATCAAAAGCTAACAAAGGTTCTCCGATGCCTAGAATTCGATGTCCTAGATGACGATAAATTTCTGGGACGTTTCTCCAATTGTTTGAAGATCTACCACGCCAAATGTCGCTTAAATCGCGAAGATTTAAACTTTTATCTTCCAGACGATCAAGAATGTTTCTAACTTCATCTTGTACTCGCACTTGCCCTTCAACTGGTGGAATAATACGGTAGCCTAGATGTAAGATAGTTTTGATAGCTTCCATTGATGTGTTTCGATCATACTCTTTTTCAGACTCAGGGAGTTGATCATAGCTTACCAAGCAAGGATGAGTCATTATTTTATCATCACGCTCAGGACCAAGGGTCCAACCGTCTTTTATTCTTTGTTGGGCCCATATTTCATGGGTGTTTTCCGATAGTAATTCTGTTAAATCAGCTAATTCTTCTGGTAATTCTACATCAGAAGTGTCTATAGGATTCGGGGTATAACTCATATAGAATCCTTTACCTTCTGGGTGTTTCCTCAGGGAAACGAGGCATTTTCAGCATAATTTTTCCTTTCTATCTCAGCTTCCAAATCACATAGACTATAGCAAGACTAGTTGGGTTTATCAGGATAACTTACTAAGAGAGAAACCTTCCGCTAACTACATTAACTTTACAGATCTAGAACGCTGATACACAAGAAATCGACTCAAAAATATTGTAATCTCGTTAAAGCAGACTCAATATTTATTGATTAAAAAAAGATGACTCCGAAAACAATCATTTACTCAAAACATATGAGTTGATATATTGGAGTTAGTAGTAGAAAATTTAATTTCCTAAACTACAGCTCATGTAAATCTTCTATCTGATAAATTATCATTTGGAGTCTGATATGTTGCGACCACCTCAATCTTCCTTACTAACTGATAACAACCTCGCCTTATTTTTAGACTATTATCAGCTAAGCATGGGACAAGCCGATTTTAAACGTAAAAACAATTCTATCTGTACAGAAAATTATTTTATTCGTAAGATTCCACAAGGCAAATACTTAATTGTTGCAGGGCTGGAGCAAGTAATACATTATGTTCTAAACCTAAAATTTACCGATGCAGATTTGGATTGGTTACAAAGCACTGATCCTGGAGTAGAATTGGAATCTGATTTCATTGATTATTTGCGCAATTTTAAGTTTGATGGCGATATTTATGCTCTACCGGAAGGCTCATTAGCTTTCGCAAATGAGCCAATAATTAATGTGACAGGTAAGTCAATTGATGTACAGATATTTGAGACTTATTTGTTAACCATTATGAATTTTCAAACTTTGATTGCCACAAAAGCCGCTCGCGTCACACATAGTGCACAGGGACGAATTTGCTTCGATTTTGGTGCCCGGCGCGCACATGGTCGTGATGCTGCTATACTAGCTGCCAGAGCAGCCGTTATCGGTGGTATCAAAGCAACTTCCCTAGTGGTAGCTGCAAAGTATTTCGATGTTCCTTATGTAGGAACAATGGCCCATAAATTTGTTCAAGATAGTTCTTCTGAACTTCAAGCTTTTCGCGATTATGCACAGGTTTTTCCCGACAATACTATTTTACTAGTAGATACCTATGATACGTTACAGGGGACTAGAAATGCCGTTCAAATAGCAAAAGAAATAGAGATGCAAGGGCAACAAATACATGGAATTCGAATTGACAGCGGCGACCTTATTTTTCTTAGTCAATCTGTTCGTGAAATTTTAGACCAAGCAGGTTTACACAAAGTAAGAATATTTGCTAGTAATGATTTAGACGAGTTCCAAATTGATCGACTCATAAAAGCAAAAGCACCAATTGACGGTTTCGGAGTGGGAACTCGTTTAGCAACTGGTGCTGTTCTAAATTCCATTACAGGTGAAGGTGGAGCTTCTTCCATGCCAGGGGTGTATAAACATGTCGAACGAGAAGAAAACGGCATAACCATTCCCACTCTCAAAATTAGTTCTGATCCAGGTAAGTCGACGCTCGCAGCCAAGAAACAAGTGTTGAGAATATCTAGAAATTCTCAGTATATTAAAGACCAAATTTGTCTTTGGGATGAAGTCTCAGAAGACCACGGATTGCTGATTCCAATCGTCAAAAATGGAGAACTTATTTACAATTTCCCTTCGGTACAACAAATTCAGAAATATACAACGGAAGAATTGACCAAACTACCTAATTTTTACAAGACTTTAAGTGAGAATGACGAGGATACAAACGATAGCGAATATCCGGTCGGAATCAGTCCTCAGCTAGTAGCATTACAAAAAAAAATAATAAAGGAGAAAACAAAACCTTAATTATTTAGTGAATTTTCTCAATTAATCAAATCCTTAGCACAGCGAAACCCTTGGCGTTGTCTCAAATACGAAGTCGATTCGGGTTGATCAGAAGCTCGAGCTGATACTCGCAGGTTATACCAGTCATCGTGCCATGACCCACCCCTTAACACTCGGTATTTTCCATCACGGGGGCCCTGTGGGTTTTTTTTGGGTGAATTCTGATAAAAGTCGGGCGTATACCAGTCAGCACACCACTCCCAAACATTACCTGACATATCGTATAATCCGTATTTGTTAGGCGCAAAGTAACCAACTGGAGAGGTTTTGTCCCATGTATCTGCTTGGCTTAATTTTGATCGTTTACGAATCCACAAAATTAATCTTTTTTGGCGTGTATTATCCCATTTACTGTCTCCACTGGGATTTTCGAAATTGGCTAAGGTACTATCAATTTCATCCCCCCAGGGGTAACGCTTTCCTTCGAGTCCCCCGCGTGCCGCATATTCCCACTCAGCTTCAGTAGGCAATCTCTTTCCTGCCCACTTGGCATAGTCATTGGCATCATGCCAAGTGATACCAATGATTGGATGATTGTCATATGGAGCAAATTTGCTCACCCAATCAGGTATTGGCCGAGAATTAGTTTTTTGTACAAATTCTCTGTACTGTCCAATGGAAACCAGATGAGTGTCCATGTAAAAAGCGTCAAGTTCAACAGAGTGAATTGGAAACTCATCATGACTTCCTTCCTGAAAACTATCCCCCATCTCAAACATACCGGCTGGAATTAGTGACATATTTTCGTGTACGTAATCCTTCATACTTCTATATATTATGGTTTATGATCCGCTTATACCCAGCCGACATGTTTGTTCGGAAATTCAATCAATTTCATCAAATCTTCAATTCAAAAAGCTCATACTAGAACTGATCGATTTAAGATTTTATTTTCCTATTTAAGATTTTAACTTTGGATAGATAAGGATTAAATAAAACAGTTAGTCGACGTAGATTAGTTTACAACCTAGTAATCTAATATGTCCGCCAATTCATCTAGGTTTACCAAAATTTGATCTATTACTTTTTCATCGGAGGTGGAAATAGTACCCAAAGTAGTTGGGGGATGCATACGAAAATAAGTATTCCAAGCGGCATGAACATCGACTAATTTCAGTTCATTCTGGCTGTTCCCAGTTTCGTAAGCTTTTGCACCATCTTTCCAAGCTGATATAAAAGAAGAACCAAGAGCTCTGATATCAACCGGAATCCACGATTTTCCTTCATTTTGGACGATTAATTTCTTTTCAATGTTAATACTAGAAAGTTGAGTCATGGAGGTTTCAAACATCAAAAAAATATGATCGCCGAGATCAACTATTTTAGTTCGGATATCCACTGACTCCAGTAATGCTGCATACAATGTTGTCAATTCGTCGCAATCTCCAATTGGGTTTTTAGTTGCTAGTATTGATCTCGGATATTTCATCTTTTTGAACGGTCCATCAACATCAATATACCAAAGGTCAGCGGCGCTCAGTAAGCTTTGCGTATAACTGGCTGTTTCATCGATAACATATCCTTGTCCATATATCGATTGAAACGGGACATTTGCATCTGGGCGATATTGAATACCTAATGAATTCAAGGCTTCGTAGATTTTCATCGCAGTAACTAAATTAGTAAACTGTTTTACGTGGTTATCTTTTACCATAATTTGAGATGCAGACAAGGCAAATGACTTGGTAATTGGATCAGCTGGATCAATAAATGCTACCATTGGATCCAATTTTTCACGATAAGCTACTTTTCCCATTTGTCTTAAAACAATAGGTCGACGCTGACGAATCTCGCGAGTTCGCCCCAAGTATTTGTAGTTAATCAAAATTTCGGCTTCGGTACGAATATCTTGATCCAATTTTTCCACATTCTTATTAAATTGAAAGGCTAGTGGAATTCTCTTAGTACTCAGATTCGAACCTACTGAACTCAGCAAGATGTTTTTTGCTACGACCAAAGGTTTATCCATATATTCTGGTATAAAGGTCGAAACTGAAACTTCTAGTTCTTTTTTAAAGGCTGAAGTCAACACTAACTCGCCGCTTAGTGGGTTTGGTGTTTGATATTGTTGGTAAAAGGATAGCAAGACATCTCTAAGGATAATTGAATCTACCAAAATTCGCTTAGGATTATAATCAAACCCCAGAATCATTGAGAAACGGTGAGTATCATTCAAGGTTGGTGAATTCAAATAAGCGTAATCAAATCTCAATCCTCCATACTGAAGTGTACCTCCTACCGATAGACTAATGGGCTCTCGGAATTCTGATTCCGAACCGACGGGAGTAATCACGCCTAGGGGGGCTTCTATTCCTCCACGAATTGCTAGAATGTTTTGTATAGTTTGTTCAACTCCAAAGTGAAGACTATGATCTAAATCGAGAGCTAGTGTAGTTTGGCGCATGGGTTTATACATCATACCAAATCGGAGATTTCGAGATGCTAACTTATCAGTTTCGTTTCGTTTCGAATTTTCGATATCAACTGCTTCATAATCAAAATTGATTTTAGTATCATTAATATCTTGGCCGAATAACCCAAATGCGAACCAATCGGTGGGCTGGTAGCGTAGACCAACGTCAAAACCAAATCCGGTTGCATTACCAATTGGGTGTGTATCCAGTGCACTACTGATAGATACTCTTTTGACATTCAGACCAGCAGAAATTGATTTCGTGATACCAATTCCGTACGAAACACTGATACGATCGTCTTTAAATTCAAGTTCATCATCTCCAAAACGAAGTTGTATCCAATCCATACCAATCGCATGCTGGTCTGTAATTGGAAAAATGTAACTGAGATAATTTTGCTGTAGGCCTTCAATTCCATATAGATTAGTCATCATCCCACTGATAGTCTGCTGTCCAACGTTGACTAAACCAGCAGGATTCCAAGCAATAGCATTAGCGTCATCTGCAATCGCTGTAAAGGAAGAACCCATACCAAGTGGACGGACACCGACCGGCATTTGATTATTTGCTCTGAGAATTAGGAATTCTCCTACAATCAGATTTAGGCAAATTATTATGCAAAAAGATAAAACAGCAATTGTACTAAACGAAAAATTTAACGAACTTCCAATTGGACAAACCCTACTAAATATAGGTAAATGTATGTACAATTTGAGAAAATTCTTAACTTGATTTGATACTGATTTACTCATTCAGTAAAAACTCCTGCTTCTCGAAGCTAGTCAACTGACGTGTTGATCTGATTTCAGCTAATCTTTTTAACCCCGAAATATCTATCAATGGGTGAAACCGAATAGTCTTATCATGACTTACCGTGGCAATGGCTTTCCCGTCTGAACTGTATTTGACATCAGTAATCTCTGCTGAATGCCCATGCAACGTTAGGACAATTTGGCCCGAAGAAATATCCCAGACTTTTGCAACTTTGTTCCTACTGCATGTAGCAACTTGACTCCCGTCAGGACTGAACGCAATACCTTGAGGCTCTTCTGGCCAAATGGCTATAGACCGCATCACTTGCCCTCTTTCAGAGTCCCAAATTTTAATTGTTCCGTCTAGACTAACTGTTCCCATAAGCGAACCATCTTTGTTGAAGGCTACTTTTTTAATTTCCATAGAATGACCTGATAAAGACAGTAGTAGCTGACCCGTTTTTGTATCCCAAATTTTGATTTCAGCATCTTGCCCAGCAGTCACTATTTTTTTACCATCAGGACTATAACTCAAACTGTAGATTTCACCTTCATGTCCAATCAAAGTGCTTTCTAGCTCTCCGGATTCCAGTTCCCACAAGCTAGCCACCTGACCCGATACCGCTAAATACTTTCCATCAGGACTAAAAGATAAGCTATAAATTTCTTTTTCTGTTGTCTTAAATTCTTGCCAGACTTCTCCGGTTACTACATCCCAAATAATAGCTTTCGAATCTTTACCCCCCGTCGCAACGTAGCGACCATCATAGCTAAATGATGCGGTAAGCAGTGGAACTTCTCCTATTTTCCCATGAGAAAAGATATGCTTTATCTGCCTAGATTGTGTTTGCCATAGTTTGGCTGTCCCATCAAGACTAGTAGTGACAAATTGCGATTGATCTTGGCTAAAAGTAATGCATGTGACTGCCGCTTTATGACTCCGCAGGGGAATATTGTCATTACTTGGAGTTACATCCCAAATTTTGACTATTCCATCTTGACCAGCTGTGGCTAGCCTGCTTCCATTAGCATTAAAGTCGACGCTATGAATTTCTTCCTGATGCCCGAGAAGAGTGAGAAGTTTTCGACCTGATTGAATGTCCCATATTTTGGCTGTTTTGTCATGGCTAACCGAAGCGATTTTGTATCCGGAAGGTCCAAATCTAAGATCTGAAATTAACTCAGTGTGTGCATTAATGTTCTGTTTTAATTGTCCTGTTTTGGCATCCCAAATACTAATCTGGTAGTCTTCACTACTAGCGGCAATCAAACTTGAATCGGGATTAAAAATGACGTTATTAAATACTTTACCTGCATTGTCAATCGATAATTGCTCTAGCCCTGGGTTGCTAGTCCATACCTTGATGGTACCACTTTGATCAGCAGTGACGATTTTACTACCATCATTACTGTAGTCAAGATCATTAACAATGTTCCCTACTAAAAATTTGGCTGATTCTGTACCCGAATCAGTATTCCAAAGTTTGACGTAGTTGCTACCAGAACCGGTTGTTGCGACCTGTTTAATTTGGGGGTGGTAGACAAGATTTTGAATAGAGTCTTCATGGGCTTGAATCTCTAATCGAATTTGTCCAGATTCAGTATTCCACAGAATCACTTTTCCGTCAGCTCCGGCAGTTGCAACCGTTTGCCCGTCAGAATCAAAATCAGCTTTAGAAACCTTATCAGTATGGCCTGCTAACAAAGTCACAGTATTCGATGTGATATTCCAGATTTTGGCTGACTGATCAGCACTAACTGTCACTAGACGCTGAAGATCTTCCATACCTATCAGTGGGCTGTAGGCTATATTGTGAATTGTGCTGTCGTGGGCTTTTATGGTTCTTCGGATTCGACGTGCATTTACCACTTGGTGTAGTGCATGTTTAGCTTCACGCTTGGCTTCGTCAACACCGATTATCTGATCTGAGATCACATCTATATTAGCTTTTTCTACCGCGGTCAAGGCTAATCGAATACTAAGCTCAAGATCATTTTCAATGTTTTGGATTGCCTGTTCGGCTAACCTTCGAGAAAGTGCAATATTTGCCTGTTCTTCAGCTCGCTTCTTTTCAGCTTCAGCTAAATTCTTTTGTTGTTCAGCTACATTGGCAGACTCAACGGCCAACTCACGTTGTGTATCGGCTTCTCTTCTGGCATTTTCAGCTTCTTGGCGACGTTGTTCAGCTACATTGGCAGACTCAACGGCCAACTCACGTTGTGTGTCAGCTTCCTCTTTGGCTTTTACGGCCGCTTGTCGTTGTATATCGGCTTCTTCTTTAGATTCTACGGCCGCTTGTCGTTGTATATCAGCTTCTCTTCTAGCATTTTCAGCTTCTTGACGACGTTGTTCAGCTACATTGGCAGACTCAACTGCTAGCTCACGCTGTGTATCGGCTTCTCTTCTGGCATTTTCAGCTTCTTGGCGACGTTGTTCAGCTACATTGGCAGACTCAACGGCCAACTCACGTTGTGTGTCAGCTTCTTCTTTGGCTTCCATAGCCGCTTGTCGTTGTATATCGGCTTCTTCTTTAGCTTCCATGGCCGCTTGTCGTTGTATATCAGCTTCTTCTTTAGATTCTATGGCCGATTGTCGTTGCTGCTTGGCAATAGAAGCTGATTGTTCAGCAACTAATTTTTGGGACACTGCTTCTTGTCGCTGAATTAGCGCAAAAATAGTCATACCGATGATTAAGGCTGCTACACTAGCTAGACCACCTATCATCTGTTGAAACCGTGTCTTTGCTACTCGGCTAGCTTGAACATAGGTTTGTTGTAGTGCTGTGGGAGCAGGATGAAGTTCTGTTTCGATTGCATCACCAACCCAACGCCCTGCAGATCTTAGATCCCTTCCTCTCAGCAAGGAACTGTTGTCCCGACCATTATCATCCCATTCAGTTGCACGAAGATGTAGTCTCGTGTGCTGCTTGACGTGCTCCAAATCGGTTTGAAGAGCTTCGACTAAAATTTGAAAACTTGCCTCGAAATCATCTTCATCTTCTCTCATGTAGACCCAATTAGCTGCAGCTAATCGTTCGTGCATATCTTCGGGTTCTACAAATCTCCAAACAACAGGAATAATACGTTTCCCGCCTTCCATAGCGTGGACAACTTCTTTTTCGCATTCAGGAGAAGCTATCGAATCCGGACTAATCACTATCAGAAAGGAATCAGCATTATTGATTCCTTTGTATATTTCATCTAACCATTCTGAGGCTGGGGGGATATCTTTCCAATCGACCCAAGTCGAAAATCCACTTTCAATCAGCTTATCATGTAACCCTTCACAAAAATCTTTGTCTCTTCGAGAATAGGAAAGCATTAGGTCAGCCATCTTTCATTTCTCCTTGTCAATTGTAAATTTAATGGTTCCAAGCTTGACCACTTTGCTTTGGGTCTGGCTACCCACAGATACCATTACAATGTATAGGCCAATGATCAACATTTTTCCGTCACCATCCCGTCTATTCCAAGAAACAGATTGTTTCCTTCGATTGAATGTTCTTTAATCAGTTAGTCAATTGACTAGTTGTCCATCTTCTAACCGGACCTTATGCTAGCATTATTGGCTGGTTGATCCAGCATAAAAGAAATAGTGGTATCAGCGCGAAAGTTATTTGAATTGGGTAAGGAAATGTCAGCTTAAAATTGACAGATTTATGTACAAATTGAGCCGTTTATAATGCTTGGGAACTAATCGGTCCCTGTCACCACATAATAAGCTAGAGGTAAAAAACCGCAGAAGTATAGCAATATGGTTCGATAACACGAAACTTGATGGTGCTCGGCCTGTAGTCGTTTTGACTAAATTTCAAATGATCTGGACACCTGCTTTCTTCATTTCGATCATTGCATTTCTACCGTCGTTTGGATCTAAGTTTACTGCTCGAATAGCTTCTTGGTGAACGACTACTTTGAATCCCTGATTAATAGCATCAAGGGCTGACGCTTTCACACAATAGTCTGTCGCCAATCCAACTATTGTTAATTCTTTGACTGCTTTCTGTTTTAGCCACTGAGCTAGGTTTATATTAGTGGCTTCGAACGCTGAATAGCCATCATCTTGGTTGTCCGTGCCTTTATATAAAATTTGATCGACCGAATCTAAATTTAATTGCGGATGAAAATCAGCACCAGGCGAATCGGCGACACAATGAACAGGCCAATGATCAAAGTGAATCGTTTCATCAGGGTGCCAGTCTTTACTAGCACAAACTATATCGAACTGATTAATTAACTGGTTAATAAATGGTACTACCTGATCTCCCTCTGGTACCGCTAAGGCACCACCAGGACAAAAATCGTTTTGTACATCAACGATTAGAAGTGCTTTGGTAATAGAAAGATTTTTCATTTTCGACGATTTAGATCCTTTTATACTGTTGTGTTAATCTTCACTTTACAAGCCCCTTGATGTTTAGACTAGTTACCACAGAGATAAATTACAAGATTTCTCTGTCTATCCTGCCAAAAACAGACAAAAATATCAAGTTTTTTGTACTTAAACTGGATTGACTGACTCGTTTGGTATTCACCGAAAAAAACAGACAACGAACTCTTATAGTATTACATTGCCAGTAAGATATCTTTTGTACGATTAGATGACAGTTTTACTGATTCCATACGTTGACTATCTTATTCTGGGTCACACTACCGACTGCTACTGTGACTATGTACAAGCCGGTAGCAACCGGATTTCCATTATAGTCACGACCATTCCAAGGTAGAGCAACCTTTCCTGCAGGAAATAACTCTTGTTCTGCAAGCCAGCTGACAAGAAATCCGCTCATGTCATAGACTTTGATGCTGGCAAGTGCAGCTTTGTCTAATTGGAAAGAAATAGTAGTCCTAGTGTAGGGTGCTAGGCGACCTATCGGTGAAAACACCCTAGGTTGACACGTTAGGCTATTTTTCAGGATGGCAGCTGAACTATCAGCCTGATTCGGTGTCATCTCCATAACCCCATACTGGCCTAGTTGATGAATTGCCGTACTAACAGTCTTTTTCTCGGTATCAACTGCTCCTCCAATCATCTGCCACTGTTTGGTATTTTCTACCAGTTGGAAAATGATTGGCTTATAGCCCGGGGTCAAGCTCTCATTACTATAGGATATAGTTAGAGTGGCCGGTTTAATTTTGTTTAACTTTTTCAGGTCTGACTCCAACAAATATGATAGATTTAGCGGCCTCCAACTTCTACCTAATGGCCAGTCAATAGTCGAGGAAGGAACATGGTTAATGGTTACGATAGTGTTCTGCTCTAGGCTATTAGGTGGCAAATATAGATTTACTCTACCATCAGATGACTGTAAATCTCCTCCTCTAGACTTCTCTGTCAGCGATGTTATTGAGACTTGGACCGTTGTTTCCCTGCGCTGATTTACCTGATCTTCCACTGTTAGACGGAAGCTGTAAATACCACGCCTCTTACCTGCTAGCCATTGTAGAATTTCACCATCCTCCACCGGCGACATAATCGGTCTGGGAGTAGCTTTAAGCCAATTTGTTGGTGCATTACCTTCTCCAAAATCAATCCAATATGATTTGAAGTTAGGGTCAGTAGCTGTACCGAATAGAGTCAAGACTTGACTTATCTGTTCGTTATCGAGCGGCCTACTAATCTTTGCCTGTGGTGGTGTATTATCTACTGTTACTGCGCGTATAAGTTCAGTCGGAGGTTGTCCGCTCTGATCAGTTGCAACTAATTTTATTTCGTAAACTCCGTCTGGAAGGGATGATGTATCCCACTCGGCCAGCCGATTATCTTCCATTATTCCTTGAATAATGGATAATGAATGCCAATCAGATGACAATGGCCGAAATAATAATTCAACCTGATCTAAATTGACATCAGTTACGATACCTGTTATACCAATAATCTGACTGACAACTTGGTTTTGAGTGGGCGACTGTAATGTGACCTGGGGAGGCGTATTATCAATGGTAATAGTACGACGAGCAATAGAAACTTGTCCTGACTTGTCGTCCACGGTTAGGCGCAGTGAGTAAATTCCATCATCCGTTATGGTTGTAGAAAATTGCCTTAGAATATCAGATTTAACTGGAGTATTACTAATGCCTCCAATTGATTGCCAATTATCTTCTCTCGGGTCTATACCAGGCCCTAATTCCAGTAGAAAAGATTTGAAGTGATCGTCAATGGCTGTTCCCAAAACTTTCAGATTGCCACTAACAACAGCGTCTGACACCAAAAGGTCGATTTCGGCTTTTGGTGGTGTATTATCTGCTATAATTCGTCTCTTCACCACGACCTGGTCATTTGTAAAATCCTCCACTATTAACTTCAAAGTGTACTGACCTTCTAATCCCGTAGCATCCC
>JAYZAL010000040.1:0-22624 GCA_036339735.1 Candidatus Poribacteria bacterium
GTCATTAGATCCGTTGATTCGATGAAGTCAGTTAAGTTCGCACTATCGGCTACTCAACGTAAGTACCCTGATGCCAGTCACTATTGCTACGGTTACCAATTTGGACTGGGTAGGAAATTGCGGTCTTACGCTACCGATGATGGTGAGCCAAATAATTCAGCGGGACAACCGATTTTATCAATACTAAAAGCAAGTGGCTTATCGAATCTGATATGCTTAGTTGTTCGTTATTATGGAGGAGTCAACCTAGGTATCGGTGGCCTTATTAGAGCTTATGGTCAGTGTACTAAACAGTGCTTAGACTTGGCCGAAACAATAACTCAGACTTGCTACCACCGGTTGATTATTACTGTTGCTTACGATAGAGTTGATCAAATTTACAGACTAAGTCGTAAAATGAAAGCTGTAATTTCTGATGTTGCATATGGTCAAAATGTAGTTATTCAAATCAAAGTTCGGCCGAGTGTGAAATCCCAGTTCACCAACCAACTGAGGGGAATTAGTGGGATTATTTCTGTCGATATACCAATCGAGAATAAAGTCTCATTCAGAGAACATGCCTAGACGAAATTTCGGAGATTCATAGAATGAATGTCTTTTCAAAACGGATTGATCGTTTGCCTCCTTATATGTTCGGCAAACTCAAGCAATTGACTTACGAACGACGTACCCAAGGAGTTGACATTATTGATTTGGGTATGGGAAACCCTAACGATCCGACGCCACAGCCGATTGTGGATCAATTGTGCAACGCGGCACAAGACCCGCGCAACCACCGTTACTCAGCTTCAAAAGGAATCTTTAATCTTAGACGCGAAATATGTAGATATTATCAAAGTCGGTTTGGTGTTAATCTTGATCCCGAGACTGAAGCCGTTTCTGTTATTGGAACCAAGGAAGGCTTGTCTCATTTGGCTCTTGCACTAATCGACGAAGGTGATTTGGCTTTAGTTCCTAACCCAACGTTCCCTATCCATATCTACAGCATCATTTTAGCCGGTGGCAGTGTCGTTAGCATTCCGTTAAGAGAAGAAAATCAATTTGTGCCAAGTTTATCAGAAATTACCAGAGAAATATGGCCGCGCCCCAAGGTATTGATCTTGAGTTTCCCACATAACCCAACCGGCGCGGTAGTCGATCTTGAATTTTTCCGGGAAGTAGTTGACTTTGCGAAGCAGAATCAAATTGTATTAATCCACGATTTGGCATATGCGGACATCGTTTTCGATGGCTATGAAGCACCTAGCCTACTTCAAGTTGAAGGAGCGAAAGAGGTTGGGATCGAATTCATGTCGCTATCAAAATCCTACCACATGGCAGGCTGGCGCTGTGGGTTTGCAGTTGGCAACCCCGAATTGGTTAGTGTCCTTGCAAAAATCAAAGGTTATTACGATTACGGTATTTTTGCTCCAATTCAGGTCGCAGGCATTACTGCACTCCGATCTGATCCTAGTTTGGTCCGAGAGCATGCACGACTTTACCAAGAACGTAGAGATGTGCTGATCGAAGGATTAAATCGAATTGGTTGGCCCGTACCATCACCACGTGCATCAATGTTTGTTTGGGCTCCTATTCCACAGGCGTACAAAAACATGTCCTCAATGGAGTTCGCTACTAAGTTACTAGATGAAGCAAAAGTCTGTGTGTCCCCTGGGGCTGGGTTTGGACATAATGGTGAGGGGTACGTACGCATTGCTCTAGTCGAAAACCCAGATCGTATTCGACAAGCCATTAGGCAAATCCGCCGAGCGTTATTTTAGCTAGGCAGGAAAATCCCATTGTATTATGCAACGGGATTTAATATTGGAGACAGGCACTATAGCGGGGGACGTTTCTGATAGGGTGAATGTTAGACAAAACTTATGGAAGTAAAAACCATCTTATTCAGTCTTTACCGGCGTCGTGAATTACTCAACAATCTTTTTTGCTTTCGAATTCGCTTCTGCTTCGCTCTCCGCGCTTTATCACTTGGTTTTTCGTAGAATTTTCGCTTTTTAACTTCAGTGATGATTCCTTCCTTGCTACAGATCTTTTTGAATCGACCGAAAGCTCGATCAAAAGATTCATCTTCTGAGACAATCACTTCTATATTAGCTACATTTGCCATTTATTCATTTCACCCCCTTTGATTTCTACTGGTGGTCTTTTGCGATCCGACCCATCTGGCGAGCCAGAAGTACGCTGGGGTATTATAGAGAATCGATTAGAAAATTGCCAACCTAATTGGCGTGACGAAGCTAATTGAATTGACCCAAATGGCCAATTGGTCTATAATGCTCCCGAGTACGATAAGTATATTTAGTTGCATGAGGAAGTGTTTTGTCTCTATTTTCATTAAAAGACCGTGTGGCACTAGTGACTGGTGCTGGTAGGGGGATTGGCAGAGGGATCGCTGAAGGCTTTGGTCAACAGGGAGCCACAGTAGTGTGTGCAGCCCGATCCACAGACCAGATAGAGGAAGTGGTCTCTTCGATACAAAGCAGGGAAGGGAAGGCTTTAGCTCTTCAAATTGATGTTAGCAACCTGGATTCTATTACAGCAACAGTTGATACGATAATCGATCAATTTGGCCAGATAGATATTTTGGTTAACAATGCTGGTATGAATGTCCGTCAGCCATTCATGGAGGTCACTGAGGATAACTACGACCAAATTATGGACGTAAATTTGAAAGGTTTATACTTTCTTAGCCAAGCAGTAGCAAAATACATGGTTCATCGTCAAAAAGGAAAAATCATCAATATTGGCTCACTAACCACTGGCATTACTTTAGACCAAATATCAGTTTATACTGCTACAAAAGGAGCCGTAGGTCAACTAACAAAATCTCAGGCTCTTGAATTAGGCCCGTATAATATTCAAGCCAATGCTATTAGTCCGGGTTTTGTTGTCACACCCTTGACTGAAAAAATCTGGTCTGATAAAACAATGCGAGATTGGGGAGAAGCTAAAGTTCCCCTCGGACGATTAGCTCAGCCAGAAGACATGATCGGAACAGCCGTTTTTTTGGCTTCATCTGCTTCTGACTATGTAACCGGTCAAATTATTTACGTTGACGGTGGTTTCATGACCGGTGACGTTTGGCCTTTGCCCTCAGCTGCGAGCAACTAGAAAGTGCAGAGAGTCTAAAAAACGAGCTTTTGCTAAAACAGTTTCACCCGCGTCCCCCCTCAATTCTACAAGTGGGCTGTCAGGATTCTGATTTTAAGCGATTTCACATTTTTCTATGTGGGGCTTCCCAGTAGGTTTTATACGGAATTGTTTCGTAGGAGAGTGTTTTGAAATACACCGTGAAGTTGGAATTATGGTATTTTGTTTACTTGGCTTTCTAGGCGAATTACTTCTAGTAAAAAAACACGCTCCGATTTTTTCTATACCAGAGAGCTGATTGAACCGAATCCTGACATATGGCTAGTTGACACGTCGACACGACGATGATATAATCTGCTCCGCCTCTGCCCAATCTTAGCTTGCTTTCAAAAGTACCAACGAGTTGAACTCCACTTGAAGGATGCATCCCTGATCAATGGAAACCCGTCAAAATCTCTTGATGATATTAGTCCAAATTGGAGTTGGGTCTGTCTCAGGTATGGTACTAGCTATTGTTGGTTACTTCCTCGCTAATAATTTGTTTTTGAACTCTCTTGTCAGTAATAGAGTTCAAAATGGTTTTTGGGTTGGTCTTTTCACTCTGATTGCATTCCTGTCAACTTATAGCTTAAGTGTAGTAGGAGTTGCTTATGGAATTAAGCAAGTAGCAAATCGATTTGGACAAGATTGTAACCTGAAACATGCCTGGCAAGGATCGTTCTTAGGGCCACCAGCTCTGGCTGTTTTAGTAATGACTACTCAGCTTAACTGGCAAACGCTGACTGAGTCCTTTGGCGATGGTTCTCTGTTCAGTTGGGTGATTTTGGTTGTTCAACCCGTCGCTCAATTTTCTTCTTTTCCGGTCTTTGTATTACTAAAAATTGGCGTTCCTGTCGAGTTAATGTATTCTCTGTCAGTTCCAATTGGAGGTATAATCGGTTATCGTTTTAACTGGCACCGATCAAGTGCTGCTTTAGATAGTACGAACGATGGTTTCTTCAAAACTGAGTGATAGTAGTAATTCAGACCTGTGCGGGTACCAAGTTATTCTTTTCAATCACTGTTCCTTGATTTTATATAGATAACGTTGTTGATGCAATTCGATCCAGTTCTGACCGATGACAAGCCGAAAGATGAATGTGGTGTCTTTGGAGTATTTGGCCACGAAAAAGCTGCTGAGCTAACCTATTTAGGGCTTCGTGCACTCCAACACCGTGGTCAGGAGAGTGCAGGCATTGTTGCTTCCGAAGGTCAGACGATTTCCTACCACCGTGGAATGGGCTTAGTAACGGAAGTATTTAGTGATATGAAAAAGTTGGCCAAATTAGAAGGTCATCTGGCAATTGGTCATAATCGATACTCCACCACCGGTAGTAGTAATATTGAAAATGCTCAACCGTTAGTTCGACAGTATTCTCGTGGTCCTTTGGCAATTGCACATAATGGTAATTTGGTTAACGCTTACCGTGTCAGAACAGACTTAGAATCTGCTGGGTCAATTTTTAATGGTACATCCGATACAGAAGTCATTGCACACCTGATCGCACGTTCACAGCAGGGGCTGTTGGAGGATCGAATCAGTGATGCTCTCCAAGAAGTTCGTGGTGCTTATTCATTATTGTTTCTAGGTAAATCTGTACTAATCGGTGTGCGTGATCCTGATGGTTTTCGACCTCTGTGGTTAGGTCGACTTGGTGAATCTTATGTTCTCGCTTCTGAAACTTGTGCTTTTGACGTGGTCGAGGCTGAACCGATCAGAGAAATTGAGCCTGGTGAAATGATAGTTATTACGGATACTAAAAAACCACCTAAAAGTTTCCAAGTCTTGCCAACAGCAGACCAGCTGTCCCAATGTATTTTTGAGCATATCTATCTGGCACGACCAGATAGTATGATTTTTAACGAATTAGCTAATGGTCCACGTCGTGAATTTGGCCGACAGCTAGCTCGTGAATGTCCTGTTGATGCAGATATCGTTATTCCAGTACCAGACTCAGCAACCATTGCTGCTTTAGGATTTTCTGAGGAGGCTAAGATTCCTTTCGAAATGGGTCTCTATCGTAATCCATATGTGGGTCGAACTTTTATGAATCCATCCCAAGAAATCCGGGACCTAATGGTCAGAGTGAAGCTAAGTCCCGTCCGAAATGTCCTAGAAGGTAAGCGAGTTGTTGTTGTTGATGATTCGATTATGAGGGGGACAAACTCACGCAAAATTATTTCTCTAATTCGTCAAGGTGGCGCAACCGAAGTGCACTTTCGGGTTTCATCGCCACCCAATCGTTATCCGTGTTTCTATGGAGTTGACACGCCAACACGGAAGGAGTTAATTGCGAGTTCTTGGACGGTAGAAGAAATAAAGAAGTACATTCGTGCTGATTCCTTGGGCTATTTGAGTATTGAGGGTATGCTTAGTTGTGTCAAAGAACCAGAAAACTATTGTACTGCTTGTTTTGATGGTAATTACCCACTGGAGTTCAGTGGACAACCCTCAAACCAATTACCAATTACGTTTGAATTGAAACCGTTATAGGCTCACACCATAGTAAGAAATATGAAGGCATTAGAGAAAATTAAAGAGTCATCTCAAACTATCGTCAAAATTTGTCAAAAGGAACGTTTATCTAGGGCTGATAAAGAAAGATTGTTCAAATTACAGGGAGATATCTTTTCACAAATTGATACTCTAACTGAGTGTGAAATTTGTGGAGGAGTTTCTGATCTCATTGCTTCTATTACAATTTCTCATACTACTGCTAACTTGTGCAGTCAATGTGGGATTGAGGCTCTAACTGATGGTCAGATCAAGAAAAGTAGCCGCCGTTCGTCGCGAAAGACCTCAACTAATAATAGAACCGCCAAAAACAAAAAAGTAAACAAGACAAGCCCACTACCTAGCAAAACTACCTCTATTAAAACTAATACAGCTAGTTTGATTGAAAACATTGAGCTGGAAACTGGCTTGAGCAAACCTATTATCCGACGAATTGAGAAGATGATCGCTGAGATTGCAACGCCAATGAGTGTTGAACACACCTTTCAATATATGCTTAACGAAGCTAAAATAGCTAAAATGAAAGTTTCCGACGAACAATTGGAAAAAGCCGTAAGTATACTAATGACGAATACAACTAAGAGCTAAAAGATAATGGTTAAAATTGGTAATGTTGAAGTAGGCAAATTTCCGCTTTTGTTAGCACCCATGGAAGATGTTAGCGATCCCCCGTTCAGAGCTGTTTGTAAAGAAAACGGAGCGGACGTGATGTACACCGAATTCATATCTTCTGAAGGCTTAATCCGAAATGCAGCACAGAGCGTAGCAAAACTGGATATATTCGAATACGAGCGCCCCATCGGGATCCAGATTTTCGGACACAATATCGAATCAATGCGCGAGTCTACCGAAATTTCTCAATCGGCTAATCCTGATATCATTGACATTAATTATGGCTGCCCTGTTAAACGGGTCACCGGTAAAGGAGCCGGAGCTGGCATACTACAGGATATACCTAAAATGGTACAAATGACGGATCAAATTGTTAAATCAACCCATCTGCCTGTAACTGTTAAGACCCGTCTTGGCTGGAACGACAATACATTATTCGTGGTAGAAGTAGCCGAACGTCTTCAGGATGTTGGCATTCAAGCTATTTCGGTTCATGGGCGCACAAGAAAACAGATGTATAAAGGCTCAGCTGATTGGACACTGATCGGTAGAATTAAAGAGAATCCTCGTATTCGTATTCCTGTTTTCGGTAACGGTGATGTAGATAGCCCAGAAAAAGCGGTTCGAATGAGGCAAACTTATGGTGTCGATGGAATCATGATTGGTCGAGCAACCATTGGTTATCCCTGGATTTTCAACGAGATTAAACATTTTATGAAAACTGGCCAGTACTTAGCGCCGCCAACAATAGACCAACGTATTGATACCGTCAAAAAACATTTCGAGTTTTCTCTACGTTGGAAAGGCGAAAGGGTTGGACTCTACGAAATGCGTAGGCATTACAAGAACTATTTCAAAAATCTCAATGGTTTAAAGCCGTATCGCCAACAGTTATGTACTTGCGACGATGTTTCGCGTATTCCTGAGATTCTGGAAGAAGTTCGGCAACATGTGCAACAAATACGCCCACATAGAATCAAATTAGCTAGTTAATCAGATAGCTAGGAGTAGGAGCATAAGATGCAAGATGTAAACCGTCAAGTTGTTTTAGCCCGACGCCCCAAAGGATACCCCGTCGAATCTGATTTTGACTTGATAGAAAGCCCTATACCCAAACCAAACCAAGACGAGATTTTAGTTCGTACAATTTACCTTTCAGTAGATCCGTACATGAGAGGACGAATGAATGCAAGTCGAAAATCCTATGCACCACCGGTTGAAGATCGAGAAGTTATAACCGGTGGCGTAGTAGGTGAAGTAGTCGAATCAAAAAGTGGGCAATTTTCAGTTGGTGATATTGTACAATGTCAACTCGGTTGGCAAGCTTATGGAATAATGCCTGCGGGGCAAGCTAGAAAAGTTGACCCTGATTTAGCACCAATTTCGACATCGCTTGGTATATTGGGAATGCCGGGATTGACTGCTTATTTCGGCCTACTCGATGTTTGCCAACCTACATCAAGTGAAACTGTCTTTGTTTCTGGTTCAGCTGGTGCTGTTGGATCTTTGGTCGGTCAGATAGCTAAAATCAAAGGGTGTCGAGTCGTTGGTTCTGCAGGTACTGACCAAAAAGTTGATCATGTTTTATCCGAATTGGGTTTCGATGCGGCCTATAATTACAGGAAAATTAGCGACTATACGACTAAGATTGCTGAGCTCTGTCCAAATGGAGTAGATGCCTATTTTGACAATGTGGGTGGTATACAAACCGATGCGATATTTCCTAATCTGAATCTAGGGGCAAGAATTGCTATTTGCGGCCAGATCTCACAGTATAATTTGACAGAGCCTGAGTTAGGCCCTCGATTATTTTTTCAATTTATTATTAAACGGCTAACAATGAGAGGTTTTCTTGTTTCTGATTTTGCTGATGGTTACCAACAGGCTTTAGCTGAGATGGCAAGTTGGCTTAATTCGGGACAGCTGAAATATCGTGAAACTATAACTGAAGGCCTAGAAAATGCAGCATCTGCTTTCATCAGCATGCTAAAAGGTGGAAATTTAGGTAAACAGCTGGTAAAGGTCAGCGAATGAGCCAATGGATATTAGCAAAAGTCATTTTACGTTGTCTCATGTTTGGATCATACAAGGTTATTGAACTCGGAATGACTATTTTTGGAAAGCACATCTGATGAAAAAAATTAAAGTTGGTGTCATTGGTAGTGGAGGAATTGCGCGCAGTGCTCATCTTCCAAATTATCGAAAAATTGAGAATGTAGAAATCATAGCAGTGGCTGATATAAACTTGGAAGCAGCTAAAAAAGCATCTGAAGAATTTGCTGTACCTCATAGTTTTGCCAATTATGAAGAGTTGCTCGGAATCGATGAGATTGATGCTGTCAGTATTTGTACGCCTAATGCGTTTCACGCATCAGCCTCA
The DNA here is from genome assembly GCA_036339735.1 of Candidatus Poribacteria bacterium. Classification (GTDB taxonomy): domain Bacteria; phylum Poribacteria; class WGA-4E; order WGA-4E; family UBA9662; genus TMED15. The sequence continues at coordinate 8,637 of JAYZAL010000040.1, forward strand.
ATTTCTGCTTTAGAAGCAGGTAAGCACGTATTATGCGAAAAACCAATGGCTGTTAATGCTCAAGAGGGGCAAGCCATGGTTGATGCAGCTAAACACGCCGGAAAAATCCTGCAAATTGGTTTAGCTTCTCGTTTTACCCCACAATCCGAATATCTGAAACAGATTATTGATAGTGGTAGGTTAGGTGATATCTACTACGGTCGAGCCGCATCGATGCGTCGTCGTGGGATTCCCAGTTGGGGTGTTTTTATTCGAAAAGATATGTCAGGCGGTGGAACTCTGTATGATATTGGTGTTCATGCTATTGATCATGTCGTTTGGTTAATGGGAGCACCAAAACCAACTGCTGCATTTGGTGCTGCAATGACCAAGTTTGGAAATCGGTATGATGTGATTAACAACTGGGGGCCTTGGGATGTAGAGAACTTCGACGTTGATGACTTTGCCACGGGTAGCGTTCGTTTTGAAAATGGTGCCATGCTGACCATCGAAAGCGCTTGGGCCTCTAATATCGAAAATATTGGTGGTTCATTTATCATGGGTACTGACGGTGGTGTTCATGTCATCGGGAACGAAATCTATGAGCAACGTAACGGAAAACTTGTGGAAACTCCTTTACAATTACCACCTGCTGGATCTGGGCACCAGATCGAAATCGAGCGCTTCATAGAAGCAATCCAAAACGATTTACCATCGCCTGTAGATCCAGAGGAAGTATTGAATGTACAGAAAATTATGGACGCTATATATCAATCTAGTGAAACAGGACAATCCGTTCATATCGAATAAATTATTGGTTCGTTTATCATGGGTACTGATGATGGTATTCATGTCATCGGGAACGAAATCTATGAGCAACGTAACGGAAAACTTGTGGAAACTCCTTTACAATTACCACCTGCTGGATCTGGGCACCAGATCGAAATCGAGCGCTTCATAGAAACAATTCAAAACAAGAATGTGCCTTAGATAGTACGTGTAACATTTGATTCTGTTAGTATCATTGATATTTTGTATGTGTATAACGATCTTACCAATATAGCTGATCATGCCACCCACTGCGTAGATAGTATGACATTTACGCCCATAAATATCGTGTCAGCATTTTCATTTGATAAGGGGAATAAGCTGGCGATAACTTGGACTTAAACCAAAAAATTCTACGTTTTTTGTAATTTATAAATAATTAATTCAGTAACTCTCATCGTCTATGGATTAATTCCTTTCGTTCAGGATCTATTTAACAAAACCCGCCCCACCTTTTTCTTTTTTGCATCTTTTGTGTTTCTTTTATAAACTTTTGAAAGGCGCGCAAATAGCATGGTAGTCTTTGTGCTTGTTATTTAAAGTAATTGGCATGGGTATATCTGTGCTAGAAACAGACATTACTTTTGAAATTGCACTGATGGGTACAAGTAATATCAACTTCACTAGTTCTTTTGGCGATGAGTGGCCCACTAGAGGCAGCGCTTTTTGTGAGACGGTGGAATGTGAGACTATACAAGCGTTACTTAGATTAGACAACAGCTACCAGCTTGTAAACTCTGTCGCTTAACTCTGAATCAGAGTACACGGGAGTAGATGAAACATAAAGGCGACTAACAAGAATTGTTGAGTGGAAACGAGCTATCAAAACTCCCAGTGATCTGGATTTGAATACTCTGGGGTTGGCTACAAGGTACAAGGTCTACGAAATATATACGGTATTTGATGCGTCTGCTGAACTGACCACAACCTCCGTAATAACGCGTTGGGTCTCGTTCACTAAACCTTGCAAAAATACTCTCATAATGCAGTTTATTCACTCCCGACATTTTTTGACGAAAGTCTCCTTCAAAAAACTGAGGATGAGTGATAAGTAATTGTGTTGAAGATCCTGCATTTTACAAAAGCTAGCTCCAATTTGAGTACCAGTTCAAGGGCAGGTGGTTTCTGGTCGGATAAAGCTTTCCTGATCCAGACGCTCACATGCTGTTCATACTGATATATAGCAGTTGCAGAGCAAAACTTATGGAATATGATCGAGAGATATTTTTGAAACAACATGGGGATTATCCACGATACGAACCAGACACAGTGCATGAATTTGAATACTTAGAGGACTGGTTGACAATCGCTGCCCGGTGAGAAAATAATAATTTGTATATCAGCTATTTGTCAGATAACACCTTTTCAAATACATATAGATAAGGATTAGTATGTTAGCTTTTTTAAAAAATTTTCGTGTGGAATTACTATGCGGGTTGACTGTAGCCCTCGCTTTGATACCAGAGGCAGTTGCATTTAGCTTCATAGCATATGTGGACCCTAGAGTCGGGCTATATGCTGCATTCATGATGGGATTAATAACTGCAATTCTAGGTGGACGACCGGGCATGATTTCCGGAGCCACCGGAGCAATTGCTGTTATCTTTGCGAAATTGATGTTAAAACAAACCACAATACACGGTCCTAGTGTAGCATTACAATACTTGTTCTTAGCAGTAGGCGTGATGGGGTTGATACAAATAGCTTTTGGCCTGTTGCGATGGGGCAAGTATATAACGATTATACCGCATTCAGTCATGATCGGATTTGTGAACGGGCTAGCCATAATTATAGCAAAAGCACAATTCGCTCAATTTAAAATTAAAACAGACACGGGAGTGGAGGAACTATTACCAATACAACCATTAGCGTTAATGATAGGTTTAATGATAGTAACAATGGCGATTATTCATTGGCTCCCTAAAATCACAAAAATCATACCTTCCACGCTTGTAGCCATAGTGACAGTAACCGGAGTGTCAGTTTACTTAAGATCACGCGGATACGAAATACGTAATGTGATGGATTTTGTACGTTCTATGGATCCCTCCCAGACTAGCTTGACCGCTTCGTTACCTACATTCATTTTACCTACAATAAATTTTGAAATGCTAAAAACGGTCTTGCCATACTCTACACTCGCGGCGGCTGTAGGATTGACAGAATCACTCATGACTTTAATGTTGATAGACGAGATCACAGACACTAAAGGCCAGAAAAACAAAGAAAGCATCGGACAGGGAATCGCGAATTTAATTAATGGATTTTTTGGTGGGATGGGCGGTTGTGCCATGATTGGTCAGAGCATGATCAACATACGAGGTGGTGCCCGAGGTAGAACCTCTGGAATTGTCGCGGCAGTCAGCATGATGGTGTTCATAATGTACGCTTCAAAATTAGTCGAGATGATACCATTGGCTGCCCTTGTGGGAGTCATGTTCATGGTGTCTATTGGTACTTTCGAATGGTCAAGCTTAAGGTTACTGAACAGAATACCTCGACCGGACGCAATAATTATTTTGGTTGTGACTGGGATCACAATCGTGTTCGATCTGGCTATCGCAGTGTTTGCCGGTGTGATAATTGCAGCCGTTGTATATAGCTGGAATCAAGGTCGAGAGCTAACGTTCACCAAAGACCAGACTCATAAAAAAAATGACAAATACATTTTCAAGGGTACATTGTTTTTCGGCTCAGCAGACAATTTCAAAAACTCTTTTGATTATAACCAGAGTACCGAGACAGTCGTGATTGATATGCATGATGCACGCGTGTGTGATTATTCTGGTGCTGAAACGTTGGACAACGTAAGAAACAAATATAAGGAACATGGCAGAAAAGTTGTATACAGGAACATGAACAAACAATGCATGGAACTAGTCAAAAATACCGGAGTCCAACTAGAATATTCAATTGAATAAATATTGGTAAAGGTTGAGTATGAAAATTGGTTTATCATGCCTGTAGATTTGGAGGAAGTATTGAATATACAAAAAATTATGAACCTTGTATATCAATTTAGTGAAACTAGGTAATCCGTTAATATCGAATAGTCAGTGTTATTTCTTGTATTTTGATTAATTCTCGATTTTCTAGTCCTTTATAACAGTTGGTAATATGCTTCCAACTATCTGGATAATCTAGGAAGTTAGCAATCATTGACCTTCAATATTGGTTTAAATAATACTTTCGTTACTGTGACTTGGGGGCCGTAATGAGAAATCCTGCTCTTATCTATCTTCAGTATTGGATGGCGTTGGGATTATCCGTTGTTCTATTATCTCTTGCTATTTATTAGTTTTATTTCCTATGTAAGCGTAGGGACGAGTTATCTCTAGATTATCTACCGCAACAGGCTTGCAATGTGGGTTGAAAACAATCCATTCTATTTCGTCTTCTGCTAGTTCCACACGCAGGATTGTAGTCTCAATGTCATCACGCAAAACTGAGATGCCAGACGCTCCGACGGTTGACTGTAAATCGTGTCTGTTTTCAACTTTAGCTCCTGGGTTGTTATTGCTCGTTCGAAATCGATAAGGCAAATGAGGATAATAGAGTTGAGTAAAAACCATTTTTTGCCCAACTTTGACTTTTCCTTCCCACGTATATCTAAGTTGAGCAGGACAATCACTGGTACGTGGATCCATTGATAGTCGATCTATTATCTGAAGTTGGCGGTCGGGACGTGGTGCAAACCAGACGAGCAAATCAACAGCCGGCGATTTCATACTAAAACGACCGTTACCTCCTATCGGAGCACTCAAAAATGTGTTAGCCCAATGAGCACCTATCTGTGGGCCTATGTTCTGAGTATTCCAGAGAGGAGATACCCTAGCTTGAAATTCTTCTTCAAAGTTTACAATTTCGCGTGAGACTAAAAATCGGTTTTTAACGAAGATAAACTCTCTTTCATAGATCACTGGCAAACCATCTGCGTTTTCCACCCTAATACGTACATAGGTAGCCTCCTTGGTTTCCTCAAAATATGATACTTCAGATCGAATGTCCGGCATTTTACCCATCTTCCAATCTTCGTTGATTCTCAGTGGATCTAGGTGGTAACGTCTAGAGGCTGCATCATCTAAATCTTCGATTAATAACCTGTTTTCTTCAGAACTTCCTTTACTAGTCACAATCTGGGTGAACGGAGTTCCGTATCGGTTAATGCCCATGATGCCACCTGGGTTTGCAGGAAAACTAGTTGGGTGGAGTTCTATCAATGCAAATAGGTCTCCGGACTCCCAACCACTACGTAGAATCAACTTATTAGGCCAAACCTGATCATTAATGACCCAACTACAACAAATATGGCCACGCTGAGGGTGAGGAGAAGCATTACCTAATAAGCGCTCAGTTAGTGATTTATCAGTATGAGGTAATCGTAAGGCTAAATTTCTGTTATTCCAGAGTGAATGTGGTTCTGGTGGAATAGGATCTATGCTATCTTGGGTAAATAACCAAGCTAACGCCATCAGGCTAGCGTAATGAGGTTTATCGAAGTCTTTGGAATCTTTGTATTGATAAGAAAGGTAATTAAAAAGTTTGTGAGCACCGTAACGATATTGGCCATTTCCTGTTTTTCGTGCTACTTGTTCTAGGATAAATATGCGAAAATCAGCCGTACTATTATAGCCTCCATTAGGTCCATATGGGTTTATTGCTCCATCAGGCGTTATCTCAACTAGTAGGCGATCCCAAATACGCTTCATACCCGGATCGTTATAGTAACGATCATCACCCAGAATCTGGTCACTAATACAGGTTAACATGATCAGGGGACCCATCATATAGCCAGTATCGTTCTGAGGAATATCTTTGTTACGCCAAAAGTCCCGAAAATTATCTTGGCCCAAATCACGCCATCGGTTGGCTTCTGGAATACCGGGATACCATTTGGCAGCTAGCCACTTAGATAGACCTTCTGGCATTGATCGATGACATCCACCACGCCACTCGGTTGGCTCAGAATCCCAAACATGAAGGTTTCGGCAATAGTACAGCCATATTTGACGAAACCAACTGGAATCTGCTTGCATTAATCCTCCTTCAATTAAATAATGCCGATGCAGAGCCATAGCAACTGCTGGCCACTCGAAATCCCAGAACCATTTTCTTTCTTCTACTGTTTCTTGTAGGGTTCGGTGATAGTTTTTCAGCATGGAGATAATAGCTTCACCCCAAATAGGATCTTTCGTCTGAGCATATTTGGCCAAGATTGGCAGGTATAGAAAGGGACCTCGTTCGCCTTGATTGGTATTGGCAATTAAATTAGCCAGATCTATTTGGTCTAACACATTCATATAGCTATCCCTTGTCACCTTAACTGTTGGAATAGGATAAAAGTTAGGGTTTTTTAGATTTGGCTCGGAGAAACGATAACGTTCTACATCAACGAAATGGTAGGAGGGGGCTCCAATTCGTTCAACCTTCGACCAATCAGCTGAGAATGGGAACTGAGTATAAGTACTGGCAAGAATATAAGCATAAGTAATCGCTGTTATCATCTTACTAATCCTTCAGTTATTCAAGTAAGAGTTTATAAATGCAGGAGATTTTATCGTGAATATTCTGTCTTAAATCAAATATAATCACAAGGAAATACCATTTTATTAAAAGAGGAATACTAATTGAATTTGCTTATTTACACACATATTTTAGGGGTCATTTGGGGAAACATAATTAACCTACAAAAAGATTGGCAACTTGTTTGGCATGATGAATTTGACGGTGATCAGCTTGATTACACAAAATGGGGAATAGAAGTAAATGCACTTGGTGGAGGAAATAACGAACTTCAACTTTATACTGATTATCCGTCGAATGTTCGAGTAGAAAACGGGAATTTAATCTTGGAGGCACGGTCTGATTCCCCTAGCCTGATGGGGACTACACGAAAGTATTCTTCAGGCCGTATCCGTACGAAAAATCGAGGGGATTGGAAATATTGCTATCTGGAGGTCAAAGCGAAACTCCCTGCTGGAAGAGGCATGTGGCCTGCTATTTGGATGCTCCCAACCGATGATAAATATGGAACTTGGCCTTTAAGTGGTGAAATTGATATTGTTGAACTTGATGGAGCTCAGCCGAATCGAGCTCATGGCACCATACATTATGGGGGAAAATGGCCACATAATCAGTCTAGTGGAAAAGAATTTGTTTTAGAAAAAGCTTCTTTCAGCGACACCTATCACGTTTTTGCTATTAGATGGGAGGAAGACTTAATTCGTTGGTATATTGATGGCGAATGTTATCACACGCAAACTAGGTGGAACACAAGTTCTGCATCTTTTCCTGCACCATTCGACCAGCGGTTTCACCTGCTGCTGAATTTGGCTGTGGGAGGTAATATGGTTGACGATCCAGATTCTAGTACCCAATTCCCCCAGCAGATGTTAGTTGATTATGTTAGGGTTTATCAGAGGAGATAGTATATCTGAATCACTTATTCCGAAGTCTTAATAAGGACCGTATAGATTGTGAGATTAGGACGCGTGGTGTGTTCACTAGAAAATATCTGGTCAGGTGTATACACCCTGTAAAAAGCGCTCTGGTGTGTTCCTATTAACTACTTGGTAGTATTTTCAAAGAAGTTGTGCTTTTCACTAGTGTTAAAATTGCACGATTTCCTAGGGACGAACTGTGCAGACTAACTTATTGAGGTACGATTCCCAAATGATTCAAGAATCTTCGTCTTTATCTTCCTTCTTTAAAATGAAGCTGGTTTTGGTTAGAATTGCTGGAAATAAAATACTAATTATCATCCACGGAATAAGTATATTGATCATTACATTCCTCCGGCTAGTAATGCTATATCTGGGTCTGCTTTTTATTAACCAAATAATGGTAGTCTCCTAACTTAGTAATTACAAATATTATCTATTACCCAAAAACACATCACCTTCTTTCTAACGAGTTCAAAAATTCAAGATTGAACAAACTTAGATGATTAGCTATTTCCCCTAATACCCAACCGAAACATCCACTAGTTAAGGTCAATGATCTTTCTAAGAGTTGACACATATCTTCTGACTTGAAAACCGCTGTAATTAGACCAAAAAGTAATATGATATACAGCAAATTTCTTATAGCATAAATCTCAATCCGGATAAATTCACAGCTAAGCTAGGCAGAAGATTAGCCTAATTTAATGAGTCTGAAACAATTTGAAAAACAATTTGAAATTAGAACCTCTAAGTTATAAATTTAATGTTGGTTTACTTCTAACCTGAACTGCAATAACTCCATTTGTGTTATTAGGACCTAATAAGTCAGGTTACCTGAACGATTTGTTAAATCGATACACACTTTGGCACCAAAAGCCAAAAATACAATGTAAAGCAACGAGCTCTAACCCGAGGTACATACGTGATATTACGTTCCATAACTAAATCTAAATTTATCCTTTTACTTCCTGTCCCTAGTTTCTTTCTTCTTACCTTTTGTGTAGCCGTAGGTGAAGACAACCCTAGGCTGACTTTCCACGTCTCAGATCCTCGAGACACCTTCCAATTTTCATCTGACGCTCCATTAGAAAAAATTGTTGGCACTACTAACAACATCGCAGGAAAAGTCATTGTTCACCCAGATGATATCACAGAAAATTTACAGGCATCTTTTGAACTGGACTTGGCCACAATTGAAACAGGAATAGCAGAAAGAGATAAACACCTTAGAAACGAATACTTAGAAACGCAAAAATACCCAAAAGCTATGCTGACTGTCGATGATATCATTAAAGTTAATGGAGAGCATACCAATGCATCTTGGAGACTAGAAGACAAGAAAAGCTTCTATGTGACTGCCCAATGTACACTAAACCTACACGGTGTGCAAAAAAGCATTATTGTGGATAAGGTAAAAATAACTTACTTCACGGAAAATGATGAGCTGAGGGCGGTCAATATGTATGGGAATATATTAAAAATTGATGCTACATTCAAAGTTAATCTTTCAGATTATAATATAAAAAGGCCTCAGTTACTTTTTCTGAAGTTGAGCGAAGAATTAGAGATTAAGATTTCAATGTTAGCCTCCTCAAGCCCTCTCGGTCAATTCTGGCGTTCCTAGTTATTGATGACGAATTGTTGGAAGTTCCACAGGCATTTTGGCTCTACCTGTGTCCGTAAAAAGAACCGTTTTGGGCAAAATATTACCGATACCTAACCATCTTTAGTACTCAGTCCTGTCTAAACGTAAATTGAGGATAGAATAGCAGTCGGAATTAACCCTGAAAGCAGAATACGAACTTAATGAAGCTACCATCAATAATCCGTTAACCTCTACCAGCCAATAATTTGCCGACATTTTGTATACGATGGGAGATAACCAGCAAGAAAAAGTAACTAACGAGGAAGTTTCCCAATGTTGTTTAATAATAAAGGCATATAATCTGTGCGAACATTTCCGTAGGCCTTTTCTACTCTTACTTAGCTATACTCAGCCCCCACTCTACTAGTTGCTCGAATGAACTCAATATACCCAAGCTATCTTTCTTCTAAAGTTGTGTGCTGCGCACAACTTTAGATTTTTTGGTTTCACAAGCTTGCTCCTAAGATCACCAAATAATTTTACCTCACACATTAGTATTGTCTATCGAAAATGATACGAATCGTTATTCGCTCTCTCTAGTTTCTGTGGATTCTTTTTCCGAATTTTTAATTTCTTACTTTGACTAACAGGTGTAAATAGCTTTATACCTTGTATATTTCACTATTTATTTCGCAACCCGATCCTCAGTGTATAAATCCGGGTGAAGAATTTATCTCATAGATAACATAACCATCTTTATTGAAGAGGAGATCGACACCAGCATTGCCAAGAGACATTAATTTTGTTGCTTCTAAGGCTGAAAATTCCACTTCGTTATCTATTTCTACCACAGATCCAATTCCGCTACGCGGGACATTAGCCCTAAAATCTCCATCCACAGCTTTTGTTTTCATTGTTGTAATGACGCGACCACTTAGGATAACCAAACGAATGTCGCGACCAAAGGAGTTTTCGATAAATTCGTGTGTAATAAAACTGAATCGATTATCAACTAGATCTACGACTTCGACTAATTGCTCAAAGTGGTGACGAGTTTCAACTGAGAAAGTACCTCGGCCATACGTACCACTCAAAGTTAATTACCGGAAACCCAAGAAACTCCTCCACATAATCAATATTTATTGAAGACCGGCCCAAAATGGTTTTCGGAATAGGTAGATTATGCTGCGCTAAGACCTAATGTGTATAAAAGCTTATCTTTTACTGCGTCGATACTATCCGACGAATTAAGAAAATTAGCTTCCATTCTTTCTAAATGCCGAAAAATCACATTCTGGTAATAGGTGGTTTCTACACCAATACGAGGCAGGTAGAAATTTGGAATATGTGTTTGCTAGCCTTGAATTAGGATGGATCAGCAGCCTTCCCGATGAACAAAAATGTCAACATCGTTTAGGTCAATGGCTTGACAGTCGATACCTATGTCTTCAAAACACCGAATAAGTCGGTCGGTTTCATAAGAAATGGGAAATTGAGTTGTGAAAATCCAGCCCTTCATGTCGATTTTGAAAAATTAAAAAATCTTTATGGGGTCATTTTTTTAAAGAAAAAGTTTTTATAATCTTACGTGTTATTTATTACAATTCACCAATGTTATGCTTGTATATGTTCTAGTTCGAAATAGACCAAAACACTTTTGTATATAATGGCTAACTCTTGACTTTAGCTATCAACGAACTGGCTATCAGTAAAATTATTATGTAGTTTTCCATAACTGATATTTCTGACCCTCGATATCAAAAAGTTTACTGCTGAAAGACCAAGACTGCCTGAAATTCAAAAGCTTTTAATTGATTCTCAATTTATTCTTGATCCTTTTATTAATCAATAAGATAATATGGGTGGTCAAAGTACAATAAAATCTTCTATAAATGATTGTCTATCTTTATCTATCAGACCTTGAGTAATTTTATAATCTCGTAATCAAAACAAATTAAAGGATTAATTTTCTATAAGAATAATTCCGAGGTACAACACGGTTATCGAACGACTATTATAGAAGACATATGATAAGTAGACTGCACTGACTTAACATCTCTTGTACGAAAAATTAACGTCAGGAGATTTTTTGAATATTGTTATAAAAAAGAGAATTTAGACTAGGAGAAAACCATGTCTGGTAAGCTTAAGGTTGGTATTATTGGAACCGGAATTATTGGTAAAAGCCACATTTCCGGTTATCAATCGATGAATAACGATGTTGATATTGTTGCCATAGCAGACATTAATGAAGTTGAAGCGCAAAAAATTGCACAAGAAAACGATATCCCATATGTATTTTCGGACTACCGTGAACTGCTGAAGATGAACGAAATAGATGGTGTTGACATTTGCCTTCCTAATTTCCTTCATGCGCCAGTCGCTATTGATGCACTTGAGGCTGGTAAACATGTCTACTGCGAAAAACCAATGGCAAAAACAGGGGCGGAAGCTCAAGCAATGTACGATACTGCGCAGCGAACAGGAAAAAATCTGTCGGTACAAATGGGAACGATTTTTTCCAAAGAAACCCGAACTGCAAGGCGTCTGATTGAAGAAGGCGCACTGGGTAGAGTTTACTATGTCAAAACAAGCCACTACCGCCGCCGCGGACGAGTATATGTCGATGGATACGCTACACCACACTTTGTACAAAAGGAGAAATCTGGCGGTGGAACATTGGTAGATATGGCTGTTTATCATTTAGCACGAATGGTATATCTCTTAGACAATCCAGAAATTGAAACCGTAACAGCTTCAACTTTCCAAGAACTTGATATGGATGAGAAACGTCGGCAGGAGAGCGGCTATGACGTGGAAGAACTAGGCACAGGATTTGTACGGTTTAAAGGCGATACTACGATGTTTGTAGAAGAAGCTTGGGCTGCACACATCGATGGTGGCCAAGGTGATCGTATAATGGGAGCTAGGGGAGGACTCAAGTTACAGCCATTTACATTCTATACGGACATGTATGGTATGGACGCGAATACAAACTTCAACATTGATGCTTATGAAGGGCGTATGAAATCTCTTGGACATTCCATTGAAGGTTATGAAAACTCACAGAAGCACTTCGTTTGGGGAGTATTAAATCGTATTGAGATGATTGATACCGGTGCAATTGGTCTAACTGTTGCTCGAATTACTGAGGCTATGTATAAATCTAGCCAAGAGAAAAAAGAGATAGATCTACGATCATGATTGGTTTTATCAACAAACCCAAAAACTATGTAATACAGTGATTTGATTACCATTTACGTTAATGTGGCAATAAATATGTAACTTTGTTCATTTTTTAATATACTGATTAGAAACAGTTTGGTGGTTGCTTTCTATGTCTTTCTGTTAACTAATCCAGATACAAAATTACTGTCGTTTGAAAGATTAACATTCGATCACTATTAATGGTGTTTATCGGCACTTTGCTTCCCTTGATTTTCTCTTTATCAGGTGCTTATTTTAGTGGCTTTGAATAGATGGTAGATTTCAGATGAAAAGAAAAACTAATTTGACTGTAATCGTTCTAGAGTCGGCCCAACTTATTGGCATTGTTATGTTGATATTTGGTTTTTTGTCTGGTCTCGGAACTGAAGAGGGATTTACTATTTTTGGAATCCATAGAGATCGGTTCATGATTATTGGTTTCACCATAACGATAGTTTCGTCTATAACTTCCATCCTGTATAAAACTACGCTTTATAAAAAAATAACCAAAGATGAAACTGATCAGTTTGACCCAGATTGATATTGTAGATCCAATATCAATCTGGGTCAAAACGGATTCTTTCAGGTTAATGTTTATGAAAAATGACAATACAGAAAGAGGATTCACATTCGGACAAATAGTTATTTGTTGAATCTAGGTTTACTGAAAGAACAGCTATTGAATTAGTTATTAGTTTCATTTCTTAGTTATCTGTTTCTATCGGAATCCAACTCGACCTATTGTATCGAGTTACGGGGAACAGAACCAAACGTATGCTAAAGAACATAAAGTCAAAATGCCTGAATTCTGAAATTATTGAAGCTTAAGAATAATAGAACTTTACTAATTGACTCAGAAAATCTAACCTCCTTCTTTTCTGAAGAAAACTCTTCACTTTTCCATGCGTTTTCTCAAATTCAGTATACATATAAATTAACAAAAAATTATTGAATGTTTTTATAAATCTAGGGTGAGAAATATATTCTTCCGCATATCTGGTATGAAAATGGAGTAACAAGAGTCGTTAAACTCGACGAGGATGGTACAAATGAGCTCAATTTAAAAGGTAGTAAACTGAGGATTGAAATCAAAGAAGTTACTACTGTATACAGAATGATGGAGAAAGTAACCACGTGATAAAAGCTTTTCCATGCTTGATGTCCAGACAAAATAGAAGATTGATAAAATAATTAGAATAAAAAGTAAGAAGCAAAACAATCTGTCAGTAATCTAGTCAAGTAATAAGGAGGTTAGATGTGAAAGTTCGTGATTTAGTATTTTTGCTGATCGGTGGATTGTTGGTTGTTCTTGGAATGCTGCTGAATTCCGTCTTGGTAATTGATGTGAATGCTCAAGATGATAGTCAAGTTTTAACTGTTAAGGAAATTCGATGCAAAAGATTAGTAGTTGGAGACGGAAATCATCAATTTTCCGTATTCAATGGATATGTACAGTGTGATGGTGTCGTAGTCAAAAAAAGTATTACTCTTGTTGATGATAAATTTAATTTCAGAGGTAAATTTGGTTTGGATACGGGCAGCAATGCTAATCTGAAAATATATGGCGATGACGGGAGAACCACAGTTGCATATTTGGGGTTAAATAAGGGAAAAAATGGTGAAATGGTTCTCGATTTGCGATCAAAGTCTAAAATAGATAAGAGATCAGTCACTATAGGAATAAACAATGACGGTGGAGGAGTTGATATTTCAAATAAGTCAGGAGAAAGTATGAGTTTGTATGATAAATTCCAAAACAAAAGATAAGGAAGCAATAACCAAATAATTATTGGGGTTCCTCTAGTAACCAACTAACAGACCTGAGTGGCTTAGCTGAGGCTAATTTGCCAGCACTTACATATTTGGGAATTAGTCAAAACCCGTTAAGCAATGATACTGTCTTGAACCAAATTCCTAAATTAAAAGAGACCATCCGTACCATCAGA
>JAYZAL010000041.1:0-91679 GCA_036339735.1 Candidatus Poribacteria bacterium
TCCTAAAATATTACCTTTATCAGTATGAACGTAAACTCCACCGGTTTTAACTGCACTATCTTGGCTAAACTTAACCTGATATTCAATAAATGTCCCCTTGACAGCAACCTTGCCGTCTTTGTACTCAGATACGACCGTTTGCAAGTTAACAGGTTGACCTTCTTCAGTGATAGTGGCTTGCAAATTGAGCGATTGTCCACCTGATTCCCGCTCAGTAATCACAGGTTCAGCTTCTTTAGTGATAATTTTAGCACCAACATTAGCAGATGGAATTTCTTTGGCGTTTGGGTTCGATAGTTTTGCAGATATAAACTTAATTGTCGAGGACTTAGCCACAATAACGTTGAAGGATAAACTTGCGAGCTCTCCATTACTTTTGACAGATTTAGCTCCAATAGCAGTAGCACCGTAAAGCACTGACCCCGCTTCGGCTTTTACTGGCACTGCAAATGCTCCAGTTGGCAGATAATCCCCTAACTTAATGCCCGAAAACTCGAGCGCTGTGTCATCATAAGCTAATTTAAATTCAAATCCTGCGACATTTGCGGCATTGGCAATTCCAATACTAACATTAAGGGTTTCGCCTACAGATGGTGATACGACTTCGGCTGGATTAACAGAGAGTACCGCACTATCACTAACCAGTATAGGATCGACTTCTTGGTTATCGTTATCTTTTATTGGTTCTATTTCATCTTTCTCAGTTAATTTCTGTTCCTCAACTGCAGCCTGGATGGTAGCAGCTTTAGTTGTCGACTGTATCTCTTTGGCGACGGCATCAGATAACTTTGCCGAAAGAAAGGTAATTTCCGACTCTTTCTGAGCCAATACTTTAAATGAAAATGTCGCTAAGGTCCCATCGGTACCAACGGCAGTAGCTCCAATAGCAGTAGCTCCATACAAAACAGTATTACCTTCAGCCTTAGGCGGTACGGCAAACGCGCCAGCCGGTAGGAAATCTCCAAGTTCAGCTTCAGAAAATTCCAAAACAGCGTCATTATAAGTCAATTTGAATTCAAATCCAGCAACACCTTTTCCATCAGTAATATCAATATTCACGGACAGTAGGTCGCCGATATCTGGCAAATTTTCTTCTCCTACAGGTAAAGCTGAGATGACAGCTTGTGCAGATACAAAAACCGGTAAAAATAGCAACGAAGTTACGAATAACAGAAAGGCAAGGCGATTTCTTTTCATAGATTTTCCTACTTTTAAATTTTTAGACATCGGTAAAAAACTTCCCGAACAGTATTGGACGTTTAGGTATAGAAATTGTTGACTTTAAGGCCTAAGTTCTTCTTTATTTTATTTATTTTTGATATTAAACTGATTCATAGTAGCCGAAAGACCATTTTTCAAATAAGATTCTATGGCATCAACTGATCGACTGACAAGGGTGTCAAGTTGGAGGTCTTCCTCAGGTGAAAAATTACCAAGTACGTGATCTATAAAAGAACCGTCTTCCGGTAGGCCAATCCCAACCCTGAGTCGTGAAAAATCTTCTGTTCCTAGATGATCGATAATCGATTTTATTCCATTATGTCCACCAGATCTACCTGATCCTCGACACCGCAGATGCCCTAAAACTAAATTTAGATCATCGTACACAATTAGAATTCTGTCGGTGGAAATATTGTACCGATTAGCTAACTGGGATACAGCTAAACCACTTCGATTCATAAAAGTCAACGGCTTAGCTATCATGACCAATTTCTGATCAAATTCCCTCTGCCAAACTATAGATTGACAAAGATGTTGTGCTGATGGTTCCGGATACCGCTTAAGAAAATAATCAACGACTCGAAAACCAATATTATGTCGTGTATGATAGTACTGCTTTCCGGGATTACCCAATCCGATAATCAAATTGCTAAAGGGTATTGTCTGCGACTTGAACATTTAGTGGTTGAGAGGTGTTAAAGTGACCGGCGATACTCTCAATTTCGCGTCCGTTAATCAAAATCTGGACCTGTACTATGTTATCTGGAAAATTGACATGGATCGTTTCCAATATTGCTTTCAAGGTAAGATATTCTGCATCTGAACCACCGACATGATTTTTATTAAGGTGATTGGAAAAGTCAAGATATGCTGTTGAATACTGATCAACGTAAACTTGATTAAGATATGTACCAAACGGGATGGGTGATGTGTCATTGGGCAAGGATAATAAACTGACCAATACTCTTTCTAAGGCAAGGCCCAAGTTGCTTGGCAGGTCAATAGTTAGAGTCTGACTGACCAGATCGCGGTGGTCATCACCTAATCTAAATAAACTAATCTGTTTCATTTCAGAATTGGATTCTGACGGTTGGTCAATGTCAACCGCTCCCGACCATTCTGAAATGATTGGGGCTGACGAATCATCCGGATTTGGCCATAACCACCAAATCAATCCTAAAAACATACAGAAAACTGCAACACTCCAAAACAAAAGGGTTACAGAAAAACGAGTAGGTTTGGTCATTCGTAAAAGCTTGCAGATTATTTTTCTTTATCCAACCCCAAAAACGCTATAATAGCCTCCGAAATGCAAATCGCAATTTCTTGGCGATTAATTTCATTTTGCAACTTAGCTTCGTCTTCGAGGTTCGAAAGATAGCCTAATTCTAATAGCAAGGCCGGCATATAAACACTTGATAGGATCGCTAATGGGTTTTCGCGAATTTTGATGGGGTGGGTAGACTGGCCAACTAATTGAGCTTGTAATATTTTTGCGAACCGACGACTTTTCTCGAGATGGTCATCTTGCAAAAGAGGTCGAAAGAAGATTCCATTTTGGTCTGCATCACTTTTTTTATCATTACTAACTTGAATCTGTCCATTCTGATTATTAATCCAGATATCCATACCTGAAATTTTATCAGAAAAACTGGCATTACAGTGTAAGCTCAAAAAGAGAGAACCAGACTGCTGACCGATAATTCGGGTACGTTGACTGGATCGATAGGTTTTATCATCTTTTCGAGTCAGTAATACCTGAACATTGTTGTTTTGGCAGTTTTTTTGAATTCGTTTAGCTACATCAAGAACAATATCTTTTTCCCTAATACCGTTTAGACTCTGGCAGCCGACATCAGTACCTCCATGACCTGGATCAATTATTACAGTTCCCCTGTCTTTTGCCTCTTGATACTGAAAATGATATTCACTCGTAAGCGAGATCTCTGACAAAGAACGATTAAAGTTCACCTTATATTCAGAGATCTCCGGAATCAACTTTGTGAAGAAGGAAAGCGGTATATGCGGTCTATCTTCGATCAGCTTAATCTTAGCTTCTAGCTCGACCTCACTTTTTGTAGATTGAATTACTACCTGAGACGAATTGGTCCGCAACTCTAGTCGCTGTCCATTCAAATTTAACGACAACTGGCGAGTTAATGCGTTGTACTCGTGAGTTAGGTCAGGATCAAAAACAACCCTAAGTGTCTGGATTGAGAAGTAAAACCCACCTTCTTCATCAAGAACAACATCCTCTACTGAGATCAACGCACCGTTTGGGTCAACGAACCGGACTTCTTCTGCCCTAACCTGGTCAGCGAAGAAAAAAAGTACGAGGAAAAATGAAACTCCAGAAACGTGGAAGAGGTAACAACTCAGCTTGAAAAGCGGTACGAATCGGAAAGAACATCTATTCGCTGACTTCTTCGGTACCCTCAGTTTCATCAGCTGCTTCTTCATCTTCCAGCCCCTCTTCACCTTCAATTTCTTCTTCTTCTGCGGTTATAGTTTCAAGCACGACCTTTGGTTCGATCACCGCAGCAATTTGGGTAATTTCATTTTCCAAGATTTCTATCGTGTCATCAATTTCAATGTCAGAAACTCGGAAACTATCTCCAATACTCAGATCTTCTACATTGATTCGTAGGAATTCAGGTGTATCGAGTGGCAAGCAATTAACACTGACTTGTCGGCGAGTTACAGTTAGAACGCCGCCATCACGTACTCCGACTGGTGTTCCAACGGTTTCAATGGAAACCTGAGTGGTGATTTTTTCATCCAATGAAATTCTTTGGAAATCAGCATGTAAAACATTACGCTTTACAGGATGACGTTGTAAATCTTTTATGACGACAGTTTGCTCATCATCGTTACCCAGTACTAGATTAATCAAGACATTGGATCCGTAGTTTCTGAGTAGTGTTTGGAAGGTTCGATCATCGATTTGCAAAGAAACTGCGCCCCGTTTACGGCCATATAAAACAGCTGGGACTTTGCCAGCTCGCCGCAGTGAACGCGCCACTCCTTTTCCTACGTCATCACGCACCTGCGCATCTAATCTAGCCTGTTGCATAAATAATACCTCTAAATTGTACCATCAAACACTTGAAAAGAATAATTTTAAAAAAACGAGCCGTAGCACCTGCTACGGCTTATCGGGAAGTTAAATAAACTACGCTGGGCGGGTAGGATTCGAACCTACGCATGCCGGACCCAAAACCCGGTGCCTTAACCACTTGGCTACCGCCCATTAAGCAATCTCAAGGCCAGTAGAAACCGTTCGTGCACGAAACGAAGACGGACATTGCAACACATTGACAGTCGACTGCATTTCTTCGGTCCCCGCGACCAAAGAGAAAACAGTCGCGCCACTTCCAGACATCAATGTTCCATGGGAAACAGTTCGAGAAAGCTCTCGTTTAAGCCGTGCCACCGAAGGGTACTCTACTAGGACGAACTCTTCAAGTCGATTGAACAAGCTAACTCCCAACTCTGGTAGCAACCCTTGTTCAATGAAACGGGCAACGATTCTAACATCCCGCTTTTCGGATGTCAATGACAATTTAAGATTCTGAAATACCGTAGGTGTTGAAACGTGTATTCCCGGATTGGCCAAAATAACGTCAAAATTATGCGCTAATCGCAAAGAGGTTAACTCGTTGCCAATCCCCGTACCTAAAGCTGTACCACCGAGAAGAAAAAAAGGAACATCGGCCCCTAGCTTAGAACCAAACACGCTAAGGCGTGGCAAAGTCAGCTTTAAGTCATAGAGTTCATTAATAGCAAATAGAACTGCTGCAGCATTCGAGCTTCCCCCGCCAAGACCTCCAGATACTGGGATTCTTTTCTGAATCTCAATGTCCACGGCACCAATCTGTGGGTAATAAGACTGCAGCAAGGAGACAGCTCTCCAAGTCAAGTTAGTTTGATCCAACGGAACAACATCAGGATTACAACGAATCATGTGCTGATGTGGTCGACGGCCGGCTTTGCGCACCACAATGATATCATGCAAACTAACGGACTGAAAAATAGTCTCTATATCATGATATCCATCAGGTCGCTTATCCAGAACCTCTAAAAAAAGATTAATCTTTGCAAATGCTAGAAGACGAATATCTTCCATAAAATCACATTTAGATGCTGTCTTCTGCAGCTCCAAATTGGCTCAGAATGTCAGGAGAACTATTTGCTATTTCCGAATTTGACGTATCTTTCTCTTCACCTTCGACGTATGCTTCGATTAAACGATGGTCTGCTACGCCCGTGCCAGCTGGAATTAAGTGTCCCATAATTACGTTTTCTTTCAACCCACTCAGAGGATCGCTTTTACCTGCAACAGCTGCTTTAGTAAGTACACTAGTCGTTTGCTGGAACGATGCCGCTGATATGAAGCTATCTGTACTCAGTGCGGCCTTTGTGATTCCCTGCAAAATTGGTTTGGCTTGAGCGAGATTGAAAGTTTTATCTTCAGAACCGACCTGTGTTACACTCGCCGATTTGTCTGATTGGGCAAGTCTCAAATCCCTGATTCTATCGTTTAGTACCTCAAACCTAGATCGGCTTACTTCTTCTTCCTCCAGTAATTCAGTGTCTCCTGCATCTGTAATAATTACTTTATCTAGCATCTGACGAACGATGACCTCGATGTGCTTATCGTTGATTCGTTCACCTTGGGACCTGTACACAGACTGGACCTCGTCGATTAAGTAAGCCTGAACTTCCTCTAGGCCTTTTGAGTCTAATATATCATGTGGATTAATAGAACCACCAGTCAAGGGGTCTCCTGTTTTAACTTCATCACCTTCATCAACTAGTAGATACTTGCCAACAGGAATACGTGCTGGCTTACTTTCTACACCAGTTTCGGGGTTAATGATTTTTAGAATATGCATCCCACGACTGATACCTTGGATTTCAACAACACCATCAATTTCAGCCATAAAAGCCGCGTCTTTAGGTTTACGGGCCTCGAATAGTTCAGTGATACGAGGCAACCCGCTAACAATGTCGCTACTCTTAGCTGCTTCTTTAGGCAAACGAGCTAAAGTAGACCCTTCGGTTACCAAATCACCGTCAGCCACGGACAAGTGGGCACCAACTGGCATCAAGTAACTACTCAGAGATTCCCCATCTTTAGTCCGAATTTCGATTCTAGGTGGTGAATCACCTTTGTATTCACTAATAACTCGTTCAGCTAAGCCACTGGTTTTATCTTCGCGAAAAGTTCTACCTTCAACAATATTATCAAAAGATACCAAACCTGTTTGCTTTGTTAATATTGGAATTCGATAAGGATCAAATTCAGAAAGCGGCTGTTTGACTTCAACAATATCCCCATCATTAACAAACAACCGGCTACCTACAGGTAAACTGTGCCTTTCCAAAATCTCACCTGTTTTTGAATGACGAATCTGGAGTTCCGCATTTTGTTTGGAAACAACGATACGCTCGCGATCCGAATTTGTAATCTCATTAACCGAACTGTCGTGTTCGTCAGACTCTATGAGGCGATCAATGAAGTCGACACTAGAGTAGAATACCTTGCCCGCATTACTGGCCGTCACTTTTGACTCAATTACATCACCTGTAGCTGTTCCACCTGTATGGAAAGTCCTCATGGTTAATTGAGTGCCTGGTTCTCCGATAGATTGGGCAGCAATAATGCCGACTGCTTCCCCTTGGTCCACAGGCTGGCCCGTTGATAGGTCTGCGCCGTAACACTTAGCACAAATACCTTGAGGAGATTCACAACTCAAAGCAGATCGAACTGCGATCTTTGTGTATCCCAAATCTTCGATTTTTTCTGCTACATGTCGACCGATTAGTTGGTCTTGTGTTACAACAACTTGGCCTTTTTCATCTACAATCTTTGTCGAAATAATACGATCGGTTTCTTGATCGATAACCCCCGCAAAGGTTCTACCAAAAATCTGAGCTGAAATTTTGATGTCTGCTTCTTCGGTTGCTGACTTGGCAATATAGCCACTGGTATAACAGTCATCTATTGTAATCATCACGTCTTGGGCCACATCGACTAATTTTCGTGTCAAATAACCGCTACTGGCGGTCTTAATAGCAGTATCTGCTAATCCTTTGCGAGCCCCATGCGTAGAAGTAAAATACTCTAATACCGATAATCCTTCTCTGAAACATGATTCAATAGGGTGTTCAATAATTTCGCCAGATGGTTTTGCCATCAATCCTCTTAGTCCACTGATTTGACGAAGAGATGCTTTTTTACTCCTAGCACCTGAGTCGGCCATAATATGGATAGGGTTGAAACCTTCGATTTCGTCTTGGCGTCCTTTCTCTAGACCAACAAAAAGGGCTTTTTCAATCTGATCAATACGATCTAGCCAAACATTAATAATTTTATTATATCGCTCGCCAGGGCTGATCTCGCCTTGGCTGAAGTCAGCCTCAATCTCGTCAACTTGCTGCCAAGCTTGCTGAATTAGCGTTTTCTTTTCTTCTGGAACTATCAAATCATTGATACCAATCGATATTCCAGACAAAGTAGCGTAATGAAAACCCAACTGCTTCACTTCGTGTAAAAATTCAACTGTACGTCGATTACCGAGTTCTTCAAAACAACGAGAGACTAAATCTGACAAGTCGCCAGCATGCATTTCTCTATTAATAAAAGGCACACTGACAGCAGTATCTTTATCAGTAAAAGTCAATTCATCAGGGACAATCTGGTTAAAAATGACACGTCCTACCGTAGTTCGTATTGGTTTTCCATTAGTTTCCTCAAAATGCAAGTCAATCGGATCATGTAAGTGTAACTGATCATTGCCATGAGCCAGAAGGATTTCGTCTTGGCATCTGAAATGCTTAGGCTGACTCAATTTCAACTTAGCCTCCGGTCGATCCCAATCTAGTTCAGGAATACTTTTAGTGAGGAAGCTACAACCTAAAACGATATCCAGTTCAGGAACGGCGATTGGTTCACCATGCGCTGGTTTAAGTATATTTCGAGTTGCCATCATTAACAGTTTGGCCTCAACTTGTGCTTCTGGGCCAAGAGGTACATGCACGGCCATCTGGTCTCCATCAAAGTCCGCGTTAAAAGCGCTACAAACTAAGGGATGAATTCGAATAGCTCTACCTTCTACTAGCTGTGGCTCAAAAGCTTGGATGCCCAGACGGTGGAGCGTAGGTGCACGATTCAGTAAGACAGGATGATCTTGTATCACTTCTTCTAGAACATCCCAAACTTCTGGTTCGATTTTTTCCGTCATACTTTTTGCTTTCTTGATTGTTGGAGCATAACCACGGTCTTGCAGTTTACGAATGATGAATGGTTTGAATAACTCAATTGCCATTTCCTTGGGCAGACCACACTGATGCAATTCCAATTCTGGGCCGACAACAATCACACTTCGACCAGAGTAGTCAACCCGTTTCCCTAAAAGGTTTTGACGGAAACGGCCAACCTTACCTTTTAACATGTCAGACAATGACTTAAGCGGTCGTGTTCCTGGGCCACGCACAGTCCGGCCATGCTTCCCATTATCGAGTAAGGCATCAACGGCTTCTTGCAGCATTCGTTTTTCGTTACGAATAATTATTTCTGGCGCTTTTAGATCCATTAGTCGCTTCAACCGATTATTACGGTTGATTACTCGACGGTATAAATCATTCAAGTCGCTCGTAGCAAATCGGCCACCATCGAGAGCCACCAATGGACGGAGATCTGGAGGGACAACTGGAATAGCGGTTAGAATAAGCCACTCCGGCTTGTTGCCTGATTTTATGAAACCATTAACTAACTGTAGCCGCTTGGTCAGTTTTTTAGCTTTCTGTTTGCTGCCAGTCTCGTCTAATTCGATTTTTAAACTTTTTGCTTCTTCCGTTAGATCAATAGAAGACAAGAGTTCCTGGACAGCTGAGGCTCCCATATCAGCGCGCCAACCAGTTGGGTAAAGCTCTTTATATTTCCTATATTCTTCGTCAGAGGAGATGATTTGTTTAATTCTAGGAGGTTCAGTTTGTTCACCAGTTTCTTCATTTATAATAGGTACTAAAGTGTCATCCGATTCTAAGACGATGTAAGATTCGAAATAAAGAACACGTTCGACCTCACGGAGAGTTAAATCCAGGAAAAGACCAATTCTTGAAGGTAATCCTTTGAAAAACCATACATGGGACACTGGAGCGGCTAAATCTATGTATCCCATTCGCTCACGCCTAACTTTCTGCTGAGTAACTTCAACACCACAACGATCACAAATCGTACCACGATGTTTGATCCTTTTATACTTTCCACATTGGCATTCCCAATCCTTTGTAGGCCCAAAAATGACTTCACAGAAAAGGCCATCTTTCTCTGGTCGGAAAGTTCGGTAATTAATCGTTTCAGGCTTCTTAACTTCTCCGCAAGAACAATCAGGTACAGGATTCAGTCCAGTATCACCTGTTATGTGTCGGCACGAAGTTCTCTTAGCCCAAGATTTAATCATTTCTGGGGAAGCAATACTTATAGAAATGGTGTCAAAGTCGTTCAAATTAGAGGAGTTAACTGTGCTCAATTTCTATCCCTCCGAGAGTTGATTAGATGTGTACTATGTTGATTAATGGCCGCCCAAAAACTTTCAAACGCGACATCATCCCCAGGCAAATAATCATTTTTATTTGCTTGGAAATGATGTCGAAAGTTATTGATTTAGATATAAAAACTAGTTTGATGGATCGGCAGTAATTTGTGGTTGTGTTTGATCTAAAGATACATCAAGCCCAAGACTTTGAAGTTCCTTTACTAGAACATTAAACGACTCTGGTGTGCCAGGAGGCGGAGCATTATGGCCTTTCACAATAGTTTCGTACATCTTACTTCGACCATTAACATCGTCTGATTTTACAGTTAAAAGCTCTTGTAATGTGTAAGCTGCGCCGTAAGCTTCTAAAGCCCAGACTTCCATTTCACCCAACCTCTGGCCGCCTTGTTGTGCTTTTCCACCTAAAGGTTGCTGGGTTACTAAAGAGTATGGTCCTGTGCTCCGAGCGTGCAATTTGTCGTCGACAAGATGGTTTAATTTCAGCATATAAGAATAACCAACAGTTGCCTCTTGATGGAAGGGTTCACCTGTCCGACCATCGTAAAGCGTGGTTTTCCCAGTTTTTGGGAGTTTTGCTTTTTGCAAATACTCTCGAATATCGTCTTCTGTCGCTCCATCAAAAACAGGAGTCGCAACCCTCAAGCCTAACTTTCCTACAGCCCAACCCAAGTGAGTTTCTAGGATCTGTCCTACATTCATTCGTGAAGGTACTCCCAGCGGGTTCAATGCAATGTCAATAGGCGTTCCGTCGGCCAGGTATGGCATATCTTCAGCTGGCAAAATCTTTGAAATAACCCCTTTATTACCGTGTCGTCCTGCCATTTTATCCCCAACTGAAATTTTTCGCTGGGTAGCTACGTAAACTTTGACAAGCTTAATGACACCTGGCTTTAGCTCGTCGCCCTTTTGGATTTTCTGAATACGCTCACTTCGTTCCGAAACGTGAGCATTGATACGTAATTGAGCGAGTTGACGTATTTGCTGAACCTGATCCATTGCATCTTGGTCTTCAACAAAAACCTGATCTAAAACGTGTCCATTTTCCGATAATAATTCATCGGTTAGCGTGTCACCAGATTTAGCTATAATTTTGTCACCATCACGTAAATTACTGACTAAAACTTGCCCGTTTAAAATGGAAGCAATCTCTTGATTCTTGCGTTGGCTAATCAATTGGCAGTTGCGAGAACAAATCAGTTCGGCTTCTTTGATCTTAGAGCTTTCACGTAGTTCAGTTTGGCGGTCTTTTTCTTTTTCTTTTCTAGAAAAAACCTTTACGTCAATAACCGTACCCTCGACACCTGGTTTAGCGTAGGAAGATGCGTCCTTAACTTCGCCGACTTTCTCACCAAAAATTGCTCGCAGTAGTTTCTCTTCTGGACCTAGGTCGCTCTCACCCTTTGGTGTGACTTTCCCAACCAAAATGGTACCTGGCTCGACTTTTGATCCAACTTGGATGATTCCCTCATCGTCTAATTGGCTCAATGCTTCCTCAGATAAATTGGGAATATCTCGAGTGATTTCTTCTTTTCCCATTTTTGTTTCGCGAGCTTCCACTTCAAACTCGTTTATGTGAATGGACGTATAAACATCATCCTTTACAAGTCTTTCGCTGATCAAGATTGCATCTTCAAAATTGTATCCTTCCCAGGGTAAGAAAGCTACCAAAGCATTATTGCCTAATGCTAACTCACCACCTTCAGTAGATGCTCCATCTGCGATTACTTGTCCTGCCTCAACATGGTCTCCGGCAGATACCAGAGGCCTTTGATGTATACATGTATCATTATTTGATCTTTTGAAATTCTGCAACCGATATATATCATATCCCATTTCAGAAGAGGATTGTTCACCACCTTCAACACGAGCCGTATCATCTGTCCGAATTATAATTTCTGATGCTGAAACACGATCAACGATTCCGTCATTTTTTGCTAATACTACAGCACTTGAATCACGAGCAGCTTTAGCTTCCATTCCTGTCCCGACATAAGGAGCTTCAGGTTTAATTAATGGTACAGACTGACGCTGCATGTTACTTCCCATGAGGGCTCGATTGGCATCATCATGCTCCAAGAATGGGATAAGAGCGGCTGAAACACCAACGATCTGTTTGGGTGAAACATCAATGTAGTCAACATCACTAGGAGCAACACGCGTGAAGTCTCCTCTTTTTCGAGTCATCAATGTGCCACCTTTCCCGTCTGGCAGGAGGTTGCTTTTCTCATCAACATTACTATTGGCTTGAGCAACAGTATATCGATCCTCTTCTTCCGCAGTTAAATAACTAATCTGATCGCTCACTTGACCGTCCACTACTTTCCGGTAGGGAGTCTCCAAGAAGCCGTAATCATTAATGCGAGCAAATGTCCCTAATGAAACTATTAAACCAACAGATGGCCCTTCTGGGGTTTCGATCGGGCAAATTCGACCGTAGTGAGTCCTGTGAACATCACGGACTTCATATGTTGCTCGTTCTCGATGCAATCCACCAGGACCCAATGCGCTCAATCGACGTTTATGCGTTAGTTCATCTAGCGGATTGATTTGTTGCATGAACTGAGACAATTGGCTTGAACCAAAGAAATCTTTTAAAGACGCTGATAAAGGTTTAGGGTTAACCAAGTCTAATGGCGTCATGGTGTCCCCTTCTTTACTCTGCTTAACCGTTATTTTCTCACGAGTAGCACGTGCAACGCGAAGCATGCCGACACGGACTTGATTCATCAGTAATTCACCGACTGCTCGAACACGTCGATTCCCTAAGTGGTCGATATCATCTAATGAAGCAACACCGTTTTGAACATCCAATAGATGCTTCAAGGTTGCAGTTATATCTTCTTTCCTAAGGTAAGGTTCGCTGGGTAGTATTTCCTTTGCTGCTTGTTGCAAACCTTCAGTGACCTCTTGTCCTGCAAGCGCCAAAACTTCACCGTCATTGCCCTTCAGGTCTCTTGACAAAGGTTCACCAATCTTACCAAGCCCTGAGTAGTATGAAGCAATATGATTGAATTTCTGATTAAGCTTATAGCGACCAACATCAGCAAGGTCATAACGTAGCGGATCAAAAAACAGCTTCTCAAATCGATTTTTAGCACTTTCTATGGTTGGAGGGTCTCCAGGTTGTATTTTCCGGAATATCTCGACAAGAGCTTGATCTTTGATATCTCCCTCTGTATAAGGCGCTGATTGTCGATCTTTCTCAATCGTATTACGCAGGAAACGAGTTGCTTCTGAATCGTACGGAGTTAGGACTTCAACTGAGATTATGCCCGCCTGACTCAACACTTCCAAATCTGTTTCAGCAAACTCGCTACATGATTCATACAGGATCTCACCTGTCTCACGGTCTATCAATGTACCAATTGAAATCCGACCAACTAAACTGCTCCCAACAGGAACTTCCTCTGTTTCTTCTACGTACAATCGCATGATATCTTCATCTGTCTCCCAACC
Source organism: Candidatus Poribacteria bacterium (assembly GCA_036339735.1). Taxonomy (GTDB): domain Bacteria; phylum Poribacteria; class WGA-4E; order WGA-4E; family UBA9662; genus TMED15. Next base: position 13,242 of record JAYZAL010000041.1, read on the forward strand.
TAAAGCTCTCAATAAAACGGTGGCAAACATTTTTTTCTTGCGATCTAACCGAACGTAAATCAAATCCTTAATATCAAATTCAAACTCAATCCAGGCCCCACGGTAAGGAATAATAGCGGCTTTCAGTAATTTGTGGCCACCGCTATGTGTATCCTCTTTGAACGTTGCACTAGGTGAGCGGTGTAGTTGGTTTACAATAACACGTTCACTACCATTTATAATAAAAGTGCCTTGCTCAGTCATCAGAGGTATTTCGCCCATATAAACCTCTGACTCCATGATTTCGCTTGGTCCTTCTTCTTCTTTGTTTTGATGTCGCAGCTGAAAGGTGATTTTCAGAGGGACCGCATAGCTAAAGCCGCGGGCTTGACATTCTTCAATGTCGTACTTGGGATCACCAAGTGTGTAACTAACAAAATCTATACTGGAGGCTTCTGCAAAGTCAGTAATTGGAAAAACTTCTCGTAAGACTGATTGCAGGCCAATATTTTTGCGTTCACCTGGTGGCACGCCCCTTTGCAAGAAATCTCGGTAGGATTTTCGCTGGATTTCGATTAGGTCAGGCAGGTCTTCAACTTCTCGAATTTTAGAAAACGATATCCTGTCTTGTTTGCTAAGGCTCACCGGGTTGGGCATACTATCTCCCTCTTTGCGTATGTGCACTACACTCGTATTTGGTTGGAGTTTAGTTGTAGAAAACAGATAAAGCTAAACGGCTCATTATACCATGACAACCCCTGCCTGTCAAACCCATTCTCAGGTGTAACAGCCTTTCTATTATGCGACCGATTTAAAAAATGCGAACAGGCACGAAACTAAGGATATATTCATACCGACATTTTGGTCCATTTGTTGTTCAGTCTTGGTAAGCTATATTAATTTGGCGAAGTCGATTTCCAACAAGAAAAGCTTAAGTCGTTGACCGTGTCGAAAGCCACAACGGCTAACAGGTCGCAATCTTCGGAAAAATAGTTTTCAGGATTAACAACTGTCCCAGCTAATCTGCCACAAAAAAGTGAACATAGGCGAGGTAAACCGAAATCAGAAAAAGGCCAGTTGCCGGACGGAACAGGCAACTGGCCTTTTTCTGGATAATGTATCTCGGATCAAGCGTTTTTAGTACATGCCGCCCATGTCCCCGCCGCCCGGAGGCATGGCCGGAGGTGGGTCTTTCTCTGGTATGTCTGCTACTAACGCTTCAGTCGTTAGCATCAAGCCTGCGATACTAGAAGCATTCTGTAGAGCAACGCGGACAACCTTGGTTGGGTCGATCACGCCTGCATCGTACATGTCGCCGTATTCATCTTTTAATGCATTGTACCCAGTACTATCACCTTCTTCTTTGACTTTGGCGATTACGACAGAGTCTTCTTGGCCGGCATTCTTAGCAATCTGGCGTAATGGTTCTTCCAAAGCTCGTCGAATAATATCTGTGCCTACTTCCTCAGTCGCATCCTCTAGATTTAAATCATCCAAGGCAGATATAGCTCTCACTAAAGCCACACCACCACCAGGGACAATCCCCTCTTCAACTGCAGCTCTGGTCGCGTGCATGGCATCTTCAACACGAGCCTTTTTCTCTTTCATTTCGACTTCAGTAGCTGCACCAACATTGATGACTGCAACGCCACCAGACAACTTAGCTAGGCGTTCCTGCAACTTTTCACGATCATAATCAGAAGTTGTCTCTTCAATCTGGCGACGAATTTGTGAAATTCTGCCTTGGATTGATTCTCTACTACCGGCACCCTCGACAACGGTGGTATTATCTTTGTCGATTACTATTCGTTTAGCAACACCTAAGTCGCTTACGGAAAGGTTCTCCAACTTGATGCCAAGGTCTTCTGAAATCATACGGCCATTAGTTAAAACTGCAATGTCTTCCAGCATAGCTTTGCGACGATCACCATAACCAGGCGCTTTAACCGCTGCGGCTCGAATAGTTCCTCGGATGCGATTGACAACCAAGGTTGCTAGAGCTTCTCCCTCCACATCTTCAGCGATGATAAGGAGTTGCTTGCCTTGCTGTGCCACCTTTTCGAGGACAGGAACAAGGTCTTTCAGTGAACTGATTTTCTTTTCATGGATTAGGATATAAGCATCTTCAAGTACAGCTTCCATCCGATCAGAATCAGTTACAAAGTAAGGCGATAAATAACCTCGGTCGAATTGCATACCTTCTACAACGTCAAGGTTGGTGTCAAGGCTTTTGGCTTCTTCTACGGTTATAACCCCGTCTTTCCCAACTTTTTCTATAGCATCTGCGATCAAATCCCCAATGCCGTTATCATTATTGGCAGATATGGCTGCAACTTGGGCGATTTCATCCTTACCTTCCGATGGTCGACTTATGGTCGCAAGCTTTCCTACGACCGAATCAACGGCCTTTTCAATCCCACGTTTGAGCGCCATAGGATTATGTCCTGCAGCCACATTTTTGAGCCCTTCTCGGTAGATGGACTGTCCTAAGATAGTAGCCGTGGTTGTCCCATCTCCAGCTACATCACTTGTTTTAGATGCAACCTCCTTAACCATTTGGGCGCCCATATTTTCATAAGCATCTTCCAATTCAATCTCTTTGGCAACGGTAACTCCATCCTTGGTTATGGTCGGAGCACCGAATTTTTTGTCAATGACCACATTTCGGCCTTTCGGGCCAAGCGTTACTTTGACTGCATTAGCTAACGAGTCAACACCACGTTTAATCGCATTCCGTGCATCTTCGTCGAATGTCAGTTGTTTTGCTGCCATTTATTTAATTCTCCTTAATTGTTTCAAAGATTCAGTTACGAGCCGATCTTGGCTAGGATATCATCTTCACGCAAGATCAAGTATTCTTCACCTTCGTATTCGACTTCGGTCCCAGCAAATTTACCAAACAATACTTTGTCCCCAGCTGAAACGTTGAGCGCTTGACGGGTTCCGTCATCTAGTAAACGTCCGTCTCCAACAGATACGACTTCACCTTCTTGTGGTTTCTCTTTAGCAGTATCAGGAATTATGATCCCGCCACTGGTTGTCTGTTCATCTTCGTTAGGTCGTTTGACCAAAACGCGATCACCAAGTGGTGTTAATGCCATTGAATTTTCTCCTATGATTATGATTGTTATTGCTGCGGTTATACTCCACAGCCTGTTGACGGGCTCGTATATTCTATTGTCTTATAACAAGCCTAACTCTATACAGGTTTTGTCTCGATCTGAAAAGCATGCAGGGATGGGTGTCAAATAGTCCCCCTTAAGCTCAACCAAACGAGCGTGCCTATTTTACACCCCAACCATTTGGACTTCAAGTCAATTTTCGATGTGGATGACTCGTTTTAAGTTCGCTGATTCATAGGCAGCAGAAATGATTTGGTTATTACGCACACCATCTAAACCTGTAACGATAGGATAGTCTTCCCCAACAACACAGCGAAAAAAGTGCTCAAACTGTTGTTGAAATAGATCCTCGAATTGTGATTCGATAATATCAATTTGGCCCTTAGTCTCTCGTCTGATTTTCCATCCATTTTCATTGTAAACGATAACTGAACCGTCAGTTCCATATATTTCTAGGACTTGGGGGGATAGTTGTGCCGCAAAGCTCGTCTCTGTAATAGCTTGTACACCATTTTCGAATTGTAGCATCACTAGGCCAGTTTCTTCGACTGGGTAGCTATAGACAAAATCAGAACAAAAAGCGCTGACATCAGCGACCTCCCCGAAAAACCAGCGCAACAAATCAATACTATGTGCGCCTAAATCCATGATGCTACCACCACCACTCTTGGCGGGGTCGATATGCCAGTCATCACGATTTTTGGGAGCATTTTTCATGAATGGCATACGGGCGTAAATAACCGTACCAAAACAATCTTCAATCAACCATTGGCGGACTTTCTGAAAACAAGAATGAAAACGGAACAAAAAACAAATCTGAAGGTTAACACCGTTCGATTTACAAGCATCAACGATCTTTTGAGATTGGTCTTGATTAAGAGATAACGGCTTATCACATAAGATGTGAAGACCTTTTTCGGCCGCAGCAATCGCTTGCTGCGCATGAAGAAAAACTGGAGTGGCAATGTAAACCGCATCCAACTCTGGGTCAGCAAGGAGATCGTTCATATCAGTATAGGATACCGCTGCCCCAAACCGTTCAGCCAAGAGTTGACCGCGTTTTGGATCTCGAGATAAAATCGCATGTAATTCATTTTTTGAGGTTTTTTGCATGGCAGGTATAGAACGCCTCTGAGCAACACTACCAGCACCTATGACTCCCCATTTCAAATTATCCATAAAAATTATTCCCCTTTAAAAACCAAGCAACTTGACCTCCAATTGTAGATCAATTCCGAATTTATCTTTCACGGTTAACTGAATTACCTCAACTAATTCTAAAACATCTCTTGAGGTCGCGTAACCATGGTTAATAATAAAATTAGCATGCATAGTTGAAACTTCAGCTCCACCAACTTTGGTACCTTTTAATCCACAGTGGTCAATTAACCAACCTGCGGAATAACCATCTGGGTTTTTGAACATACAACCTGCGTTACCTGAGACAAAAGGTTGAGTTTGAACTTTCTTCTGATAGAAGTCTTTCATCTTTTTTGTTACTTGATGGGGCTCGGAATATACTAGTTTTAACACTGCTTGAATAACACAAAAAAAGTTATCAAGTTTGCTTTTCCGATATTCAAATTGTGCCTGTTGTGCTGTTAGATCGACGATTTCTCCATGATTAGTGACTACTCGTATATTCTGGATAATCTGGCTAAAATCACTATCCCATGCCCCCGCATTCATGACCAACCCACCACCAACTGACCCTGGGATACCAAGAGCAAACTCAACCCCACTCAATCCATGTCGGGCGGCACTTTTGGCTAATTTCGCTTGTGAAGCGCCTGCTGCAGCATATACCAAGTCGTTCTCGACTGTTAATTGCCTAAGTTGCCCGGTTAATCGGATGACAATTCCTCTGAAACCTGTGTCACTAACTAATAAATTTGAGCCCCTACCCAGAATAAAAGTATCCAATCCATAATCTGTCTTGAATTTTGCAATTTGAGTCAGTAAGTCAACTTGATTTATTTCCAGATAAATAGAAGCATTACCACCAATCCCAAAGTAGGTCTCTCGACTCAGAGGATAATCAAAGTATAGGGTTGAATTTGGGTAGGATTTACAAAGTTGTAAAAGATCTGACCGCCAAATTTCTGGTTTTTGAATCACTTCCATAATCTTTTGTGTAGCTCAATGCAAATGTGCTATTATTGGCAATCATAGCAAAATAGTACGTACAGATGCAACACGGTATTCATATTTGTACAGTAGTGCTAGTCGAATACTTATGACTAAAAAGGAGGTAGGTCTGTGCCAACTAGGATAGGAATTGTAGGGGCTTCCGGTTATACTAGTAGTGAGTTGATGCGGCTATTGGTGCAACATCCATCTGGTTTTGAACTAGCGCTAGTTACTTCTGAAACATATAGTGGCTATCGAGTTGATCAGATTTTACCTAACCTTAAAGGGTTCGTTGATCTTAGTTTTGAAACACTAGACATGAATCGACTAAAGGGTGAGGTCGATGTTGTTGTACTAGGTGTACCACATAAAGTGTCAATGAGCTTAGTACCAGAGATCTCGAACCAAGGTTTACGCATTGTCGATTTTAGTGCAGACTACAGATTGCGTGAAGAAGAAGTATATAACAAATGGTACCGTACAAATCATACTGATACCTTCCGTTTGAGTCATAGCGTTTACGGCCTGCCTGAGCGATATCGAGAACTAATCCGTTCTGCTCAGTTAGTTGCTAACCCTGGTTGCTATCCGACCGGATCAATTCTGGCATTGGCACCTTTAGTAAAAGAACATATTGTTGACACCACCACAATTATCATCGACTCTAAGTCGGGTATCTCTGGAGCAGGTAGTAAGCCTAAAGACATAACCCATTATTCGAATCGAGAATCAAACACGGTTACTTATGGCTTACCAACGCACAGACATACGCCAGAAATTGAACAAGAACTAAGGGTTATATCTGGGGCGGATATCGTAGTTACATTTGCGCCACATTTGGTGCCGATGACAAGAGGAATCTTGACAACTGCGTATGCCAAGCTTACATCGCCTATAACGACTGCTAGCCTTATAGATCGATATCGACAGACCTATCAGGATGAACCTTTCGTACGGGTGCTAAACGAAGGTGAATACCCACAAACTAAATCTGTTTTAGGTAGTAATTTCTGCCACATAGGTTTGGTTGTTGATCCTCGAACGCAACGGGTAGTTGTCATGTCGGCAATTGATAATATAATGAAGGGTGCCGCCGGCGCTGTTGTTCAAAACCTTAACCTAATGTATGGACTGAATGAAAAAACTGGTCTGATGTACCCAGGCATGATGCCTTAGAACAGATTTAATTAGCTAAAAAAATTGATGGAGTCTTGATGTCAGAAGAAATACAGCAGACAAACTATAAAGGACTATTACAACAGTACTGCCTGGTACGTTACCCATCGCCACCCGTGTACGAGACTCGACAAGTTTCATCAACTGACGACGGTCGCCCGCCAAAATGGTTGGTAAGTATACAATATTCCAAGGAGGTTTTTGAAGTTTCAAAACCGATAGAAGGAAACAAGAAGTATGCTGAGCAAGAAGCTGCCAGACAATTAATGGAAAAACTGGATTCTAAACAAACGGAGTTTCTAGCAGGAAAGGAAACTCCCAATATTCAAGAGGAATCAAGTGTTCGGCCCATTTCTGAAGGACCCCCAATTTCTGTTCCATCGGAAATAGTTGCGGCAGCATTACAGATAGCAAGCCAACGATTATGTGCCTTGCCCAACACACGTCAGGGGTCTTATCGACGAAGCAATCACGATGACTTTACCAAACAAATTGGAGAACTAACTATCAAAATAGTTCGTTCAATAGTCGATGCAGCTGGTGAAAAAAATCAGGTGGATTTTGGTCAAAAGACCTTGAATCTAGGCAAAAACGACTCATTTACAACATAGCTATATTCATTGGTCGACTTATTTAGAAGAACCCACCGCGCGATTCTTTCTGGACAACAGGTCTCCGTCTTTGGCCTTGGTCGTAGTGGAGTAGCTGTAACAAAGCTATTAATTAGATCAGGTGCAAATATCCTTGGAACTGATAATCGACCTGCTGATGTCCTGCAGCCTATCGTTGATAGTCTGAATGATTTTGCTTTATCCAAAGAGGCTACAGTTGACTTCATTTTGGGGGGACACAATGATGATTGTATCAATAAAGCTGATTTGATCATAGTTTCACCTGGAGTTGCAGTCAATCAACTTCCAATCCTGAGAAGAGCGATAGAAAAAGGAATTCCAATACTCAGTGAGTTGGAGGTTGCCAGTTTGGTCTGCTTGGCTCCTATTATTGCTATTACCGGTACAAAAGGAAAAACTACTACAGCAATATTAACTGCTGAGATTTTAAAAAAAGGCAACTTCAGACGAGTCTGCCTAGCTGGTAACATTGGTCAACCATTATCCAGTTTCGCATTGGGTCTAACATCGGAAGATGTGGTGGTAACTGAAGTGAGTAGCTTTCAGCTAGAGATGACCCATCGTTTCCGTCCTGCTATTAGTGCTATTTTAAACCTATCTCCTGATCACTTAGATCGCCACGGAAGCTTTGCCCTTTACCAACAAGCCAAGAACAAAATTTACGCTAACCAAACTAGAGACGATTGGAGCATTCTAAATGCTGATGACCCATATACTGATAGTTTAGTAAGTTCGAAAAGAATAAATGCGAGGACAATTTTATTTTCACTGACTGATCATAGAAATGACCGGATCCGCGCATACCAGCAAGACGGAATCATTTATCTGAAAGATCATAATTCCAGAAAATTTGTTGCTGAATATGCGTCCACAAATTTACAAGGACAGCACAACTTAGCTAATATATTAGCCTCAGTCAACATTGGAAAAATTTGTGGTGTCTCAATTCAAAGCATAAGACAATCGCTTCAAGTTTTTGACGCATCTACCCATTTACCATTACAACATGCATTTCAACAGGTCTCATCAATTAATCGAATCCGTTTCATTGATGATTCAAAGGCAACCAACGTGGCTGCAACAAAAGCTGCTTTAGAATCTGTCCCTAGTATTCAAAAACACACAATTCTCATTATGGGAGGTTACGACAAAGGGAACGACTATTCACCACTAGTCCAGCTTATCAAATTAAGGGTCAAAGTCTTAATTTTGTTAGGTGAAAACACAGAAATTATTCGAAACGTCCTCTCACAACATGTCGTTACTGTTGACGTGCGCACAATGGATTCAGCTGTCCAAAAAGCATATAAATATGCGCGTCCCGGCGATATAATCTTGCTTTCACCTGCTAATGCGAGTTTCGATATGTTTTCAGATTACAAAGCCCGTGGTCAAGCATTTCAAACAGCGATCAATAATTTAAAAAATACTAATGAAGACTAGTTCTATTCGTTGATGTTAGATTAATTGTGTCCGAATCGAAGAAATCAACTTTTGACCATCAGTTGCTTTTTATTGCCATTTGTCTAGTTGCTTTTGGTTTGGTAATGAACTTCAGCAATGGAAACCCAGTCCGGTCTATTCAACAATTAAAGGCTGTTGGCTTCGGCTTAGTCGGTTTTTGTTTCGTTTACCTTATACCGCTGTATTTATACCAAAAATATGCTTATCATTTGTTATTCATTACAGTGATATCTCTTGTGTTGGTTTTCACACCAGTTGGTCATGAAGTCGTTTCTCAAAATCACAACCAGACATTCCATCGTTGGATTAAAGTTGGTGCTTTTCAGTTTCAGCCAGTAGAGTTAGCTAAGTTGGGCTTCATCATCTATATGGCCCATTTTCTCGTGATAAAGCAGGAACAGATTCATAGCCTGCATCGTGGGATTTTTCCGTTTCTCTCAGTGTTAGGTATTATATTTTTGTTGTTGGTGCTTCAACCAGACTTTGGTTCCGCAGTTTTGATTAGTCTGATAGCTCTCGGCTTGTTGTGGGTAGGAGGCGCTAGACTCACCCAAATTTTGTTAGTATTTTTTGTCGCTATTCTCTTAATTTATGGCTGGATACAAAACGATAGCTACAAAATGGAACGCTTGACTAACTTTATACAAGCGAAAGGGTCAGTTTTCGGTACTCATTACCAACTTGAACAATCTCTAAATGCTATAGCTTCTGGTGGTATATTTGGAAGCGGTATTGGGAATAGTATCTATAAACTTGGCCGATTACCCTACGCCCACACTGATTTTGTATTTTCTGTAGTTTCCGAAGAACTTGGACTATTTGGAGCGATAAGCCTAATTGGACTTTATATGTTACTGGTCTGGAGGGGAATTCAAATTGCACTTCGAGTTGGTAGAGTAGATAATCCCATCACATACAAGCTGAGTCAATCGATACTCACTGATTTTTGTCCAAGCAATCTTGCTAGGTTTGGGAGTTTGATTGCTCTTGGTATTACCGCTCAATTAGGACTCCAAGCATTCATCAATATTGGAGTCGCCCTTGGCGCGTTGCCTACAAAGGGCATAACCCTACCCTTTATTAGTTATGGTGGATCTTCTCTAATGATGAGTATTATTAATATTGGTATTTTACTGAATATCTCCAAATTATCATCAACTGAGGGTATATCCTCCCCAAATGTACTCGTATAGTGGAAAAATACCGGTTGATATCGTTGTTTCTGGCGGTGGAACAGGAGGTCATATATATCCAGCCATTTCCATTGCTGAAACACTAAAACAAATTGTTCCAGAATTACGAATTGCTTTCATTGGAAATGTAAGTGGGCCAGAAGCAAGGTTAATTCCTCAATGTGGATTTCCCTTTCACCCAATTTCGGTATCCGGTTTTCCTCGTTACTGGACATGGCAGTGGGGTCGAGTTATACTGAACTTAGCCACCAGCTTAGTTCAGACCTTCAAATTATTCCAAAAGCTAAAACCAAAAATCGTGATTGGAACTGGCGGTTATGTTTCCGGCCCCGTTCTTTTAGTTGCTCGCCTAAAGCAAATCCCCATCATTTTACAAGAACAAAATGCAATTCCTGGCTTGACCAACCGATTCATGGCCCATTTCGTAAAGGTAGCCTACTTAGGTTTACCAACTGCGCGGCCACATTTCCCTTCCATTGGAATAATAACTGGAAATCCGGTGCGGGCGGAAATAACAGATCCACCTAAAAAAAACGATAGGCTCTATCATAAATACGGTTTGTTGCCAAACCTGAAAACTATTTTTGTGATGGGAGGAAGCCAGGGAGCAACTGCTGTTAATCAGATGGTAATGGAAACGATGAAAAAAATTTCGGGTTCCAATACCTTTGATGAGTTTCAGATAATTCACCAAACTGGGCAACGAGACTATGAGATAGTGAACGACTTCTACCGAAACCAGCCACATATATCAGCTTTAGCAAAACCTTATTTTAATCAAATTGAAGAAATCTATGCGTTGGCAGATTTGCTAATCTGCCGCGCTGGAGGCTCAACATTGTCAGAAATTACTGCTTTTGGCGTGCCAGCTGTATTGGTCCCACGTCCATCACGTGACAGGCACCAATACTATAATGCAAAAGTATTATCAAATGCACAAGCGGCAATTATTCAAAAACAAAGCAAAACAGATCCCAAAGAATTCTTAGAGACAATCCGCAACCTGTTGTCAGACGATGAATTACTACTTCAAATGAAGTCTAATAGTCTTCGGATAGGTAAACCAAACGCAAGTCAAGAAATTGCCCAATCTATCCTAGGACACATTGATTATTAAACCTGAATCGACTGGAATTATATTTGTTTTCTACATCGGCATCCAAAAATCACATATTTGATAAGGCAAGAAACATACATTTTGTAGGTATTGGTGGGGCGGGCCTCTGTAGCCTCGCTGAAATTATATATAGCTACGGATTTGTCGTCACTGGATCCGACAATCAACAAAACGAATCAACCCAGCGCTTATCTAACCTTGGATTAACTATTTTTTATGGACACCGAGCTGAGCATGTCGGCTCAGCTGATGTTTTAGTGGTTTCACCAGCTATTCCTGACGAGAATGTCGAAGTTAAACGAGCTATGAGTTGCAGAATTCCTATAATTACTGGTGCTGAAATGCTTTCCGAAATTATGCGCTATCATTATAGTATTGCTATTGCAGGAACACATGGTAAAACAACTACCACCGCAATGACTGCGTCTGTATTAGAAAAACTTGACCCCACTGTGATTGTCGGTGGTAAGATGATCGACATTGGAAGTCATGCTCGGATTGGAAAAAGTGACATTGTAGTTTGTGAGGCAGACGAAGCCTATGGATCAATCAAGTATTTTAGACCTAACCTTACTGTTGTTACGTCTATAGATGCCGATCATTTGGACTACTACCGAGATTTAGCTGATATATCCCACACTTTTCTTGAATTCATCAATAGGGTTCCTTTTTATAGTTCGTCAGTCCTCTGCTTAGATCAAAAGAACATTCAAAAACTTCTACCACAGGTACGAAAACCGTATATGACTTATGGCTTTCACCCCGAAGCTAATATTAGAGCAGAAAATATCCAGTTTGAATCAGATCAAAGCTCATTTACAGTTTATTCGTATGACTCCGAATTGGGACAAATTCGGCTTAATATGCCTGGCTTGCATAATATATCGAATGCTCTAGCAGCTATTTCAGTTGCCTTAACTATTTCCCCATCAATCGGTAGTATTCCATTTACGCAAATTCAGCATGCATTAGCCAGTTTTGGTGGAATCCATCGTAGATTCGAGGTTTTAGGAATAGCACGAGATATCCTTGTTGTAGATGACTACGCCCATAATCCTGCAAAGCTACGTGCCGTTTTTAATGCCGCTAAAACTGGTTACAAACGTAGGGTCGTAGGTATAGTGCAACCACATCGCTACCAGCGAATACATTCGCTGTACAAGGAATTTTCTTCTGCTTTTTTTGATACAGATTTGCTTTTCATCACTCCAATCTACGGTATGACGGAACACCCACTCAATGGTATTTCCAGCGAAGATCTAGCTGAAGATATTAGGAAACAGGGGCATCGCAATGTCATATATATGCCAAATTTAGAAATTGAAGAAATCGTGGGACATCTTCGGCCCAATGATATTGTCATTACTGCAGGTGCAGGAGATATTTGGAAATTCAGCCATAAGTTACTCATTTATCTGAAACATAATAATGATTAATACCGAAATTAACGTTGATTTTTCGTTAACGACCAATAAGCAAAAGCCCAAGTCGAAAATAACCGAACTAGCCATAAAAGCCTTCATGTTATCATTCATAGTATTGTCAATTAGCCGATATACGTTTAATATATTAGACTTGGAGAAAATTTCAATTACTGGCAGCCGGCATTATTCTGAAAATGAAATCCTCCATGCTTCTGGCTTAGATCTAGATCAAGATAAAATGCTGGGAATCTCGTTACCTGAGCTCACAGAAAAAATAAAAACTACGCTAAGTTACATTAAGGATGTTCAGGTTTCAAAACACAATTTCGGTCGATCAGTAGACATATCGGTTACTGAGCGTCTGCCGTACGCTGCAGTAGAAATTTGGAAACAATCTGAAAAAGAGTTCCTTCTGGTAGATATCGACGGATATGTGTTAAAATGCTCAACTAATCCCGAGAAATTACCAGATATAAGTACGACTGACAGGACGAATTTGCTTGTCTTTCGGCTGATATTAGCGAAAATGAACTCAAGTAGTAGTCTACGTGAGGGAGAGCAACTGCCTGAATACGAACAAGATGGATTTTTAGTTTGTAAACGAGTTTTGGATGAAATTAGAAAACAAATTCCTGAGTTGGTTTCTCAAATTGGAATTATCACTCTTGAGTTAAGAGCAGGTTCAAATCCGATGATGCATCTTGATGAGCACAGTTGGTCAATCACTGTTAGTTGTGAAGATTTACCTCAGATTTGGCTATCAGTGGATCTTATCCAAAATGGGTTACAAAAGGTAGCAACTCTTATTCGGTCTAATCAAATGCATAACGCAACAAACCAAATGCTTAGTGGATATTTAGACGCAAGATTCGAGAACGTGTTATATTGGGGAGAAGAGGGAAATGGCAAGTGATGATATAGTTGTTGGTTTAGATATTGGTACTAGCAAAATTGCTACTATTATTGGCAATACTTGGCAGTCCGATCCCGAAAAAATCGAGATTGTTGGTGTAGGAAAATCGCCCTCTGAAGGGCTGAGAAAAGGCGTCGTTGTCGATATTGAAAAAACTACCGCATCGATTCGAGAATCTGTGAAAGAAGCTGAAACGATGGCTGGTGTCCAAGTAGGCTCAGTCTATGCAGGCATTGCAGGTGGTCATATCATGGGACACACTTCAGAAGGTGTTGTTGCAGTGGCGGGTGAAGGCCACGAAATTACTAAATCAGATGTAGACCGAGCCATCAATACTGCGAAAGCAACAGCAACCCCAGTTGACCGTGAAGTGATTCACGTCTTACCGCAGGACTTTTCGGTTGATGAACAGGAAGGTATTAAACATCCAATTGGTATGTCAGGGATTCGTCTTCAGGCTAATGTACACATTATTACTGGCGCTGTAGCTTCAGTACAGAACCTTCTCAAGAGCGTAAACAATGCAGGCTTGTCGGTTGAGGACATAGTCTTGGAGCCGATAGCGTCTGCAGATTCAATTTTGTCGATAGATGAAAAATCTGTTGGGGTGACTTTGGCCGATATGGGAGGTGGTACAACAGATATTGTAATCTATCAGGAGGATGCGCTACGTCATACAAAAGTGATCTCAGTTGGTGGTGATCACGTGACCAACGACATAGCTCAAGTCTTGCGAATGACTCCTTACGATGCAGAAATACTCAAAAGAAGAAAAGGCTGTGCCTTGGCAGATTTGATCGAGTCCCACGAAAAAATTCAACCACCAACGGTGAGCGGAATGCCTGCTACAGTTAATTCAAGCGGTAGGATGCAGAGACCTCGACTTATCGACCGACAACATCTAGCCGAAATAGTTCAATGTCGAATGGAAGAAACGTTGAATATCATCCATAACGAAATTGCTTCTTTTAAAGTATCAACACCAGCTGGGTTAGTACTAACAGGTGGTACATCTCTGATTTCAGGCTTACTGGAGTTGGCCCATGAGAGACTTCCTTACCCAGTAAGAATTGGTTATCCTAAGCCCTTGAAAGGACTAAGTGCACACGTTAACAGTCCAATTTTTGCCACGGGTGTTGGGCTGGTAATGTATGGTACGCGCATGAGACAGTCTACAGAAGGAGTAAGACAATTTATGAAACCAGGGGATAATTTATTTGAACAAATTCTTCAACGAATGAAGGTGTGGTTCAGTGAATATTTTTAGTTTGAGTAACGTAAATTTGAAAGACCGAAATTAACGAATTAGGATTCGCCGAACGGTATTTCGATCAATTCCCAACATTCGAGCGGTCTGCGACTGATTTTTATTTGTGTACTCGTATACCTTCCTTACATACCAATTCTCAAAAATCTTTCGAGCATCGTTATAAGGTTGAATTGTGAGTAGATGGTTTAGCTCCCCTAAATCTCCCTCAATTTTCTTTTGTTCTGTACCTATATTCCATTTTTCACTTTCTTCCTCTGTAAGAGCGAGTTCATCTACCGAAATTGATTGACTTTCAGAAAATATCATACTCCTTTGAACAACATCCATCAGCTCTCTCACGTTTCCATTCCAATTTTTCTTCTCTAAGAATTCGATTGCTGGCCTAGAAAATTGCTGATCAAGTTGGTATCGTTGACAGAAAATGTTACAGAAATGTTGTACAAGTAGACAAATATCCCCTTCCCGTTTTCGTAGACTGGGTAAATTAATAGGCAATGCACTCAAGCGAAAATATAGATCTTGGCGAAAAAGGCCATCCGTAATTGATTGCTTTAGGTCTCGATTAGTAGCTGCGATAACTCGTACATCGATAATCCGTTCTTGATTTTCGCCGATTCGCTTGATTTTTTTTTCTTGCAGAACTCTTAGTAAACGAGGTTGCATAGCCAATGGCATTTCACCAATTTCATCCAAGAATATCGTTCCACCTTTGGCTGCTTCAAATGCACCTAAGCGTTGGTTAGTCGCACCACTAAAAGCTCCTTTTCCATGTCCAAAAAGCTCGTCTTCTATCAAGCTTTCCGGAAATGCAGCACAATTCAAGGGCAAAAAAGGACGATCCGATCTCTTACTATGATAATGTATGGCCCGTGCCACAAGTTCTTTCCCAGTACCAGTCTCTCCTGTAATTAACGTTACAGGAACTGAATCCCCATTTGAGTCTATCTTTGCAATCCGTTCAATTTGGCTAAATATCTTTCGCATAGATGGAGAAATACCGACAATAATTTGTCCCGCAGCATAGGGAAGTCCACCAATTCGATCGATAGTTTTCTTTTTTTGTATCCGGATGGTTCTTTCCAATTGAAGTCGCTCATTAATAGCTTGAATACGGAACATGAGTGCATCCAAAAAGCCACTTCCCTTTTCGATAAAATCTGTTGCTCCCCTTCGTACAGCTTCTAAGGCGTTTTCTATTTCGCTATTACCGGTTACAACCACGACCTTACAATCGGGAAACTCTTTTCTAATATAAGATAAAAAAGATAAGCCTTCTAAATTTGATTGCTTTTCCTTCATAGAAATTGTGGACTGTAATTCACCCATCTCAAATGAAAGATCAAGCAAGACAATATCTGGATCAAATTTCGTGAGTTTTGGGATAGCTTCCGCTGGGTTAACAGCAGTCTCAAATACCATTTCAAGTGACGATAACTTACGTTGGTAATGCTGCCAAAAAGCTATTTCATCTTCAACAATCAAGATTTTAGTCTTCATTTTGACTCCATTTATTATCAGATTTCAGATGGACAATCCAGCCTTTTGTATCAGCAGGCCTGTATATTTTTTTTTCTGATTTGTCACTTCTCAAATACTTAGAGGTATGCCAAAGGCAAACTCGATCACCATCTGGCAACCAATGAATATTTGTCAGTCGTAGGTTCGTACGGGCAATTTGCCACTTGGAGCGGTTCTTTAGATCATAAATCCAGACTAACCATTGTACGCCCATACAATCAGAACGCTCCATAAAAACTAACCGAAGGTCGGTAGGGGACCAAGCTGGTGCGGTATGCTTGAAAACCTTCGTATCTAGTATTCGGTTGCTGTTGGTAACATGTAGACGTTTATCTAATACTGGGTCTAACTTCATAAGGCCAGTCTGCACATGAGACAAATAGGAGCCATCAGCTGACCACACTAGGTTTTGAATTCGGCGGCTTTGCGTTGAAATCGTCTGAAGTCGATGACCTGAAGTTGTATAAATCGCAACTTCTGATCGGCCCGTGACAAAATGATGACCATCAAGACCAAAAGCAATCCGTTTTCCATCCGGAGACCAAGCTGGTGGTGCCAAATAAGAAAATGAACTCAACTGTCCATTAATCGGAATACGGGCTATAGTCTGTAAACTACTACCGTCGATGTTGACCTGATACAAAATATCTTCGTTGTCTTTCCAACGACGAAAAGCAATCTGGTTTGCAACAGGAGAACATGCTGGTGCATCTCCTTTTGCAATCTTAATAAGCTCCTTGGTTATGGAATTAATAGCCCAAATGTAGCTTTGATTGTCTTCATAGGCCTCAAAGATAATCCACTTACTGTCTAATGACCAAGATAAATTTGGGTTGTAGAAATTCCCTTTGCATTGTTTATAAAACTGACGATTCGTAGTAGAAAAAGTCCACAGTTCGTTAGCTTGCCAATATTGCCCCGAAAGATTGGTCCTGCGCAGAAAAGTAATAGACTTACCATCTGGAGACCAATTTGGCATCTCTGCTCCATTTATTAAGGAGATCGATTCAATTTGTCCACAGATATCCATATTAAATTGAATCGATTCTTCACCTGAAAAACGGCCAACAGCATTGGCCTCAACCCAACCTGATTGACCGTTGGGTAACTGAATTTGACGAAATTGTTCGCGATCTTTATTTCCTTTTGGGTCAAGATTCACATTTTCTAGGATTGGTACAACTACACCATCATTTAACTCCGCAATGATTGATGATTGTTTTTTTGTATTTGTCGGTTCCTCTGGAAATCTATAAACAGGCGACGTATCTTGTACAATGGTACCAAGGATAGCCTCGGCTCCTGATGTATTTGTCGATTTTTTTTCAAGCTTTTTGACCGCGCCAAAAGCGTAGAGGTAGCCGTCGTAGGAGGTAGCATAAAGCATATTACCCGCGATAGCTGGAGCAGAATCGATATACCCATCTGTCTGGTAACGCCAAACGACATTTTGTTTCACTGGGTCAATCGCATAAAGCTGATTATCACGACTGCCAATGTAAACTGTACCATTAGCTATTACGGGGTAACTTTGACTGAATGGAATAAGATTTTTCCATTCGTCGATCCGATAAGCTGGTTGGCTTGGCATTAAGCGTCCATTATGGCAAATGAAGTCCGTATCGTTTATTTGAACTTGTCTGTTTACTTTCCGCAATAATCTACCCGTTGCTGCCTGTAACAGGTAAATTGTATTATTATAACTACCCACATAAACTGTCCCATCTTCAACTAAAATTGGCCCATTAACCCAGTTTTGAACTTTGAATCTCCAAACTTCCTTGCCAGTTCTGAGATTTAGTGCATACACAATTCCGTCAGTGACACTAAAGAAAACGAAATCGTCCCAAACAGCAGCTGAAAAACGGATAGCACTACTTGCCCTGAATTTCCATTTAACTCCCCATGATTTAGCTAACAGTGCGTAGAAATAGTTGTCAGTTGAACCAACGTAGATAGTATCTTCGACCGCTATAGGACTCGCTTGTATCGGACCTCCCGTCTTAAATTTCCACTTCAGTTCTAATGGTGGTTTTATCTCTTTATTGTTACTTCTTCCTGATTGTTTTAAATCAAACATGAACATTGGCCAGTCTTGGGTACGGTGTACCCTAGGAGTTCCCGATGGTTGAATCGAACGTGTTTCTTGTGGGGCAGGATCTTCCGATTTACAACAAGTTAAGTTGAACCATATAAAAAGTGCATGTAAGAGAAAAAATAACCGAGATCCCCCAGTACCAGCCATCTAATTCAAATCAAATTTGTACACGAGCAGAGACATTAGGAAACTTTGATTTGACTTTCCACATACAGCTTTTTCGGTTTTTAACGAAGTGTGGTAATTGACTAATCATTTCATTTTCTAGAACATTTGAGTAGAATTTTGATTGAATTATTTTTGGGGTTCTATGATTGCTAACCGGATAGTAGTTATTCATCAGGTACGATATACAAAAACCACAGTCAAACGACCCGAAAATCCCCCTGAATAAGAATTTCAAATGGTTGAGACTAAATAATTTTTTAGTCCTTTAATCGATCTTGGAATACAGACTGGAGCTTTTTCAGTTTTGGTGAGATAACGACCACGCAATAAGGTTGAGAGGGGTTAGAGCGATAGTAATTTTGGTGGTAGTCTTCTGCCGGATAAAATGTGGGAGCGGGAGAAATTTCAGTTATAATCGGGTCTGGCCACAAGCGAGACTCTTCGGTTTGTTTTTTTGATTGAATCGATTTTAGGCGTTGTTCCTCGTCATGATAGAAAATGACAGATCGGTATTGTGTACCAACATCGGCCCCCTGACGATTAAGCGTGGTTGGATTGTGTGTATGCCAAAAAACATCCAATAAATCAGTATAAGATATTTTCTGTTGATCGAACGTAATTTGTACAACTTCAGCATGGCCTGTGGTACCTGAACAAATATCTTTGTAAGTTGGGTTCAATACTGTACCGCCCGCATATCCTGAAACAACGCTTTCTACACCTTTTAGTTTTTGAAAAACGGCCTCTACACACCAAAAACACCCTCCCCCCAGTGTGGCGGTATCTTGATTTTCACCTTTCATTTTTTGTGCCTCTTTATTATTTAGTTGTTTTTTTTCGTATACTGCAGAGGGGGGTTCTGATTTTGCTTTTTGTTTCTCGATTATACAAGCCGAAAGAATTAAAGAAATTAGAAAAAGAAACAAGCAAGAGAAAATTCTAAATTTGCAGGATTTCATTACTTCCGACCTCACACTCCACATTACCATTCTGATGGTATCAAAATGATTTTTGTTTTTCAAGTTTTAAGGTCATCTCGTATATGATAATATGAACGCTGACTTATGAGATGCAACGTACAAAACAATAAAATACACCTATTTTTTCTATTTTATCTACTATACTTCCAGTTAATCGATACTGAAGCGGTAAATTTTACGGATGTGACAGAAAAGGTGGGGATCAAATTTCGACATCAAAACGGATACTCAGAAGACCACTTTATACCAGAGACTCTCGGGGCAGGTATTGCCGTTTTCGATTATGATAACGATGGATGGATAGATCTATATTTTGTTAATAGTGGTTACATCAAGGAACCTTATAAAAATCGACCTAATTCCCTTTACAAAAATTTAGGTGACGGGACTTTTGGCAATGTAACCGATATATCGGGTGTCGGGGACACAGGATTCGGAATTGGTGTAACAGTTGGAGATTATGACAACGATGGACACCCCGATCTCTATGTAACTAATATGGGGCCTAACGTATTGTATCGTAACAATGGCGATAGTACCTTCACAGACACAACACGGTTAGCAGGTGTTGGATATGAAGGTTGCAGTACAGGCTGTGCCTTTTTTGATTTCGATCGGGATGGGGACCTTGATTTATATGTAGCTAACTATGTACCAATTGAGGAAATAAACCAAATAACCAATAAAGACGGGTATAAAAACCCTATTTTTTATCAAGGAGCTAGGGATGTATTATACCAAAACGAAGGAAATGGAACTTTTAGTGAAGTAGATAGTAGTAGATTCACGGATTCAAAAGAAAAAATGCGACTCTTCAAAGATGCTCGTGGGTTGGGAGTAGTCGCTACCGATTTTGATCGAGATTGGTGGACAGATGTCTATATTGCTAATGACAAATCAAAGAATCTTTACTTCCAGCATAATGGATTTGAGGATATTAACTTACCTATTTTCACCGAATCTGCCACTACCGTCGGTATCGGTTACGATGGTTTCGGGGAGGCTCTGGCTGGAATGGGTATAGCAGTTGGAGATTACAATAATGATTGTAATCTCGATATTTTCGTTACAAATTTTGCTTATGAATACAATAATCTATACCGATGCGATCCTGATGGAACTGGCAAATTATTCTACTTCGACGACACAACTACAGCAAGACTAGGTGATCCAAGTTTTCCGTATGTAGGTTGGGGGACAACCTTTTTCGATTATGATAACGATGGTGATTTAGATTTATTTATTGCTAACGGTCACATTATGGAAGATGCTGAGCTCAACTCCAATCAACTGACTTACGCACAGCCTGACCAGCTATTCGAGAACCAATTAATTGAGTCTGAAACCGCATATTTTGTCGATATATCCCAAAAAAGTGGGAACTACTTCTCCCAACGTCGTGTGGGACGAGGAGCTGTACACCTTGACTACGACAATGATGGCGATTTAGATCTGTTAATCTCTAACTCAGGACAAGCACCAATTTTACTTCGAAACAACGGTGGGAACCAGAGAAACTGGGTCTCAGTCACCTTAGTTGGTCAAGCAATAGGTGTTAAACTGAAAATT
The DNA here is from genome assembly GCA_036339735.1 of Candidatus Poribacteria bacterium. Lineage (GTDB taxonomy): Bacteria > Poribacteria > WGA-4E > WGA-4E > UBA9662 > TMED15. Next base: position 33,995 of record JAYZAL010000041.1, read on the forward strand.
CAGTCTGGCGATCAAACCCAAATCCGACAGGTAGATAGTAGCGCAAGTTACTGTTCTGTTAACGATCTCCGAATCCATTTCGGGGTAGGATCAGACAAAATTATAGACCAACTCGAAATTTGGTGGGATGAAGACTGCTATCAAAAGTTAACAGATGTTGAAGCTAGACAGCACCTGGTCATATCTCGAGAGTTAACCGGGATTAAAAACTAAATAGATGATTCATCATTTTCGAAAAGAGCAGATACAAAATCTTGCGCAACGAAATCTCTCAGATCATCAAGTTGTTCACCGATACCGATCAATTTGATCGGTACACCAATTTCCTGGCGAATCGCTATTACGACTCCGCCTTTAGCTGTACCGTCAAGTTTGGTAACAGCTACTCCTGTCACTGGGACTGCTTCGTTGAAAACATTGGCTTGGATAATAGCATTCTGACCAGCTGTACCATCAACAACTAACAAGACCTCGTGTGGAGCTTTGGGAATTTCGCGTGAGATCACCCGTCCTATTTTAGCAAGTTCATCCATTAGTGGTTTCTTAGTATGTAGTCTCCCCGCAGTATCAATAATTAATACATCTACTTGGCGAGATTGAGTCGCGTGAAGTGCGTCAAAAACAACCGAAGCCGGATCAATACCTTCATCACTGCGAATCAAATCGGTGTCACTCCTTTCGCACCAAATCTGTAATTGTTCAGCCGCCGCCGCACGAAACGTATCAGCCGCTGCTACCAAAACTGATTTTCCTTCTGATTTAAATCGGTGGCACAGTTTTCCAATTGTAGTTGTCTTTCCCGCTCCGTTAACACCCAAGACCAAAATAACGTGTGGACTATCGTGAATGATCGATACAGACTGTCCGTCTTGACCTAGCATAAGCTCAATTTGTTCTTTTATTACGGCTTCCAAATCGGCGGACTCATCAATCATGCGTTCCTTAACAACATCTCGTACATTATCCATTAAGGTCATAGTAGCCTTGACCCCAACATCGGATTGAATCAGAATCTCCTCAATTTCTTCCAATAATTCTTCATCGATTTTGCGACCAATTCGCAATAACCCTTGGATTTGGGTTACTAAATTTTTTCGTGTTTTGGACAAGCCACTAGTCAGCCGCTGAAACCAGCTTTTCTTTTTGTTGATGGAATCAGCAGTAGATGAGAAATCTGAATCCTCAGAAGGAGATGGAGACACCTCCTCTGATGGTCGTCGATCTAGGGTGGAAATATCTGGTTGGTTATCTTTTGGTTTTTGTCTACGAAATAGATTTTTGAGCATTGATGTTCCAAACTAAAACACAGTTACTGTATAAGAGTAATATTCGATACTAGTTATAATCGCTCAATTTAGCTGAGACCAACTTAGAAACCCCCGCTTGCTCCATTGTTACACCGTACATCACATCCGCAGTTTCCATTGTTCTCTTGTTGTGGGTAATAATGACAAATTGGGTTTGCTTAGCATAAGCCTGAACTAAATTGGTAAACCGAAGGACATTTGACTCATCGAGGGCTGCATCAACCTCATCCATCACACAAAAAGGACTTGGCTTAATTTTGAAAATGGCAAATAAGAGTGCAACAGCAACTAATGACCTTTCACCGCCGGATAACTGAGTGATTGTTTGTGGGCGTTTCCCGGGTGGGGAGGCGATGATATCAACGCCCGATTCTAAGATATCTTCTTCATCAGTTAAACAAAGTTCAGTTTCACCACCGTTAAACAACTCAGCAAATACTATCTGGAAGTTAGTCTGGATTTGGGTAAACGTATCAAGAAAGGCTGTTTTAGAAGTTTGGTTGATTTTCTGGATAGCCTGATAGGTACTTTCCAAGGATTTTTGTAAATCTTCTCTTTGTGAAACTAAAAAGACTTCTCGTTCCTTATGTTCTTGGTAAGCAGAAATAGCCTTCATATTGACCATTCCCAGACTCTCAATCTCATTTTTGAATTGTTCAATGTGAGAAACGAGTTCAAAACGAGAAACGTCCTTTGTATCTTTATTCGTAGGAAAATCTGATTTTACTTCTTCTATTTCAACTTGATATTTGTCTTGAATGTTAGCAGAAATTGCTTTAATTTGCATCTGTAATTGTGTTTGTGTGACTTCCATCTGATGCCTAACTCGATTCTGTTTTTCATATTGCCGACGCATCTGACGGTGTAACTTTTGAGCTTCTGAGGTAGTCGCTAATAACTTGGTCTGTTCGGCCGATAGTTCTTCTACTCTTTCAACCACAGTGAATTTGTCTTGTTCTAACTGCAAAAACACCTTTTGACTACTTTCTATCTGATCAGTGATATTTAGCTTGGATGCTTCATCAGATTCGATAATCTGCTTTTGCTCGTCAATACTATTTTTTACTTGTAGTTGGTTTTGGGCAATTTGGTCCAGAGAAGATAGAATAGATTTATGCTTTTCACGCTTACTAGCCAATTTAATTTCTAATTCCTGTGAAGCTTGATCGACTTCTTTCCGTTTATTCTTTTCAGATTCAATTTGTTCGTTCATACGATCAATTTTCTTGAGCAAAAGTTGACGTTTTTTTTCAGCTTCCTGAAATTGGACTTCCAAGTCGTCTCTATCTGTCACGAATTCAGTATTTTGTGTTTGTAACCCCTGTTCCTTCAATACAACTTGGGCTAATTGCTCTGCAATTTCATTTACGCGATTTTGGGATTGTTCCAAGTCTTTCTGGTGTCCTTGGTAAGCAATCTGTAAATCTTGCCACTGGACCATTAGAGATTGACGTTTCTGTTGTAATTCTGTCGTATCATTCACTACTTGATTGCGTTTCTTATTCTTTTGCTCAATCCTTTTCGATAGATGGTCTATCTGATCCTGCAACTCTTCTAGTTCACGAGACCGACTTAGTAAACCCGAAGATTGCCGAGAATTATATCCACCCGTTACAGCCCCAGATGCATTCAAAATTTCACCATCCAATGTCACTAGGCGAGATTTGGGTCGAAAACGACGAGCTAAATTAATTGCTGTATCAATGTCTTCAACTACCAAAGTATTTCCTAAGAGCTGATCAATAGCAACCTCATACTTAGCATCACAGCCTACTAATTCATTCGCTATACCAATGATACCTGGACGTTGTAGCAAATGTTGATCATCAAAGTATCGAGGGCGTAAAATATCTAAAGGCAAAAAAGTTACTCGACCGGCTTTAGTTCGTTTAAGAAAATCTATCGCAGATCGAGCATCTTCCGCAGTGTTGGTAATGATATTCTGGATGGCATTACCTAAAGCAATTTCTATCGCCAACTCATAATCTGAGTCAGTCACTATCAACTCAGCAACCACACCACAAATCCCACTAAAAGTCGTTGGTTCAACAGTCTTAGCCTTTAGGATTGCCCGAACACCTGTGTAAAATCCCTCGTACGCGCTTTGCAAATCTTTTAGAGATTTTAATCGGGATACACTTAGACCTAACGAATCCTTGATCCCATTAATCTCGCTTTCTAGCTGACGTAGATTTTTTTGTAGTGCTGCTAATTGTTCAATGACTTTAGTCTTACTCGAATCAACTTTCAATAGTTCAACTTCGGTTTCTTGGCTTTGCCTTTCAGACTTTGAAGCTTCAGTTTCAGCTACTTCTAGTGCCTGAGTCAAGGACTTTGCTTGCTCCTTAACTTGGTACAGATGTTCAGCCGAATACTCTAGCTTACTGTTCAAAGATGACAACTGGGTTTCAGCTTGAGAAATTTGAGAAGTAGTTGTAGCAAGGTCTGTTTGAGCTTGGTCGACAGAGTGTCCTGTATCTTCGATTCGTCGATCGAAATCATCGAGGACTCGCCTGCGAGCAGTCAACTTACTTTCCTCCAACTTCAAGTAGACATCTATTTCGGTCTGTTCTTGCTGGTATGATTGGCTTTGCTTTATTAAGCCGTCAAGCTGTTTCTGTAAGGAATTAATCGCTTGATTAGCTCTTTGTCTTTGTTGCTGAATATTCAGTTGTCGTTCTTTATAGAGAGCAATTTGGCGTTCAGTTTTTTCGATTTTTGTTTGGAAGTCTTGAACAATAGCTGATTCTTTTCTGATATCCTGCTCTAGTTCTACTTGACGATTTTGTGCATCCTCAACTTGTTGTTCTGTTTCTTGAATGGTTTGATTAATTTGAGAAGAAGCAGTCAATATTTGATCTAAATTAGATTGTGTCTCCGATAATTCTTGGATAAATTGATTATATTCTCGAAAACTGAGGTCAAGCTCCAAGTCCCGAAGTTGCGCTTGCAAATGTTGATAACGTTCAGCTTGGCTAGCCTGTTCCTTAAGATCAGTAGTTTCTCGCTCGATTTCGTGGATAATATCATTGATCCGAACTATATTATCCTCAGTTGCTTCTAATTTTTTGATAGCTTCTTTCTTTCGTTGCTTATATTTCGTGATACCAGCAACCTCATCAAAAAGGAATCGACGTTCTTCTGGTCGTGTGTTCAGAATTTGGTCAATTTTACTTTGCTCCATAACTGAGTAAGCACTAACTCCTACTCCAGTATCCATAAAAAGTTCAGTTATATCTTTTAGCCGACACGGTGTTTGATTGATAAAATAACGACTATTTCCGTCTTTAGACAATTGGCGAGTTATCTCTACTTCCGGGGATTCGAGGGCTAATTTGCCCTCACTATTGGTAAAACGCAAAGAGACTTCAGCCTTTTCGGCAGGTTGCAGATTTGAACCACCATTAAATAAAACACTCATCATGGTGGGACAACGTAAGGAACGTGCTCGTTGTTCACCCAAAACCCATCGTATTGCATCAGAGACGTTACTTTTTCCACACCCGTTCGGCCCAACAACAGCCGTAATACCGGGTTCGAGTAACAGTTCAACTGAATCGGCAAAGCTCTTGAAACCTCGGATTTGAACACGATTGAGGTGCACCCTTAACCACTCCTTAAACAAGTTGAATTACATGACTGAGCCGGATCCGTTCAATTGGAACAAGCAGAGCCACCTATGCAACGAAGCAAAGAGAAAAATCGTTTCACTAAAAACTAGGAGAAGAGGTTGAAACGCAGGAAATATCGGTTGATTTCTCAGCAAGAATGGGTTTAATTCTTGGGAAGTAAATATTATTCCCATCCATAACCGTGGGAATTACCGGTTATCTGATACAGAGATTGAGCAACTTGAAAATATAAGTCGGCATTCTCAGTTTGAAGCAATGGCTCGATAGATGAAACACTTTGCGTAGCACCCAAGTTAGCCAGTGCGACAACCAGAACAGCTTTAACACTAGCTTGTTCCTCGATACTGAGACGTCTAGCTAAAGATGGTATTACTGAAGGGTCTTTGATGTTGGAGAGTGCATTAATGACATCCTGCCTAATTTCAGCATCAGTATCATCCAGTAGGCTGATTAAGTTAGGTAACGACTTATTATCCCCCAACAAACCGACGGCTTCTATTGATTTTCGCCGAATCGCCTTGTCTTGGTTGACATCTATTTTTTCGATCAAAAGTGGCAAAAACTCTTTTTTACCAGAACGACCAACCGCCAACATAGCAGAGAGATTGTTGTTTTTTAGTAAGTCACCCAATTTGTTGGCCGAAGATTTACTTTTTGAACGGCCGAGAGCCAAGATAGAATAATCACGAATCTTGGAACTTTCCCAACTGTCGTCTATTCGTCGTATCATCCATTCATCAATCTTATCAGAGAGCTCAAAAGATTGGGCTGCGTTCACGAAGGCTTCCCAAGTGTAGTTTCGCCGAACTAAATCTATATCAGTCTCAATGAAATATTCAGTCGAATCAATCAACCGCTCCTCCAGCAGTAGAGAAGTTTTTGCAACTCCAAATTCAGATAAGGACAGAGCTGCATTTTGTCGAGCATGTGGTGTTGCTCCACGATCAGCCACTATCGATAAGAAATCGTCAGAAAACTGGACGAGACCAACCTTTCCTATAACGCTGATCGCAGTTTCGTAGATTTCCCCAGTTTCATTTTGAAAAATTGACGATAGTGTATTGACCACGGATTCATCAGATGAATCCCCCAAAAAACCGATGGCTTTTACCCCGGCCAAACGAAGTCCCGAAGGAGATTGCATATCGTTAATCAGAGATAAAATAGGTGTAACAGCCCTTCTAATTTTCATGGATTGGAGAGCAAAAATTGATGCTTCCTTAATTTCTGTTTCAACGTCGTTAGCCTGGAGAATCTCCAATATTTTTCCGACTGATCCTTCGTAGCGTAGTTTTCCAAGTGAACGTATAGCATTAGCACGAATTGTTTTTGACTCATCATTAGAATTTGCGATTTCCAGTAGCCGATCCACAGCATCTCGATTATTGAAGTTACCAATCAGTGAAACGGCCGTTTTTCGAATTCGATAATTGGCATTTCGAGTTTCCTTTAAGACCGCCGCAAATCCATTGGGATTTTTTAATCGTCCGAGAGTAGAAATAATGGCCCACTTAACCCATGTATCGGCATTTGCTGCAGAACTGTCGTTGGCTTTTGACAATTCTAAAGCAGTTTTATCTACTCCGTCTTGAACAAGTGCATCCATCACTGCTGACTGAATTGAAGCGACCTCTTTTTCATCATCTTCAAAAGATCCTATCCCTTTTTTCAAAACCTTCACTAATTCTTGGTCAGCAGAAGTTGCTTGGCCAAAAGTAGCTAAAGCCTTGACGACATTGGTTCGAGTACTCTCGAATTCATCTTCGTTTAGTGCTTTAACTAGAACCTTAGTTACCCTTTCACTTTTATCTACTTTTCCAAGGGCTGTGGCTGCCGCTTGTCTAACTAAGCCTTGTCTGTCTTCTTCGAGGGCCTGTGTTAAGGCTTTGACAATTTGTTCTTTTTGATTCCCCCGATTTTCCCCAATAACACCAAGGGAAGCTGCGGAATTTGCCCGAACAGTGGCACGTTCATCTCCAGTCTTGTGATGTAAAGACCCAATTAGTTCAGCAACTATATTTTGGCCAATCGCTGTTTTCTCGACTTTTTTCCCAATCTTGCCTAGTGTAACTGCGATTTCACTCCGTATTAGACTTGGGACTGGCTTAATTTTTCCCCAGGATTCGTATTGTGGTTTTCTAAAATGTTCGCTATTTGGTAGCCACTCCACCCCTAATTTATCAACAGACTCACTCAGACGAGCGTAAGTTTTATACTTTCGTTTCATATGCCGTCGTAGTTTATTGGGATCATCAAATCGAGTGCTCAATCCCCATAACATTGCGATGACAGATGATGAATCACTGACGTTATTTTCTATTTTGCCTAAGGCTAAGACTGATGATTTTCGGATTTCGAGACTTGTAGTATCACTCAGAGATAACCTTAATAAAGGCTGGATAGCTTCGGTCAACCCCAATTCTCCTATAGCATCGATAGTAGCCTTTCGTACAGCGTCCCTAGCACCTCGAGTATTCTCAGCAATACGGATTAGCTGTTTATTCACAAGACCATTATCTTTAATTTTCAATTTCCCCAGAGCAGATGCTGCTTGGATTGCAGTTGAATCATCCAGCTCAAGTGCATAACCCAATGCCTTGACAGCTCTCAAGTCTTTACCTCGTGACAAGGTATTACCCATAAACTGAGCAGAAATCCCTTGTATTTCCTTTGGGGTATTCAAATCTAGAAGTAAGTCGATGAGAGGCTCAGTTGCTCTCAAATCCCCCATGCTGAGCAAGGCTCTGGCAGACTCAACTCTTACTGAAACACTTGCATCCATGTTTTGACAGGTTTGTATTAGCTGGGGTACGACCTTACCTCCCATCTTAATTAGTGCATTCCGCGCGGAAGCCTTTAGCTCGTCATTAGCTAATAACTGAATCAATATTTTAACAGTATTCTCGATTTTCAAGTCTCCAAGAATCTGTAAAGTAGATCGTTGTACAGCACTTCTCCGATTGGCCGTTCGAGTATTATCAATGAAGGCATTGGCAATGAATTGATGTTCTCCAAACGATGAACCAACAATATTTTCCCCATTTTGGTCTAGTGTTTGTACGAGATTCGGCATTGCAGGTTGGCCAATTTGATTTAAAGCAGAGATCGCGGTCGATTTAACATAACTGTCGCTATCAGCAAGTAGATACATCAAATCTACTACAGCAGTGCTGGAATTTAGTCTATGTACAAGCTTAGCGGCGTGCATTCTCACAATTGCCGAGTTAGATCTAGTCGCAGCCTTAAGCGCCGGTATAACTTTCTTTGAGCCAATTTTCTCCAACGCCACGACAGTAGAATAGAGGACCTGATTCGTTTCCTGCTTATTTGCTAAAATTTGTGTGTAAGTTTCGACCAGTGATTCATCCGCGAGATTGGCAAGGTGTGAGATAGCATATTGTCGAACTTCGGGTGAGATTGGCATAGATAAAATATCTAGAAGCTGTGTTTTAACTCTCATACCAAATTGATTTATAGTCTCAAAAGCTAATCTCTTGGCTTGGTAGTTGTAGCATCTTTGTGCTTCCAACAGTGAGCGCAAAATTGATGAATCAATCTTTACGTTTCCACCATTATCGATATCTCCAGAAAATAAATCCGACAAACCATAAGCGATTAAGCTATAAACTGAGTTCCGACTATGAATCAATAAGTCTAAAAGATCTAGCTGGTCTGAATCAGGGTCCTCAACTACTTGCAATTGTTGCAGGCCAGTTTCCAGTGGTGATAACATTTTTTGGACTACGATAATAGTGCTTTTCCAGCGATCAATATCCTTTGTCCAACTACTTTCAGAGTGGAGCGAAAGTATCTCTTTTAAACACATAGCTTCTACCGAATCAGGCACAGAAGCTAGGGCTGACTCTACAGCTTTCTTCGCATTTGAATAATCTACTTGTTCTTTACTGCTATTATTGACGGTGACAATGGATTTTCTGGCAACTAAAATATCTTGATTTTCTTTATCAGTACTACAACTGACGACAAGAAAACTAATGCAAAAAATACTCAACAAACCATATGATTTCAATGCAAGTCCTCTTTTTTTAAGTTTCTGAAACACCCGAAAACACACAACAACCTACCCACATAAAGACAATCAGATTTTTCAGATTTTAAGATGAGCTCTTGGGTGCAATGACGAGCTCTCTTAAGTCACAAATAGCGTAAACGTAGTCAGCAATTTCCGATAATAAAGCTAATCGATTGGCTTTTATCTCTGAGTCATCCGTCATGATTAAGACTTGATCAAAAAAGTGATCAATTGCTGGGGCTAGCTCTGCCAAATTGTCTAGCAGTTTATCATACTGACCTATTTCGTTCAAGTCAGCCATTTTTTTAGAAAAACCAAGATATAAACTACCAAGTTTATGTTCAGCTTCTTCCTGAAAAAGTTGGGATTTAATTTCTTGACTGGAAACTGAAAAGGGCTGATTAGGCAGAATACGCAACACTCTATTAAGTGATGAATATACCTGATCAAAGTCATCTCGTTTACGAAAGACCTGTATAAGCTTTGCTCTCTTCTCCACATCGCTGACATCGAATTTGTGATTCGTATCAAGAACAGATAGGGTCGCATTGACTTCATCGTGAGCAAAACCTTGATCTTGTAATAGGACTTGGAATCTTCCTTTCAGAAAATCAGCAACTGCGACTTTGGTATCTCCCATGAGTTCAATCCCATTGTCGAGGTAACTTTCCACAGAGTGATCAATTATAGAATGCAAATCTATTGGTAACTGATAGTTCCGTAAAATCCGTAAGACTCCAATAGCTTGTCTTCGCAGTGAATAAGGGTCCTGAGAACTTGTGGGTCGTTCATCAATACCAAAGTAGCCCACGATTGTATCCATCTTATCAGCAATTGAAACAACCATCCCAATTCGAGATTCAGGTAGAATACCTTCGGCAGAAATTGGTCGATAGTGTTGTTCAATAGCCTGAGCAACATCATTTGACTCTCCGCTAGCTAAGGCATAATATTTTCCCATCGTTCCCTGCAAAGAAGGAAAACCAATCACCATCTGAGTTGTTAAGTCGGTCTTACATAGCTCTGCGGTTCTTTGGATGGATTTTTTTTCATTTAAGCTTACATCATCTAATTGCTGGACTATAGAGTTAGCCACTTTTTGTAGACGTTCTGACTTTTGATATAATGATCCAAGTTGGACCTGAAATATAACATTTTTGAGTTGATTAGCTTTATCTGCTAAAGTGGATTTTCGATCTTCTGTGTAATAGAATGTAGCATCTTCTAGCCTAGATCGTAAAACGCGTTCATTTCCCTGACGAATGACGGACGGATTACCTTCGGAGCCGTTGGAAATGGTGATGAATTTAGCAATCGGTGTCCCGTCTTCTTTTAACATGGGAAAATACCGTTGATGCTTTTTCATGTATGTTGTTAGTACTTCAATAGGTAATTCCAAGTGCTCTGAATCAAAAGTACCTACTATAGCTTGTGGGTTTTCAACCAAGTAGTTTATTTCCGTTAGTAGTTCTTGGTCGAGTATGGTTGAACATTTCTCTTCAGCTAAAATCAGTTCAACTTTCTTTTGTATCTCAGCGTGACGCTGAGTTTGATCAACAAGAACATTGGCAATACGAAGTTCTTCAATGTATGAATTCAGGTCAGATGATAATAATTTTATTGGTTCTGGGTTGAGCGATCGATGACCGTAAGTAAGACGACTAGCAGTTAAGCGGTCTAGCTTAACAGGTATAATATCTTTACCTAGCAGCACTACTAACCAACGGATTGGTCGAGCAAAACGTGAATTGTCCCACCGCATAGTTTTTGGGAAATTGAGTCTATGAATCCAATCTGGTACCAACTCTGTCAAGATTTCAAACGTTTTTCGGCCTATTTCTGATTTAGTTGCAGAAACGTATTCACCACGGTTGGTTGTGATTGTTTGCAAGGATTCTACTGAGATCCCATTTGATTTAGCAAACCCAATAGCTGCGATTGTTGGATTTCCCTCATCGTCAAAGGCCGCTTTCACAGGAGGGCCAATCATCTCAGTTTCTTGGTCAGCTTGAGAAAGGTCAACACTTTTGATTGAAAGTGTCAGTCTCCTTGGTGTAGCAAACACTTTCAGATTCTCAAACGACAATCGGTTTTCAGCCAAGGTTGATTGAACTAAATGAGTCAACTGTTCCAGAGCTGGCTGAATATAACTAGCGGGGATTTCCTCAGTACCTATTTCAAGCAAAAAATCACTTTGCTTGCTTGAATCATTAGGCACGATTTCATTCGTTGAAATTTCAATGCCAGCGTCAATGGTAACTGGATCAGGAGAAACGAGTAACGGGTGGTTTAGATCCTGACGCTGTGCGACATAAGCCCGAGCCGTTTTCTGAGCAAGCCGACGTACCCGCTCTATATAACCAACTCGCTCTGTGACACTAATCACGCCTCGGGCATCCAGTAAATTAAAGGTGTGAGACGATTTTAGAACATAATCGGTTGCAGGTGAAATTAAGTCTTTATCCAAGCAGGAAAATGCCTCGGCTTCATAAGTATCAAAAAGGCTTAGCAACATTGAAGTATTAGCATAATCAAAATTATATTTCGAATATTCCACCTCGGCTTCATAGTGGACATCTCCATACTTCAATCGTTTATTCCACTGAATTTCATGGAATGAAGATACGTCTTGTAGGTAAAGAGCAATACGTTCCAAACCATAGGTTAATTCAGCAGAAATTGGTTTCAATTCCAAACTTCCCATTTGTTGAAAGTAGGTAAATTGAGTAATTTCAGCACCGTTCCACCAAACTTCCCACCCTAAGCCAGAGGCACCCAAGGTGGGCGATTCCCAGTCATCTTCTACGAATCGAAAGTCATGCTTACGTGGGTCAATACCTAAATTCCTCAAACTTTCCAAGTACAAGTATTGAACATCCGTTGGCGCAGGTTTCAGCAAAACTTGGTACTGATAATAAGCACCCCATCGGAAAGGGTTTTCACCATAGCGACCGTCAGTTGGTCTACGGCACGGTTCGACGTAGGCAACTTGCCATGGCTCTGGTCCAAGACAACGCAAAAAAGTAGCGGGATTAAAAGTGCCAGCTCCCACTTCAATATCACAAGGCTGCTGGATAAGACAACCTTGGTTGGCCCAAAACTGTTGTAACTGAGAGATAATTTCTTGGAAAGTCATGAGTTTTGAAAAGTCCTTATCAAATTCATTCAAGTCTAAGGTGTTGGATTGCAGCAATAAGTGTTAACTTATTTCGGTCATATGAGTCAAGATCATTGATTTTCGGATCCACCGGCTAATCAGGAAGGCTTGGTAATTTGCCTGAGGCCACTTGAGTATCCAAAAAAGATACGAACCATTCGACTGATTTCGCTTCTGTTGTTAGTGGAAGATAAAAAGAGTAAGCAAAGAAGGCTTGTTCAGAAACAAGAGGAATTGGTAAAGAAGAAATCAAAGTATCATTTCCAGAGCGAATAGTAATAGCTGGTGAGTCGGAAAGCTGACTAGGTATTGCTAAAATTTCCCAATAACGGCGATGTATAGGATTATTTATCACAAAAATTTTAAAATCAACTTGATCCTGCAAACTAGCATTGTATCTATAAGTTGATTTTCCAATTCCGAGCAGATGAGCCTCAGATGACAAGCTAGGCACCAAAATCACTTCATCAACTCGCCGACCAAAATTTGGTATAGTTTTCCCAGCTAAAGTTTCAATAGGCAACTTGATAATATCCACTAAGTCGCCCCGTTTTTTAGTTATTACTCTTACGTCATAGCTATACTTCCCATCCGTTTCCACGGACAGAGAGAGTGATTTTTCTCCGGAGGATTGAGCAAATGAAATATAATTAACAGAATAGCTTTTAAGCAATTGACGCCCACTTTGCACTGGGTAAAATTGGTGTTTTTTACTAACTCGAATTTTCGGATTTGCGTTTCTATAACCATATTTCCCGTCTCCAAAATCCAAATCATCAACTAAATTAGCGATTTTCCAGTCAGCATACACAGTTTGAAAGGTTTCCTTTGACCCCAAGGTTCGTAAGGCTTGATTAATACCAGAAATCCCTGAAAATCTGCTCCGAGCAATGGTAGTTATTATTTGTTCCTTGCCATGATGCTCATAAAGATAAAGAGACCACAAGTATGCTGCACCATAACTAGCTAGCAAGTACGCGCTATCACGATCCCAATCAATCAAAGATATCTCTGGGTTAGATTCAAAATTTGACAGATGGTCGAGTGGTGGAAAACCACATATAAACATTGCAAATTCTGATAGACTTTCGTTTACCCAGACAGTCTCACGTCGATCATTTTTCCAATGAATTAAATGTTGGAATTCGTGGGCTAAGACAGTTAAGCTATCAGGCCCACCCGCTGAAATGGGATTCGTATCCAGGTAGATCAAATCTAACTCATTACTGTTATACAATTTCCCTGTTTGTGGGTCTCTTAGTTGTCCTCTCTGCTGATCAATATCGCTAAAGTAACCAGCTACGACTTGTCCACGAGCATCACTTGGAATATCGAGAAGTAATAAAAAAATACGTTCGTCCCCATCTCTATCTGGTGGCTCACCAAATATTTTGGTTTGGATTTGGTATATACCTTTATTCGGGTTAGTTGGGGTAGAACGTTCAAAACTACGTATCAAATTAGTTATTGCACGAGAGCTAACAGTCCGTTTCCACTCCGAGTTTTGAACGTAAATATAACAAAAATCACCAATACCGCGTAGCGTCGCTCTCAAATTATACTGTTCCTTGGTGCGAAAGTTGACCGCAAAAAAAATACGCTGATCACCAATCTGAAGCGGGTTTCGCTGAGCTGGAGCTGATGGGATTAAGTCCATTGGAACAGTGCGGGGTAATAGATGAGTTCCATCAATCCATTCTGTTGCTTGAACTATAGGGATTATTGATGTAAGTATAAGAAAAGATAAAAATAAGAAAGGAAACCGTTGGTTAATCAATAATTTTGACACCATCGCCAACACTTAATTTTTTGGGTAACCGTGGGTTTTCGTATACACCTGAAACGACATAATTGTAAACCTGATCAACTTTAATCCGAAAAATAGGAAAATCAGGATCAACTTCATCAGATTTGCTCTTTCGTCTCAGTAACGTATAGGATTTACCAACAACGGCGTGATTGAATCGGCTAATACAGACGCTATCACCTTCGGTTCTCAGTATGAATAGCCGTTGTTCAGCATCGTAGCGATTTTTACTTTGTAAATCCTCTGAATATACCCAATCACCTTTTGCAGGAGTTTCGAATGCAACAGACGATTTGATTTTAGATCTTTGTACTAGTTTAGGCTTTGTCAGGTCACAGACTTTTTCTTGCCAATCGAACGTATACCAACGATTTTTCAAAAAACGAGGGATTCGATTGACTCGATAGACAAACAAGCGTTCAATTACTTGATCAGCCTGAATTTTTTTTGTCAAATCGGGTGAGGCGATAACGTAGACGGTCTGTCCAATTCGAGAGCAAATTTTGCTTTGTTGCTGTATTCTGACTGCATCCCCAATCTGTAAAGGTAAGCCATCAAAAGTATCAAAAGTATCAGCTAAAGATAAGTCAGAACCTCTAATAAATCCATAGCCAACCCAAGTTGTATTACCTTCTAGGTTTTGGCGATAGATTTCGATATGAGATCCGGCTTGGCGAGCCATTCCTGTCCCCCAATCTATACTGATGGTGCCCTTTTCTCCATTTATAGTAGTTTCCTTGATCAAGCCTTCGAGCGCAAGGCAATTCAATGAAGAACAATACAAAAAGTACATTAAACAAACAAATGAAAAGACCTGTTTCGATAACGATTGACTACGAAAAATCAAAATGATCTCCAATTACTCCAACTAAAGTGGTTGCTAGTTTTATTGGATCGTGTCTCACTACGTCTAATTCTATTCCTTGATCGACGAGTACCCTAGTCTGATAAATCATATCTGCAGTTACAAGCTCTGCACCACCTAAATGGTCTTTTTGTGGATCAAACAAGACTTGGACTTGTGATGTGTTAGCGATTTGGGTAATTCCACTAGACAATTGGCTAATCTGCTCTGATAGAGTGCTAATATGATCAAAAAAGTCCATTGGTGGGTTAGTAGTTAGATCATCTTCCTGATTGTTTGACATGGTCAATCCTTCGTCAGTATATTTGCGGATTAAATCTAACTGTCCACTGATTTTCTTTTGGATATAGTTTTTAAGCACTTCAGGAGACGCAATGCCATCATTGACAATCACGTAATCGAGGCTGATGTTGGCATGACTCGTAATGGCGTTCACATGTTCGGTGACGGAATAGTTGTCTGTTTCACCCGGTTGAGACATAACGTTACAGATATAGACTTTGATGGCCGAAGAATTGCGAAGGGCTTCTCTTATCTCAGGATACACCAGATTAGGCATGATACTAGTGTATAGGCTACCTGGCCCAATAATGATCACGTCGGCATTATTAATGGAGTCAACAGATGCTTTATGTGCTTTCACTTCATACTTTTCGGAGGTCTTACCGTTCGGACGTGATTCTAAAAAAACTTTCTGAATTGGGGACCGGTTTTTGCGCTCTGGTATCATTGATTCGCCCCGTATAATCTCTCCATCGATTAACTCCGCACACAGAATCGTTGGTTGTAGACTCACAGGAATAATTTGCCCGCGAACAGCCAGCAATTGGGATGCCAACTCAATTGCTCGAGGGAAATTGTTATCATTAAGTTCCGTTAACGCAATTAGTAATAAATTACCTATGTTATGACCACCCAAAGGTCCGTCGCTGGAGAAACGATACTCAAACAAACTAGAAACTAGTTTATCAGACTCAGATAAGGAAACGAGGAGTTTACGAATGTCACCAGGAGGTAATACATCAAACTCATCTACTAGCCGTCCTGTACTTCCACCATCGTCTGAGACCGTTACTATAGCTGACAATTCGTCGATATTGATTATGTTAGCCGCATCTGGATTTATCATCGAAAATCTTTTAAATCCTTTTAAAAGAGACGATAAGCCAGTACCACCACCGACACAGACCAGTTTTAATGATTTCATTCTTAAACCAAATTTTGAATTTCTGATTATCTATAACGCTTTCTTTCAACTATTTGTTACTGATCTTTCATTTGTTCCTGTTCAATTTGCATGATAACTTCTTGTAAACTTTGTTGAGTTTGTAAAGCAAGTTCTTTAGCTGTACCTGAAGAATTTGCCTCACTAAAAATGCGTACAACTGGCTCTGTGCCAGATTTGCGAATACCAACCCATCGGTCTGGCCACACACACCTAATACCATCGGTTAAGTCCAGAATTGAATTCGATAATTGACTGAAAATTACAGCTGCTCGCCGTACTAATTCATCGGCAGTTGCTTGTCTGTCGATCTTAAGTTTAATTTTGTGCATTTTATATTCTGGTAGATTTCTGACACGAGATTGAATGGAATCATCAGATTCGGCCAACATCTGAACAATAACAGAAATAGCCGCAATCCCGTCTGTTGTGTGTTGCCAGTTGGGTAATATTACACCACCAGTACCTTCACCTCCCAAGACAAGCGCCTCTGGATTATCTTTCGAAAGTTGTTTCATCTTCTCTACCACAAAACTGACCCCAACAGGTACACGGAACAATTCAGCTTTATGGCGGTGCGCGACATCCTCAATCAACCGACTTGTTGAAATCGTTGCAACTATGAAGGCTGGTTGATCTGTCTTTCCTAATAGAAAATCAGCGACCAAGGCAAAAGTATACTCACTACTAATCGCATGACCCAATTCGTCAACGATTACCAACCGGTCTGCGTCTCCATCGTGAGCTAAACCAAGATCCGCACCGACCGATTGAACCGTTTGGCACAGTTTACTTAAAGCCTCGGGGTATGGTTCGCTCGGACGAGGAAATGAGCCATCGGAGTGGCAAAAAACTTCAGAAACTTTACATCCAAGCGCTCGTAATAAAACTGGACTAATTCGACTACCCACACCATTTCCGGCATCAATGACTACAGATAATTGACGAGAATGTGTCTGTTCCAAATCGACCCACTGGGCTTCCAAAATTGCGTTTATATGATGGCTAATTGCTTGATTTAGTTTTTTAATTTTCCCTTGTTTATTCCAAGAACATAGCCTTAGCTTTTGGTTATGATAAATATCTAGAAAGCTTTTAAGGTCCTGACCATTTAGTAAGCGGCCTGCTTGAGCCGCAAATTCTAACCCATTCCATTCGGCTGGATTATGGCTAGCAGTAATAACGATGCTGCCGTCAGCTTGCTCAACCCTAGACATAAATAGAATTGTCGGGGTTGGGCACATACCAACGTCTAATATGTCGCATCCCGTTGCCAGCAATCCAGCATAAACAGAATGCATCATCATCGGCCCAGAAGTTCTACTGTCGTATCCTACTACAATACGTCCGCTACCGATAAAATTACCGAAGGCTGCTGCCAAACGAACAACCCGCTCTGGTGTCAATGATTCTCCTATAACACCTCTTGCCCCAGAAGCACTGATTATTAATTCTGACAATGGTAAATACCTCAATCACCTAAAGTTTAAACCTAAAAGAAAAAATCAACATCAAAACTGATAATAATACCTGTACAATACAAATGAATACCCAGTTTGGGTATACAAAATGATAAGAAGCCACAGGTAAAATTTCGTACAAATAGGGAGTCCTGAAAATAGAAGTATCTTGCTCTAACAATTGACAAATGGCAATCATCGGATTCATGTATAAAAAGTACGGTATAACGCTCTCTAAACTAAATGAAAAACGGTCTAGAGGTACTAAAATAAAAGGGGACAAAACAATACATAACCACCACAAAATTGCTAATTGAATTGAATAAACAGATTTCAACGAACCCAAAATAGTATGAGACCATAAGCCAGAAACACTACCTATAACAACAAAAATGGATAACACCAAATGTATATACAAAAGGACAGTAAGGGGAATAGGCGTAACTATTGACTTGTAATTACTAAGAGTTGACCAACAGATAAAACTGAACCCAATTGCTATCCAAATAGCGATCTGCTGTTTACCTATGGATAGTAGTAAGAATTTCCACTTTTGACGCATTGATAGAAATTTGTCTTCAGCTAAAAAAAGAGCCGTTTTATTACTCAATACAGGAGAAATTAAAAGTATAGATACGCCCTCTGCTAGGAAAATCAACTTAGATGTATGACCAAGTCTAGCGAAGCTAAATCCCCAAAAAAATACAAAAGTAAATCCCGAAAAGAACAGTAAAGTTAAAATAATTCTGTATAGATTGGGTTGGAGATGTTGCTTTGCGGGCAGATATGAGTAATCAGACAAATATTCAATTACCCATTTGTGAAGCGTATCTGTTAATTGATCAGCGGTTCTCATTACCGTTTCTCAGGTTATTTTTATTCTACTCGATTATTGTAGAGGTAAATTAACATGCACATACAACATACCTAAATTAACCTAGGACGATCAGAAGTTTTTCCGGTTTTTAAGTTTACTATAACATAACGTGCCATAAACTTAGCAAAACAGATAAAATTCCAAATTATATTTCCAAATGTACGTTCACCAGTTTGTGTTCGAAATTGGCCCCGCGGAAAATGAAGGTTACCAATTGTATAACTCAAGATCAGATTATGAAAAGTTAATACGAAAAGAAATAACGGTAGATTCTTTTTTGATAAACCCACTTGGTTTATAGAATGAAAAACAGTAATAGAAATTATCTCAGTAATGGTGTATATTAGCTGAATAACATCGGAAAAAATTCAGTCTTTAGTCCATACAAAAGTAAAGATGAGAACTCTTACGAAAGAACCAAAAGTAATTCATATAACAAAAATGATTTGTAAGTTTCTGGGAAGTTTGAATTTTGCTTTCACTCTATTTTTATTGTTCTTTGTAGGCAACCGATCTGTATTGTCTGACTTTGAGACCAAGAGCTATGACTGGAGCACTGCAAAAGAACTTCGTACAGGAATTTTGCACGCGAAAATTGAAAGAACTTCCCCTCAGAAGATGGTCATCAATTGTCTACGAATTGACAGCCATACCCCTGGTATGAAGTTATATACTACGCCACGCTGTTCAAACTGGCTAGCTGAACAGTCGGAAACAATCCGCCAAACCACTCGAGACTTTATTCGCCAATCTCAGAAGACTGATCAAAAACTGGTAGTCGCAATCAATGCTAGCCCCTTTTCACCTTGGCCTGCGCCATACCAAAAGGAGGAACCAACCGACATTTCTGGTTTTGCTGTTTCTCAAGGAATTGTAGTATCTAACCAGAAAAACGTTGCGTCACTCTTGGCAAGTAAGGCTGGTTCTCTGCAAATTTCCATGGTTTCAACTGAACTCGATATATCAAACGTTGAAACGGCAGTCAGTGGGTTTAGTCTATGTCTTACCAATGGAGAACCGTCTTCATCTGGGACACAACTACACCCAAGGACTGGAATAGGTTTATCGAAAGATGGTCAGTACCTCTTTTTTCTGACAATTGACGGCCGACAAACCAACAGCTACGGGGCAACCGTCAGTGGTGTCGGTAGTCTCCTGAAAACATTTGGTGCTTACAACGGAATTAATATGGACGGAGGAGGTTCAACAACAATGGCGTGGTGGGATCCAAGCATATCGAGCTCAGACAAGTGCCGACTGCTGAATCGGCCAGTTGGTAATGGTGATGATTATAGAGATGAGAAAAGCCTACCAGATTTCGTGCCAACGGAGCGAGCTAACGGAAATAATCTCGGTGTTTATTTCGTCGATGTTGAGAAAGTCAATCACTGACATAAAATTTGTTTCGATAATTATAGACCGGATCTAAATACCTAAGTATTGAGACACTCGATCCTTTTAGTCCATATTTATAGCACATTATGAGACCATTTAAATCCGTTACGTTACCAACTTAATGGAAAGCCTTTGGGACCACGGTGCTATCGGACTCACAACTACCGCAAATTATCTCCAAAAGTACCCGGAAAAACAGCCCGGATTAACATCGGAGATAATTTGCTCCTATCCTAAGTGAATCAGCAAAGAAGGAAATAGGTCCTAGAATCGCTTAATATTACTCCAAAGCGTAGCTAGCTTATCCTCGAGAGTGACCGAAAACGGGCCCAGTTCAGCAGGTTGCCAGTACGATGGTGATTGCCAATAGCCACCCGCACCCTCTGCAGGTACTCGGACTTCGCCGGAACGAACACCTCCCTTATCAGTATCTCCACCAATAAAATAGACACCCAAGTTGGCCTTCTCTAAATCTTTCAATTTTTTTTCGAACAAATCAAAAGGGATTGCGGCTTCAACATACCATCCACCATTAATAGGTCCACTTTTTCTTTTTTTTGTAACCTTATCACCATCTAGGTCGCCATGGCCAGGGCCATTATATCCGCACTCTTTAAGCATTGGTAGCCACTTCCCTTTCGAATTTTGTGGGGTGAAAATAAAGGCCCAATCTCCTTTTCCATCTAATTGTTGTCGTTTTTTATAGTCTCCTTCTACGTTGATATAAAAACGGATGTAATCAGAATCTTTGAAATCTCGAGACACAACATCCTTACAGGAGACATCATTATCTTTAGCTGTACAAGCAAAATACAGATAATCCTGATCGTAAGATAAATAAGTTGAGAAGTAATCGTCCTTGATTGTACCTGCAATACAAACTAATGAGAGGTCAAATTTCGCCGCTTTTTCTTCCAAGCCTGCGTCAAGTTTACCGTCGATTGTCATTTTACCGTAGGGAATAATAGTGGAAGCTGCATCAGCTGAAACCGTTACCACCGTCAGAACTACAAAGATACTAAAAGATAAGGTACGCCAAAAGTCATAGCGAAGTTGGTTCATATACGTCTCCATTTAATTAACTTGATTATTATTATAATAGAATTTAGTAAAACTCTTCTCCTAACTGCTGATATCGTATCATCAGACTCTGCTGTGGCAAAGGACAGACATTTTTACCCTTCAGATTTCATACCAATTACAACTTCCTCAATCACACGGATCAAGTGTCTTATATCATCTATGGACAAATCCCCAATGGTACCAATTCGAAAGGTATCCTCTTCGGAAACCTTTCCGGGATATATAACGAATTGTCTTTCTTTCAACTTTTGGTAGAAAATTGAAAAATTAAACCATTTTTCTTTCGGGTAACGAAAGGCTGTAATTATAGGAGAATGTAGGTGTTTATCTAGCAATGGGTAAAGACCAATCGAGGACATACCATCAACTAGGATCCTCTGGCAAGCTGAGTATCGCTTGTTTCGAGTCCCAATACCACCCTCATTTTCCAATTCCTCCAATGCTTGATGGAATGCAAGCAATGTATGTGTAGGTGATGTGTAACGCCACTTACCTCCTTTAGTCTCCATAGTTTCCCATTGATCATAAAGGTCTAAGCTTAGGGAACGGGCGTACCCTCGAGTTTTCTCAAACTTTTTTTGGTGACATATAACAAATGCAAACCCCGGTACTCCCTGAATACACTTATTCGCGGAAGATATTAGATAGTCAATACCAATCTCATCTATAACAAGTGGAATACCACCAAAGCTAGACATCGCATCCAAAATTAAGATCCGGTTATGTTTTTTAACAATTTTACTGAGTTCTCTAATTGGATTGAGGATACCAGTTGTAGTTTCGCAATGTACCATTGCAACATGAGTAACCAACGGGTCTGTTTCTAGTATTTGGTTGAGTCTTTGAAAATCGGGGCAAGTCGTTTCGCTACACCTCATCTCAGAAAAATCAATCTTTAGTCTATCAGCAATTAGGCCAATCCGCCTTCCATATGCACCGTTACTAATAATTAGCAGTTTTCCATCTGGAGGAACTACAGACCCAATCGTAGATTCTACAGCGAAAGT
Source organism: Candidatus Poribacteria bacterium (assembly GCA_036339735.1). GTDB lineage: Bacteria > Poribacteria > WGA-4E > WGA-4E > UBA9662 > TMED15. The sequence continues at coordinate 55,843 of JAYZAL010000041.1, forward strand.
CCCACTTCCCTGCATGAGTACGCTCGTATATGACTTAGAACGAGTTACCAATTGCACAATACGTGAACGAACCTGTTGCACAATATTATTGTAATCATCATCCCAAGTTGAAAGATCGACTAACATCGATTCTTTTACTGTGCGAGTGGTAGTTAGTGGCCCTGGTGTCAAAAGTAGATATGGCCGATCTTCTATGATGTTTTTTTTGCTATTCAAATGATTCACAGCAACTACAACTTTTATTTTGGCTTTAATCCCGAAGTTCTTTCCATGATACTGGGGCTACTTGACTGGCTAAATTATCAATCTGATCGGCTACTATTTGGGTTTCATACTGAGCATCAGGTTTACAACGTAGATTGCAAACTCGGGCAAAAGCAAACAGGGTTCCAGACCAATACCATTCGGTCATCATTGACTGTGGTAAAACCAACCTTGCTTGTTCTGGGCTCACTTTAGAATCAATTAGTTGATTGTAGTGAAGAATCGCCTGGTGACAAGCAGATTCATAAGCATCTGTCGATGGATTAACTATCACATCGCCACTGCTGCCTTGTTTCTTATCAGTTGCTCTTCCTCTCCATGATTCTGGCACATAAAAAGTCGGCGGAAAATCTACGTATCGGCGGCTAATTTCATTCCAAACCAGTCCAACTTGATGTTTAACTAGTTGGCGCGCGACAAAGATCGGTGCTTGAATGTGAAACTGTAATGAAACATGACCAAATGGGGTCCAGTGTCCATGTGAAGCTAAATACTTAATCAACCGTTTATCTTTACTGTCAAATTTGGTCTTTTTTTTGCCAAAAGAGACTCGAGCTGCGTTTACTACTGTCAAATCGTCACCCATTGAATCTATTAAAGAAACAGGCATTTCTGTAGTCGCATATTGGGATGAGGTTATATCGGCCATAATTCACCTAAAATCGGCCTATCATACCATAAGTAGTTATGAATCTGTTATATATGCTTTAGTATTGACGAAACACACCAAATCTCCTAGAATCACCATGCGAATAAACCAGTAATCTAGAATGAAAATTACCAAAGTCGAAATTTTAACGAATAGCAACCCAATTGAATTACCTATTCCATGGCGACCAGCTTGGTCCGAACCGAGTGGTCCACATACAAACAGTTTCAATCTGTCGTTGTACAAAGTTTACACTGATCAAGGGATTATTGGGTACGGCCCCAACATAGGTGGAAGCCCAGAACTAATAAAAAATCAAGATCCACTGCAAATCCGCCAGTTTTGGTCTCATCATATGGGAGGTAAACGCGCAGGCAACTCAGGTAAACGTGCTGCAGGATTGGAAATTGCCTTGTGGGATATAATTGGGAAAATGGCAAAATTACCCGTATCACACCTTTTAGGTGCGAAGCTTCAAAAAATCCCAGTTTATGCTGCGACTAGCCGATTATTGGATACCAAACAACAGGTCGAACAAGTAAAATCGTTGATTGATTTGGGTTTTAAGGCCATCAAATTACGACTTCATCGTTCTAACCCATTGGATGATTTAGCCATGATTAGTGCTGTCCGAAATGCGGTAGGAGATCAGGTGAAAATATTAGTAGATGCCAATCAAAACAATGCATCTTCATCCATTGGAGACGAGTATGAATTTTGGTCTAGGCGAACAGCAATGCAAATGGCGACCGAACTAGACCAACTTGACGTGTTCTTTTTGGAAGAACCACTCCCTCGCAAGGACATTGAAGGATTAAGTAGAATTTCCAATATGGTGGAAATGATGGTTGCCGGTGGTGAACACACTCCAACAGTGGGCGATTTTTCTCCGCATCTGTTAGCCGGTGCGTACGATATAGTGCAACCCGATATCACATTGACCGGTAACTTTGGTATAATCGGCTTAAAGGAGATAGCATCAACGGCTGATCACTATGGGCGACTAATAATTCCACATGTAACTGGTGGCGCCGCTTTTTTTATTATGTTCGCTGCAACCTTACAAGTAATGGCAACAGTAGATAATTGTCCGATGATCGAATTCCCCTTTGACCCGCCAATTTTGACACCAGAAACTCTGCAATCTGTTCTTGATGAGCCATTTTGGATTGATGAAAATGGATCCATTACTGTGCCCCGCCAGCCCGGATTAGGAATTGAGATTAATGAGGACAGTCTGGAAACTACCCTTGCATGGGAATTGAAATCATAGCCACCTTTAATCAAAAACATACTTTTTCAATTAATATTCCGCCACTGATCCGTTGTTTGCATATAGGAAGCATGGTATAGCTTGGGTTGCGGGGGATTTAGCCCACTTGCCACTTGTGTGTTGATAGATAATCAATTATTCCAATCAGGTATAAAAAACTTTTAGGAAACCCAAATGATAGTTGATAATTTTATGACTCTGGAACAGAGATACGAACTTGTCAAAGAAGGGGTCGTTATCCTCCCAAAAATTGTCTCTCAGGATTTATGCTGGACTGCAATTGAAGCCATCAAGAGAAAAGAAGGTGGAGCATCCAATGCAGTGCAAGCCCTATACCATAATTCGCCCCTACGATCACTATTACAGGAACTACTTGGTGGTCAGATTTTGCCCGTCACCAGCGCACAAATTGCTGTCCGGATGCCTACACCGACTAGTCAGATTGACATCTATATGGGGCGTCCTACCCCATCACCATTTGACTGGAATGGACATGTTGATGGTATTGCTATACACCCAGGACCACACCCAAACGACCCAGACTATGAGGCTCCAATTATGAGTTTTTCAGCTTTGGTTGGTGTCGCACTGAGTGAACAAACAAAACCAGACTGTGGTAACTTTGCTGTACTCCGCGGGTCTCATCTTACTAATGCTGCTTTTTTTAGTCATCAAGCATCTAAAGGTGGTCCATTAGGCCCAGGAGGACCAGATTGGCCAATAGAGCCTTGGCATCGACAACCTGGTAGCAATGCTTCTCGTGGTCAGTGGCCTGATGTCAGACCACGCATGATCCCTCCTCCAACCCGATCCATGGGTGATTCCCCACGATACGTGGGGGAACCTGAAAATGGAAGTTGGTGGCCATCGGCTACACAGCAGTTAATGTCTAAGGGGGATGCCGTAATAGCTCACTACCTAACATGCCATGGCGAAAGCCGTCATGTAGGCAAAAAACCTCGAAACATGGTTTTTTTTCGTATTAAACATCATCTCCACACAGAATATAGGCCAAGAGACCATAAAACCGCCGAAATGCATTACATGGCAAAAGTTTTGAGTGATCCTTGGTTAGAATGGAATGGGCTTGAAATGGATGAAAATTTCAGTAGTTCGATGGGTAAGTAAACTCAATCAGAGGATAGACGATTATGACCAATCCTGACGGTAATTCCCGATTAAACAATGACGAATCCGGTGCTTATTACGATTGGACCAAAACAATGAAACCTGAGTCACCATGGACTCATGATTATAACCAAACAGTAGTTATGAAACTACTACTCTGTACCCGGGACGGCGAGGGAAATGTAGACAAGGTCTATTTAACTTTTTCCGATGTAATAAGCGTTATCAGGCGAATTAATCATATTACTCTAGGTGTCCCCAAAATTATTTATCTGGTAGGATGGCAGTACAATGGTCATGATTCCAAGTATCCCGCTTGGGATCAAGTAAATACAAGCCTAAAACGGTCTGAAGACTCAACATCGCTGGCCAGTTTGAAGTGGTTAATTAGGAAAGCAAAGGAATACAATACCACGATTAGCCTACATATCAATATGATTGATGCTTTTATGGAAAGCCCGTTGTGGGATGAATATTTGGCCTATGATATCATTGCCAAAGACTCTTCCGGTGATCCTATAAAAGGTGAAAATTTTAATGGGATGCAATCTTACCAGATCAGCTACGCCCGAGAATGGGAATTGGGGTTCGCCCAAAATAGGATTGATCGACTAGTTAATATGATTCCCGAGTTGAAGGAATCTGGTACCATCCACATTGATGCCTTTCACTCCATGCGGCCATCAGGACCAGATGAGCCAATCAGTCCATACCTTGGCTTTAGTATTGATGATGAAATAGTAGCACAACGCAAGATCATTCGTTATTGGAGAAGATATGGTATCGATGTAACCGGCGAAGGTGCTATGTACTGGCTTCGAAAAGATCCATTTCTAGGGCTACAAGCAATGACGTGGCATTATGACGAAATGACATATGCTTATGAAAATTGGATTGGAAAACCCGACAATTTCACCTCATTACCGGCTTTACTGAGTGCATACACACCGATGCATGCAGAACCAGAAATTATGCAAGACCCAAAAAATCTTCCGGGATTAATTGAGCAATTCTGTTTGAACGTGGTTCCTTGGTATTACCGTCGTAATACCGATGTGTCGAAAACAGGAACGGTGATCATGGATAGTGATGAAGTAGTATGTCCAATCCTTTGGAAAGAACAAGCTCTCATCGCTTATAGCCAGCAGGGATTTGATAATCGCAAGATAAAACTGCCATCACGTTGGACGAACATTACTAAAGTAAAAGCGGAGACACTAACGATCGAGGGACTAAAGAATAGCCAGATTTTTCCGGTAGAAGAAGAAACAAACTGGCGAAATACGTCAAACAACTCGATTTCACTGTCATTACGACCAAGCCAAGCCGTTGTGATCCAACCAATCCCGCTTCAAAGCTGAGAGGTATTTTAGCTTACGACACAATATAGAAACTCATGCCCCAATCATATTCAAACGGGGAATTCGACCATTCCTAAGCAATTGAAGGGCATTCTTCTATAACTTGTCATTAGGTGGAGCTCCAATTACCCACTAAACGATGAATAATTGATGACAAATAGAAAGATATTATTCGCTGTTGTGAATTCCCAATACGTTTAGTTCTTTCACCGCTTAATCTCGCTCCAAGTAACCGGTAATTTGTCAACAGGTTCAATTGCTAATCCCCTCAAAGCTCGATTGACTTCTACAAAAAAACCATTTTTCGTTTTGGCGTTATTGGGATAATACTTTACCTTACGATTAGTAATATCATCAAAGTGTAAGTTGAAGTAATCAGAACCACCACTTTCTCCACAACGATAAAGCAGCACATTACCACCACGGTTGAGTTCGACTTCAACATCGTAGCTTACTTTGAGTGCACCACCCGTCCACTTCGAGTTGTTATACCACTTTTCACCATTAATCCAGACTTGTGCCCAATCGTCATGTGCCGTAGACATAACAGCCTTCAACTTACTTGGTGCTTGTATAACTAAGATGGCGTAGGTATCAAAATTTGACTGGTCGCCACCACCGTAATTTTCTCCCATATTGTTACCATTGTTTGGCGTAATCTCTATGATTTTCCAATCACAGGTCCCACCATTTTTTTTCCCCCAATTTAGCTTAGTATTCTGCGTTTTGAGCAAGCCTGCGGCCGTAGCTAACTTGGGCTGTGTCAATCTTTTATTGGTTCCCTTCTCGATTAAGTCTATCCGACCTGATTGCTGAAACCCTCCGTTATTGGTATAAATACCGGCAGGAGCATACCATTTTGTGATCCAAGGAGCACCAGGTCGATCTTGTTCTAGAGCTGCTGCCGCAGGATCATTCAGTAATTGTGCCCCTTTCAGAGGCCCCCCAGTAAGACGTTTACCTTTAGCAACTTGTCCTTGGTTATTACCTGGCTTATTGACATTATTACCCGGATTATTATCATTTAGTGGGTTGCAGACGCATTCGAGAACGATTCCGTTTTCGTTCTTCTCTTTTTCTTTGCAGACACAATCTAAATCTTGAGCGTGGGTGGAAAAATGAACTAGAAAGCTAAAACCGATGACACAAACTAACACCCAAATTGGGGCCCGGATTATTTTAAATCGAAACATATCAAAAACCTCACAGTTGTTAAACACACTTACGCTTAAAGAAAAATATAAAAAATATTCTAACCAAATTCATATGTAACTAAAGCTTGCAATTTTTCTACTACTTTGGGTTGATCAAGAATGAGGTTTTGCGTTTCGGCAGGATCGTTTTTCAAATCAAAAAGCCAAGACTGACCTTCAAAACCTTGTACCAATTTGTGATGACCATCGTAAACCAATCTCCAATTATCTAGACCTGACAGCACGTATCGACGATGAACCTGATCATTACCAGATAAAACCGATCGTAGGGTTCTCCCGTGTAGTTGAGAAGGTATCTTTGAATTAGCTTGATCTAGAAAGGTAGCAGTTAAGTCGATTAGACTAACTGGGATATCCGTTACAAAACCAGGTTTAACATTTGGTCCAGCGATAATTAAAGGTACGCCTATTGAAGATTGATAAGGCAAAGACTTACCCCATCTGTCATGATCACCTAGCATCTCACCATGATCACTGCTGAAAACAATTAGTGTATTATCTAACTGATTTCTTTCGGATAGCCAATTGATGTATATGCCTAACCAACGATCAATGTTCTCAATCATAGCAGAATAATTTTGCCGAACCTCATTTATTTCATCGGTAACCAATCGGTTGGTTGGGTGAGGAGGTGGAAAGTCAAATCCAGCATAAGTCGACTTCATTCGACTAGTTAGATCCCATGGGCTATGTGGACCTGTGAAGTTTATTTGTAAAAACCACGGACTACTATCGGAACATTGATTGAGTAGATTAAGCCCGTTTTGGGCGATCCAATTGTCACAGTAGGCACTTTCTGGTAAATCGGTGGGAAAAGTTGCCATTTTATTACTTCTTCGGCGTGCCATATCACTCAAGTGAACGTCAACTAACCCTTCTTGATACAGATAGTACATGTAGGGATCTTTTGGTTTTTCAGCCCCACTGCGAACAGCATCCCACTTACCAGCGTTGTCTATACCGTCAGTAAATCCCCAATCTTTAATCGATCCCTTTCCATCTATCCCCCAAGAAGAAGTCGCTTTATGCAGATCGAACTTGCCACAACCCATCACTGAATAGCCTACGTTCTGTAAAGCTTGATAAAACGTCCAGTTCTCCAATGGATAATTATGACTGTTGTCTGGAACAGCACAATAATCATACTCCATACCAGAAGCTAAACAGGCACGGGCTGGTGCACAGACAGGCGAAGGCGTAACTGCATTAGTAAATCTCACGCCATTCTGGGCTAGTTCATCCAAGTAGGGGGTACGAACAGCATTGGTTGGTTCAGCACCGATCCAATCATGTCGATGTTGATCAGGAAAAAAGAAAAGAATATTTGGTTGTTGATTCACTATAACAGACGAGCTAATCGGGTTAATTTGTATTCTAAGCGTAAATTATAATTATGTCAATCCAATCCAGTTTTATCATTTTCAATTTGTTCTAGCAACTGAGATAACATCCGCTTAAAGTCATCTACTTCATTGAATAAATCTGTGCCCTGAACAGAATGTTTCTCTCGGTAAAATTGATCGAAAACATCTTGAGGGGATTGGGTTACAATATCCGAAGCAGAAAAATTATGGTGCTTATGATTTTCCGTTATAATTTCAACTGTTAACACATATCCACCTCGATCAGCAAAAGCTTGCCGAATTTGGTCTGCCATTCCCACTGTCGGTTGGGAACTTAACAATTTCACTTCGATGTATACATCTTTCCAATCTTGGTCAATTGAAGCAGCCAAAGATAAGATTTGGTTTATCTCTCCTTCCAACGTCACCAAACGTCGAAAAGTAGGAATGGTAATTTCTTTCCAATTTTCACCCGGCATTTTTTTATTTTGATTAAATTCGATTAGGGAGATTTTCTTATCCATTTTAGCCTCTCTGAAGGTCATTGGTATTGGTGTTCCAGAGTATCGAATTGGATAATTCTGGCCGGACAGCGATTGAGATTGGTGTAAATGACCAAGTGCTACATAATCGACTGTCGACGGAAAATCATTGACTCGAACAGAATTCAGACCACCAATCAAAATATTCCTTTCAGAACCAGTATTAGAAGCACCTTGGACCGTTAAGTGTCCCATCAATATTTTGCCTAAATCAGTTGGGATTAAGTTGACACACTCCCGATAGATTTGTCGGATGGCAGATCGATATCGATCATGACGATTAGAAGTAGATTCCAGCGATTGATGTGAGAGAATCTCATTTTCGGAAAGATAAGGCAGAGCAACAATCGCTATTTTCGGATGATCTTTTGGAAGATAAACAATTTGTTGGCTCAGATCAGAACGCAAAGTCCCAAAAACATGTATTCTGCCCATTTTCAGAAAATCACGATCTGCCTCTAGGCGCACGGCAGCATCATGATTACCTGCCGTGATTACCGCAGTTGTATCAGTTTGCGTGTAAAGCCGATGCAGAAAATAGTAATACAACTGCATCGACTCTGAAGAAGGGAGAGCAGTGTCAAACACATCACCGGAAATCAACAAAACATCTATGTGTTGATCAATAATTGTGTTCAGTAACCAATCTAGAAACTGTTGGTGCTCTTCGGTTCGGTGGTGCTGATAGAGCCGTTTACCAATGTGCCAGTCCGCAGTATGTAAGATTCTCATCAAACCCCATACAGGTGCAGCTTAATGATGAATACGAACTTGTATTGCCAACGGGTAACGACCGGCACGTTGAGAATAAAGAGTCAGACCTCCTAAATCAGACTGCAAATCCATTTGCAATTGTCCTCCACTCAAGTTCAAATGGCTTGGGTCAATCGATACTCTGACCAAATGGCCATACTTACCATCAATTCCATTAATGTAGGATAAAGCCCCCCGGGCGTCTGCAGGTGCATTGGGTAAATTGATAGTATGGATATCGGTTCCATTGGCAATGATTTTAACTTCACTCGGCCATAATTCGTTATCGGTCTGCGGTGAGCCAATGACCGTCGAAGAAGCTTCAAAAATCAGTTCCATCGATTTGACCGTTTTTGTAATATCAGGCAACTCAATCGAATGAGACGAGGTGCCTTCACCTTCTATGACTACCATCGGCTCATCTGCAAGGTCGTAGTTAATGACTGTTAGGTTAGGAGATTGTTCAACGACTGAAATTGGTTTCAAAATCTCAATATTAACAAAATTACGAGCTATTACCGATCCATCCTGATCCGTCACCCAAAGATGAAGAGTTCCTACTAACCTTTGATCAGGCAATTCCAACGACAAATGATGTACCTTGTCCACCTTATACGGATTAAACGTAATATCGGTGTAACCAGAAACCAAATCCAACTGTTTTTGGCCATGATGGTCTAATCCATCTAATCGCCAATGTAAAACTGTGCCGGAAACATTCTTATGGGAAAAATGGCTAGAGTATACATCAGCCGAAAACTCTTGGCCTGGTTCAAAAGTTAAGCCTGGGTGATGATCGATGGCAATAAAGTCAAGTGCATTGATATCATTATAGTCGTAACCAAACTGTTTCAAGCTACGATCATAATTCATGAAACCGTTATGTTCCCACTCTATATCCTGTAATTCTGTGTAAACATAACCACCGATTTTCTGGTATAACCGCATCTCGTTAGTTAGAAATTTGAAACTCCAAGAAATGTCTTTGTCCCCAGATCCGGCGGAAATACCACCATATTCACTATTCAGCAGAGGCGCGTTTGTTTGTTGATTGCCACCCACATAATTAAACTCGGATCCAGGATAGGTTTGCTTAACTACGTTAGCAATATGATCCTTTGCTTCTTGATAGTCATTTATGTAAAAATGCCAGGTGTTAAGATCAGTTTCCACATGATCGTAGATACAAGGTGAATTATCTTCAGCTAAACGTGTTGGGTCTAATTCACGAGTTAGGTGATACATCTGACGTACCCACTCTTGCCGATCTTTCATTTCAGCATATTGATGATATCCTAATCCCCAGGTTTCATTGAAATCACACCAAGCAATAATAGACGGGTGGTTAAAATCACGATCGATTGTTCCTCTTAAGGTCTCTTCCCAACGCTTCTGAGCTAATTCACCATAGCCACTATCACCGAAATTAGGCATGTCACACATAAACAGAATACCGAGCTTGTCCGCCCAATAGTAAAGACGGGGTTCATCAATTTTAATATGCAAGCGCAAAAAGTTAAATCCGAATTCCTTAGCTCGAACAACATCGTTTTTGATTTGGTCATCATCCAGAAAGGTGTAAACCCCTTCTGGAGTGTAAGACTGGTTCAATGCTCCTAATAAATATGTAGGACGATTATTAACAAAGACATATTCGTAGTCAGTTCCCGGTAGCAATTGGCGAGTAACTTTTCTCATTCCGAAGTAGCTAGAAACTTTATCGATGACCTGACCGTCTTTTCTTAAATTAAAATCTATATCGTACAAGTGTGGAGTATCCACATCCCATAACTGTACTAGTTCCGGTTCTAAATGTAAGAGGATAACAGCTTGGTTGCCGGAAAACTCAATTTCAGTTTGCTTGACTGGAGCATTACTCTTCACTGCTAATCCAATTCCATCAATCTCTCCACCAGCGATATTGAGATTGATTTTGACCTGTGCTGTATCGATATCAGTATAGGTCTTAAAATCTTGGATATAAGTCTTTGATCGAGGTTCGAGATAGACAGTTTGCCAAATCCCACTCGATCGAACATACCAACCAATCTGTTTCCCAGCTGGTTGGGCCGAATGGTCTTGTGGATCGTAGGCTCGGACAACTAAAGTAGCTAGTTGACCAACTACCAGATAATCTGTAATGTCAATTTCAAATGGCAAATAACCATTTTCGTTTTCGCCAACTAACTGTCCATTAACCCAAACTTTAGCCTGCCAATCTACAGCTCCAAATTTGAGAATAATTCGTTGATCGAACCAACTCTTAGGGGCAACGACCGTCCGCCGATACCAGCCAATAGTATGTCGATCGGCATCCCGATAATTACCAGAATTATCCAATCCACCACAGGTTACACTGTCTGGTTCCAAATAAGCATTTGTACTGAGGTAGTTAGAATTACTAGCTGAAGTTGCTTCACCCCAAGCTGCTAGGCTTTCCCATGGATAAGGTACAATAATCTTATCATTATAAACCTCACTACTATGCCACCCTTCACTTTCACCAACATCATCTGGGTCAAATCGAAAATCCCATAGGCCATTAAGGTTAATCCAGTCGAGGCCTTCACTGGAACCACGCTGAAAATCAGGTCGAGGATACTCGGGGCGAGGAATGTCAATTATTCTCTTCATCTGTAAACGCTCTCTAGTTCATGGTAAAAATTAAAAATTAGTTCAAATTCCAATCTTAGTACGGTACTGCTACAAAATATGATACTGAGATGGAAAGGGAATACACCACCTTGTTTTCGTTTTAGTTGAAATTACTATTCCTAAATTCTCTCTTTCAATAGAAAAAGTTATTGATATTCAAAAAACCTACGCCTGAGTCAACAGACAGTAATGTGGGACTGAAAAAATTAACTTCTCAAAAGCAAAAGTATTTACCTGATCGAGATCTGCCTTTGTCCGCTATTTTCTTTTGCAGCTGCCTGAATTTCGGGAGCTGATTCCCCAGATTCAATCATTCGATCAATCAACCTTTGGCGAAGTATATGACAAACTCCAGTATGGGATTCAGCAGAAACAAGATTCCTCAATTCGTAAGGGTCGGCTTCCAGATCATAAAGAAAATCCTCCACGTATTCAGTAGATCCCCCGTCTTGTCCACTGTTTTTTCCTGTCGCTCTAACGCTATATTTCCACTTTTCGCTTCTAATAGCTCGTCCTATGTGAGATTCGCTGATTTGGATTAATGCTTCCGATGGCCAGCTGCTTCGTTCCCCATGAATCAAGGGTAAAATAGATTGTCCTTGCATTTTTTCGGGCACCGGAATACCAGCAGCATCCAGCAAGGTTGGAGGCAAATCAATTAAGCTAACCATTTCTCGAATTTCGCCTCCACCGACAAAGCTACCACCATGCAATGCAGTCGGGACTCTGACCGAGCTATCATGACAAGATCGTTTATATTCAGAATTGCGTGTCTTAAAGTGGCAAGCATGGTCTGATGTGAACAGAACAATCGTATTATCGGATAAACCAAGGCTTTTGAGTGCGTCCAGCAAACGGCCAAAAGCTTCATCTAAGCGTTTCACCATTCCATAGTAACCAGCCAAGTGTTGATGAGTTGAACCTACTAATGCAGCTAAATCAGGTGGTATCCATTGAGAAGTGTATTTTTCTCTATACCCATCCGGTGGAGGGTAATCATCCAAATGATTTTGGTGATGAGGTTCTATATATGATAGGAACAGAAAAAACGGATTTGATTGGTGTTGATCAATGTAACGAATAGCAGCATCAGTTTGAGCGTCTACTCGATACCCAGGCATTTTTACCGCTTGATTATCGTTATCGTACATTACCATATCGTATGCGTCTGAGGTAAACTCGAGGACATTAGACGCTAACCAATATTGGTAGCCAAAACGTTTTTCTGCTGGAACTGCACCCGACCCAGTGTCCGCCAAATGCCACTTTCCGATATAACCAGTATCATATCCTGACTCGGAAAAGTAGTGAGCTAGTGTTTTACTGTCATCCGGCAGTGGAATGCCATTTCGAAAGCATCCGGTGGTTGTCGCATATAGACCCGTCTGCAGGCAAGATCTAGCGGGGCCGCAAACTGGTTGACACGTAATCGAATTATAGGCGTGCGTTCCGCTCTTTGCAAATCGATCGAAATTGGGAGTCAAATCAAGTGGATTGCCATGTACACCAGTAGTATCCCATCGTTGCTGGTCAGTAAAAAAAACTACCACATTGGGTTGGTTTTCAGCCATAAAATAAATCCTTACAAATAAAACGATAAAAAAGATTCTAACACAAAAAACGTTACTGATAAACGGGTGGTTTTCTTTGATAAGGATAATAAACAATCTAATAAAAGAAAAATCCCCGTTGAAGGAATTTATTTGAGCAAGTAGGTTGCCAATACCCCAAAAACTTCAATTACTACAATATCGCCTCAGGGTAATATATGTCCATTTTGTATTTTTTGGACATCAAATCGGTAAATTTGTTTTAAACGGGTACTAAGGAATGATGAGATTAGGCGGGCAAAAAATGTCAGATTGTCTGACAATACGCCTTTTGAAGCTATTATCGTTCCCTTACCTTTTGTCTAAGATAATGGTCAAGTAAAACGAGAGCCATCATGGCCTCAACAATTGGAACAGCGCGTGGTAAAACACAAGGGTCATGTCGTCCGCGCGCTGAGAGTGTGACTGAGTTGCCAAAAACATCAACTGTTTCTTGTTCTTTCCGAATTGTAGCGGTTGGCTTGAAAGCAACCTGCAAAACAATATTTTCACCAGTTGATATCCCGCCTTGTGTTCCACCCGAGTGATTACTTCGAGTGCGGATTTCCCCTTGGTCATTGTAGAAAGAATCATTGTGTTCAACCCCTGTCATGGCAGCACTTTCAAAACCTGAACCAATAGCAAATCCCATTGTTGCGGGCAGGGACATCATAGCCTTAGCCAGATCGGCTTTCAGCTTATCAAAGACAGGTTCCCCTAGACCAACTGGAACTTGGCGAGCGACTGCACCAACTATCCCACCCAGAGAATCACCATCCCTACGGGCTTGATCAACCCTAGTTTCCATCTTTTGAGCAGCGGTAGGGTCAGGACACCGAACAAGGTTCGCTTCAACTTCTTGCAGGGTTACACGATCGGTATCAACATGAGTCTGTATTTGATGAATTTGCTGGACGTAACCCACGATCTCGATTTCACACTCTTGTTGAAGGATTTGCTTGGCAATAGCGCCAGCTGCCACACGACCAACGGTCTCCCTTGCACTGGCACGACCTCCACCTTTCCAATTTCGGATGCCATATTTTTTCTGATAAGTGTAGTCAGCATGGGATGGTCGATAAACATCTTTCAAGTGGTCATAGGCAGAAGGTCGAGCATCTTTGTTCCAGACTAACATTGAAATTGGCGTACCTGTAGTTTGGCCTTCAAAAAGACCGGACAGGATTTCGATTTGGTCTGATTCTTGTCGAGGTGTAGTGATATGACTTTGTCCAGGTCTTCTCCGATCTAACTCGTTTTGAATGGCATTCACATCTAATTTAACCTGTGAAGGGCAACCGTCTACCACAACTCCAACAGCACCACCGTGAGACTCCCCCCAAGTAGTTATTTTAAAAAATTGACCAAAACTATTCCCCATGCCTAAGTCCAACCTTCGTATTTTTACCACACAAAATATAGCATATGAACGGACTATCATCAAAGCCAATTAAATCATCGATATGATTGGCAAATTCAGACTATACCTAAGATCAAGGCAAGGTTGCAATCAATTCTAACCATGTGCTATCATTGCCCAGTTTGGGGATTAGAATGGTAGAGGATCAGGCAACTCAGCGGCAGATTATTCAAGACAACATCGAAGCTATTCAATTCAAGATTAATCAAGCAGCACAACGTAGTGGTCGTACATTAGACCAGATTCAGTTGGTAGCCGTCGGTAAGAATCACCCAGTCTCCAGTATTCAAGCTGCCATTGAAGCCGGTTTGACTGACTTAGGGGAAAACCGAGTTCAAGAAGCTAAAAGTAAAAAGCAACTGATATATTCAAAGGTTAAGTGGCATCTTGTAGGTCATCTACAAACTAATAAAGCCAAGGCCGCACTGGATATTTTTGATTTAATCCACTCGGTTGATCGGGTACGACTGATGAACCGCATCCAAGAACTGGCTAAACTTAGTAACCGAAAGGTCCAGGTGTTAATTCAAGTTAACACATCTGCCGAACCGAGCAAGTTTGGAATCATGCCGGAACAAATTATACCTTTCTTTAACCAAGTGGCCAGTTTGGATCGGGTAGTGATTTGTGGTTTGATGACTATTGCCAGATTTTCAACTGATCCTGAAAACTGTCGTCCTTATTTTTGCCAGCTACGGGCATTGATGAACCAAGTCAGCGAACAAAATTACCCAAATTTTCAAGCCAAGTATTTATCAATGGGCATGAGCAACGACTTTGAAGTTGCCATCGAAGAAGGCGCGAATCTGGTTCGTGTCGGAACCTCCATTTTTGGTAATCGGTCAAGTTAATCTAAATATCTAATTATGACTAAAAACAATTCAGTTCAATCGAAGCGAGAGTACGAAATTGGTTTCATAGGTGTTGGTAATATGGGGGCAGCTATTTTGAGAGGAGTCTGCAATCATCTTTATACTTCTGAACAGATTTCTATTACAGATGCATACCAACCAAAAGTAGACGAATTGGTACAAGACCTTGGCGTTAAATCATTCAGTACCATCAAGTCTTTAGTCGCTTCCAGCAGTACTATCTTATGTGCAGTCAAGCCAAATAATTTCCCTGAAATTTTGCCCGAAATCGCCTCAGAAATTCAGCCAGACCAGTTATTAGTTTCAATCGTTGCGGGAACTTTAACAGAAACCATCGAGTCTTATTTTTCAGCCAATATTCCTGTGGTTCGTGTTATGCCCAATCTGCCAGCATCGGTTGGTTGCGGAGTTGCAGCATTAACCGCGGGAAGGTTAGCTAATGATTCTCATTTAGACAAGGTTAGGTTAATTTTTAATTCGGTCGGGACTTCCGTGGTCGTCGATGAGAAACAAATGGATGCAGTGACAGGCTTAAGTGGAAGCGGACCCGCTTTTGTGTTTTTGTTTATTGAAGCGCTGATCGACTCAGGAGTTCATGCGGGGTTGAGTGCTCCCGTAGCACAACAACTGGCAATTCAAACCGTTTTGGGAGCGAGTCAAATGCTAGCACAATCTGAAATTCATCCAGCAGTACTCAAAGGGCAAGTGACTACACCTGCCGGTACAACTGCCGCGGGCCTATTCGAGTTAGAAAAAGGACAATTGCGTTCTGTGATTGCATCGGCTATTTTGGCTGCCAAGCAAAGATCATCGGAATTGTCCGAAGAAAATCAGCTGAAATTTATAGAATGATATTTGATACATTTAAATTTTCTCGTTGCTTAAAATGATCGCAGACCTAATAGCTATTGTTCTTCACGAAACGATTCGGCTCTTCGAAATTGTTCTATTCGTAAATATCATTTTGTCTTGGTTTGTTCATAGCACTCCAAATATGGCAGTCCGAAATATATATTTGTGGACAAGCCGAATCGTTGATCCTCTTTTGGACCCAATTCGTCGTTTACTTCGGCCTTACATGGGTGGTATGCCATTTGATATTTCACCCATGGTCCTATATTTGTTCTTGAATATTTTGGGCCGAGCTGTACGATAGCCTTGGTGAGTTTCTTGATTTATGACTTCATCAGTTGACAGCATCAGGAAATGGAAACAACCCAATATATATGGTCGACTTCGGGGGGATGTATCTGTTCCAATTACATTGCAGCGTCCCTCAATCCACTTGTATGAGTCGCCTTATCCTCTTTGTACTACTCCACTATCGGCCTTCGCTAATAGACTATATCAGGATATTTTTCTAAAATATCATCTTCAGAAAGGTCGAGATGTTCAGTTTATACCCCAATGGCAGCAATATTCTTCCGATATAGAAAATGAAATCAGTCAACAATTAGGACGGACCAATTCCAATAATAATAGACTTGCCTCAGAATACCAAAAGGTCCGTCCAAAGATAATCCGAGAATTAGTTAGTGTTCGACAAGAAGAGTTAAAAAATCTAGGTATATTTGCAGATTGGGAACAAGGAGAAGCAGTTACTAATCAAAGGGACCACGCGAAAATTATAACTAATTTTGGTCGGTTGGTAAAGGCAGATTATGTCTCTCAATCTCGGGCTCTGATTTGTTGGTGTTGTGGTTGTTCTACTGTCCGAAAAGAGAATGAACAAGTAGTTAATGAGAATGAATCCATATCCGGTCATGTTTGCTTTCCTATACACCAAGGATTAGAGCAATTTGGTGTAAAAGTCGATTTAGCTGTATGGGTTAGTGAATTGTGGCAACTTGTTGGTTGTGTTGCTATATGTGTAGATCCAACCGAACAGTATTTCAGTGTACAACATTCGGATCGTTGTTTGATTATACCTCAATCATTGTTAAATTTAGATATGTTCTCCATAGTTCCAAATGGGGAACTATTACCAGTCTCTGTAGATGAAATATTGGCCAGTACTTGCATTCATCCGATCTCAGAAACTAACGTTGAGATTACCGAATCAACAAAAAAACAACCAGATAGAATAAGCATTTTGGTACCTGGGCACGTAAAAATTGATTACCAGTTGGCACAAGAAAAAGGTCTTCCTGTCCTTTGTGTTTTACAAGAAGATGGCCGGCTAGCAAACAGTACCAGCCAAATCAATCAACTTTCGATTCGAGCGGCTAACACAGCAATCCTAGATAATTTAAACCGTCAATCTGCTAACCTAAATTTGAAACCTAATCTAGTAGAAAAAAAACACTGTCAGTTTTGTGACCAACCCACGGTTTATCGACCGATAAAGGAGTGGGTTTGGGACTGGTCTGAAAAAGATAACAATGAACAAACTTTAGCCAAACTTTCTCCCGTTCAACGGGAAAAGGCATCAGAACCTTCAGGCCTTTCACCTCTGCCAATCTCTAATCGTCATTATGGTTGTATTCCAATTCCCATCTTCCGTTGTCGAAAGTGTGGGCAAGACATCTGTGATACAGATGCATTGAAATTGGTACGGGACCTTATTTCACGACGTGGAACAGACGTTTGGTTTTCACTAGGAACGGAAGAAATGATTCCAGGGAACATGTCATGCCCAACGTGCCAGAACTCAATTTTCAAAAAAGAATTTAATTTCTTTGATGGGCAATTTGCCAATCTATTACTTCAACAAACACGACTGCAAAATTTAGACAAAGAAAAAAAAATACAGTTAGTATATTTTTACGAGAAAATCAGAGAGAATAACTATAACGGGCTAAGTAAAAATCAGCTTTTTTTTCAACAGCTTTTTAAGACCGGCTTGGCAACTCACAAGCGCTCTCCATTGGCTGAAGTACTGTTACTTGGACAACAATGTAAATCTATTACTTTGGATTTTTGTCCTAAATTATTGTTGTCCCAATATTCTCCTGATATAGTCAGATTGGCTCTGTTGATTTTGTTGACATCACAGGATAGAATGGATCTTGCTCTAAAGCAAGCACAGGCTGATTATCATATAGTGAGTAAGTGGCTATCAGCCATTCTTAGCTGCCAGAACTCAAAGGCATTACAGAAAAAGAACGGACCATTATTGACAGTGATTGACTCAGCTTACGAGGCTAACGATTTCTCGTCTGTTCTACGACACATTCGTCATTTGGCCAATTCTAGTCAAAAACGATTTGGTCCTGCATTAGTCGTTTCCATTCTTCAGCGTATAGCTCCACTGATGCCATTTTTGGCTGAACAAGTTTATTCAGACTTTAAAGCATCAACAAATAACCACACCACTTTGATTGCTGACAGCATTTTTCTTACTCATTGGTTTGACGTGAACGAAAATGAAAATTCTAAATAAACTCAGAAATGCCTCTCCCTTGTTGTTAGTTGCCGCTTTGTCCTTTATCCTAGACCAATTGACGAAATGGTTAGTGATCAAGAAACTAGATGTGTACGCACAAATAGAAGTAATCGCAGGCTTTTTTAATCTATTCCATATTAGAAATCCAGGTGCAGCATTTGGGATATTGCAAGGCCAACAAACCTTCTTAATTATTTTCACAATCTTAGCTCTTGGTATAATTGGATATTATTATTTTTATTATAGCCACAGTCTGTGGATGAGAATTGGGCTTGGGTTTCTGCTAGGTGGGGCTCTAGGTAACTTATTAGACCGACTCAGAATGGGTGAAGTTGTTGATTTTCTGCAATTTGGTTTATTACCTGATTATGCATGGCCAACTTTCAATGTAGCTGATGTCAGTGTCTGTGTAGGTATGGGAATGATTTTTATCTACTTTTACTGGGAAAGAAACACAACATTAGAAGAATCTGTGTCAAATGAAAGAAACCATGTGGAATAATCACATGCCTAGTAAGCTATTAGTTTTCACTGTCGTGGGCTTGCTTTTCTCCTGTGTTGCCTTTGGGCAAACTATGGATGATTCAGTTGAAAAAAAAGACGAAAATCAACCAGAAGATAAGTTCGTTGAGTCAGATAGGGAACGTGAATTAATGGAACAAGCAGAGTTATCAAAAAATGATAAACCTGAAAAGCCATTAGCATACAATGAAAACCGGTTACGCCGATTTGAGATCATTTCGCTGACTTCAATACCGTTTACAGCTATACATAGTTTTTTAGCAGTACGGGGAGTCAAAATGATACAGCAAAACAAGTTTGCCCCCCAAATTTCTGATAAAGACTACCAAGTCATTGGTCTATGTACCGTGACTTCGTCGATTCTGATCGGTTTATGGGATTTATACAATAATCGTGGCAAGAATACATCTGAGTTGCTCATTCCAGAAATTGATCATTCGCATCTGAATCAACTGGGTCTTTCACCTCGTTCTCGTCGGCTGGATGAGATTGAAGTAATTAACTACCAACCAACTAGTATCTTAGCACTAGTTAAAATTAGGTTTTAGGGTATTTAAATGGCAATTTTTGAACTTCGCATTAACAAAGACCCAATCCTGCGGCGGAAAGCTGTCGAGGTTCGCAATTTCGATTTTAGCCTTTCATCTCTAACTGAAAATATGTTTGAGACTATGTATGAGTCAAAGGGGATTGGACTTGCGGCTCCACAGATTGGAATTTCGCAACGTCTCATTGTCATTGACATAGAGGAAGTTGACGCTGAATTTCCACCATTAGCGTTGGTTAACCCCACAATTACCGAATCTTCGGGTGAAGAGCTAGGCGAAGAGGGTTGTCTAAGCCTGCCTGACTTCCGAGCTATTGTACGTCGATCAACTGAAGTATCCATCAACGCGCAAAACATTGATGGTCAAGCAGTTCATTTTTCCGCTCAAGGTTTGATGGCCCGAGTCTTACAACATGAAATAGATCACTTGGATGGAATCCTAATAACCGATCGCCTACGCCCCGAAGACCAGGAACTTTTAGAGAAAGCGGATTAGTTGTTAGGCCTATTTGGTATATAAATGAAAATTCTTTTTATGGGAACTAGCGATTTTGCGGTTCCAACCTTGGAAAAATTAGTAGATCAAAAAGAATGGGAGGTTATAGCTGTTGTTACTCAGCCCGATCGCCCTAGTGGTCGCGGCCGGAAACTGACTCCATCTCCTGTCAAGCTTGCAGCTGAAAAATATCAGTTACCAACGTTACAACCGGAAAAAGTCAGGAAACAAACAGTCATTCAGCATTTGACAGACCTTGCACCAGACGTAATAGTGGTGGTGGCTTATGGCCAGATACTAACCAAAAAAATTTTAGAATTACCGCCTAGTGGTTGCCTCAACATTCACCCGTCTCTACTGCCTAAGTATCGTGGTGCAGCGCCAATCCAATGGGCCTTAATCAATGGTGAATCGGAAACTGGTGTGACGATCATGTTGTTAGATGAAGGTGAAGATACCGGTGACATTATATCGCAAAAAGCAGTGGGGATTTTGGCAGACGAAACCAGTATTACTTTACATAATCGTTTGGCTAATCTAGCCCCTGGCTTACTGATCAAGGCCATCAAACAATGCGAGACTGAGGGAGGGAAACCTTTTCACTACCCACAAGACAGCAGTAAATCTAGCCAAGCGCCCAAGCTGACTAAATCGACAGGGATCATCGACTGGAACGATAACGCAGAACAAATTTACAACCTGATACGTGGAACCCTCGGGTGGCCAGGGGCAAAAACCTATTTAGCCGGATTTCAAGTCAAGATAATCGATTGTACCGTAGTAGGATTGCAACTTATTTCAGGTCAGATTAAAGTTATTCGTGATCCGAACGATGGTCTCAGTTTAGTCGTTGGTACATCGCTTGGCAGCCTAAAATTGAATACAATTCAGCCTGCTACAAAAGGACCAATGTCTGCGGTAGATTTTATTAATGGGTACGGTATTAAGTCCGGGGACTATGCCCATACAAATGACGGATAGAGTAAATATAGATTTGTGAAAAATGCGCTAAACATCGTCTTTAGTACTATGTTGATTTGCTTTTTCTTTGTTAATGGGGTTGGTGCATTTGTCCTACTACGAATATTGCCTAGCAAAGTGGGAACACCAGACTTAGAAATGCCAAAACTGGAGGGTCTAAGCCTGAATCAGGCAAAGTATTTGATTCGTCGGCACCAACTAAAATTAGAACGCCCTGTGACATACCAAGCTGATTCAAAGGTTTTATTCGGTCACGTCGTAGCCCAGAAGCCTCCAGCTGACTTCAAGATAAAAACCGGACGAACAATTCGTTTAACAGTTAGTAGTGGTGAAGAAATGATCACGGTTCCAAACCTTCTCGGAATGTCTCCTAGAGAAGCTGAACAAGTGCTAAACGAATCTGGGCTTCGCCGGGGCCAAGTGGCCGCAGTACATTCATCAGCCTTTCGAAAGGCTGATGTTGTCATGGCTCAATCACCAGAACCAGGGACATACAAAAAGAGACAGTCCTCTGTAAGCATTCTGTTGAGTCTTGGATTGAAATCCTTTCCTTTCCTGATGCCTAATTTGGAAGGATTACAAATAGACCAAGTCAGATTAATACTCGAAGAAAATGGATTAAGAATTGGTCAAGAAGATTACCAGCCCAATAGCGAATTGGGTCCTGGTAGAATTATCGATCATCAACCATCTGTTAATACTGTGGTTCAAACGGGGCAAAAGGTTAATTTACAAATCAGTGGTACAGATAGAGTTGAGTTCGAAACAAGCTATTTCGTCGAAGTAGTACACACAGTATCAGGAATAAGTAAACAACTAGAAGATGATAATCTGCCAGCAGAACGACTGCCTAAAAAATACGTGCAGATTATTATTGATGATCAGCGGGGACAAAAGCGAATTGTCAATTCGAACTATTGGCCAGGTACAATAATCCGAAAGCCTTATAAAGCAGTTGGGTCGGCTATGGTCCGCGTATATGAAGATTATGAACTAATTCGAGAAGAAATATTAGAATAAGCCCTTGTATCTAGTAAATTGGAGGTAAGAAGTGTTAGGCCACCCTAAAATTGCTCCTTCTTTGTTGGCTGCTGATTTCAGCCGGTTTGCTGACGAAGTTGAACGGGTCGAAGCTGCAGGTGCTGATCTTCTCCACTTCGATGTGATGGATGGGCACTTTGTGCCTAACTTGGGTCTCAGCCCCAACATAATCGCCGCATTACGGCCGTTAACTCCGCTTTTTTTTGATGTCCATTTAATGTTAACACATCCTCAAAAATATATTTCGGCCATTGTTTCTTCTGGTGCTGATCGAATTACACTGCATCTCGAAAACGAAACAGCAAGTGTGTCGCAGTTAATTGAACAGGTTCGCTCTCATCAGATTGAAGTAGGATTGGCAATCTGCCCGAAAACAAATGTTAGATTACTCGAACCTTACTTGCCTTTAGTAGACCTTGTTTTACCGATGAGCGTTCAACCAGGCTTTGGCGGTCAGATTTTTTTGCCAGACACATTGTACAAAATGAAATGGCTACACAATGAGATCCAAAAAGATAATTTATCAGTAATAATTCAAGCAGATGGTGGTATAAACCTTGATACAGCTCCTAGCGTGATTGAAAATGGAGTAACGGAACTAGTCGCGGGTTCCGCAATTTTCAAATCAGATAACTATAGGAAGGTCATTCAGGAATTAAGAGGTGCGTAATTTTTACCTGGACGGATTAGGAAAAAATAGATTCATAGGCGAATTGCTTCATGTTCCTGCAGATGAGAGACATCATATAGAATGTGTTTTGCGATTAGGGAACGGAGACCAAGTCAATTTCCTAGATGGGGAGGGGTATTGTTATAGGGTTGAACTTCAAAGTGATGGACGACAATTGTTAGGCAAAGTTCTGGAATCAAGGTATGTGTCTCCCATACAGCCTAAAATTACATTATTTCAAGGATTACCAAAGTTTGATAAAATGCGGCAGATCGTTAGGCAAAGTACCGAGGTCGGTGTTGACCGGATTGTTCCAATGATTTGTGAGCGCTCGATACCCAAATATAACAGCGAATCAGTTCACAAAAAAGTCAGTCGATGGCAGAAAATCAGTAACCAGAGTGCTAGGCAAAGTTGCCGTTATCATTTTATAAATATCGATCCGCCTATGAATAGTATGAGTTGTCTCACACAAGGTTCCAATTTTGACTTGGCTATACTATTTTATGAACTAGAATCCAAATTATTCATTCGTTCAATCATAAACCAGAAGGAAACTCTTGAGTCAGTCGCGTTATTCGTGGGACCGGAAGGAGGATTCACGAATGGCGAAGTTGAAATAGCCAAAGCTCATGGTATCCTAACGGCTTCCCTCGGCCATAATATTCTTCGAACTGAAACAGCTCCTATCGTTGCTGCTTCTTTGCTAGTTTATGAACTTAGACACAAAAAGATGGACATTCATGACTGAAATTAACCCAAATAGCACTAATGTCGTTCCAACTGCAGCAATTCTCACCTTCGGTTGTAAGGTTAATCAGTATGATTCTAATGCAATGCGATCAACTCTGATTCGCAAGGGGTACCGAATTGTGTCCGAAACGCAATCAGCAGATGTTTACATTGTAAATACTTGTACAGTAACCAACGTGGCTGATCAGAAAGCACGACAGATAATTCGGCGTGTTGCCAAGAAAAATCCACAAGCTAAGGTCTTGGTGACTGGATGTTACGCTGAGAGTGATCGTGGAACATTAGAAGGAATAGATGGTGTCTCACTAGTTTTTGGCAATAGAGAGAAAGCAGATTTAGACCAATACCTAGAAAAAATTCAGCCCAATCAACCAAATTCAGACTTATTACAAATTGAGCCAGTTCAACACGACGCTATTCGGGAACATGCTAACTTTAGCTTGAGTGTTGCAGATACAGGAGATCGAACAAGAGGTATTATTAAAGTTCAGGATGGATGTAGTGCATTCTGTACCTATTGCATTATTCCCTATGTACGTGGACGAATGACTAGTCGACCGATTTCGGAAATTATCGCTGAAGCGAAGATGCTTTCGTTAAGTGGCGCTAAAGAGATTGTCTTAACCGGTGTACACCTTGGTTCTTATGGTATTGATAAACAAAACACGGGTGAATTGACTGACAGATCTCGCCGGGAGACTGTTGCAGACATTTTGGAGGCAGTCCATTCTATCAATGGTATTGAACGGATTCGATTGAGTTCGATCGAGCCGATGAATTTTCCATTTGAATTAGTTGCCAGAATGGCTAACTTACCAAAGTGCATGCCTCATTTTCATTTGCCACTACAGTCTGGTTCTGATCAAACCCTAGAACGTATGCGCCGTCGTTACACAGCGGACGAATTTATGCGATTAGTTGATCATATCAGATCGGTTTTCCCTGAGGTTGGTTTAACTACTGATATAATGGTTGGGTTTCCTGGTGAAACCAACCAAGATTTTGAAGAATCACTTCAGTTCGTAAATAAAATTGGCTTTAGCCAGTTGCACGTATTTCGTTATTCACCTAGAAATGGGACGCCAGCCGCCGAGTTTGAGAATCAAATTCCATCTCATATTTCCTCTGAGCGAAGCAAACGAATGATAGAAATAGGTCGGGAGAGTGCAGATAATTTCCGACAAAAGATGATTGGTCGAGCTACAAGGATTTTAGTGGAAAGTGTGACCGATAATTGTCAAGGCTCAGGATTCACAGATAATTACCTTCGTACAGAGATCAACGGATACTTTAGGCAGACCAACCAGATTATACCCGTCGTTTTAACAGGTATAAAAGGAGATGTAATGCAAGCTGAAATTATTGATTTCTCATACAAAAATAATAATCTTGACTCATCTATTTCTCCAGGATTGAAATTCCTAGATTCAAGTATCTAAACAAGATGTGTTAGTTGTCATGACTTTTTTGATAGTATACAAACTCTAATAACATTTCTAAGATGTTGGTGGTGTCCATCCCATGACGGTTCCGAAACTAGCGAATTGGCTTTTTTCACCTGAGGTCAAAATGCGCGAGCCTTGTACCACTACTTTAGACTTTCCGCTAGTTATTTTATAACTAGTTGGTGCGTTTTTCCTAATCATTGGGGCACCTTTTTGATCGACTAATTGATCTAAGCGGAAATGTATTGATTGGCAAGATTTAACCTCAAACTCGCAAGAAGTTGACTCTAATTCGAGATCTTCATATAATATTTCTAGTAGGCAAATTGTGTCAAAATCGGAGGTGTTGGAAACACAAATCGACTCGTGAGAAAAGTATCCTTCACCATTTGATTGCCAAATTTTTTCTTGCTCGGTTAGTTCAGCCATGAAACCGTCGGGGACCAGCCAAACGTAGGATCCATCTCCCAAGAAGTGGTAGTTAGTAGTAGCTTTCTGGAGCGCTGTGGCTGTCGAACGTAAATCATCGAATTGACTGAGAGTGATGGTCAGAAATCGGTCATTCAGGTTAATGCCGACCATATTTTTGACCTGATCACGTAATTTACCGTTCACATTGAATAACAAGCGATCATCAGACAATAACTGTACTCTCCCAAGACGATGAGCCGATAACCATGCACTAAAACTATCATTTAACATGGTGCTAATAGTTTCATAATCCGATGAGCCGAGAGCCTTTTGGTAATCTCTTACCGAAGTTAAAATCTCTATTAATTGTTGGTTCTGAAAGTCTGAAGACATCGTTTTTCCCTTTCTAGTAGAATAGCACTTAAATAATTACATTTACGGAGACTATAATGACAATCATACAAACAGAGCAAATTAAACAAGCATTAGAGTCCATGTTTTATAGCATAAAGATGAAAGAAAATATTGCTCAAAATTTGGCCGAGATTGAACGTTTAAGACGAGAAGTCCAGTCCACAGCACCAGCACAGTTGAATCACTTTCTAGAACGTCGTAGTTACACAAAAGCTCTCGAGTACATAACTAGCGGTGCTGTATCCAAAAACCCTGAGCAACCAGCCTGTTCATCTGATTAGTCTTGGCTTTCTTTTTCTTCATCATGACTCACGCTTTGTACGCAAAGATCCAACGTTACAAATCGGTAACCAAGTGATTTGATTTCTTCAACAATCAGATCTCTTTGTTCAATTGCTTTCCCAATTTGGTGATCAGGTAACCCAATTTGTAAGATCCGCTGATGCTCGCTCAACTTTGGTTTTTCAAAACCTAAATCTTTTAAAAAGTCCTCAGCTTTTATCAGTGAGGTCTCAGTCTTAGTTGATTTTGTCATTTTGTATTCACTGTTCTATTTTTCTACCAATAGAACGTTGATAAATTTCTAGATAAGATTCAGCTATGTTCTTCCAATCATATGGTTGTACCTTTTGGTAACTGGCTCTACCCATCTGTAATCTCTTATGGGGTTGGTTAATCAATGCGACAATTTTTTCAGCGATTTCTTCTATGTTACCTGCTGAAACCAAGTATCCATTTTCACCATAAGTTACAAGATCTTCAATTCCTTGAACCCGACTGGCAACAATTGGCAGACCTGCTCCCATTGCTTCTAAGACTACTAATGGCATTCCTTCTGCCGAGGAACAAAGTGTAAAAATATCTGATCGATGGTATTTTCTTGGTAATTCCTCATAATCAACTGATCCACTAAACTGAATGTAAACACCAATCCGGAGTTGGTGGACTAATTTTTTTAGCTCTACTTGGTAAGGTCCATCACCGATAATTTCAATCTTAAAAGGGTATTTGGCTGATTGAATAATTTTCGGCACAGCTCGAATCAAGTATTGAAATCCTTTCCGAGGAATCAACCTTCCAACAGTCAAAATCCTAATACAACTACTATTCAAAGGTCGGTTTGTATGTACAAACCGATCTAATTCTAACCCGTCTGGTAGTACGGTAATCGGTAGTTTGTTGTCGGTTTGCATCGCCAGCTGTTTTAGGCCATAACTGCACGCAATTACTTGGTCAGCAGATCGCCAAATACTACGAATCACAGGTTTCAACAACCAATATAGCCAGCGATAGTACGCGGGATCTGGATTTATACGAGGGACATCGCGACCTCCCAAAAATACCACATAAGGTAATTTTCGGACTTTACGTAACCAATAAGCACAAAACCCAGATGGAATACCAAAGAATACCTGTACTATGTCGGGATGAAAGTCATTGGCAATTGAATGACCGTAGTAGGTCGAACTGACCACATAGGTCATCATCTCGTGAACCGCACATACATCAGGACTTTTTCGTAAGGTAGGTACCCGAATGATGTTCATACCTTCAACAATTTCATTGACTGGTAAATCCTGAAACTGAGAAGTGACAACAGTTACTTGATGTCCTACAGATACGAAATGTTTTCCCAAAAAATACGTTACCCAACCACCTCCACCACCAATTGGTGGAAATTCATAATTGAACATCAAGATCTTCATACTATTACTTAGGATACACTAAGCTGGCGGACCTTCGTCAACTCAAATTGG
Organism: Candidatus Poribacteria bacterium; assembly: GCA_036339735.1. GTDB lineage: Bacteria > Poribacteria > WGA-4E > WGA-4E > UBA9662 > TMED15. Next base: position 83,328 of record JAYZAL010000041.1, read on the forward strand.
TTATATAAATAATTTCTATCATGACACCTAAATTAGCAACACACGCATGAATCCGAATAAATTATAGAAAGGTAATTTCTTGATTGACCAATCAAGTTTGTTGTGCTAGGATCAGCGTCTCTTAACAATCGAATATGGGTGCCGAAAATGAGAATCAATCCATTCAAATCAGACGGTCAATGGTATCGAGGGAACACTCACAGCCATAGTACGGAATCGGACGGTCAATTGTCAATGAAGGAACGTTTCGATGCTTACCGTGAGCGCAATTATGACTTTCTGGTGTTGACTGACCATCGAATAGTTAACGATGTTTCTAACTTCAGTACTGATGACTTTTTAGCCATTTCTGGTAGTGAAGTTCATCCGTCAAACCCTTATGGGGGAGATACTTACCATATTGTAGCCATCAATATTCACGAACCGATTAATTGTTCTGTGATGCATCCAAACGATGTGATTAAAGATATCAAAAATCAGGGTGGAGAAGCTGTACTATGCCATCCTTATTGGTGTGGTCATAACTTGTTGGACTATTTACCTTTGGAAGATTATTTTGCAATTGAAGTTTACAATGATACCTGTATGGGTATAGGTAAAGGATTTTCAGAGCAAGCTTGGGACGATTTGTTAGACAAAGCTGGCATGGTTTATGGGATTGCTGCAGATGATTCTCATGGAGTTGAACATGATTGTTTTCATGCTTGGATCAATGTAAAAGCATCTTCACTGACAACTCAAGGAATTATGGATGCGCTACGGAACGGTGCTTTTTACTCAACTCTGGGGCCCGAAATCTATGATTTAGACTTGATTGATAACGAAGAAGATCCAACTAAAAAAGGTAAAAAGATTGTGATCAAATGCGAACCAGTGGAATCTATTACCTTTAAATCCCAGCGGAGTCGAGGTCGGCACATTACTGCTGTGAATGGTAAGTTACTGACCGAGGCTGAGTATCTTATTCCGAATAGTGCAAAATATGTACGCGTTGAGGTGACTAGACCTGATGGGAAAAAGGCTTGGACTAACCCGTTCTACCTCTCTTAACTAAGGCTTGTATACTGGTTATAATATCGGGCCTTTCTTGTAGTGGTCTGTACAGTTCTAAGTTTGGCTCAAAACTATTTTTTCTAATTGATTTGTTTGTTGTATCGGTGTGCCATTTGACACAACAGATGACATGCTGGTAGAATGACTAAGCTATTTTTAAACCTTTATTTATTCTGTTCAGGATGGGATTTATGAGTCTCCAATCAGCACAAGGCTCTTCGTCTGTAAATGGCTACTACAGCCGATTAGGTAGTTATATAAAAGACTCTGGGCAAAGTCCAAGTTCTCAACCACCACCTCGATTGGTACAGGAAGATACAGCAGTGAAAGCTGAAGTCGCTTCAAAAGCCGGGAATGTAGTAAAAAGCCAAGAAGGTAAACTTTCTGGGCAAGGAATATTACTCGACCGACAAGGCTAGAAATCTTGGGTTAAAAATATTCTTTCTTACTAATGTAACTCAGTTAAGGCCCGCCTTAGAGCAGCAAAGAATATAATTACGTAGTATTGACGTTTGCTGTACTGATTTCTGCCAGATAATGTTAGGCCACACCACTTTTTGCGATCGAGATGGCCTATTTGGTGTTTAGTGCTACGTTCAATCCTTCACTTTAACCCTTAGTACTATTTCCTATTTACGGCTTGTAATCGTAGATCCTTTGTATTTCTATTAAAGTTAAATGATTTCTCATAATCTGGTTAGTATTTGTGGTGTTGGAGTTTTTGTACAACTATGAAAGTATTAGTGATAGGTGGAACCGGGAATATAAGTCGTCGAATTGTTTCTGCTCTGTTGGAACGAAATCATCAAGTTACAATTTTTAACAGAGGGCAACACCCAGATTCTCCTCCAGAAGGAGTCCGGACAATTATTGGAGATCGGAAACAGAGATCCCATTTTGAACAAACAATGAAGGCAAATACATTTGATGTTGTTATCGATATGATATCTTTTAATGAAGAAGATGCTGATTCTGCCATTCGCGCGTTCGAAGGTCGAATTCAACACTTTATTCAGTGCTCTACTGTGATGACCTATGGTCCACCTTTTCCCCGTAACGGCATTAATATAACCGAAAACGATTATCTGAATGGAAAATCGGCTTATGCTCTAGGAAAAATAGCAGCTGATAACCTACTCTTAAAATCATACCTAGAAGACGATTTTCCTGTCACTATTTTGAAACCATCTTATACCTACGGCCCAGGGGTTAACGTTCATCGTCAAATTGGTGGAGATGGTAGTTGGATTGACCGTTTACGGAAGGGAAAACCTATTTTGTCTGCCGGTGATGGATTAAACCTATTTCAATTTTTATCATCTCACGATGCTGGGGAAGGGTTTGCTGAAGTGGTAAATAGGAAGGAATGTTTAGGGCAAGTTTACAACATTGTCCATCCTGATGCTATCACTTGGAATCAATGGCATTGTTCGGTAGCCAAAGCTCTTGAGGTTGAAATACGGACTGTACCTGTTGCCCAAGAAACGCTGGTCGCCATTAACTCAGATCGATTCAAAGGCCTAGCGGGTAACTTTGGTCATACTCAGGTTTTCGACAATCAAAAATTAGCCAAAGTAATTCCCAATTTTCGACCTAAAACACCTCTGGTAGAAAGTTTGTTGGAAAATATCGAATGGATGGATCAGCATAATCGAATACCAAATAGTGATGAAGACTTGCTAGAGGATAAAATTATCTCGGCGATAAGAAAACTACCAACCCAAATTTAGTCTCGAAGGCTTCGTCTAAATGGATAAACGGTGTTAGACGAATATAAAGCTATTTTTGTTCGTAACTTCGAAGTATTTATCTGTAGCAGAAAAGCTATTGAAATCTACCCTCATACAAGCTTTTGAATATCAGAGGAGCATCTAAGTTTACATAGTTAGGTCGTTTTTCGATTAACCTTAGAAAGGCATTCTTGTCGTTTCCCATAAAAGCTATCATAGTTTCGATATTGTGCTTATTCAGCGTATCGAATTCAGTTAAGTCGTCTTCCATGGTATATTCAATTATTGATGGCGAAAAGTTATCCAAAATATCTTCAAGAGTTTTAAAGTCTTTCCTCCTAAGCATAATTTTTGCTTCAGGAAATCTGGTTGCTAGCCGTTCTATGATTTTCTTATCTCCCGACCAGAAGAAACACTTCTTTTGCAGACTATATTCGCAGACCTTATTCCAAACCCTTTCCGGGTCAGCGTTTTTGATTTCAATGTAAATTTTCCCGTTGTAAAAATTGACAATTTCTAAAATATCGTCAAGCTTTGGGATTTGTAACCCTGTAAAAAAATCACTAAACCAACTCCCTGCATCAATTTCCTTCAGTTCCGAAGAACATATATCAGAGACCTTTCCTAATTTGTTGGTCGTTCTATCTAATGTACTATCATGAATAATGACTAATTTCTCGTCTTTTGTTTCACGAACATCGACTTCTACATGTGAAAATCCTGCGGCAAATGTCAAGTGTGTGGAGGGTATAGTATTTTCAGGTGCAATGTTGTTGACACCTCTATGGCACACTACTTTAACAGGCCATTCGTCATCCGTTTTAAAAAATGGCTTGACCAACTCAGGCTTATTAGAGCAAATACCAAATACTGGTTTCTCACGCAAAAAAGACATACGTGCAGGGTTTTCTTCATGCCATAGAACAACTTTTTTATTTTCTTTCTCACATCGATCAAAAAATTTTTTATCTAAAAACTTTTCTGGACTTTCTAACTTTTCCCAACATAAATGTATAATCTCGGCATCTTGACTATAAGAAAAAGGATCAGTATTCACTGGAACCAATATGGCTGTTGGGTAACTGTGTTCAATAGTATTAATTCTTTTAATTAAATCTCGGTTAAAGGACGATAGTATAGATCGTTTAATTTTGTGCTTTTTTAACAAGAAAATAATTTGATCCACTGCAGCTTCAGATTTTATATCTGCATAAATACCAATATTCTCTTTTTTTGCTATTTTTACTATTTCTGAAAATAGCGGAACTCGGTTTGAACAATACTTTTTCTTGATTTCATCATATTTTAAATCACGAATTAATTCGCCATCTCCTAGATGCTCATCGTGATATGCAATGACCTGTTTATCAAAAGTGAATTGCAAATCAATTTCCCAAAAATCCGCACCTAATTTTTGAGCCAAAACAAAGGAATTTACTGAATTTGCAAATTCATAATCACTTGCACCTCTGTGTGCAATCGAATAAGGAGTCTCAGGATGTAACCAATCATCATTATTTGTATTTTTCGTATTCATCAACTAATACCCTCCAATATTTTTAGGTGTAATTTAACTAGACTGATACTGTAACTAATAGCCGCTATGTAACTCCATCTAAACCAACTATAAATATGGTAGTCAGTCGATAAACTCACATTCTTAGGACACCGTCGAAATTACCACTACGCTCATTTCTAAATTACACGAAGACGATATACAAACGGTTATCCTACTCTAGTTAGGTATCAGCTAGAAACAATAAACAGCAGCTGTATATTAGTGAATAAGATACTATGAAACCAGAAGTTATATTTTATAACGGACAAGAACAAAGAATACCACTTACAAATAACTTGAGGTTTGCACTATATTACCTTAGCATAGCAGTATTTATTTTTAATAACTTATCTATCCTTAAACGATACTAGACCAGTGAAAATTTCAAGTGCTAATCAAAGATCAGGCATAACTTATAAGTCAATTTTGACTACTATTTTCCTGATACCTTTCAGTTTTTATTGGATTATTGCCGGGGAAATCGGACTTGTTGGTTATGCTCTTAATACTTACGCAGTGCCCTTTTATAATGTTATTTTTACTGTATTTATCCTGCTAGTATTGAATCTTGTCTACAAGAAAATTTTCGAATGCTTCTACTTTTCCGCTCAAGAACTTCTGGCGATCTACATTCTTCTGAGTGTTTCCTGTGCTTTACCATCAATAACGCTAATGACGATTCTGATTACTACGCTTGGACATGCATTTTGGTTTGACACTCCAGAAAACGAGTGGCGTATCCTGTTTTGGGATTCTTTACCCCCCTGGCTAACAGTACAAGATAGGTCAATTCTTTCAGGATATTATTTGGGAGAATCAACTATCTACAGAACCTCACACTTTTTAGGATGGTTACGCCCAGCTCTTTTCTGGTCAGGGTTTATGGTTTTGTTGATGGGGATGATGCTTTTCCTTAACATCCTATTACGCAAGCAATGGATAGAGCGAGAACGACTCACATATCCGATAGCCCAATTACCTTTTCAATTACTTAGCCAAACCCAAACCTTAACTTCTAACTCTTTTTTCCGGGTAGGCGCATTAATCTCAATATCTATTTGTCTGCTGAACGGATTGCATTTTCTTCTTCCGAGTCTGCCAGAGATTCCAGTCAAGCGACTTGGTGGGTGGAAAGGCTTAGGTCATATATTTACCGAGAAACCATGGAGCGCTATTGGTCGTATTAGTGTCTCATTTTATCCTTTTGTAATTGGACTAGGGTTTTTAATGCCTATTGACTTGTTGTTCTCCAGTTGGTTTTTCTTTTTGTTTTACAAAACTGAGCTAGTTATTTCTAGTTTGCTCGGATTGTCGAAAATACCAGGATTTCCCTATGTAGATCAACAGTGTTTTGGGGCAACCTTAGGTTTATTCTTATCTTTGATGATACTGGGTTGGCAGCATTTCCAATCAGTTGTTGATCAACTAAAAGAAATAAACAACTCAAAAGAGTCAAAACTATATCAGGTTGCTACGTTAGGTTTGATCCTTTGCTTTTTCGGGATTTGCTTCTTCTCCATTCAGATTGGTATGAGGCTTTGGCTAATACCAATTTTCTTTGGACTCTACTTTGTGACGGTAATAGTTTTGACACGGATTCGGGCTGAGTTAGGTTTCCCCGCCCATGCAATGGAGCATATTCAAATCGATCGATTACTTATTGGGTGTTTTGGTAGTCAGGGGTTGGGAAAGCCCAACTTAGTTGCCTTAACTCTATATCGCTGGTTTATCCGTAGTTACTCGAGCCACCCAATGCCGCACCAGTTAGAAGGTTTTAAGATAGTTACACCTTCTACTCGCCAGCATTTATATATGGCATTAGTCGGATTTTCAATATTATCTGCGGTATCAGTCTTTTGGGTTATGCTCCACCTCTATTACCAGCATGGTGCTGTGAATTTCGGTGGTAGTGGTTGGAGTATGCAATTTGGAAGCAGAGTATTTGGTGAGCTGCAGAGGTGGTTAACTCTTCCAATTCCAGCCAATCCTCTACCATTGATTGGTATTGTTTTTGGGTTTGGATTTTCCCTATCTTTGATGTGGATGCGAACACGTTTTCTTTGGTTCCCACTGCACCCAGTTGGTTTCCTGATTTCTAGCGACTGGGGGATGGCTTATTTATGGACTTGCATGTTGTTATGTTGGGTGATTAAGCTTACTGTACTCAAAGTTTTTGGCTTAAAAGGAGTATTGAAACTACGTTATTTTTCTTTTGGCCTAATTTTAGGTGATTTTATCACTGGTGGTCTATGGAGCTTTATCAGTATTATTTTTCAAAGGCAAATGTATAATTTCTGGCCTTAGACGAGGTAAACGGTTGCTTATTCAAAAACTACCTCATTATCTTAGATTAGTTTTCAATACTTCTGTAGAAATACTATTTGTCATCTTTCAGATGAAAAATGGAAGCTTTTAAGTCTTGACGTACTTAAGTGAACTTGGTAGTTTCAAAGTCTAGCCAGATTAGAAGCGAAGTGTCGTATTATCGTATGCTCACAATTTGGGTTGATGAATGGATTAGAAATCGCACCCAAATTCAGGGGAATAATGATTATATTCGTTGCTAACTCACTGGGAATACCTTCAAAAAAATATGGTATTAATCACTAATCAAGATTTTACAACTCTTCTCGTTATTAACGATATCTTTCTAAGAAAAATAGAAAATTCATTTTGAATGAGGCCACGGTTATTGATTCATTCTTGAAATTGTATCGGGTAAAGTCATAGGATATTTAAGGAGCCAAATTTTGCCAGACAATATATTGACTTCTCTACAGGTTGAACAGTTTTTGAATTTAGGTTACGTCAAAATAGAAAATTGTTTTGATAGGTCTAGTGCCCAAGACTGGATAGATTTAGCTTTTAGTCGTCTTGGTTACATAGCTGATGACCCGTTGACTTGGTCTGAAGCCAAGGTTCATTTACCTTCAATGAATAAAGTTGAAGTTCCCGATTTTGCCCCCAAAGCTTGGCAAGCCATATGCGAATTGATGGGGGGTGCACAAAGGATTAAGAGACCTGTGCACTGGGGTGATAGTTTCATAATTAATTTCCGTTTAGGAGCTGATCAGAAATGGCAACCCCCATCCCCAAAAGTTAGCGGTTGGCACAAAGATGGAGACTGGTTTCGGCACTTTCTGGATAGCCCAGAACAAGGTTTATTGACAATTATCTTATGGGATGATGTACAACCGAAAAGTGGGGGAACTTACATCGCAACTGACTCAATTGGCCCTGTTGCTAAATATCTTTTGCAGTACCCACAGGGAGTCACACCACAACAAGCCAAATTTGGTCAATTAATTCAACAATGCCAAAAATTTGAGGAAGTAACAGGACGAGCTGGAGATGTATTTCTACTCCATCCTTATATCCTACACTCCGCATCACAAAACCCATCTGGTCGTCCTAGAATCATCACTAACCCGGCAGTCTCTTTTCAACATCCAATGGACTTCAATCGGTCTGATCCCGGTGATTATAGTTTGGTTGAAAGATCGGTTTTACATGCCTTAAAAGTTAATCATTTAAATTTTAAAATTACACGAGTACGAGAACTCATCACCCCTGAGCGAGTTCATCGTCAACGTAAGATGATGGAGACACAAAGGAACCGTTTAGCTACAAATCAGACTAAGTAGGATGAAAACTTCTATTACAGCTTGTTTTGTCTCAGGTAGTAACGTTTATGTTTATACAGATGGTGAAATCTTTATCAAAAAAGTCTTTCAAGTCTCTGGTAAAAGAAAAAACGAATTAAAAAAAGATTGTTATGCCCTTTTATAGAGATTTCTTTCTGTTTCGAATAGGGGTTCCTTTATTCTGTGTTATTTACGGGCTAAAACTCAGGCCAAAGAAATGAGGCTGAACGCTATTGGGCGGGGTTCCTTCGTTCTTCAGGTAGAGGTGCCTCTACCCTGCAGTCCGTGCGGGGTGGGTAAGTGGCCAGTTAGGCCTGGCTGAAGGGTTCTTCATGGGGAGTTTTTCGGCGTTTTGTATAGAGCTGTC